>DATBZH010000033.1:0-161880 GCA_036513255.1 Candidatus Sulfotelmatobacter sp. | reverse complement strand
ACCGCCGTCACCTCAGCGAAGACGGCATCGTACTCCCCATCATCGCGATAAATAAATTGTCGGGAAAAGTCGAGACCAGCTTCGAAATCGTCACCCGCGGCTTCAACCCCGGCGACGACGGCCTGATGGCCGGCGCAAAGCGCATGTTGGAAGACACGCTGGCCCACTCCAGCGAAGAAGAAAAAGCCGACTACGGAGTAATCAAAGAAAAAATCCGCGCCGATCTAAAGCGCTACATCTCGAAAGAAACCCAACGCCGCCCGCTGATCATGCCGGTGATATTGGAGATTTAAGCAATAGGCTAAAGGAGCCAAACGGATGCGCCTCGACGATTGCGACTTGGATAGCATCGATGCTATTTCGATTGCGCCGTTCGAGCGAAACGCTCCGGAGGACGAATGGCAGAACGCCGCTAAGGACGGGACAATACCGTCCAGTCTCTATGATCTTTACTGCAGAGCTGGCTTTCTGTCGTTTGGAGCCTCCCCTCGGTTTTTGTCGGACTCCGACAACGTTCTATTCAGTTATTTCGCGCTGGTCCTGCGGAGCGTTCAAGAATCGTTGATCGATGCCCACGAGCAGGTGGATTCGTTCGTTGCGGTCCACGAGCTCGTCTACGATCCGATGAAGCAATTGCGCGGAGAAAGATGGGAGAAAGGTGCTGATATTCGAGAGCGACGCCATTTCAGAGACTTACTTATCGCGTTGCAAACCGCCTTTGACGCGCTTGCTGATGTAATCGCGATCTTCTTTCCGGGCTGCATTAAGCGTCTAGAGGTTGGCCGAGCTCAATTTTCTAAGGTTGAAGCGTGGCTAAATACGCCGCCCGCGCCGACGAGCCTGATCTTAACGCCATCGGAGTTCTACCTGACGAGACTGCGCCGGACCATCGAGCCACTCGTCCACTCCTCGCCTCCCGAAACCAACTGGCTGCCGATGATGCGATTACTTCGTAACAAGTCGGCGCATCTCGGCCAGCCGTTATTCAGGCAGATAGGATTGCCGAGGATCGGGGACGGCAAGTTGTTCGTATTCATTCCGAGGAAGTGGCCATATATCTGGGAGCGACTTATTAAGCCTGCTGATCAAAGTAACCCGTCCCTATTTCCGCAAATGCTTCGAGACGGTCTCATCCACCAGGATATCGTCACCTATTCGCGTGGTCTCCTGAGCAAGGTCCAAACCGTCATCGCGGAGACGTTCACTGTACTCAACGAGGCGTATGAACAATTTAAAGATCTCCCTAGTAACGAGGCAGCCCTGATGCAATTAGAAAATAGTTCTGAGAGCTACGACTTTGAGAATTTCACCAACGTCTAGCCGGAATACCAGACGTATCTGGTAAATCGACCTTGACATATGCGCGGCCCGCTGGGACAATTTCGCATTCTTGGAGCCTTCAATATGCGTGAGAACGGTCGCGTGTTGGCGATTTGGAGTCTCGCCGTCTTAGTCCTCATGGGCCTTGCGTTCGCGAGGAACCGAAACCCTAAGGACTATCCCCAGCAGGTAAAAGTGATTTCATTTCAGCGCCAACCTTGTTTACGGCAAGTCGGAGAGATCACGCGTGTTTGTCATTTCGTGGGCTTTCAACTCGAAGGCCAGACATTCACCGGGTCTTGCTTCCACTGCGACCCACTCTTGCCGGGCCAAACATATCCCGGACGACTCGACCAAAAGAATCTCGTTCTGTATGTGATTCATCAGAAAGGCAGTGGTAGCTGGGGCCAAGACGATTATTCGATAACCGAGCTAGGCGGCCAGCCTCAAGCTACAACAGATAGCCATTAGGTAGAAGCGAAAGAACACCACTCCGCTACTGCCGCCGCCACTCGAGGGCACCTTGCCACAATCGCCCTTTTCTCTATATTCAGTCCATGGAAGTCCGCTTCACCCCCGACGTCGAAAAGAAACTCAACGACCTCGCAGCCCAGAGCGGACGCCCGCCCAACGAGCTTTTGCAGGATGCCTTCGCCGCCTATTTCGAGGAACTGGTAGAAACTCGGGACATGCTCGACAGCCGCAATGACGAACTGAAAAGCGGCCGTGTGAAGCCCATCGACGGCGAGGAGGCCTTCACCCTTTTAATGGCGAAGACCGAAGCCCAGCGCACGCGAGAGTCATCAGCGGCGGCTACGCCTCTGACTCCGCCTTTTCCGGCCTAGACGATATTCGCGAGAAATCTGTTTGACGAGTTCGCGCGTTGCGAACTAGAATGTTCGCAGGATGCGAAACCGGAATGTCGCATGCACGTAATCAGCCGCAAGAAACTTAAGCAAGCGGTGTTGCGGCATCCGGAACTTGAAGGAGCTTTGGACGCTTGGTTTCGCATTGCGAAGAAGGCTTACTGGCAAAATCTGGAGGACGTCAAGCTAACCTTCGCCAACGCCGACGCCGTGGGGAAATGGACTGTCTTCAACATCAAGGGCAATAAGTATCGCCTGATTACGGAAGTTAACTATCGCTTCCGCCGCGTCTACATTCGGCACGTACTGACGCACGCGCAGTACGACCGTGGGAAATGGAAACGATGAGCGCCGCCACTGCCCAACCCGAGTACGCCGCTTTGCTGGCGAAAACCGTTCCCGCCGTGATCCACAGCGAGCGGGAAAACGAGCGATGCATCGCCATGCTCGAAGCTTTGGATGGGAAAAGGGAAAAACTTACCGCTGCGGAGCGCCGCCTGGCCGAACTGCTTACGGTTCTCATCGAAGACTTCGAGGAGCAGACTTACGCGCTCAAGCCAGCTCGTCCAGTCGAAATCCTGCGAGAACTGATGCTGGCCAACGACCTCAAGCAAAAGGATCTACTCGAAGTCTTTGGCACGCCCAGCATCGTCTCCGAAGTGCTGCGCGAGAAACGCGGCCTCACACTCGAACACATCCGCAAGTTAAGCCGTCGTTTTCACGTATCTCCGGAAGTGTTCCTCTAACGCGCCCTAGCCCAGCGGATTCTCCCACCGCAGACCCGGAAACCTGGCAAAATCCCGATCCGCAGTGTGCAGTACACCGCCGTACTCAATCGTAAGCGCCGCAATTTCAGCATCGCTGATGAGCGCTCCTGAGGCTTTCCCTTCGATCACCATCTTCCGAAAAAGCTTAAAGTACTGATCGCCCGGCACAAGCAACCGCACCTGCGGTCGCTCCAGCCACTCTTCGACAGCCTGCACGACTTCCTCCGGCGAACGGCGATATCCGGGCACACGTTGATCGGTGGCGATACGGACGAAAGCGGCCACAGTTTGCCAGGGCAGCCCGACCGTTTCACTGCCCGAAAAAATCGCTTCCAACCACTTCAACGCGCATTGGTGGTGGGGTGAGGCGGCGCTGTAAGCATAGAGGAGCAGATTCGCATCGACGACAATCACCGTCGCTCCGGCCCGTCGAGCGCATCCAAAAGTTCATGCACGTTATCAAAACTTAAGCCCGGCGGCGCTTGCATGTTCCAGGGCTTAACCTTGAAAGGCTTTTGGGCAGCCGGTTTCGCCGTCAGACCCAACCGCAGAAACCGGTTCACCACCTGCTTGAATGGCTCTCCAGATTTACGCGCCTCTTTTTTCAGCAGGCTGGCCACGTCGTCATCAAGCGTAAGAGTAGTTCGCACGTCATGATGCTAATCGTAGAGGCATCATGATGTCAACCCGCAATCCGAGACCCGCGGCTTTACCTTTCCATATTGTTTGGACCGGACGGTCCCAAAAATGCTAAGATTTCTTCCGTCCGATAGTGAGGTTGTTCATGAAACTTTGGGCCTTGCTACTCGCATCCTTCCTTTCATGCCTGCCGCTGGCGGCTCAAGACTCCGACGATGGGCCATCCCGCGGACCGGATGGCGGCACGCACTACTTTGTTGACGGAATCAGCGTTCGCCCGCTTCCCGGAAAGCCATTCTCGGGCCGCAGCACCACAGAGTGGATTCGCACACTCGAAGACGGAGCAGTCGTGACAACTCATCTCTTTGCCATGGTCGCCCGCGACAGCCAAGGCCGCATTTACCGCGAAGGCCACAAGTTTGTGCCCGCCAACTCGAACGAGCAATCTAAACTCTATCGATTTATGATTTCGGATCCGATCACCCATACGCGAACTACCTGCTATGTGGCGACTCATCGCTGTGAAGTAACGGGGTATCACGCTGCAACTAGCTTCGTCCCCAGGCCGCCCGGGCCTTTCGATGAGGGAAAGCGTGTCCTCGCCCGTGAGAGTGTAGGCAATGACGTCATTGACGGTATTAATGTCATTGGTTCGCGCGAAACGCTCACCGTCAATGCCGGGGTGGTTGGGAACAGCCAGCCACTCGTGTCGACGCGCGAGTTCTGGTATTCCCTCGACCTTCAGGTCAACCTGTCCATCACTCGCAAAGATCCAAGGGAAGGTACGCAGGTCATTCGCGTCGGCGAACTATCTCGCTCCGATCCCGACCCGGTTCTATTCCAGGTTCCAGCCAACTTCGTCGTCCGGGACAATCGCGCGTCCGCAAAAACTGAGAACTGATTCTGATCGAGCATTCCAGCAGCGACGCTGCGCCTTCGGCCTTACCGGTGCATGAGGCCCGTCCTTTTTTAACACGGGCTCTGACGCTCGGCAATCTACACGTCGAGAAATCTCCCGCGTTCTTCTAGGCTTGGCACGGGACAGGCATCGAGACGGCCGAAAAGCCGATACCGGTTACGCGCCAACCACCTATATCCCCAATCGCGCAGCGGCCACGGAATCCACGCCAAAATATATCCGGCAACGCGTCGGATGCCGCCGAGATATTTGAGCACAAAGATCACCGCATCGGAACGCGACAGCAGGAGTTCGTCAGTCTGTCCGGGTTTCAAGACTACGTACACTGTCTCCAGTTCCCGTCGGTTCGACGAATTGCGTTCTAATAAGTGAGTTGCGAAGGCCGATTGCAGCGAAGCAAACCGGAAGACAGCGTGTGCGTCGTTCCTCAGAACGAACTGAGTGAAGCGGTTGCAGAGGCCGCAGACCCTGTCATACAGAATGATCGGATGGGAGCCGATCGCGGCGGCGTTTTGGCGAGGAAGCGGGCCGTCGGATTCATTGGACACAGCGCCGTCCATATGTCAGTTTATCGCGTTGTTCGGACTGAGGCGTACCTCACTCCGCGTGGACGTTTCCGGCCATCACTCCCTATAATAAAAAGATTCCTACAATTGGAGACACGCGCCGAGTGCCGCTCGAATTGAAAGCGACCATCAACTTACCCAAGACTACCTTCCCCATGAAGGCCAATCTGCCCCAGAATGAGCCGAAACAGCTCGAACGCTGGGAGCAGATGGGGATCTACGAGCGCATCCGGCAGGCCCGCAAAGGCGCTCCGCAATATGTTTTACACGATGGCCCTCCTTACACCAGCGGCCCCATTCACATGGGCACGGCCCTGAATAAATGTCTGAAAGATTTTGTCGTCAAGTCGAAAAACATGTCGGGCTTCGACGCGCCGTACGTGCCCGGGTGGGACTGCCACGGCCTGCCCATCGAAATCAAAGTGGATAAGGAACTCGGCGGGAAAAAATTGCAGATGCGCCCCATCGACGTCCGCGCCGCCTGCCGCAAATACGCGCAGGAGTTCCTGGATATACAGCGCACCCAGTTTAAGCGCATCGGCGTCTTCGGCCGCTTCGACCACCCCTACGCCACGATGAATCCGCAGTACGAGTCGGTGGTGCTGCAAACTTTTTACGCGTTTTTCGAAAAGGGATTCGTCTACAAAGGCCTGCGCGCCGTGTATTGGTGTATGTGTGACGAGACGGCGCTGGCCGAAGCTGAAGTCGAATACGAGAACCACACCAGCCCGACGGTGTGGGTGAAATACGGACTGATCGACGATCCCGCAAATATCGATCCCGCGCTGGCCGGGAAGAACGTTTCCACCATCATCTGGACAACCACTCCGTGGACGCTGCCCGCGTCGATGGCGGTCGCGTTTCATCCGGACGAAGAATATGTCGCACTGGAATCCGGGAGCGACGTTTACATCGTCGCGTCGAAGCTGGCGAAAGATGTGGCGGAAAAGTGCGGACTCGGCGATCCGCGCGAGCTGGCACACTTTCCCGGCCGCAAGATGGAGCGCCTGAATTTCCAGCATCCATTTCTCGATCGGAAGATACTCGGCGTACTCGCCGACTACGTAACCATGGACACCGGCACCGGCGTGGTCCACACTGCTCCATCACATGGAGCCGAGGATTTCGTCACTGGCACAAAGTATGGGCTCGACGCCACCAGCAACGTCGATGAAAAAGGAATCCTCCGCAACGGCCTGCCGGAATACGACGGCAAGCGCGTGTGGGAGGCGAACCAGCCGATCATCGACTTACTGAAAGCTCGCGGAGCATTGCTGCACGCGGACAAGACGGAGCACTCTTATCCCCATTGCTGGCGTTGCCACAACCCGGTAATCTTCCGTGCCACCGAGCAGTGGTTCATCTCGATGGAAACGCCGATGGCGAGCGGCGGCACTCTGCGCTCGCGTACCCTGGAAGATATCAAGCAAGTGAAGTGGGATCCCGCATGGGGCGAAGAACGGCTCTCGAACATGATCGCGACCCGCCCCGACTGGTGCATCTCACGGCAGCGCGTTTGGGGTGTGCCGATTGCCGTGTTTCTCTGCGAATCCTGCGGCAAGCCGTTGAATGACCCGGAAGTAAACAAGAAAGTCGTCGAATTATTTGCGCGCTCTGGAGCCGATGCCTGGTACACGGACGAGGCGGACAATGTCACTCCCGCCAGCAAGAAATGCGCGCATTGCGGCGCCGAAAAATTCGACAAAGAGACCGACATCTTCGACGTGTGGCTGGAATCGGGCGCCAGCTATCTCGCGCTCATCAGCGACGAGCCATCATATCCGTGGCCCTCGGATTTGTATTTGGAAGGCGGAGACCAGTATCGCGGATGGTTCCAGTCTTCCTTGCTCTGCGCCATGGGCACGCACGGCAATCCGCCATACAAAGGCGTGGTGACGCCCGGATGGACGCTCGACGAAAAGGGCCAAGCCATGTCGAAGTCGCGCGGCAACGACGTCGACCCCGTCGACATCGCCAGCAGGCTCGGCGGAGAGATTGTGCGGCTCTGGGTAGCGTCGGTGGATTTCCGCGAAGATGTCGTCGGCTCAGAACGCTTGATGCAGAAAATCGCCGACGATTACCGCACCATCCGCAACAAGCTTTTCAAAAATGTCCTGGGCAATCTTTACGACTTCGATCCTGCGACGAACGCACTGCCCTTTGAGAAGCTGGAGGCTCTGGACCAGTACATGCTGCGCCAGACCTGGAAGCTGGCGCAGTCCGTCAGGAACTGGTACGACGAGTTTGCCTTTCACAAGATTTACCACGCGGTCAATGATTTTTGCGTGGTCGATCTCAGCGCATTTTACTTCGATGTCCTGAAGGATCGGCTCTACACTTACGCCCCGAACTCGGGGGGACGCAGGTCCGCGCAAACTGCCATGTGGCGGATTCTCGAGGCCATGGTCCGGCTATTAGCGCCGATCTTGAGTTTCACCTGCGAAGAGGTCTGGCAGTTTCTGCCAAAAAGTGACAGCCGCGTTGAGAGTGTGCATCTTGCGACCTTTCCCGCCGCGACGGATATTGTCGGCGCCTCGACTGGTTCGGAGAATGATCCCGGGCAGAATGAATGGACCGTGCTTCGTTCGGTGCGCGATGAAGTATTGAAGGCGCTCGAAGAAGCTCGCGCCAGGAAAGAAATCGGAACGGGACTCGAAGCGCAAGTCACTCTGGCCGCCGCCGATCCCGCGTACTCTGTCCTGGCGCGGCATGCTGATTCGCTGCGCTACTTGTTCATCGTCTCCGCCGTGCATCTTGCCCAGGGCTCGGGAAATGGCGCCGGGAGCCTGCAGGTAAGCATCAAGAAGGCCGATGGCACGAAATGCGACCGCTGCTGGAACTATTCGATTCACGTAGGCGAAGACAAAAACTATCCGACTGTATGTGAAAGGTGCAGCGCGGTTCTGAAAGAGCTGGAATCTCATTGATTGGCGGCGGGAAAACTTCTTCCCCCGCGAACCTCGCAAGGACAATTCGAAAGGCAAAGAAACTGCAAGCACCAATCCGGATGAGCAAAACTTCCGTTCGCGCACTTCATTTCATTCTGGCTCTTGTTGTTGTTGCGCTTGATCGCTGGACCAAGCGGCTGGTGGCCGCGCGCATTGGGCTCTACACCAATATTCAAATCATTCCCGGCTTCTTTCGCCTCACGCACACAGAAAATACTGGCGCGGCCTTCAGCCTGTTTGCTGACTCGCCTTCGCACTGGAAGACTACGCTGCTGATTGCGTTTTCCCTGGTCGCAATGATCGTGGTTTCAGCATTGCTGTGGAAGCAATCTCTGGGATTCTCTCTCACCGGCATTGCCTTATCGTTGATTCTCGGCGGTGCAGTTGGAAATCTTTGGGATCGGCTCGCGCGGGGTCGCGTCGTAGATTTTCTGTTGTTCTACGTCAAGCAATACCAGTGGCCCGTCTTTAATCTGGCCGACAGCGCAATCGTGGTTGGCGCATCTTTACTGGTGCTGGAAATTCTATTCACGCGATCCAAAGACAACCCAATCTCACCGCCTAGCG
Source organism: Candidatus Sulfotelmatobacter sp. (assembly GCA_036513255.1). GTDB lineage: Bacteria > Acidobacteriota > Terriglobia > Terriglobales > Acidobacteriaceae > Sulfotelmatobacter. Next base: position 153,288 of record DATBZH010000033.1, on the reverse strand, counting down.
CAGGGTGATCTGTCCCGCTCCCACGTGGACATGAAGACGGTACTTGCCTGGTCCTCCTTGCTCAAACGACCGGAAAAGTCCGCTCTTGGAAACGCTAAAGGCCGAGGCCTGAAGATCTCCGGTCAGCAATGAAGCGTCCACCCGAAAATAATCTTCAGCTTTTCCCACCTCCATGGTAAGTTGGCCCGCGTGCAGTTCCACGTCCTTGTCCCCGGTGATGCCAAACAGATTGAATTGCCCCGCAAACATGCGAACATAGAGATTGGACGATTTCGGAACTTCTACTCTCAAATGAAAGTTATTGTGGGGACAGCCGCTAACCCCCAGGTCAGCATGATTGCCTGAGACCTGTAACCGCACCTTCACATCGTTATCGTCGCGATCATCCCGATCGCTGCCATAGTACGAGACGCGGACTTGATTCTCGTCGCTGCCGGTCACATCGAGCTGGCTCGGGCAAACGTCCATACGAATCTGACTTCCGGAAGCCAACTTCGCCATTACCGGAGTCTCGCCGATCTTTTCAAGATTTACATCCTGGGCAATTGACAGGACGGAGACGAAGGTCAGTAAGGCTACCAACGTTATTCGCACGGGCACACCTCCGGAACTCTATTGTGTTACGGAACAGACAAGATTCTTGTTCCGTTAAATTTAACGGAAAGACTTAAGGAGTGCCGTAGAGCTGCTTGTAGACATTCGCGTTGCGGAGGATGGCCTGGACGTACTCTCGGGTTTCGGTAAACGGAATCGACTCCACAAACTCCTGCGGGTCGCGATACTTTCCCTGCGAGAGCCAATCGTCAACGCGGTCCGAGCCCGCATTATAGGCGGCGAGGGCGTATTCAAACGATCCGCCAAACTTGTCGACCATGCCGCGAAAGTACCGCGTGCCCAGCTGAAGATTCACCGCCGGCGTATAGAGCTGGCTGGCGCTATAGCGCTTGAGCTTCGCTTCTTTAGCTACGACTTTGCCTGTCTTGGGCAGCAGTTGCATCAAGCCGACCGCATTGGCACGCGAGACGGCGTTGGGGTTGAACTCCGACTCCTGTCGGATCAGCGAAGCGACGAGGTAAGGATCCAATCCGTTGGCGACCGAGGATTTCTTCAGATCCATCCAATACGGCTTCGGGAAAAGAGCTTCCCAATACGCTCGTGGCAGGTCGGGAATGTCGAGGGCAAAATAGTTCGGAGCCGAATGCTTCATCAGTTCGATGGCGCGATCGTAGTGTCCGGTGTCGAGATAGAGCTGCGCGGTTTCGGCCGGTTGCCATGTTCCGCCATTGTTTACCGCGGCGGCTTGCAACTCGCGAACCGCGAAATCTATCAGGCCGCCGTTACCCAGCAGCTCCGCCTTCTGCACGTGCAAATCGTCGGCGGGAGGATCGGACAGTGTAACCTTGCCGCCGCTGTCGAGCGGCGGAACACGATCGAGCAAAGCGTAGTGCTCGCTGACATCCGTTGTTGGAGAAAGCTTGTTGAGCCGTTCCCGCCCGAGTTCCGCGTAGTAGTAATTGCGGTAGCGCAGAGAAAGGATTTCGTAGAAAGCGCGGGCCATTGCCGGCTGATTGTCTTCTTCTGCCAATCGAGCGCGCCAATAAAGAGCTGCAGGCACTTCCGTGCCGTTCGGATAAATCGCAATTTGCTCTTCGAATTGTTTTTTGGCCTGCTCGTTGCGTCCCTGACGCAATGTGAGCCATGCGGCTTTCCAGTGCGCATAAGATGCGCGCGCTCCGGTGGGAAATCGTTCCTGCAACTCGCGGTAAGCGTCGAGCGCCTGATCGTATTCGTGATGAACCAGGTGCAAATTTGCAACGGAGAGCAACGCTAGTTCCAGCCACTGACTCGTGGGACCGGCCTTTCGCAAGTCCTCTACGCTTTGATAAAAGTCTCCGTTGTCGTTCTGGGCCCAGGCAATCTCTCCGAGAATATACAACCGCTGTGCATCAGCATCTCCCGTTGATCCTGTCAGCGAGCTTAATTCCTGTTTCGCTTCACGATTGCGGCCACCGCGGTGCAGCGCATCGGCCAGCGCGATCTGAATCGAGGGCCGTTCTGCCGGGTCCATCGTCGTCAAGAATTCACGATACGCATCCGCGGCGTCGTTGTAACGATGAGCCTTCATTAAAAGATCGGCTCGCGTTCTACGCTGCGCCGCAGTCCCCAGAGGCAGAGACGGCAACTTCTTCATCTCGGTAAAAGCGGCATCCGCTTCCACGCTGGCGGGCATGGTGTAGTAGACACTGGCAAGAGCATTCTCCGCTTTTGCCGATTGGCCGCTTCCCGCGTACGCGCGGCCCAGCGCCAATTCCAAGTCCGATCGAGCGGGAATACGATCTTTTTCCAATAGCACGGCGGCATCCGCGGCACGCCCTTCAAGCAGCAGAGCCTGCGCATAACTGATGTGAGCATCACGCACCAGCAGTGAATCAGGATGGCTTGCGGAAAAATCGGCCAGCGTGGCCAGTGCCTCGGCGACGTGCCCGGTCTGCAAATAAGAAGTCCCAAGATAATAGGCCACGTAGTCGCCTAGATCGCCCGCGCGAACTTTGGCGCGGTTTAGCGGATCGATCGCCTTGGCGTAGTCGCGATCAAGCACGTGCGCGTATCCCGCAACCAGCCAAGCCAGGGCTCCGGCGTCGTCTTTGGCGTGGGAACGGGCAAAGGCTTCGACTCCCGCGTACGCCGCCGGAGTGCGATCCTGAATCAGTTGTTGAGCCATAGGGCGCAACATAGCCGAGGCCACAAAGGCCTGGCGCATCCGCCGTACGCGGGGCGAAACTGTTTTCCTGTGACGCGCGGCTGCTGTGTGCGTCTGCGAAGGTTTCTTGGCGGGTGCTTTGCGGGTAGCGGAAGGTCCAGTCTTGTGCTGCGGCGGTTTAGATGAAGGTGCTTGGCGGCTCGTAGCGGGCACGTCGGATTGCTTTGGAGACGAGTCGGAGGCTGACAAGGAACTGGCGGACTGTGCCGACCCGTAAGTCCCCATCAGAGCACAGCAAGAAATTGCCGCCACCAACACTGAACCCAGCTTGAGACCCAATCGAACCACTTTTCTTTACCGCGGAGATCCTGCAACCAGAGGTCTTGTCGACGCCCTAAGGCTATCGAGCAGCAGCCGAAAAATTTGCGCCCATCACGGATGCGTCGTCTTCCGCCAGGCTGCGCAATAATTCCTGCTGAAAATATTCACCGCTTGCCGCCGCCGTAGTGCCGTAACGCTTCTGAAAGGTGGACCGGCTCTTCTCGATGTCTTCTTTCAGACGATCATAAAGATCCTTGTTCCGCCGCCCTTCGGCCACCTTCGCTTGATTATAAAGCTTAATCTCGTCGACCAGCAGACGCGCAAACCGCTGTGCCTTGCGATGCGTGTCGGCGTCCTCGGGTGAAAGCGCGGCATGTGGATCGGCCGCTGCCGCGGGGGCTGCAGCGCTTGCTCCTGCCGCTGCCGCCGCATGGGCTGGAGCCGCAACTTCCACGACTTCGGCCGCCGGCTCCGGTTCTGATGACACTACGACAGCTTTGGGAACATGAGAAGCAAACGGATCGGCGAATGAGCTTGTGGTATCTACTGGAGCGGCGGCGGGAATGTGCTCGGGAATCCGTTCAAAGGACGCATCTCCCATGTCCTTTTGCGCCTGCTTGCGCAACGAGGTGACCTCAAGCCACGCGCTTGTCGCCATGACCAGCAATTCGATCGCGGCGGCGTCCAACGGGCCATCCGCCCCGCCGTCGGCATAAAGCAATGCCGCGACTTTATCTTTTAGAACGAGAGGAACCAGCAGCAACTGTTCGTTGGTCGGCCGACCGAAGTGCTCCACGAATTGTGTATCCATCTCTGCAATATTGGCCGGCGTCGCAACCCGATTCTGATATGCGTGCGCTATCGGAGCCGCGCTCATATCTAAGGAAAAATCCTTCACCGCTTCATCGTCGGCAAAACCGCGGGCCTGCCAACCGGTTGCCGCTCCCGCCTTCACCACAAACAAAGCAACGCGCTCGCATTGCGAACTCCCGCCGTCGAGCAAGGCGCGGAGAATATCTTTCTGCGTTGTACCCGCATAAATGCTGGCTACAATTCGCCGCAAATTTCCTGTATCGGCGGCCACGGCAGAATTATCTGCTGTCGGCGTCGGCACTGACTCCATCACACGCTGCGTTACCTGCTCTTGCAAACGCGGCATCTGTTCGGCGAAAACCTGCCCAACGGCGCGTTCGATAATCTGTTGCAATTGCTCGTTGTCGGACATTCTTAGAGAACCATTTTCCTGTTTCGGCGTTGCCGGTCTTGGGCGCGATGTAACCTAAGTGCTGATTATATTGCGCTTTCGGCGCTTTCTCAGGGTACGTCAGGACGTGTTCGACCGAGTACCGTTACCTGCTCTTGACTCTATCGCAAAGTCTTCTTCCCGCAAAAGGCAAATCCGATTGGGCAAACACTCTAGTTACCAAGTAAAATAACGGCTTCGACTCATCAGGCCCTTTTGGGCCGGAAAATGTTGCATCGCTAGGAACATGGCAACCATCCAAAACAAAGTAGTTGAGCCTGTCACGGACGAGCTGGCGCTCGTTCAGGCGGCCAAGCGGGGGGATGACTCAGCCTTTGAAGAGCTGGTTCGCCGCTATGACCGTAATGTTTTTCGCATCGCGCAGCACATCACGCAAAACCGTGAAGATGCGGAAGACGTAGTGCAAGAAGCGTTTCTTAAGGCGTACGGGAATCTCGCGCAGTTCCAGGAGCAGTCGAAATTTTATACCTGGCTTGTGCGGATCGCCGTAAACGAAGCGCTGATGAAGTTGCGGCGCCGTCGGCCCGAACGCATGGTTTCGCTGGATGAGGAAATCAAGACTGAAGATGATTCTCTTCCTCGCGAAATTGCCGACTGGAGCCCAAACCCGGAGCAGCAATACACGCAGTCCGAGCTGCGGGAGATTTTGAGCAAGACCATTCAAGGCTTGCCACCGGGCTTTCGGACGGTGTTTGTACTGCGAGATGTGGAAGGGCTTTCCACCGAAGAAACCGCTTCGGCGCTGGATTTGAGTGTGCCTGCGGTGAAGTCGCGGTTGCTGCGAGCGCGGCTGCAACTCCGGGAACGGTTGGGACGCTACTTTCAGAGACGCGATGTTGGCAATGGCAAGCCGAATGGAGATGAAAAAAGTGGAGATGGCAACCAGTGAAATGCTCTGAGTTTTTGCACGAGCTGACCAATTACTTGGAAGGCGCACTCGACGAAAGCACAAAGGTCGAGCTGGAAAATCATTTATCTTGGTGCCACAACTGCTATGTGGTCTGCGACACTACCAAGAAGACCATCGAGATCTATCGCGACTCGCAACTCTACGAGCTGCCCGACGACCTTCGAACGCGCCTGCGTTCCGCAATCATGGTGAAGTGCCAACAGCATAAAAAGCGCGGCCCTCAAAGTACTTAGGGCATCTCCATAACCTGCTTAATACAGCCGCTTTTCTCACAATTCCTGAAGTGGGAACTACTCTGCGGAATATCGAAACTCCAAGACCCCTACATGAATCTAAGTAGATAGATTGCGGCACGTAGTGTCGAGGGGGTGCGCAATCGTAACTATCCCGATTGTTGGATCGCGGGGAAACACGTCCCGGGTTGTGGAGGGTGTCAATGATTGCAAAACTTGTCGATGTGCTGTTCGGCTGTCGGCACTCCCGTTTTAGTTTTCCAGTTACGGTTCGCGGAATGATGCGGCGCCCCCACGCCGCTGCCTTGACTGGAACCTATGTCGCCTGCCTCGATTGCGGAAAAGAATTCGCTTACGATTGGGACGACATGAAGGTTATTACGTCACCGCAACGGCATCGCGAAAGAGTAGCGGAGCTGGCAACGAAGCACGCAGCATAAGAAAGTTCTTCCGCAAACTAAGAGCGGCGACCTTGGTGGCCGCCGCTCTTAACTGATATTTCAAATCTTCAGTTCGACGAATCTAGTTCGACGAGTCGTCACGGCGCTTCAGTGTTGGGCGGTCGTCGTCGGGTTTCTGGTCACCGGCGTTGCCGCCTGTGTTCGAGGTGCGGCGCAAGCTGGGCTTGTTCGAATCTTTCTCGTCGATCAGCTTGTGCTTGTTTTCGATCGACGCCAGACGCGCTTTGACTTCGTCAAATTCCGATGTAGTTACGACATATTGCGGTTTGGCGGGAAGGATTCGGCGGATCTCGTCCTGCGTCTTTTCGATTCGGTCTGGAGTTTGCGGATGCGTGTCGAAAGCCTTTGACAGCGTTCCCGGCTTCTTCTTCTCCATCGCCTGAATTTTTTCAAAGAACGAGACGAAAGCTGATGGATCGTAGCCCGCGCGATACATGTATTCCACTCCGAGATAATCCGCTTCCGCTTCGAATCCGCGGGAGAACTTGAAGAAGGTCAGCGGAATCCCCAGCCCGGCGGCTTCGTATCCGGCATAACCAATTGCGCCCCCCATGAAGATGAACGGAATCGAAGCCATCTGCAGCAAGTTCGCGCGAGTCATTTCGCGCCCGTAGTGGCAGGCAGCGACGTGGGCGATTTCATGCGCCATCACACCGGCCATTTCCGCTTCTTCGTCAGCCGCGAGAATCAATCCTGAATTGACGTAGAAGAATCCGCCGGGCAGCGCCATGGCGTTGACCACGTCGGAGTCGATCACTTTAATGGTGAATGGAACCTGCGCGTCGGAGTTGCGCACGAGGTTTTGTCCGATGCGGTTCACGTATTCCGTGACGACGGGATCGTTGACGAGCTTGACCTGCGATTCAATCTGCTGCGCATAGACCCGGCCGCGCGCCACTTGTCCCTCGACCGTGTACCAGTTCCCTACACCGCGTCCGCAACCCACGTTGCGGTTTCCGACCGCATCCACGTCGGTCTTGCCACCGTTATGTTTGACCTCGCTGTCGTCCGCTGTAGGCAGAGCTGCCGGAGGCTGCTTCGGCGCATTCTGCACATCGCTGGCCTTGGGCTGGCTTTTGTCCTGGTCAGGATTTGGATTGGGCGACTGGGTCTGCGTCTGAGTCTGAGTTTGCGTCTGGGTTGGGGTTTGATTTGGGTCTTGCGTTTGGGTCTGCGCCTGCGTCCATGGTCCCGCGCTGAACGCTGCCATCGCCGCCGCGATTGCCAGCCATCGCAATTTCATAAAAACTCCTTTACTGCCTTAGCCCGATTATACGCCCGGTGGGAAGACACCAAGGTCTTATTTCCTGAGGATTTAGACGCGCCGAGAGCCAGTCCGGGTTATCCCGGCTTAGCCACAATGTCGGAAATATCCCGCCACGTATCCAGCTTCGCAGCGAAGGCATATTCGTCTGGAACCTTCGGCTCCGCAAATGCGTAGAAGCAAACAACAGAGCATTTTTCTCGGAGGAGTTCCACCTCGATGCAAAAGATGCCTTTTCTGCTTGCCTTACTCCTAGCCGCAATGCTGGCTTCGCCACTTCCGCTAGCTCACGCGCAATCCATGGACGCGTCCGACCACCTCTTCCAGACCATTCAGGCTCTCGATACCGAGTTTTTTGATGCTTACAACCATTGCGACCTAGCCAAAATGTCCTCGATGGTCGCTGAGGATCTGGAGTTCTACCATGACAAAACGGGCCTGGCTCTGGGCCGCCAGAATCTGCTCGATGCCATCAAGAACAACCTATGCGGCAAAGTGACGCGAGAACTCGTCCCCGGGACGTTGGAGGTGTATCCCATCGCCCATTACGGTGCGGTTGAGATCGGCGTTCATCGCTTTCACCACCCCGGACAAGCTGACAATGTGGGCGAGGCCAAGTTCATCCACCTATGGCAAAACAAAGACTGGCCCAGTAAAGACGGGAAGTGGCAAATCACCCGCGTCATCAGTTTTGACCATCAGCCGTTGAAAAAATAGCGGCTCGGGAGGACTGATCACCGGAATGCATCACATTGAATTTTGCTCGCGATAATCGGCTGCTGGTTTATCCGGAGAGCGGCCGTTTTTCCGTCGCGGCGACCAGCCTCTTGAAGGTTTCAAGGGCGGTTTCACCTGGCCTCGCCACCGGAAGTTTGACGGAGCCTGGCGCAGATTGCGGGGGCTTTTTCGCGGATGGCGGCGCTGCTGCGGCCTGCACCTCACTTTTTTCTTTCACTTCTACTTTTTTTGTTTCGACTCTCGTTACTGTCGCTTGGGCTTCGACTTCCTCTTCGGCGGCGTCTTCGTCGCCTTCTGGTTCGCCGTCATTCTCGTCTTCTTCGTCTGGCTCAAAATCTTCTTCAACCCACTGAGGGCCGTCGATGCAGGTCCAGCGCACCGTATCGCGATCAATGACCACGTCCGTCGGCTTCATGGCCTCAAACCTTGTGCTGCGCATGTTGACGCTCGCGGTTTGCAGAGCATAAAGCAACATGCCGGCCTCTTTGTGTTCAATCCGCCTCATGGCAATCATCTGCATGAGCTGCATGAGGGCCATCTGCACCGAGTTGGCGTCTTCGAGCACCGGCGTTTCGAATGGCCGCTGCGCGAACTGGTCGGCGGCGATGCGGGCGCGCTGCTCCCGAACTCGCTGATGAAAAAAGCAAAACCTCCTCCGCCTGAGCGCCGGAGACTTGCACTGCGTTCCGTTAATCTTTATGTGTCGACACCGTGGAACATTTTCGAAACCCATGTCCTCTCCAATCCTGTTCTGTCTGGTTCGTCTGTTCTGTTTTGGGAGGGTGTTTACCAGTGTGATACGGTACCCCCCTCCCGCCTTGTGATTGAAATCTTCGATTTAGCAGAAAATTTACCGCAAAATCCGCATGGCAAAGAAGTTAGAGGCTAAAATCCGCCGGACAAAGGAGTTAGGCGCTGGATTTCTTGTTTGCGCTGGCTCCAAGTGGTGGCCGGTAGATTCTTGCCTTTGCTTAGGGCGATGATCGGATGAATTGGGAATTCGAGTAAAGGTTGAATGTCACAGAGAGGGTGTGAATTTCTGGTGGGTGGTTCATGGGGCTTTGAAGGGCTTTGTTGCGACGGGCAAGTCAATGGCGTCGAGGTCTGTGCCAGCCCCAAGGTCAGGTGGCACACGGTGCGGTGGAAAATTTTCAAATCGCACGTTTCGTCCCGAGTGAAACTTCGCCGAATAAAGGTCGGGCCTCTGCCGTCCTTTGAAACCAAGCAGCCGTTGCGGCGAGCTATTAGACTACGCTGGACTGCATTTCGTTGGAGGTTTCAGATGCCCCGTCTTCCGGCGTTCGACCCGAGCACCAGAGTCAACGAGTCCCCGCATGTCGTCATCTTGGGTGCCGGCGCGAGCAGGGCGGCCCTTCCGGATGGCGATGCAAAAGGGAGACGGCTGCCCTTGATGGCAGATCTGGTTGACTGCCTCGAACTTCGCCCTGCTATCCAAGCAGCAGGATTCCCGGATGACGGGGATTTCGAATCCATCTATGACGAGCTAGCGACGAGCGGCCGCTGCCCTTCGCTGAAAGGCGAAATCGAATCTCGGGTCCGGTCCTATTTTGGGGAAATGCAGCTTCCGGAAGTCCCCACCCTATACGATTATCTTCTACTGTCACTGCGGGACAAAGACTGCATCGCAAGCTTCAACTGGGATCCCTTCTTGGCTAAAGCTTTTATTCGGAATAGAGCGGCTGCCGCTTTGCCAAGAATTCTTTTCCTCCATGTAAACGTAGCGATAGGTGCTTGCTCTCCGGACCATACCAAGGATTTCATGGGAAACGTCTGCCCCAAGTGCCGAGGAGACCTTCAACCGACCAAACTTCTCTACCCTGTTCGACAGAAAGATTACAGGTCGGACCCCTTCATAGAGGCCGAATGGAAAGAGCTGGAAGCTTCGCTGAAGAACGGCTACATGCTTACGATTTTCGGCTACGGTGCTCCGGCAACAGACGTAGAAGCGGTTGACCTGATGCTCCGTGGATGGGGCCAAAACCCCACTTTCGAACTTGCCCAAGTAGCCATCGTCGATACCAAGCCGCAGGAGCAGTTAGAGAAGACTTGGGAGCGGTTCTTGTGTCGGGCTCACTATGGCACAAGCCCCGAACTTTGGGAAACATGGTTGCTTCGCCACCCACGCCGAAGCTGCGAGGCGCTTACCATGGCCACTCTGCAGAACGATCCTTGGAGAAGCAATCCCTTTCCCAGGTTTAAGTCGCTCTCCCAATTGCATGCCTGGATTGCGCCTCTGGTAACGGAGGAGGACAAGGGCCGATTCACCGGAAATCCGTGCCTCCAACCCGAGGATTTCAGCGAGGCCCAACCGCAAACCACTCGAAAGATGGCATCGGACTGGGTACTCGGCTGGCTTAAGAACATGTGTGTAGGGGAGATCATTCCTCCATTCTGTGTCGAACTCGTTCTCAAAGATGGTACCCGTTATCATCTGCATTCAATTCTGGAACTCGATGATCAGACCCGGACGCTTTGTGCGAGGATTTGGGATCTCAGGGCTTTCCATGCCGAGGAGATCGATGAATTAAAGCAAAGGCTCAATCAGATTCGCACACGAAATGGGCTCGCACCGGCTGAAAGAGTACATCCGAAACTGGACTGGGCTAACCTGCATCTCCATTACGAAGATGTGGCTTACTGCGTTGAGTGGCACGACCGCATTTGGCCAGACGCCAAGCGCACGAGGCAAATAGGTGACACACAACCAGCGCGAGAAGAGGGACCTAACTCCCTCGGGGGCTAGCAGTCCGTGGTGAAACACTGAATTAGTGGTTGAGAAGCGTGGGCACCACGGCGATGATGCCAAGGGACTTTTGTTGCGACGGTTAAGCCAACGATGTCGAGGTTTGTGGTGCCCATCTTGTGAAAGGCGCGAAAGATAGGGCAGCCCTCGTTTGTGGCGGCGCGACGATGAGCCAGCCCTCCTACTGCGACCTTGAACAAATTTTACGACCCCATGACACGAGCAACAATTGCAATTGGTTAACTAGTCCTACCGAAGAGCCCTTCAGGACCATTTGGTGGACCCTCTACGGATTGGTGGATATTCCACGGGGCCGCCGCTGTTGGGGCTAACCGGAAATTCGGGTTTGAGAGCTTAGCGATGAGACGAATCATTTTCTTGGTGGCAACGAGCTTGATATGTGTGCTGCGCATGAGCGCCCAACAACATAACATCGACACGCAGAAATCCATGTTAACGATCCACGTGGGCAAGACGGGGGCATTCTCAGGACTGGGACACGAGCACGAAGTGCGCGCGCCGATTCACAGCGGTACGACGGACACAGGCTCGCATCCTGCGGTTGAAATCCACGTAGATGCGCGGGAGCTGCGCGTGATTGACAAAGACGGGTCCGACAAAGATCGCGCCGAAGTGCAGAAGACGATGTTGGGGCAGGACGTGCTCGATAGCGAGCGTCATCAGGAGATCGTGTTCAAGTCCACAGTTGCGGAGCCTGCCGGCGAGGGGCGCTGGACCCTGCGCGGAAATTTGACGCTGCGCGGGCAGACGCGGCCGGTCACGGTGAACGTCACGCTAAAGGATGGCCATTACACCGGGGAGGCCATTGTGAAGCAGACCGAGTTCGGGATCAAGCCTCCCGGAAAGGCGGGCGTCAGAGCCAAAGACGAAGTTAGAATTGAGTTCGACGTGCGGCTGGCGTCGTAACACGCGAGGGGCGGGCTGGCCTACCCTGGCTTCTCACTTGATGGTATCAAGATCACGTTGGCTGCCTCCCGCTTCGCGGTTTTCGAAGCGTGGGCACCACAGACGATGATGCAAGAGACTCTTGTAGCGACAGGGTAAGCCAACGATGTCGAGCTCTGTGGTGCCCATCTTTTGAAACGCTCGAAAGATGGGGCAGCCTCAGTTGTGGCGGCGCAAAGGTGAGCCGGTCCCCCATCATGCCTTCTTCGGTTTCGGCTTGTCCCGGTCCAATATCCTCTTCTCCAGTTGGACGGACTTGGTTATGAGCATTGCCGCATGGTCCATCAAATCGATTGCTGTTTCCCGAAGTTTCTCGGCCTCGCGGCGAATCTGTTCGGAGGTTGGCTTATCTAGCACGAAATTATCATGCCACAATCGGGCCACTACGACTGTCCGCTAGGGTGCTTACCCCAGAAAGTTTACTACCAATGTTATTTCCGTACACAGGAACGTTCGATAGCGGACTCAGCCATCCTGTATGGACAGAGGCCGTGATAAGCTCCGGTTGAGCCATGTTGATCCAATCTCCAAGAGTGTGCTGGGTGTGCCACAAGCCAGTTCCCCCAGAAACTCTCATGGATGCGTTCGGGTTCTTCGCGCACGAAGAATGTCTTCAAGCAGCAGCCCAGAAAGAAGTAAAGAAACGCGCCTAGTTTTTCACCAAGCTGATTTTCCACCAACGCAAGTTTAAGGAAACTATTGAAATGTTTGACTTTCGACCCCGAGAGTGAAATCATCATTTCAGTCGAGCGGGTCGCAGTTTTCACCCGGAAACTTGACGTTCTCGCCCTTCTTGCGCACTCATTCATCCTTCATCATAGGAAGTTGCTTCTGCGCATTCGCAACCCTTGAGAGGGGCCAACTATGCCACTCGTGGCAGCGTCTAAGAAACTCAGCAAGTTCGATCCCAACACATTCCTTTCGACCATCAATGACGGGAGACGGATCGAAGCTTTTGCCAAAAGGCAGGCGATCTTTGCCCAGGGCGACTCGTCCGATGCTGTTTTCTACATAAAAGAAGGAAAGGTAGCACTCACCGTTGTGTCGGAAATGGGGAAGGAAGCCACCATAGGGATTCTGAACGAGGGTGCTTTCTTTGGCGAAGGTTGCCTCACAGGGCAGCCTCTCCGTTTGTGCTCCGCAACCGCGATGACCAATTGCTCCGTGATGAAAATCGACAAGAAGTCCATGATGAAAGTACTTCACGAGGAACAGACATTTTCCGACATATTCGTGGCATATTTGCTGGCGCGGAACATTCGATACGAAGAAGATTTGGTTGACCAGCTTTTCAATTCCAGTGAGAAGAGGCTGGCCCGGATATTGTTATTATTGGCTCATTTCGGAAAGGAAGGTAAGCAGGAGACTGTGATCCCCAAGATGAGTCAGGAGACTCTGGCAGAGATGGTCGGCACGACTCGCTCGCGAGTTAGTTTTTTTATGAATAGATTTAGGAAATTGGGGTTCATTGATTATCGCGCTGGTGATGCACTGCAAGTTCACAGTTCACTTCTCAATATCGTTCTCCACGATTAAAACTTGCCGTGGGCGAGTGCCGCTTTGGCCGGTTGTTTCTTCGTTTTCTTTTTATCCGTACCCCTTGCAATGTCACGCGTGCGAATTGGTCACAGGCCAATTTTGGAGCAGGCAAACACCTTCGAACCTGTTACAGTGACGGTGGGGCGGTCACCACCTTCTCCTCTTTCAGGTCTTCTGACCTAAGCCAGTCCATCTGAAGTCTTCCCATCTTAGGCTTCTCAGCGAGAGAGGTGGCCCATGGTTTTTGAAGCGATCCTGAACGAAGTCGACCAACTCCAAAACGTCAGCGCGCGCCTTGAGGGACTGGCGAAGCAACATCCACCTGTGTCGGAAGCGCTCATAATGATCGCGGGAAACGTTCGTGGCGCTGCTACTATATTGGCAGTGCTGGTTGCGACTAAAAGTTCCAAGCCGATTTGAAGTACGGCGGGAACTCCGCCGAGAGCAAGAACCGTTCTACGCTAGGCGCGAGCCAACATGCCCATGTTCCTCCGGGACCAAACATCCTGCTGTCGTCCCTCGCTCCCCGCCATCGCAGGCTCTGACGCGTTGCTTCAATTTGGGGACAGGGCTGGGGCAGTTTCAGAAATGTCTTCCCATCGAGCAATTGCACAAATAAAGCCGCCGGCATATTCCGCCGGCGGCTTTGCACTACTTCGACCTCTGTCGGCATGACGGCTCGATGCCAATCGAACCGCCCTGATGCCTAGGCGTGCTGTTTCTTCTCTTGATCGTGTTTCACTGGTTCCGACTGCGGACTCTTGGGCTGTCCGCCGGGGTTTTGCTCTTTCTGCTGCACTGGCTGGTTCGGCTGGTTTCCAGATTTCTGCTCCGGACCCGGCTTATGCTCGTCGGTATGTTGTAGTTTGCGATTGTCCTGATCTGACATTGTGTTCTCCTTTGGTCTTTAATTGCTGTTGGGTTTCGTTATAGGCCTTGTCCGCTCCGACCGCGTGCTGCATTGCCTGGCGGGGTGGTGACCTTGGATAAGTGTGCGCGTTGCGTTGCCGTTTCCCAGATCTATCTAGCTACGCCAACGACGGTATCCCCACCCTCCGCCACCGAGCAAAAACACCACCAACAGAACAATCAATACGGTTTCCATGTGGTACCTCCACTTATAAGAAAAAGATGGACCGGCCCTTGTAACGGTCGTCGTACTTCTTCACTTCACTATGGTAGAAGCAGCGCAGACGGAAGTCTGGTCACATTGGACCACTTTTGAGCGATCCGATTGGCACGGCGTTTGCCGCATTCGCGCTCTCAAATTGTAGACAACAACTCAACCAATTTGAATTCCCCCGTTGAGCTAAATAAATAGTCGGCACTGTGCAGTTTGGACCAGCCGAAACAATCTTTCATCTCTACGATGGATACAGATAGGCTTGTGGAGGAATGAACAGGCGCAACGAACGGGGTTGCTCCGGCCTCTTGGAAGGAAGCAAGGCAATATGCCCCAGATTCATAAACCGACGCCTAAACTGCGTAAAGCTCCCCAACCGCCCTTGTCACACGTCGGAGCAACTCCTGACTCAGACCGTGCCAAAAAGCCACGCCTCTCCCAGCCCCCTTCTTCCGGTTCGGAACTGACTCCCGGTGATCGCGTCGAGGGTTTGGGTATCTTCGGAAAGCCGACTGGAGAATTCGGAACAGTGGAGCGAACGAACGAAGACGACGCTCTCGTCAAATGGGACGATGACGGCCGCAAGATAATCCACCAACCGTGGCTCAAAAAACTTTAGGGTGATGGTTTCGCATTAGTGAAATCAATCGGCGACTATAGCCGCAGCAGGATTATTGGAAGAACTCCTGATTCCTTTGACGTAGCAGTCTTCGTGAACTGCCTTGCCATTTTCATTCGTACACAAATCGGTCTGCAAATCCACGGGCTGGCTACAAAGTATGCAGGGTATTTCTGGGAAAGAGTGGCTGCTCATAACGCCTCCTTTGGAGGGTCACAACTAGCCTAGGCTCAAAGTCGAATGAAGGATGAGCAATACAGACCGTTATTCTCCCGCTAAACAATCACCCGGTACAGGTTTCATCACATATCCCTTGCCGCTGTTATTTGGACTCACGTTGAAAATGATGGTTTCGTTCGATGAGGAGTAATGACACGGACATTCTGATGATGAAGGTCCACACGACCCCGTTTCCTCGAAATGCGGAGTACTGCATCTGCGTTCCACGCGAGATCCCTCACGCGGCTGAAGTGCGCCGTGTTTCGGGATGACGCCGCTTCGATTGCTCGGCGGTGACACGCCAAAGGAGACGCTGACATTGCTAAAAAACAAATTGCGCGTAGAATGGCGGCGGCTTTTTAAACCACAAAGGAGATTCCCAATGAAACGGATTATGGGGCTGATGTTGGGAACATTGTTGTTCGCAGGAAGTGTAGTGGCAGTTGCGCAAGAGCAGTCAGAGATGTCGCCGCCGAAGATTCTGTCCGTAACCCGCGAGTGGACCAAGCCGGGCAGAAACGGCATGTCGCACGAAAAAACAGAGAGCGCGTTTGTGCAGGCCATGGCTCGCGCCAAGTGGCCGACGCACTACCTGGCAGTGGATTCGGTGACGGGGAAACCGCGATCGCTCTTCTTAACCGGCTACGAGTCGTTCGAAGCGTGGGAAAAAGATGTTCAGGCTATGGCAAAGAATGCGGCTTTTTCCGCTGCGCTGGACCGCGCTAATGTGGCTGACGGCGACTTGCTGGCGGCGACGGATCAGGCTGCACTGAGGCTGCGTCCGGAGCTGAGCATGCGCACCGACGTGGACATCCCTCACATGCGGTACTTCGAGATTTCCCGCTTTCACGTCCGCGCGGGACATGATCACGACTTCGAAGAACTGGTCAAGCTCTACCAGAAGGGCTGCGAGAAAATTCCCGAGTGCCACTGGGCGATGTATCAGGTGGTGTATGGGCTGGAGGATGGGACCTACATTATTTTTAACCCGATGAAGTCGGCGGCGGAGATTGACCACAACTTCACAACAATGAAGCCGTTTGCCGAAGCTCTGGGAGAAAGCGGCATGAAGAAAATGGAGGAGCTTACGGCAGCCGCGACCGAGTCGAGCGAGACGAATCTGTTCGCCTTCAATCCGCGGATGAGCTACGCCTCGGAAGAATGGATCAAGGCTGATCCGGAATTCTGGAAGCCCAAGGCGAGCATGGCGGAGTCGAAGAAACCGATGGCTAAGCCCGCGGAGAAACCTGCGGGGCAGTAAGGCAGGAGACGCCCTGTCCTGCCCTTGCGCCGTTGCAGGGGCAGGATGGGGATTTTGATTTTTGCATCAGAGTGCGCATGTTTTTCCAGGAGGATTTCATGCTCGATCGTCGTCATTTCCTCACTACCGCCGCTACTGGGCTCGCGGCTTCGCTGGCGTTGCGCGGTTCTCTGCTGGCGCAGTTGGAAAAGACTCCGCCGCTGCCGGAGCGGTCTTTGTTTGAGAAAAATGAAGATGAGTTTTGGGTGGAGATGCGGAAGCAGTTTTTGATTCCTGCCGACGAAATTTATTTGAACAATGGAACGGTGGGGTCGAGCCCGGCGCCGGTGCTGCGGGCGATTTTCGATGGATATACGACGACCGAGAAGATGGATCAGGAGGATCCAGAGGATTATCCGATTTGGGGATATGCGGCGTGGAATGAGTTTCGCGATCCGCTGGCGGAGTTTGTCGGATGCAAGCGCGACGAGATTGCGCTGCTGCGCAACGCGACGGAGGCGAATAGCTACATCGCCAATGGCATTGATTTGAAGGCCGGTGACGAAGTATTGATGACCGATCAGGAGCATCCTGGCGGCGTGCATCCGTGGGACTTGCGCGCGAAGCGGTATGGGGTGGTGGTGAAGAAGGTCAAGCTGCCGCTTCCGGTGAAGGATGCGGCGCAGGTGTTGAATTTGTTTAATGATGCCATCACGCCGCGAACGCGCGTGATCTTTTTCAGCCACATCACGACAGTGACCGGTGTTGTGCTGCCGGCGAAAGAGATATGCGCGCTGGCGCGGTCGAAAGGGATTTTATCGGCGGTGGATGGAGCGCACGTGCCGGGAATGATGCGGCTCAACGTGCGGGAGATTGGCTGCGACATGTATTCCGCGAGCCCGCACAAGTGGATGTTCGCGACCAAGGGGACAGGATTTCTTTATGTGCGCGATGAAGTGATCGACCGCGTGTGGAACACCATCGCTACGGAAGGCTGGGACGATACGAAGATTCGCGCGGAGCGATTCCAGCGCATTGGCAGCTCGAATGTTCCGGCGCTGTGGGGATTGCGGGCGTCGATCAAGCTGGCAAATGACCTTGGCATGGAGCGGATTGAGAAGCGGCACCGGTTTTTGGCGGATTATATTTTGGCGGAAATGGTGAAACGCGGGGCAGAGTCGTGGACCTCTCCAGATGCGACGCTGCGGTGCGCGATTGTGACAGTGAATGTGCCGCCGGTGCCGAGGATGGAGTTGGAGAACTGGCTGTGGAAAGAGCACAAGATTCGGATTCGCGGCGGCGAGCCGAACAAGCTGCGATTGTCGACGCCGTACTATTTGTCGAAAGCAGATATTGGAAGGTTTCTGGAGAAGTTTGATGAGTATAAGCGGGAGAAGAAGCTGGCTTAAGAATGATGAGGAATCTGCCGATTGAGATCCTTAGGTTACGACTCTATGGGAACTAAGCGATCAAAACGGAAGACACCAAAAACAATGCCTAAGGCTAACAATCGATCTAGCAAGAAGCCGGCGCGGGCCGAGAAGCCAAAGGACAAATTCCTTGGCAGGCTGAAAGGAATCATTGAGATTGTTGGGGACCTTGAGGAGCCACTCGACCCTCCCGAGGCGTGGGAATACGATTAAAAAGTAAGACGTGGGCGAGGGCACCCGCGCCACACAGGCTAGTCGTAGTACTCCAATCCTAAGTGCGTGATCAGCTCTTCGCCCTTCAAGTGCCGCAGGGTGTTTTTCAGTTTCATCAACTGAATGAACAGGTCGTGCTCGGGATAAAGGCCCGGTGCCGTCATGGGGGATTTGAAATAAAAGCTGAGCCACTCCTGGATGCCAAGACCTTTCAGTTGCGAGCAGCGTTGCGCCAGATCCATCAGCAGCACCAAGTCGAGCACGATGGGCGCGGCGAGGATTGAGTCGCGGCAGAGGAAGTCGACTTTGATCTGCATGGGATAGCCGAGCCATCCAAAGATGTCGATGTTGTCCCAACCCTCTTTGTTATCGCCGCGCGGAGGGTAATAGTTGATGCGGACCTTGTGAAATATATTTCCGTAGAGTTCGGGGTAGAGCGCGGGTTGCAGGATGTGCTCCAGGACGCCGAGTTTTGATTCTTCCTTGGTTTTAAACGAGCCTGGATCGTCGAGGACTTCGCCGTCGCGGTTTCCCAGGATGTTGGTGGAATACCAACCGCTGAGGCCGAGCAGGCGCGCTTTGAAAGCAGGCGCCAACACGGTCTTCATTAGTGTCTGGCCGGTCTTGAAATCTTTGCCGCAGATGGGGGCTTCGTTCTTGCGCGACAACTCGAGCATCACCGGCAAATCGACGGTTAAATTCGGGGCGCCATTGGCGAAGGGTACGCCCTCCATCAGCGAGGCGTAGGCGTAGACCATCGAGGGAGCAATCATCTCGTCATTTTCACGCAACGCTTTTTCAAAGGACTTCAGAGATTGGTGCGCGGCGGTCGGCTCGATGTAGGACTCGGTCGAGCCGCACCACATGGTGACGAGGCGGGTAGCGCCGCTGGTCTTTTTAAAGTTGCGGATGTCGTCGCGCAGTTGCTCGGCGAGATCCATTTTCGTCTTGCCCTTCTTCACGTTGGGGCCGTCGATCTTCTTGACGTAGTTGTGATCGAAGACGGCGGAGAGCGGCGTTATGCCTGAAAGAAACGGCTTTAACTGATCGAGCAGGCGCTGATCGAGCACTCCGGCGTTCGAGGCGGCTTCATACATGTTGTCTTCGAAAATATCCCAGCCGGTGAAGACCAGATCATCGAGACCGGCGAGCGGGACGAATTCTTTGATCTTGGGTGAGCGGCCATCGGTGCGTTTGCCCAGGCGCACGGTGCCCATCTGCGTGAGCGATCCGATGGGCTTGGCGAGACCTTTGCGAATGGCTTCGACACCCGCGACGAAAGTGGTGGCGACGGCGCCCATGCCGGGGATCATGACTCCTAGCTTGCCTTTGGCAGGTTCGATGCCATTATCCGCCGCCCTGGAGAGGCGCTTTACGCCACTGGCGCTACCTGCCATTTTCATCTCGCGGCTGGCGCGTTCGGCGTGGGCCAGAGCGGTTTCGCGGTGCTCATGCTGGCGGGCAGCCTGCGCAGTGGTGAATTGCTTGCGGTGGCGGCTGCCGTCGGCATCCCACCAATCGGCCATGTAGATTCCGGGACGTTTCTGATACATGTTGAGCCTCTCTGGTGGCGGTGGCTGGTCACTGTCACCTTCACTAAATATCCTCTCACGCGGAAGCGAAACTTGCCAAACGCCGAAGGTCAAAGGCGCAGACAATTCATTGAACGGGGGCCGGCTGCATTCTGTGGCATGTTGGAGAGAGGAACTACCGCAATGCCAAGGCATCGCTTCAGTGACGCCGCAAAAAGCTGGCAAGGTACTCAAGCTTTAGCTGTTGTGCCGTGACGGGCAAGGCCCGGCGGCTATAAAGCCGTTCAGAATTGTGGTTTTTGACGGCATCGCTGAAGCAATGCCCTGATACGAATCGCGCTTGACACCGCACCGCTACCTCCTTGTCCACCGGGCCTAGTCCCCTCAGGAAAATATTGCCTACTTGTTTACTAATGATTCTCATAAATACTTTGAATTGGACTCTGACGCTCACATCCCTCATAGTGGGATTGCTTCAAGAACCAGCAATGCCGCTGTTATCTCGAAGCACTCTTTTGTGGCCAGCTCTGTTGCTGCGCTGCAAATCTCCTGACCTCGTTGTTCTCCATCGCAATCTGAGTTCATCGTTTCGGTCGCACCGATTCGTGTGTTCGCAGGCTTGCTGTCCGCTCAACTCACATAAGAACAGGAGATCATTATGAAAGCGATTCGCAAGTTCGGTTACGCCAGCCTTTTGGCGCTCAGTTCGTTAGCTTTCATGTCCCCGCTCGTTTCGGCTCAGGATGCGCGCGGCGGCTTCACTCTCATGCACAATGTCCGGTGGCAGAACGTGGCGGTGCCCGCAGGGGAATACAAGTTCTCCGTGGAATTGCGCGGACCGTCGGAAATGCTGACGCTGCGCAAGGTGAGCGGTGAAGGCGCGGGATTCATGATCCTGGTGAACGACGTTGACAGTGCTGCTTTCCCGGCTGCGGCGGCTTTGGAAAATGGCAAGCTGACTCTGGTTTCGCAATCGGGCAAACGGTACGTCAGCGCCATGGAATTGCCGGCGATCGGAAAGACGCTGCACTTCGCGGTGCCGGCGGAGACGCGCGAACTGGCTATGGCCGGCGGGGCTGCGGCTTCGTCCAAATGACGACTGGGAATGGCAGTCAAGCTTTCGGGAGCGGATTCGCATTGAATCTGCTCCCGACTTTTTTAGCACCGATTGAGGATTGATTGCCGGATGATTGCGGAAACTTTAATTCGCGAGCAAAGGACGACCACGGGGGCTAAAGCCCGGAATCATTGCAGACCCACGCGGCCCTGAAGGGCCGCTCTTCCACGGTCCTTCCCGCATTCATGGTGTTCTCCGTATTTATTGTGGTTCCAGTATTCATTGTGGTTCCAGCATTCATGGTGGCGCCCGCATGCATGGTGGTGTCCGCATGCATGGCGCTCGTATTGGTGAGTTTTCAGAGCTTGTTAGGACAGGCTTTGCTCGCGGAAGTTGCCTTTGACTTCGTCGCTGAGCACAATGGCCTCGGCAATTTCTTTCATCGCGATGCGCTTCTGCCGGCTTTGGCGCTGCAACGCCAGGTAGGCTTGCTCTTCATTCAATCCCAAATCGCGCTGCAAAATACCTTTGGCGCGTTCCACGATCTTGCGCGTGGCTAATTGCTCGGAGAGATTGGAATTGGCTTCTTCCAGGCGCGCCATTTCAATTTCCGCACCGACGAGGAAACCGATGGTCGAGATCAACTGAATCTGCCGTTTCTTATAGACGTGGGACCGACGATGCTGCAAGTTGATTACGCCGACTACGCGGCCGCGGCACATCAGAGGAACCGAGAGGAATGCCTCGTAGTTGTCTTCGGGTAGTTCGTTGAAGAACAAAAAGCGGGGATCCTGCGAAGCGTGTTCGGAGACGGCGACTGGCTCTTTATTTTCCGCGACCCATCCGGTGATGCCCTCGCCGACGCGCAGTTTCAGACGATCTACGGCGTCAGGATGAGGATTTTTGGAAGCTCGCAGGAGAAGCTCTTCACCCTCGAGCACATAGATCAGGCACGAATCGCACTTGACCAGGGCGGAAGCGAAGTCGACGATGCGAGCCAGGACTTCATGAAATCCGTCCGCTGTGGCAAGACGGACACCGATCTCGTGCAGAACCTCGACGTGCGAGTCCTCGATCGACAGTAAGGTTTCCATACGCTAGATTACGGACGCGCGGCGCGCGGTGTCTAATTCCAAATTTTGATTGGCGCGATAAAAGAATGCCGGGTGGATTGTTGTCATCTTTTAACATCGTTAAGGAAGTTTGCGCATCCGCATAGAGCAAGCCCTCCGGGGCTGAAGCCCGAATGGTTTGGGGCTTGAGACGACACGGCTGAAGCCGTGCCCTTCCCGAGCCATTCCTGCTGAAGCATCCTCTCGCGCCTATCGTTATAGCTACTTTGCTTCCAGATCCGTCGTCTTTATCGGGAGATCCCAATGCGCGTCGAGAATCTCGAAGCGACGCTGCTCTTCGCGCGCGTAGGTTTCCTGATCGGGAAATAATCGCTTTCTGAGCGTGTCTTCATCGACCTCCTGATTGGCTACGGTCGCGTTCTTGAATACGAGGGTCACGCGGAAGTCCCAGCGACCGTCCTCGGTGGTGTGATAGCGCGGCTGGTCCATCCAGACTTTCAATAGACGTCCCGTCTCCACTCCATTCTTTAACAGCGGATAGTGGTTCTTCTTGAACAGCTTCAAGAACTCGTCGGCGTGTCCCCACTTGGTTTTGTAGTAGTACTCCACGACAAATGGCTTGTCGGTGGTGGTTGGCGTGGATTGAGCGTAGATGGCGACTGGGGCGACGATCGCAACGAAAAGCAGAAGTGCCAGGATGCGGGAGGCTGTGGTCATAGGTTGCTCCGTGTGAGTTGGAATGCTTTGTTTGTACTGGAATTGAAGGAGGAAGGAAAGGGTGGAGAGCGAGCGAGTTGGTGGTGCACGCAGAAAGCAGATTCCTCGACTGCGCCGTCGCTATCGCTCCGGCTTCGCTCGGAATGACAATCACTAGAGACTGTAATGCCTGGCAACCCACGCGCCGCGTCCATTTTGGTCCCGTCCCAAATCGCCACACATATTCGTTACTTTCGGTCAAGAGCCGTGGGCACATTTACCCCCCGTCCGCTCTCCCGTATTTTTAAGGCTCCAGTCCCAGCATTCTCCCCATCTGGGTCCCCGTGGAGCAATAACAGAATGGCTATGCCTGATCGCGAATTTCAACTGGGATTACTGCCCCAACGCAAGATTGACAAGCGGGCGTTGGCGACCAGCTATGCTCTGGTCGCGATGCTGCTATTCGTCGTGATCAACATCGGAATTCTGCTGCCAGCCAAGCTGCAGTTGAAGGAATATCACGTCACGGAGCTGATTCCTTTGCCGGCGGCGCGTCCGGAACCGGCTGCGGTGAAGCGTCCGAAGCTGAAGATGAAGTTGCTTCCGCCCGCGCCGGTGTTTGCCGCGCCCAAGCTGATGGTTCCGCGTGAAGTCCATCACGAGGCGCCGAAGCCGGAAGAAGCGCCGAAGGTGGTGGTGAATCAGTTTGCCGCACCGCAGCTGAAGATGGTGTCCAGCGGACCGCGTCCGCAATTGGTACACACGGGAGATTTTGGGAGTTCGGCGACTCCTACGTTGAATGTGGCCGTGCAGAAAGTACAGACGGGTGGCTTTGGCGACCCAAACGGTTTGAAAGGTGAAGGCAAGCAGGCGGCGAAGCTGTATGCCGCGCAATCGGGTGGTTTCGACATGCCGGTGGGCGCGGGACAGGGTAACGGATCGGGCGGCGCAAAAGGGCTCAAGGGCACAGTGGCCAGCGCAGACTTTGGCAGCGGCATCGCGACTGGAGGCAGGAGCACTGGCGGTGCAGTGGCGACTGGCGGATTTGGATCGGAGCAGGTGGTTCACAGCGGGCCGAAACTTCAGGCGGATGCGGGGCCGGCGACTTCAGGTGTGGAAATTACCTACAAGCCGAATCCGGTGTACACGGATGAGGCACGAAATTTAAAGCTCGAAGGCGAAGTGCTGCTGGAAGTGACGTTTGCCGCCAATGGAACTCTGCACGTGAATCGTGTGGTGCGCGGGCTGGGGCATGGGCTGGATGAGGCAGCGATTGTGGCGGCGAACAAGATGCGCTTTAAGCCGGCACTGCGCGGCGGCCAGCCAGTCGATTCGACGGCGGTGGTACACGTTGTGTTCCAGATGGCTTACTGATTGCACTAGCAAAACACCTTGGTGGTGATCAGGGCGACCGCGATTAAAGAGTTCTAAGAAATCTGTTCAGGAAAACTGGAGAAAAGAAATGCGGACTTGCAAATTAATTCTGACTGCGGCACTGCTGGCATCGTTGAGTGCAGCCGCGCAAACGGCGGATTCGGTAGCGCGAGCGTCAGTGGTGGATCAAATTCAGAGCGGGCAAACTCAGGCTGAGACCGCTCAGGTTTCGCCGTCACAGCCGACAGCGACGACTCCGGCAGAGACCCAACCCGCGCAGACTGCGACGCAGCCTACGGCGACAACGGCAGCGCCGACCACGATGGATCAGGTGGTCGATCGCTTCATTGACCGCGAGCATGGGCTGATGAAGATGCTCTCGACTCGCACTCCAGTGGTCGAAACGTACTTGCAGAATTTGACGGCCGATCCGCAACTCGGGCCGGTGCCCAGCGAGGATCATTACTTTCTCGGCCGCATGGATATGGGCGAGACGGTGGACCGCAAAGATTATTTGAAAGAAAAAGACCCGATGCAGGCGAAGCTGATGGGCGGCTTCCACAAGCTCTTTAAGGTGCAATACCAGCCTATGGGTTTCTCATGGATGGTCTATGCCGACCGCACGGATTTCGACCGCGATCATTACGAGTTCCATTACATTCGCCGCGAATTTCTGGGTGATGTGCGCTGCTTAGTTTTCGACGTGACGCCGAAAAAGAATTCGGGCAAGGGACGTTTTCTGGGACGGGTGTGGGTGGAAGATCAGGATTACAGCATCGTCCGCCTGAACGGGACTTATGCTCCGGCACCGCACAACACGTTCTTCTTCCACATGGACAGCTGGCGGTTGAACCTGATTCCCGGCTACTGGGTGCCTGCTTATATTTACAGCGAAGAAGGCGACTTCAGCGCTGGAGTGAAGAACAAGCTGGCGTTCAAAGCGCAGACCCGCATCTGGGGCTACGACTTGAAGAAGAATGACAGCGAAGATGAGTTGACCAACATCCGCGTGGATAGCGTGAAAGATGACAGCGCAACGGCGCAGGATGCGTCACCGCTGCAAGCGGAGCGCGAATGGCAGCAGCAGGCGGAGAATAACTCGATTGAACGTTTGACGCGCGCTGGACTGCTGGCTCCGGAGGGTGACGTCGACAAGATTCTGCAAACGGTCGTCAATAACCTCGAAGTCACCAACAACATCGACCTGCCGCGACCGGTTCGCACCCGCGTGCTGCTGACGGCGCCTTTGGAAACTTTCAGCGTAGGCAACACGATCGTGATCAGCCGGGGGTTGATTGATGTGTTGCCCGACGAGGCCAGCCTTGCTGCGGTGCTCTCGCACGAATTGGCGCACATTGTTTTGGGACACAACCTGGGCAGCAAGTATGCGTTCAACGACCGCATGCTGTTCTCCGACGATTCGACCTATCAGAACCTGGGATTCAAACACGTGCCGGAAGAAGAGACAGCAGCAGACAAGAAGGCCGTCGACCTGCTGAAGAATTCTCCCTACGCGCAGAAGCTGGACAGTGTGGGATTGTTTTTGAAGGCGCTGCAAACGCGGTCTCCGCAACTGGGGGCGTTGCTGACAACGCACCTGGGAAATTCTCTGACGGAGGGCGGCACCATCACGCGCTTGTCGGCTTTGGCAACGCAGGGTCCGGCGCTCGACATGAGCAAACTGGATCAGATTGCGGCGCTGCCGTTGGGCGGACGCATCAAGATCAATCCGTGGGACGACAAGGCGGAAATGGTGAAGACGGCTCCGGTGGCCATCACATCGGCGCGCGACAAGATGCCGTTTGAGGTGACGCCGTTCTATCCGCGGCTGGCTCGGTTCAATAGCACCACAACGACGACGCCAACTACGTCGGCGGCGAATACGAACCCGGGGAACTAGCGGAAATCCTCAGTGGCTAAAGCCGTGCGCGTCATTGTTGGCTTCGAGTGGCATCCTTCGACGCGCTTCGCTTGCTCAGGACAAGCTAAGTACTGAAGTCGTGCCCTTCCCCATACCGTTATCTTCCGGGTACACAAGTTGAGAGACAGCGAGGCCGGGATCCGGAATCATCTTCCGGGATGCCCGGCCTTCGTTGTTTTGCAATCTGTTTTTGCGTTCCCGGCAACGACCTAAGAACCCGCGCATCGAATAGGATAGAGCCCACTCACCCTATGACTTTTTGTCGGCGCTTGCTGCGTTGCTCTGCTGTCTTGTTGCTTGCCTTTGGAATGCCTGCGGGAGCGGAACCGCCGCAGGCGACAAGGGCTGCTTCCAATCAACACTCTGCCGGCAAGCACATCACCAGCGTTGGCCTGCCAAACTTTGGCGAAGTCACGCCGAAACTCTATCGTGGTGGACAGCCGACGCCTGCGGAATTTGAAAAACTTTCCAAGATGGGGATTGGCATCGTGGTTGACTTCGGGCGTTCGGAACGCGACGAAAAACAAACCAAGAAACTAGGAATGGAGTATCTGACGATTCCGTGGCATTGCCCGTTTCCCAAGGACGAAGCCTTTGCCAAGTTCCTGAGACTGGTTCAGGAAAATCCCGGCAAGAAAATCTTTGCCCACTGCCGGTTAGGCGACGACCGCACTGGCATGATGGTCGCCGCCTATCGGATGGGGATCGAGGGATGGAGCGCCGACCGGGCGATGAACGAGATGAAAGAGTTTGGATTCAGCCGCGCCCACCATTTCATTTGTCCCAGCCTGGCTTCGTATGAGAAGAGCTTTCCCGAGCGCTTCAGGAAGAACAAAGCGTTTGCGGAGGTGCGATCGCACGAAGCGCCACACCAGTAAACCAGCAACGGTAGTCGTTCAGTTTGACTCGCGACCGGTTATCAAGATGCCCGCGAGATCCCTCGCCCCGCTGGTGAAGACGCGGGGCTTCGGGATGACTCCGGGGACGTTGATTTTACGGCGTGAATTTGTAGACTGTGCCATCGTTCGTTGTGCCGCCGTGGACGGTAGTGCCGTAGAAGTTTCCGAACGAATCTACGACCATGCCGTTGTAGGCGAAGCCGGGAGCGGGTGCACCTGTGAAGCGATACGGAACGCTCTCGGTCCAGGAGCCGCTGGCGTTGTGAGTCATCTTAAAGATGACGCCGCAGCCGCATCCTCCTCCGCCATCGCTGGTGGTGCCGTAAAGGTTACCGGCTGCGTCGGCAATCAGCGTACTGATCGGAGCGCTGCCGTCGTTGCCGCCTTTGAAGCTGTAGAGAACGGTTTCCGTCCAGGAAGTTTTGCCGCGAGTTAGTTTGTAGACTGTGCCGTCATCATTGGCTCCGGCGTAATAGGTGGTGCCGTAGAGGTTTCCTTGCTTGTCGAAGATCACGCCGCCGTAGGGCAGAGCGCCATCGGGCTGATCTTTGAAAGCGTAGAGAGTCTTTAGCTGCCACTTGCCTTCTGTGACACTCAGTTCGAAGACCGTGCCGTCGCCGTTTGCGCCGCCGACGGTCGCGACGCCGTAGATGTTTCCGGCTGCGTCGAAGATCAATCGTCCTGCGGAACCGCCGGCTCCATCGGCTCCGCCGGTAAAGGTATGGATCACATGCAAGGTCCAGCCGCTGGCACCGGGCTTGAGTTGATAGATCACTCCTTGCCCCTTTGCGCCGCCCGTGGGAGTTGTGCCGTAGAGATTGCCTTGCTTGTCGAAGGTCACGCCGCTTCCGGGGCCGGAGCCATCGTTGCCTCCGGTGAAGGTGTGGATGACGCTTTGCTTCCAGGTTCCGCCAGAATTGGTGAGCTTGTAGACCACGCCGCATCCGCCTTCGCAGGTGCCTCCGCCGCCGGTGACCGCGGTGCCGTAGAGATTGCCGTGAGCGTCAAGCGTGACGCCTTTGTAGGGTTCGCCGCCGTCGGCTCCGCCGGTAAAGTTGTAGAGAACGGTGTGAACTCCGGCTGGCGTGACTTCAAAAACTGTGCCGCCGCCGAAGGTTCCTCCTTGCACCGTGGTGCCGTAGATGTTGCCGGCGGAGTCGGTGACGAGGTCGCTGTCGAGGTATTCGCCGTCAGCACCTCCGGCGAAGCTGTAGATGATTTTGGTGGTGCTGGCGGCGTGGGCGGCTAAGACTGCGATTGCGAAGAATGCGAAGACGACAAGAGGCCTGCGGAGCGACTGCAAGATTTGTTGGATTTGCATTTGCTTCCCCCGGGTTCGTAGATGATTAGCGGTGAACGGAGCGGCGTGGTGAATATAGCACCGAAGGAGCAGCTTGGGGAGAAGCGCGTGCTGATTTTACAAATGAGCGGCGGGCAGCGAATGGGCGGGAATAACGATTCGGTGAGAGAACGACCACGGGGGATGCCGAATTTACTTCGAGAACTTACGCGGCCCTAAAGGGTCGCTCTTCACGCAGGTATTCGGGTGGCTTTCAAAAACAACGATTCCCACCGCACAGAGCTGACATTGCAATGTTCCAGTAGGAATCATTCTCTTCAAATGGCCAGCGTTTATGCAATCGATTGTTGCGGCGCTATTGTTTCGGAATCGCGATAAAGCCGTGAACCGCGCCGGTCGAGTCCGAATAGTAGCCGGGAATCTGGCCGCTATCATTTAGGTGATAGGCGAGCGTCCCGGTTGATCCTGGATAGTTGATCGACTGGAACGTGCTTCCCGTTTTCACGAAGCCGTGGGTTACACCGCTTGAATCCGTATACCAACCCGAAATCTGGCCGCTTTTATTTATACCTTTGGCGCTGGTTGAGGCAGCCTTGGGAAAGTTCACGCTGGTACATGTACCCGACTTGTACATCATTCCACTGAACGGCCCCGATGTAGAAGCGGAAGTATCGCCGACTACTGTGCCCACATCGTTGATTCCGAAGGCTCGCGTGTCGGCAATGTCCGGGCAGGCTATAGTTGTATAGGTACCGTCAACGTCGCGAAAGCCCTGGAAGTTCCCTGCCGAATCGGTGTAATACCCGACGATCACGCCGCTATCGTTTACACCCCAAGCTTCAGTCAGGTTTGTCGCCGACGGATCGAATACGGGGTTACAGGAGTTTGCACCCTCATAGACCATACCCACAACAGTTCCGTCATCATTTGTGGCGTAGGCACCTATTATTTCATCCTTGTTGTTGATGTCGAAGGCGATGGTTTCGTCGAAGGGGGAGCACTCAAAGCCTGTATATACGCCTTTAACTTCGGTGAAGCCACATTCAGTTTGCGAGCAACCGGCCCCGGTGTAACCACCGACGACCTCTCCCATGTTGTTGATGCCATAAGCGAAGGTGTTAGTGGCGTTAGGGAAGTTAATTGGATGATAAGTGTAAGTTGTTGGCGGGGCGACGGATTGATCCTGTGCGATTGCCATCTGGGCGCAAGCAGAAAGAGCCAGCATAGCAACACAGGCGCGAAGAAACATCATGAATA
This sequence comes from Candidatus Sulfotelmatobacter sp., assembly GCA_036513255.1. Lineage (GTDB taxonomy): Bacteria > Acidobacteriota > Terriglobia > Terriglobales > Acidobacteriaceae > Sulfotelmatobacter. Next base: position 124,174 of record DATBZH010000033.1, on the reverse strand, counting down.
CTCTCCTTGGTTCAGCAATTGTGTTTTTCGAAGGTAAAACAGGGGCCCGGGAAACCGATTTTACTGAAGCGATTCCAGCAAGGTGGTGGATGACGCGAGCGTTTTACCCGCGCTATTGGACCAACTAACTGCTCGAAGGCTACGTTAGCTTATAACTAGTACTGAGTCAATCGGGGATATTGGTCCATAACTGAGGAAACTTAGGACTATTAAAGTATCCAGGAGATTGGGGAACACTCAATCGCGAGCGAAGGACGACCACAGGGGCTGAAGCCTGTAGTCATTTCAGAGCACTTAGGCGGCCCTGAGGGGCCGCTCTCCACTGTGCCCGCATCGGTGAGTTTTCAGCAGCCCGCTAGACTTCGTCCTGCTCTTTCAGCTTCGCCAGTACGCCGAAGTCTTCCAGCGTTGTGGTGTCGCCTTTGACTTCGCTGCCGCTGGCTAGTTCGCGCAGCAGGCGGCGCATGATTTTGCCGCTGCGTGTTTTCGGCAGCGTGTCGGTGAAGCGGATGTCGTCGGGCTTGGCCAGCGCGCCTATTTCTTTTGCCACCCACTTGCGCAGGTCTTCTTTTAGTTCTTTCGAGGGCTTTCTTCCCTGCTCGAGGGTTACGAACGCCGAGATGGCTTGGCCTTTCAGTTCGTCGGGACGGCCAACTACCGCAGCTTCCGACACAGCTTCGTGGGCCACCAGCGCGGATTCTACTTCCATTGTGCTGAGGCGGTGACCGCTGACGTTGAGCACGTCATCGACACGGCCCATGATCCAGTAGTATCCGTCTTTGTCGCGGCGCGCGCCGTCTCCGGTGAAATACATGCCGGGAATCTGCGACCAGTATTGCTTTACATAGCGGGCGGGGTCACCATAGATGGTGCGTGCCATGCCCGGCCAGGGTTGTTTGAGAACCAAGAATCCGCCTGACCCGAGCGGCACGGGTTTGCCTTCCATGGTCACGACTTCGGGAACGACTCCGGGAAATGGCAGCGTCGCAGAGCCTGGCTTCGCCGCGATTGCTCCGGGCAGCGGTGTGAGCATGATGTGTCCGGTTTCGGTTTGCCACCAGGTGTCGACGATGGGGCAGCGGTTGCCTCCAATGATTTCGCGGTACCACATCCACGCTTCGGGGTTGATCGGTTCGCCTACTGTACCCAGCAGGCGAAGGCTCGACATATCATGCTTTTTCGGCCATTCATTACCCCACTTGTTGAAGGTGCGGATTGCCGTTGGCGCGGTATAGAAAATGTTGACCTTGTGGCGTTCGATGATCGACCAGAAGCGGTCGGGCTCGGGATGATTGGGCGCGCCTTCGTACATCAGAGTGGTGGCGCCGTTTTGCAGCGGGCCGTAAACGATGTAGCTGTGGCCGGTGACCCAGCCGATGTCGGCGGTACACCAGTAAGTGTCTTTGTCCCGGAGATCGTCTTTGAGATCGAAGACCCACTTTGTGGTGAGATAGGTTCCGACGGAATATCCGCCGGTTGTGTGCACGAGGCCTTTCGGTTTGCCCGTGGTTCCTGAGGTATAGAGGATGTAGAGCGGATGCTCGGAGTCGAGCGGTTCGGCGGGGCAGATGTTGGATGCTTTGGCCATGAGTTCGTGCCACCAGTGGTCGCGGCCTGACTGCATGTTGATAGCAGTTCCGGTGCGCTGATAGACGACTACGCTCTTCACGGTGGGACAGGATTTGAGCGCTTCTTCGACGGCGGGAAAGAGTTTGACTTCGGCTCCGCGGCGATAGGAACCATCCTGCGTGATGACGGCGGAGGCCTGGCAGTCGTGGATGCGGTCGATCAGGGCATTGGAAGAAAATCCGCCGAACACCACCGTATGCGGCGCACCGATGCGGGCGCAGGCCAGCATGGCGATGGGCAATTCGGGCGTCATGCCCATGTAGATGGCGACACGGTCGTTTTTCTTCACCCCGAGGGCTCTTAGGACATTGGCGAACTTTTGCACTTCACGGTGCAGTTGCTGGTAAGTGAGCGTGCGGATTTCGCCAGGTTCGCTTTCCCAAATGATCGCGGCTTTATTTTTGCGCCAGGTTTCGACATGACGGTCGAGGCAGTTGTAGGAAAGGTTGATCTGGCCTCCGACAAACCACTTGGCCCACGGGCAATTCCATTCGAGAACCTTGCCCCACTTCTTGAACCAGTGCAACTCGCCAGCGATGCGGGCCCAGAATTTCTCGGGATCGTCGACCGATTCCTTGTAGATGCGTTCGTACTCGGCGAGGGATTTGATTTGAGCGTGCTTGCTGAATTCGGCGGGTGGTGGGAAGCTGCGTTGCTCTTGCAGGATGGAATCGATGTTAACTCCGGGAACGTCTACGATGGCTTTGTCGGACATGAGGCAACCTCAACGTGGAGGAATATTTCCGCACCTGGTGGGGCGAAGTCGCAAGGAGTTCATTTTACACATTCGATGAAGCGGGTGAGGCACGGTGTGCAGCGTTCGCTTTCGCCCCCTGCCGGGACTTGTCAACGGCCTCTGCCTTACCCCGGGGCTTGCGCCCCGGGCTGCATTCTGTCGCCGCTTCGCGGCTGTCAGAGGTGATGGTACCTCGTTGAACGACATAAACGTGCGGTGTCACAATTTTCCCAGCAACCGAAGGCGACACCAAAGTGCGGTTGCTTTGGGCCAGAGAACCGTTGTAAGCTCGGGATGGATTTCCCGATGCCGCGACGGATGAGTTCGTTAATTCGCTGGTCGGCGTGGCTCTGCCTGTCTCTGATGGTTTGGACGGCAGCGGTGGAATCCACCCACGTTCACCCCAATCAGAACGAAGCGGCGACCTGCTCCATTTGCGTTGTCGCGCACAGTACTAAGCCCACTGCAAGTTCAAGCCAGCCCAAGCCAGTTTTTGCCACGGTTCGCCTGTTGCGGGAAAAGCCAGTCCTCGCCCAAGCTCGGCTCGATTTCGCCGAGATCGGCATTCGCGGTCCTCCTACCCTCCAGGGATAACTCACGATTCAAGCACCGGCGTAAGCACGCCGGCAGGCCCCTATTTCTTCTCTTCATTCAGGAGGGCTCTATGCCTACTTCTTATAAGTGGCGCTTCGTCGCCATTCTTGTACTTATTTTCTGCACTATCGCAAGTTTCGCGCAGTCGGCTGGAAATTCCGGTTCAATCAATGGCAGCGTAGTCGATCCTACTGGCGCGGTCGTGCCGAACGCTACGGTGGAAATCCGTAACCCGGTAAGCGGTTTCGACCACTCCACGACAACGGACGCTGCCGGAAAGTTCGCCTTTACGAACATTCCCTTCAATCCTTACCACCTCACCGTTACGGCGGAGGGTTTCCAATCAATGGTGCAGGACGTAGAAGCTCGCTCGGCCGTGCCGATCAACGTTGCCATCAAGTTGCAAATAGCTGGATCAAGCACACAGGTCACGGTTCAAGCGGAAGGTGGAGACCTGATCGAAAACGATCCCACTTTTCACACGGACGTGGATAAGGCACTCTTCGAAAAGCTTCCTTTGGAAAGCCAGTCTTCGTCGGTGAGTTCGCTGGTTACACTTTCGACGCCTGGAATTGCCGCCGATTCGAACGGACTCTTTCACGGACTGGGAGATCACGCGGAGAACTCATTCTCCGTGGATGGCCAGCCCATCACCGATCAGCAGAGCAAGGTGTTCTCCAATCAGATACCTCTCGATTCCATCGATTCGATGGAAGTCATCTCCGGCGCGCCTCCCGCGGAATACGGAGACAAGACCAGCGTGGTAATCAACGTCACGACCCGGTCGGGCCAGGGCATGACCACGCCTCATGGCACCGTGACGGCGTCCTACGGGTCGTTTGGCACTTCCAATATCGGGTTCAATGTAGGTTACGGCGGAAAGACGTGGGGCAATTTCATCTCGGCCAGCGGATTGAACAGCGGCCGCTTCCTTGACCCGCCCGAATTTGTGGTCATGCACGATAAGGGCAACGAAGAGAACCTGTTCGACCGCGTCGATTACCAGATCACCAATGCCGATTCGCTTCACCTGAACTTCGGCTATACGCGCTCCTGGTTCCAGACGCCGAACTCCTTTGACGCAGAAGAGGCGACTCCATGGAAAGGAGTCGTTGTGAACACGGGTGGTCTTGATCCGAACGGCAATGTGGTGGGTCCGGCCGACCAACGCTCGCAGATCAATACGTTCAACATCGCGCCCTCGTGGACGCGGCTGCTCAGTGCCACAACTGTTTTTACCTTTGGCGCTTTCATTCGGCGGGACGACTACAACTACTATCCCAGTGCCAATCCTTTTGCGGACCTGGGGCCGCCGGGCGTGCAAAGCGAAACGGTAGGCCAGAATCGCACTCTCGCCAACACCGGGCTACGCTCCTCGGTGTCCTATGTGAAGGGTATTCACAACGTGAAAGTAGGAGCAACGTACGAGCAGACATTTCTCACGGAGAACGACAATGTCGGCATCGTCGACCCGACTTATCTTCCTTCGCTTGTGGGTGCGAATGGTCTTCCCTGCTTTGTGAATGGCGTCGCGCTGGCTGCCCCTTGCACGACCTTACTTCCTTACGACCTGACACAAGGAGGCGGGCTGTATTCGTATCACGGGCATACGGACGTAAAGCAGCTTGCTCTCTACGTTCAGGATTCGATTACTAAAGGAAACTGGGCTTTGAATCTCGGCTTGCGCGGTGATTTCTATAACGGACTTACCACGCATCGGGAAGCTGAACCTCGCCTTGGTGTTGCGTATAACATCAAGCGAACCAATACCATTCTCCGAGTGTCCTATGCGCGCACAATGGAGAGCCCTTTCAACGAAAACCTGGTGCTCTCCAGCCTGGGATGCGGCAACCCGGTCTTGAATCCTCTGCTTCTTTGCTCCTCGCCGGGAATTACGCCGTTTAGTCCGGGCTGGCGCAACGAGTTTCATGCCGGGATACAGCAGGCCTTCGGCAGGTATCTTGTATTTTCCGGCGAGTACATTTGGAAATACACCCACAATGCCTATGACTTCAGCGTCCTGGGCGCGACGCCGATCACTTTCCCGATTGAGTGGGATCGCTCCAAGATTCCGGGCTACGCCGGCCGCGTGAGCGTACCGACCATCCACGGATTTTCCGCGCTGGTGGTGTTCTCGAGCGTGGCTGCTCGATTCTTTACTCCCCAAATTGGAGGAGCCGGCGCGGTGCCTTCGGCCGCGGGGCCATTTCGCATTGACCACGATGAAAAGTTCAACACCACGGCACACATGCAGTATCAGCCGTGGAAGCGCGGGCCGTGGCTTGGTTTCAACTGGAGGTATGACAGCGGATTGGTGGCCGGTCCTGCGCCTTGCGCCGGAGGCAACTGCGCCAATGGCCAGGCGGGCACCGATACGACTGTGGACGTATCAGGACTCAGTCCCGATCAGCAATTCCAGGCGGGATTGTTTTGCGGATCAGTGCATGCAACGCCACCTAGCGCGGGGAACCCGATTGGCACACCGATCAGTCCCACGGGCCTTTGCTCCGCCGCGCAGTATGGGTCATCGCTTTTACAGATTCCGGCGCCCGGCACGGAGAACGACGATCACAACCCACCACGGGTTGCGTCGCGAAGCCTTTTCGACCTCGCTCTGGGCCATGACAACATCTTCCAGGGCGATAAATACAAAGTGAGTGCGCAGTTGACGGTCATTAATCTGGCCAACAAATACGCGCTCTACAATTTCCTTTCCACTTTCAGCGGCACGCACTATGTGACGCCGCGGGCGCTGACTGCGGAGATTGCATTTCATTTTTAAATTGAAGACGACCCTACCGGAGGCGGCCAAAATTTCGGGCCGCCTTTTGTTTTGGATCGAGAGTGCAAGCTCGGCGCTATGCGTCCGGTTGCTGACGCTGCCGTTTGTAAACGACTGTAAACCACGATGGTTTCACGAGAACGGTAAAATACGTTGATACAATCAAGACTCCAGGTTTTTCCGAGGAGATTGATTGTCGACTAAATCTTTATTGCGGTTTCTTCTTTGCATCGCGTTCCTAAATCTTGTTTGCCTGTTCGCGGCGGGGCAGCAAACTCCGCCTCCATTGAACCCAGACTCTTCTGCGCAGTCCCCGGCGCAAGATCAACCGAAGGACACGCCCAAGTCCCAATCTTCCTCGCAACCCTCTGCGCCAACGGCAAGCCAGCAGCAACCGGGCGCCGGAGATGCTTCTGCCCAGGACAAGGCCGCAGGAACCTCGAAGGACCGGCTGTTCTTTGCCCTGCCCAACTTTTCCACTCTCGAGGGCGCAGGCAAAGTTCCACCACTCACGACGAAGCAGAAGTTCAAACTCGTCTTCCGCAGCTCGTTCGATTATGTTGAATATCCCTGGTACGGCGTTCTGGCGGGCATAAGTCAGGCGGAAAACACTGAGCCTGGGTATGGCCAGGGCTGGGATGGTTATGCCAAGCGTTACGGATCAGCCTTCGCTGATGGGACAATCGAGAATGTGATGGTAGGCGCGGTTTTTCCGTCGCTGTTCCATCAGGATCCCCGGTTTTATCAGTCGAGCCAGGGCGGATTTTTTCATCGCACAGGCTATGCGGTGAGTCGCATCTTTGTCACCCGAACGGACTCCGGCCATTCGCAGTTCAATTATTCTGAAATTCTTGGCAGCGCTTTGTCGGCGACGATTTCCACAAATGCCTATCATCCCCGGGCCTTCACCTCGACTCGTTTTGATCCTGCGACCGACCAGTTGCTGTACATTCATCACGAGTCTGACCGGACTTTGTCGAATACGGCCAGCGTGTGGGGCACGCAGCTTATTTACGACACGATCACGATCGAGATCAAAGAATTCTGGCCGGACATTCACCGCAAGCTGAGTCACAAGCACGAGTCCGAAGCTATGCCGCAGCCGGCTGGGCGGTAATTTCGAGCTAGGCATTTCAGGGAATCCTTTGGTGGCGAAAATAGCGTGCAAAACAAAACGCCCCAGACTCATTCGAGTCACGGGACGTTAGTTGATCAGCCCTCCCCCAAGTGCTGCTCAAGTAGGAGATTAAAGCCAACCCGAGGAACGGTAAATGGCTCGTTCGTGCCATACCGTCCCCGAAGGTCACCGCGCCCGAGGCAGGCATTTATACTACGCACAAATCTTGCAGGCGGTTGATCAGCAGGGCGCGCAACCTATCCAGAAAGGTATCGGTTCCTGATGGCGGATTTTCAGTCTGACGCTTTTGTATTCTTTGGCGCTACCGGCGACCTCGCGCACAAGCAGATTTTCCCTTCGCTGCAAGGGCTGATTCGCGATGAAGGCCTGAATATCCCCATTATCGGCGTGGCCAAGGCCGGGTGGAATCTCGATCAACTGAAAGCGCGGGCCAAGGACAGTCTGGAAAAGCACGGGGGCCTCAATCAGGATGCATTCGGCAAGTTGACGAACCTGCTGCACTACGTCGACGGCGATTACAACGATCCGAACACGTTTGCCGAGTTACGCAAACAGATGGGCGGAGCAAAGCAGCCTCTACACTACTTAGCAATTCCGCCCAGCTTGTTTGGCACGGTTGCCGAAGGCCTGGCCAAGTCCGGTTGCGCCGAAAATGCGCGGGTGGTGGTGGAGAAGCCGTTCGGGCACGATCTGGCGTCGGCGGAAAAACTCAATGGGATTCTGCACCAATATTTCCCCGAAGAACGGATTTTCCGCATCGATCATTTTCTGGGAAAAGAGCCGGTGCAGAACATTCTCTATACCCGCTTCGCCAACCCCATCTTTGAGCCCATCTGGAATCGGCAGTATGTGCGCAGTATCCAGATCACCATGGCGGAAAAGTTTGGCGTTGAGGATCGCGGAAAGTTTTACGACGAAACTGGAACGCTGAGGGATGTAGTGCAGAACCACTTGCTTCAGGTTTTGGCGAACCTAACCATGGATCCTCCGACCGGCGAGGCGCATGAGGCCCTCCGGGATCAGAAGGCCGCTGTGCTCAAGGCAGTGCGCCCGATTTCTCCCGCTGACGTAGTGCGCGGGCAGTATAGCGGTTATCGTTCCGTGCAAGGCGTAGACGCCGCTTCTACGGTCGAAACCTTCATCGCTCTCAAGCTGTTTATTGAAACGTGGCGGTGGGCGGGCGTGCCCATCTATATTCGCGCGGGCAAGATGTTGCCGGTAACCGCGACGGAGATTTTCGTCGAATTCAAGCGGCCGCCGATGGAAAGCTTTGGCGAAATCGTGGCGGGGACGTCCGCGCACATGCGTATGCGCATTGATCCGGACATCGCTATCGGGATAGGTGTGCGAGTAAAGACGCCCGGCGAGCGGATGATCGGCAACGATGTGGAACTTGCTCTCACCGAACAAGCTGCCGACGATATGCCTCCTTACGAACGATTGCTGGGAGACGCCCTGCGGGGACAGAGTGAACTATTTGCGCGGGAGGATTTAGTGGAAGCGCAGTGGCGCGCGGTGGAACCGATCCTGGGCAACGTCTCACCGTTTTATGAATATGCTCCGGGAAGTTGGGGGCCGGATGAGGCTCAGCGGCTTATCGGCGGCGATGGGCCGTGGATTAATCCGCAGGCTGCGCAGGAAAAGGAGAAATAGGGTCGCCCCATAGACGATTTGGCTTGTCCAAATAAGATTGGCTGATTCGCTTCCGCCCCACCACAATCGGAGTAAAATGCTGGTATTCGGCAGTCATTGTGTACTGGAAAAACGGAGCCGAACATACCGTGAACGGAGACAACCGATGAAAGACGGATCGGACTTCTATTTCGGAAGCTGGAAACTCGTAACTTGTGTGTTGTGCGTGGGTGCGGTGTCCCTCATCTCCGTGTTGGAGACCGGTTTGTTGCTACTGCCTCCCCCAAGTAGAGCAACAGATTTGCGCGATGGTTCACACGAGTCACTCTTCTACACTGTTGGAACCGACAACTAATTCGGCTCTTTCCGCGTCGGGGACTTCGACCGCCAGCATGGCGGGGTTGGCGTTTGATTTTAGCGGAGACCCGTGGACGGCACGCGTCAACAAAGGCTAGAGCTTCGCGGAGAGCGCGGACTGTGCGTTTTATTTCGCCGGAATCGCTTCAATGCCAATGACCTTGAACCGATGAGCGCGTAGTTCTCCCTTTGCGTTCGGCCCCATCAACTCGATATCCCCGTTGTCCCAGAATCGCGCCTTGTACTGACCTGGCGGAGGGAGCTTGTCTCCTTGCAGTGTATAAACGTTGCTCCCTATCGTCGCGATAACCTCAACGTACTTCTGCGTTGTCACGCGAGTCCGAGTTTGCTGTTGAGCGCAAAACCCTTTCATAAACGCGGTTTGGGGGTCGTAGCAACCGGGGTTAGGTGCAGTTGTTTTGGTGCCGGTCGCCTCGGTGACAATTTTCGTTGAAGTTACTGTGGCATTCTCGGGGTAGTCGGCAGAGTTGACACTATCCTTCGCCATCGCCGGAGCCCAGAGTGCAAGCAGAAGAGCAAGTCTCGCGGTATCTCCGACTTTGAACATTCAGCACCTCCCATGATTGCAACTCTACGCACATGTTAGAAGCAGAACAAGTGTTCAAAAAGCGACTGCCCCTCTATGAGGTCCAAACCTACTGAACACGGAGTTGAACACAACTTTTTCAGCTCCATCGCTAAATGATTGAAAAGATGGAGCGGGAGACGGGGATCGAACCCGCGACATCCAGCTTGGGAAGCTGGCGTTCTACCGCTGAACTACTCCCGCTCAAGGGTGGCGAACGATGGTCAGTGAACGATGCTAGATTACCACCGCTGCCAACACCCCACAACCGATCAGCTTAGTAGTGTCTTTCGGTTAAGGCGCTAGCACCGGCTTCGGGGAGAAGTTTTTCCACAGTTGATGTGCTATCCATCACATACAATCGCCGCTTTTGCTTCGTAAGGTAAGCATTGCGTTGCCCAGAATGCAAATTCTCTGGTTTACACGGCGAGGTCTTTACCATGGGGAACTTTTTTACCGACGTAATCTCGCAGGATCCTCGACTGAACTCAGTGGCTCGCGTCTCCGATCTCGCTTTGCTCGAACCGGTCACGCGACGCCTGGTGCAGCAAATTGTGGACTCGGCCCAGCAAATAGGCATTGAAGTCATGGTTTTTGAGACGTATCGCAGCCAAGCACGTCAGTTGGAGCTTTTCAATAATGGAGCGACCAAGCTGCGCAACGTTGGAGTACACCGGTATGGATTGGCCTGCGATATTGTTCGCGTGGTGGGCGGAGAGCCTTCGTGGAAAGGCGACTTTTCATTTCTCGGGCACCTCGCTCACAGCAGCGGCCTGATCTGGGGCGGAGACTGGGGCGATCCAACCATGCAGCACAGCTTTGTCGATAGCGTGCATGTCCAGCGCTGCACCGTGGCCGAGCAAGGCTCACTTTTCGCGGGCAATTTTTATCCTGATGACAGTTACAATCCCTATACCGACGGCCAGCACGTCCTCTTCGCCGCGGCGCAGGCTCGGGGCACTGCAACCACCGGATGAATTTCCGGGTGCGGTACTATGTTCGCTGCGACGAATCGACTTCCGCAGCGAAGGATTTACGACTCATGCCCAGAAATGCACGTGAGGCAAACACGTCTGCCTCACGCCGATCTTTTCTCCAATCCGGTATCGCATCGGGAGCCGTGGCCCTTTATCCTGCCCTAGGTGCGGCCCGTACCTTTTCTCCCCCTGCGCAAACTCCGATGCACGCCCTAAACGTCAAGCCTTTCGAACTGGATGAAATCACCATTTCAGACCTTCAGGACGGCATGAAGTCCGGTAAGTTTACGGCGCGTTCGCTGGTGGAAAAGTACCAGGCACGCATCGCCGAGATTGATAAACAAGGTCCGGCGATTAACAGCATCATTCAACTCAATCCCGACGCCCTGGCAATTGCCGACGCGCTCGATCAGGAACGTAAAGCAAAAGGCGAACGCGGTAATCTTCATGGGATTCCGGTTCTCATCAAAGACAACATTGATACCGCCGACAACTTGATGACGACCGCGGGTTCGCTGGCGCTGGTCGGATCGAAGCCGCCCAAGGACTCGTTTGTAGCCAAGAAGCTGCGCACTGCCGGGGCGGTGATTCTGGGGAAGACGAATCTCAGCGAGTGGGCGAATATCCGTTCCAGCCACTCGACCAGCGGATGGAGCGGCCGCGGCGGCCTCACGAAAAATCCTTACGTGCTCGATCGCAATCCCTGCGGCTCGAGTTCAGGGTCGGGCGCTGGTGTCTCGGCCAACTTGTGTGCTGCGGCTATCGGCACGGAGACCGATGGCTCAATCGTCTGTCCCGCGTCGGCCAACGGCATCGTTGGAATCAAGCCGACAGTTGGCCTGGTAAGCAGAAGCGGAATCATTCCGATCTCCCACAGCCAGGACAGCGCCGGCCCCATGTGCCGCACTGTGAAGGACGCAGCGATTCTGCTGGGAGCGCTGACCGGCGCCGATCCCGAGGACGCTGCGACTGCCGAGAGCGCATCGAAATCGCGGGACGACTACACGCAGTTTCTGGACGCAAACGGGCTGAAGGGCGCACGCATCGGCGTGGCGCGAAAATATTTTGGCTTTAGCGATGCCGTCGATGCGCTTATGGAGCACTCCCTCGATGCCATGAAGAAACAAGGGGCAACGCTGATCGATCCGGCGGATATTGATACGTTCGGGAAATTCGATGAGAGCGAGTTGGTGGTTTTCATGTACGAGCTTAAGGCCGATTTGAACGCATATCTCGCACGCCTGGGACCGGGGGCTCCGGTGCGTTCTCTGAAAGACATCATTGACTTCAACGAGCGCAACCGCGAGAAAGAGATGCCTTACTTCGGCCAGGATTTATTCTTGAAAGCTGAGGCCAAGGGGCCACTCACCACACCGGAATACGTGGAAGCATTGGCGAAAAACCATCGACTGGCGTGTACGGAAGGCATTGACGCGTTAATGGACAAGCAGCGCCTCGATGCAATCGTCGCACCCACCGGTGGCCCTGCATGGATCACCGACTTAGTGAATGGCGATCACGTGGCCGGAGGCAGTTCGAACGCCGCAGCCGTTGCCGGATACCCCAACATCAATGTTACTGCGGGGTTTATTTCCGGTCTGCCGGTGGGTATTTCATTTTTCGGCCGCGCGTGGAGTGAGCCGATATTGATCCGGTTGGCCTATGCTTTCGAACAAACTGTCAGCGCTCGCCAAGTTCCAAGTTTTCTTCCTGCTGTCGGCTCCTAGTTAGGACAAAGACAGGGGCAAGAGAGGTAGTCTTCGACGAAACTGACGGGCGATGCATGGCCTTCGGCGAACCTAAGTAGTTACAGAGGGCCAGGAAATGTTTCCGATCTCAAGCTTTTTGCTGGATCCCCCGATTTTGCAGCTAAATCCCGTTGTCTGCCCCCAACCGGAGACGATAACCGGCAAGAGTCCAAGGAATGTTGACCCTGGCAACTGCATACTTTCTAAGGCATTCCTATAGTGCTTTGCTGGTACATACTCTCCATGTTAGCCTTGACTTATAGGGGGTCAATCAATGACCACGTTAAACAAAGTTGTAGCTTCCTTACATGAGGAGTATTCCCGCCTCGAAAAAGAGATGGGACAGGTAAGGACTGCACTGGATGCGCTCGGCCATGCGAACGGGAACAGGATCAGGGGGACACGCCGTACCCTGAGCCCTGAAGCCCGTGCTCGGATAGCCGCGGCGCAAAAGCTACGCTGGGCAAAAGTGCGGAAGCAAGCAGCCAAGCAAGCTAAATCCTAGTGCAGTGTTATTCGCAAGCACCACAGACCGCCTCGCACGTGATTCCCAAAGGGACTTACGAGCGAGGCATTCTTTTTTGCTATCGTCCGTCAGCCCTTGCCTCTCAACCGCTGCCTTGTCGTACAATGCTGGGTTGCCGCTGCTAGTTTCTTCGATCTTGTGACGCAAGGAGCAATTTGTGCGCAGAACTTTTGCTATTTCGGTGTTTATCTTTGTTTCCATCGCTGCCGTGTTGGCGCAATCCGGTGCTGGCACGCAAACGGCGCCGTCTTCGAAACCGAGTGCGGGCGCCAAGACTCCGGTGCATCACGCGGGGACGGGACAGCCTACTGCAATCATCGATACGACTGCGGGAAAGATGACCTGCACGCTGTTTCCCGACAAGGCACCCATTGGAGTTAAGAATTTTATTGGGCTTGCGACCGGCACACGAGATTGGAAGAATCCGGTCAGCGGGTCGACCAAACACAACGTGCCGCTCTACGACGGCACGATTTTCCATCGCGTGATCCCGAACTTTATGATTCAGGGCGGCGATCCGGCGGGCAATGGAACCGGCGATCCGGGCTACAAGTTCAAGAACGAAGTGTCTTCCGATCTGCTATTCGATAAGCCGGGACGGCTTGCCTACGCAAATTCCGGCCCGGACACCAACGGTTCGCAATTCTTCATCACCGAGGTGGCGACGCCACACCTCAACGGCAACTACACCATCTTCGGGCAATGCGACGACGCGACTGTGACACTCGTGAAGCAAATTGCCCGCATGGGGACGGACCCAAGTAACGACAAGCCTTTTCGTCCGGTAAAGATCAACCATATTAAGATTGTCTATGGGAGCACCACGACTGCAGCGAAGCCAGCAGGGACGGCCGCGAAGAAACCTGTGACAGCCGCACCGAAGGCGGCGAGTCCCAATTAGAGCAGGGCGGGCTTCGCCCGCCGGACAGCCCCTTCGGCTCCGCTCAGGGCAAGCTAAGACGGCTGTCCCACATGAACGCGCTCGCCAATTAAGAAAGACTAACGACGATCCTGAAAGGAAGTTATGACTCGCCAACCCGGACTCTACGCCACGTTTGAAACTAGCGAAGGAAATATTGTTTGCCGCCTGTTCGAAAAAGACGCGCCCAAGACCGTCGCCAATTTTGTCGATTTGGCCGAGGGCAAGCGCGAATGGACGCATCCTTCGACGCGCAAGAAATCCAACGACCGGCTCTATGACGGCACGATTTTTCATCGTGTGATTCCCGACTTTATGATTCAAGGAGGCGATCCGCAGGGCACGGGAATGGGCGGGCCGGGATATCAGTTTGAAGACGAGACGAAAGGGTCTCCGCACAAGTTCGACAAGCCGGGCAAGCTGGCCATGGCGAACGCTGGCCCGAACACCAACGGCTCGCAGTTCTTTATTACGTTAGCGCCAACGACGTGGCTCACCGGTAAGCACACTATTTTCGGTGAAGTAGTCGAAGGGCAGAATGTGGCGGAGAAAATTGTGGCCTTGCCACGAGGGCGCAATGACAAGCCGAACAAGGATGTGGTGGTGAAGAAGGTGACGATCGAGAAGGTGTAGCAGCCGATCTCTAGCGTTTTGTCGTCCTAGCGTTCCTTTTCTTGATTCTTGCGGCGTCGTCCTGAAGTTCCGCGCTTTCTCCAGCGGTGCGAGGGATTTCGCGTGGTGCTATTGTCCGGACACTTTTCTCAGTCGGTGGCAGCACATCCACAAATGGCTTGCCGTACCGCGTGACACGGACAAAACGCCGCGTCTTTCGCACCCGCTCAAGAATCTCACAACACTTTGCCCTAAAAACCGAGATAGGTATCTCTTCCATAGGCTAGAAGTATCATCGGTATTTCCTGCTGTTTCAGTGAGTGTCCGCTGCTGGTCCTCTTCAGAGTGATACTTCGGCCCAGACGTGAACCACCGTCTATGCTTCATTGACGGCGCGCGGCGCCGCCACGTAGCATTCTTCTTCCATGATCGGACAGACCATCTCACATTACCGCACCGTCGAGAAATTGGGCGGCGGCGGCATGGGCGTGGTGTATAAGGCGGAGGACCTGAAGCTGCGCCGCTTTGTGGCGTTGAAGTTTCTGCCTGATGCAGTAGCCAAAGACCCACAGGCGCTGGCCCGTTTTCAACGCGAGGCTCAGGCCGCTTCGGCGCTCAATCATCCCAACATCTGCACCATTTACGAGATCGACGAGCACGAGGACCAGGCCTTCATTGCGATGGAGTTTCTGGATGGCCTGACGCTGAAGCACACGATCGGCTCGCGTCCAATGGACAATAACACGCTGGTGAATCTGGCGATTGAGATTGCCGACGCGCTCGACGCCGCGCACAGCGAAGGCATCGTGCACCGCGACATCAAGCCGGCGAATATCTTCGTCACGAAACGCGGCCACGCCAAGATTCTCGACTTCGGTCTTGCCAAAGTAATAGCAAATCGAGGCTCCAGCAAATCGCTGGTCAACAACGCGCAGACCATGGACGAAGCCCACATGACGAGTCCGGGCACGATGCTGGGCACGGTGGCGTATATGTCGCCGGAACAGGTGCGAGGCCGCGATCTGGATGCGCGCAGCGATCTGTTCTCGTTTGGCGCGGTGCTGTACGAAATGGCGACCGGAGACTCGCCTTTCCACGGCGAGAGTTCGGCGGTGATCTGCGAAGCCATCATGAATCGCGCGCCGGTGGCGGCGGTGCGGCTGAATCATGAGGTTCCGGCGCGGCTGGAAGACATCATCAATAAGGCCCTGGAAAAAGATATCAATCTGCGCTACCAGCATGCCTCGGAGATGCGCAGCGACCTGCAACGTTTGAAACGCGATACTGACTCGGACCGCAGCGCGCTGCTGGTGGCCCCGGCAGGGCCGGAGGGTTCGACTGGATCGGCGAGTTCAGCTCGGCACAGTGCTGTGCATGCAGCCTCGGGCATGTCCGCCGCGCCGCAGCGTTCCTCCTCGAAAATTGGGTTGGCGCTGGCCGCGGTTGCGGTCGTAGGCTTGGCCGCGGTGGGATGGTTTTTCATGCATCGCTCCCCGACTCCTGCAGTGACCGCCGTCAGTCAAAGGACTGTTGCCGTGCTGCCTTTGCAGAATCTAGGCGGCGATAAGGAGTTGGATTTTCTAAAGCTCGCGCTCGCCGACGAAATCGCAACGTCACTGAGTTACGTGCGCACGTTGTCGATTCGTCCGTTTGCAACGACGAGCAAGTATGACTCCCCAACGCTCGACGTGCAGGAAGCCGGTCACGCCATGCATGTAACCGACGTTGTTACCGGGCACTATCTGAAGGAAGGTTCGCAGCTCCAGATCACGCTGGAGGCGATCGATGTCGCGGACAATCGAACGGTGTGGCGTGACACCATGACGGTTGCCGCCCCGGACATGATCGCGATGCGCGCGCAAATCACGGCGAAGGTACGTCAGGGACTGCTTCCGGCGCTGGGCGCAGGCGCGAGTTCAGCCGAAGGGACCACGCGACCCAAAAACGAGGAGGCTTACGATCTGTATCTTCGCAGCATCGCCATGCCGCACGATCCTCAGCCCAACAAAGACGCTATTGCTATGTTGGAGCGCGCCGTGGGGCTGGACCCTACATACGCTCCCGCTTGGGGGTATCTGGGAATTCGCTACCACTACGATGGCGCATATTCGAATGGGGGCGAGGAGATGCGCACGCGGTCGGACGCGGCATTGGAAAGGGCACTCTCGCTTGATCCCGATTTTGTCTTCGCGGATTCCTGGCTGATTACCAATTGGGTGGAAAGAAACGAACTGACAAAAGCCTACCAGGCGGCGAAGGCACTTGCTGCGCGGCATCCGGAGAGCGCCGCCGCGCATTTCGCTCTGGCTTATGCGCTACGGTGGAGCCACAGAGGAATCGGCGCGCGAATGCGACACCGCCCTGTCTGTGGATCCGGGGAATTTTACGCTGCGTTCGTGTGCGTTCACCTTTGACCAACTGGGGAACTATGCGCGGGCGACGGAATTTCTTCAACTGGATGCGGGGTCGGAGTGGTCAACGTCGAACACGATACGGCACTTTCGCGACGGTAAGCTGGCCCAGGCGCGAGAGGCACTTCGGGCGCAAAGCGATCGCCCGTGGTCTCGATTCATGACCGCCTGCGCGAACGATCCCTCATCGGTAAATGCGGCCAACCTTTCTGAGAAGGTGTCGGCCTTTTATCTTGCCGATCCTGACGCCGAGGTTCGCTTCATGATTGCCTCCGATCTCTCTTCCTGCGGACAGAAAGAGCTGGCGCTTCGGATGCTGAAGAGTTCGATCGATGGCCACTATTGCGGATACATGGGTTTGAAAAACGATTCCCTGTGGGACAAGGTGCGCGGGACACCGGAGTTCGACGGGATCGTTCGTGAGGCGAAACAATGCCAGGACGATTTTCGGGCAGAGATGGCCAAGGCGGGGCAATAAACGATATTGGGCCATGTGACACAGGCTCCGTGGTACACTAGTTCTGTGTTATGAGAACCCGACTTCGAAACGTTACGATCACTCTGGAAGAAAGCGTTGCCCGCTGGGCACGTATGGAAGCGGCGCGTCAGGACACCAGCATTTCGCGCTTGCTCGCAGACATGCTCAAGCAACTGATGCGTGAGAAGGATAGCTATGAGAGCGCCATGCGCGAAGCTCTGGCGCGAAAACCTTTCCTGAAAACCAACGGCCGGTATCTCACCCGCGAGGAAGTTCATGACCGCGCCCGTCTTCGTTGACACCAACGTCTTAATCTACGCAGTCGACGACAGCCACCCCAGGAAACAAGAAGCTGCAAGAATGTGGCGGGATGAATTGTGGAAGAGCCGCCGCGGGCGGATCAGCTTTCAAGTGCTGCAGGAGTTTTACGTTAACGTCGCCCACAGATCGCCGGCTGCGCGACAGCAGGCTCAGGCGGAAGTACGCAATCTGTTGGAATGGCATCCTGTGGCCGTCAACGCCGAGGTCTTGGAACAGTCTTGGAAGATTCAGGAACGCTATAAGCTTTCGTTCTGGGATTCGCTGATTGTGGCCGCGGCGAAAGCGGCGTCCTGTCAGTATCTGCTCACCGAGGACCTACAAGCGGATCAAGATTTGGATGGAATTCTTGTTGTGAATCCGTTCCGAAGCGATCCCGGTAAATATTTTCTCGAGTAGCTGACCTAGAACCGTGCGCCCGCGCTCGGTAACCGTTACTCAGCCTCGAACAGGCTGTCTATGCGATCGACGTATATCTCGATCGGTTTTCGGGTTATACCCAGCCCCTTGTCGATCATGATCTCGACGATTTCGTGGCCATCAAAGAGGAAAATTGGAACCGCTCCACTCTTAATGGAGGCCTGTCTGGCATCAACTGAGAATCTGGACGTCGTAAAGAAATATCCGTGCTCGTATTGCCCTTGGATCGCCCCGCGAAACTTGTCGACCTCCGGCCTGCCAACCTGACCCTGCCATCTCTTGCACTGAAACGCCGCCCTCATGTTAACCAGTCCCACCTTCAATTCCCCGTTCCCGTCAATCCCGCCGTCTGGCGCTGTGTGCTCGTGGGTGACCTTCATCTTTCGAAAACCATAAGCCGACAGAAGCTTCACTGCGAACTGCTCGAACTCTTCAGGCTTACGGTCAAGAAGCTCCTGAAGGACCTTCCGCTCAAATACTGCGGAATAGTCCTCGGACAGCTCCTCCAGATTTGTAACTGCGGTCTGCGGCTCTTGGACAAGCATCTTTTTGGCTATGGAACTGTCAGCAGGAGCCGCAGGAGTTATTCCATGATTTCGGGTATAGGGTTGCCCAGTCGCTTTGCCAGTGAGCCGGGATCTGCCCCGGTCTGTGATTCCCCATACGCCGTAATCGGCCCGATACACGTCTCCCTTATCGATCAGAATCTGACGTGCCCATCGCACCCTATTCCGAAATCTGTTGTCGCCACTTGCTACCGTCTCGGCTAGCTCGGCCTCGGTAAGGCTCGGAAAATACTGCTTGATCTTCTCGTACACCTCAACTGGCCTCGCCCTCCCCCCGTTTGCTTCAAGAACGCGCAATAACGGAAGCTCAAGCTCTTCGAAGCTCGGTATCATCAAATCCTCATTTACTGGTACAGGCTCACAACTATACCCCAATCACCCCGCACAACTCCTTCACCGCCGCCGCGCTCTTATCCAGTCCAGATTTCTCTTCCGCGGTCAGCTTGATCTCAATAATCTGCTCCAGGCCCTTCGCGCCGAGCTTGCACGGCACACCGACGTAGAGGCCGTTGATTCCGTATTCGCCTTGCAGATAGGCCGCGCAGGGAAGGATTTTCTTTTTGTCCTTCAGGATGGCTTCAACCATTTCTGTTGCCGCGGCGGATGGAGCGTAGTAGGCCGAGCCGGTCTTGAGGTACTTCACGATCTCCGCGCCACCGTCTCGGGTGCGCTGGACCAAGGCTTCCAGCTTTGTCTTCTCGATCAACTCGGTGATGGGAATTCCGGCGACCGTGGAATAGCGCGGAAGCGGGACCATGGTGTCCCCGTGGCCGCCGAGGACGAAGGCGGTCACGTTTTCGACACTGACTTTGAGTTCGTCGGCGATGAAGGCGCGGAAGCGGGCAGAGTCGAGCACTCCGGCCATTCCGATGACGCGCTCGCGCGGGAATCCGCTGAGCTTGTAGGCCGCCTGGGCCATGGCGTCGAGCGGATTCGAGACGATGATCAGGATACAGTTGGGTGAATGCTTGATGGCTTCACCGACCACGGCTTTCATAATTCCGTAGTTCGTGTTGAGCAGGTCGTCACGGCTCATGCCCGGTTTGCGCGGGATTCCGGCGGTGATGACCACGACGTCGGAATTGGCGGTGTCTTTGTAGTCGTTTGTGCCGGTGATGTAGGAGTCGCGTTTCTCGATGGGCATAGCCTCGAGCAAGTCAAGACCCTTGCCTTGGGGCACGCCTTCGATGATGTCGATGAGGACGACGTCGGCGAGTTCTTTGGAAGCGATCCAGTGAGCGGCGGTGGCTCCGACGTTGCCGGAGCCGACGATGGTGACTTTCTTGCGCATGAGGAAAACCTTTCTTGGCCACGGATTTTCGCGGATTAACAGGGATCAAAAATCTTTATCATGTTTTATCTGTGTGAATCGGTGAAATCCGTGGCGTTTTCTTAGACTGTGCTTAATACGGATGAGTTCATGTTCTCGATAATGTGCGCTGCGAACTCGCTGGTTTTGACTTTGGTTGCGCCCTCCATCAGGCGCTCGAAGTCGTAGGTGACTTTTTTCTGGGCGATGGTGCGCTCCATACCGTGCTCGATCAGGTCCGCGGCTTCATTCCAGCCGAGATGGCGGAACATCATCACGCCTGAAAGAATTACCGAGCCGGGGTTGATTACATCTTTGTCGGCATATTTCGGTGCAGTGCCGTGCGTAGCTTCGAAGATCGCATAGCCGTCGCCGATATTCGCGCCCGGAGCAATACCGAGCCCGCCAACCTGCGCGGCGCAGGCGTCGGAAATGTAGTCGCCGTTCAGATTGGGGCAGGCTAGCACGGAATATTCTTCCGGCCGCGTTACGATTTGCTGGAAGATGGAATCGGCGATGCGGTCGTTGATCATGATTTTCTTCTTCCACGCGCCATTGCCGTGAGTGGAATAGATCGCATCGAGGATTTCCTTCACTTCTTTTTCAACCGACTGGCGGAAGGCAGGCGGAGCGAACTCCATGCCGGGCTCGATCTGGTCGGCGTTTTGGGCGACGGTCAGGTTGGCGTTCTTGTCTTTGTTGTCGAGAATCCAGCTTTCGCGCTCGGTGACAACTTTGTCCCGAAATTCTTCAATGGCGACTTCATATCCCCACTTGCGGAATGCGCCTTCGGTGAATTTCTGGATGTTGCCTTTGTGGACCAGCGTCACGTTCTTGCGACCGGTTTCGATCGCATGTTGAATTGCCATACGCACCAGACGCTTCGTTCCGGTGATGGAGATTGGTTTGATGCCGACGCCCGAATCGAGTCGGATCTGCTTCTTGCCGCCCTTGAGCATGTCTTTGTTGAGGAATTCGATGAGGCGGGCACAGTCGGCGGTTCCCTGCTCCCACTCGACGCCGGCGTAAACATCTTCGGTATTCTCGCGGAAGATGACGACGTCCATACGCTCGGGATGCTTTACCGGCGAAGGGACACCCTGGTAGTACTTGACCGGCCGGACGCAGGAGTAGAGATCGAGAATCTGGCGCAGGGCGACGTTGAGCGAACGAATGCCGCCGCCGACGGGAGTAGTGAGCGGGCCCTTGATGGCGACGCGGAATTCGCGGACGGCTTCGACGGTGTCGTCGGGCAGCCAGGTGTCGAATTTGGCTTTGGCCTTTTCGCCGGCGAAGACTTCGTACCACGCGACCTTACGCTTGCCGTTGTAGGCTTTTTCTACGGCAGCATTGAAGACGCGGAGCGAGGCTTTCCAGATGTCGCGGCCGGTGCCGTC
Organism: Candidatus Sulfotelmatobacter sp.; assembly: GCA_036513255.1. Taxonomy (GTDB): domain Bacteria; phylum Acidobacteriota; class Terriglobia; order Terriglobales; family Acidobacteriaceae; genus Sulfotelmatobacter. The sequence continues at coordinate 103,039 of DATBZH010000033.1, read as the reverse complement.
GCCTTCGATGAAAGGCACGATGGGGTTGTCGGGGACCTGGTACTTGCCATTTGCATAGCCGATTTGCTTTCCATTTGCCGGTATAGGTATGCCGTTGTAACTCCCCGCCATTTCAGTTCTCCCTTAGTGTGGTGAGCTTGTACAAAACCAGCCATTATAAAGAAATTGAGCGGATGCCGTGGCCCTGTGCTTGTGACATAATGTTGCGCGCGGGCGACCTATGCCCCGGCTCGCCGCGAGGATCTTCATGATCAAGCTTAACCGTTTCCTTCTACTATCTTCGGTACTTCCGCTTCTGGCGGTATCGGCAGCCGCAGCGGGTCAACAAAACTCCAGCTATTCGCAAGTCGGCCATCCTATAAACATTGAGTCCGGGCAGCAAGTCGGCGATGTCACCTGCGTTGCCTGCACGATTCACATCCGCGGCCAAGTCAACGGCGACGCCACGGCGGTAGGTGGAAGTATCTTTATCGAAGATCAGGGGCAGGTCTCCGGTGATGTTACCGCAGTCGTGGGCAATGTTCGGCTGGAGAAGACTGCGAAAATTGGGGGCGACGCCACCGTGGTCGGCGGCGACATTCGCCGCGGAGAGGAAGCCCAGATCGGTGGCGACGTCACTTCTGTTGGCGGAACCTGGGCACCGATAATCATCCTCGTGCCATTCTTGTTTCTCGGAACGCTGGTGGCGCTCGTAGTCTGGGTGGTGCAACGCATCCGTCGGACCGCCGCACCCGTTGCAGTCTAGGTAAACTCTCACCATCTTCTCGTGCCAAACGTTTTGCGCACTCCCACCGTGGCATAACGTCCCCATGGCCCGTTGTTACCCAAATCGGCGGTACCGAGGTTGGTATCACGGGCACCAAGACGATCGAACAAAAAGTGCTGGGTAATACGGAACTCAAATCCCTTATTCAGGTATATTCCAGCGCCCCAGGAGTGCTCGATGCCGATGGCGTCGGGTGACCAAGTGTATAGAGTTTGTGGAATGGTTTTGCCAAACAGGAATGCCGGAGCGCCGAAAAACATCAAGCGACGCAATGGCCCGCGGCCGAATGGGCGAACTTCAAGGATTCCGGAGAGCATGTAACGGGCAAACATGCTGCATGGGGCATTGACCCCGCCATATTTTCCGGCGTTGCCCGCACAGATGTTGGGATCGATTTCATTGTGAGGCGGTGCAAGGTCAAATTGCGCCCAGCCCCAGAAAGTATCGCGCGGAAGGAACATGCGTTCCTGGCTGGCCGGCGCGGGAGAATCATAAGAGGATGGCGCATCCTGGGCGCTGGCACGCAAACCGCCAAGAAAAATGCACAACAGAACGAGAAATATGGGCATTGACTTTGTCATTCGCTCTCCAAATTGGAATGGACCTCTAGCAATCGGGCGCTCTGCAAAAACGATGAGGCAGCAACCCCTACTGCGTCGTAATGCGGCGGCAATTGTAAACTGCGCCGCATACGTGATGGGCACAACAACGTCAGCTTAATCTGAGACTCAGGTTCTGTGGCTTCTCGTCAATTTCTCTAATCTCTTCTTCGAATCTAGAAACAATTGGGGATAAAATCCCAGAATTCATATTTTTTGTGAATGATATTCCGTTCCTGGAAGCGAAAAATCCGCTAACCACGTGGTTTTACTGGCATTCTCGATTTGGCTTGAGGATTGCTCTTCCCCCTTCAAAGAAATCAGGTTCCCCCCTATGCCACAGGAAGTTTCCGTCTCGTACCAAGCCATTAAGAGCAAAGTCTATCGACTGATCGACTCACTAGTGATCGGCGAGAAAACGGAGTCGGAAATACAGGAATCCATTCGCCGCTGGTGGAGCTTGATTCATCCGGCGGATCGGCCTATCGCAGAAAAATATCTGCTGGCGGTCTTGGGAAGGTCAGCGGCGGCGCTGGAAGCGGTGGGCGACGGCCTGATGACCGCTGAAGGATCGCACACCGAATATCCGATTGAGCCTCCACGACGGCTGAAGCTCATGGAGAGGCTGGTTAAGGAAACGGCCATACGCTCCGCGGTGTGATCGCTTCTCCGCGTGCTTTGCGGCCTGAATCAAAGCATACGCAGCATCTATTCCAGCAAGACACAAATTTTACAATTTAGAGATTGTACGGACTAGGATCGGTAAGTATGGTTGTGCAGCAGCATATGTGCGGGGAGAAGTGTGCCTCGGCTGGCTGCTCACGGTGGCCAAAATGAACTTCTCCTACTGGCAGCAACTGGGCAAGATTCGCGGATATCTTCTCTTCGGAGCACTCTTAGTGATGGCGTCTTCCTTGTTCGCCGCATCCGGCGTTTATTCCTTCACCCTAAAGTCCATCGACGGCGCGCCTACGCCGCTCGCAGACTACAAAGGAAAAGTCGTGCTGCTGGTGAACGTGGCCAGCCAGTGCGGCTACACGCCTCAGTACAGCGCGCTGGAAGCGATCTACGAGAAGTATAAAGATCGCGGCTTTGTGATCCTCGGCTTCCCTGCCAATAATTTTGGCGCGCAGGAACCGGGCACCAATGAAGAAATCAAAACTTTCTGCACCCGCAAATACAGCGTGACTTTTCCGATGTATGCCAAGATTTCCGTGAAGGGAGCGGATCAGGCGCCGCTTTATGCTTATCTGACGAAAGAGACGCCAGCGGGAATCTCGGGCGAGATCAAATGGAATTTCACGAAATTCCTTGTCGATCGCGATGGAAAAGTCGTGCAGCGATTCGAATCGGCCGTAACGCCGGATTCGAAGGAAGTGGTCTCGGCCATTGAAAAGGAATTGAAGTAGAAACCGCGGCGCGCTTTGGTTGCGAGCAAAGCTCCGGCGACAAGTAGATAACTTTTTGCTTCGCTGCGACCGCACAGTCTAGAGATTGCGTTTGGATTTGCTGGACTTCCCCTTCCATCGTCCTCAATTGCCGTTGCAAGACGCCAGCCGCAAAATCCTTTTATACTTAAGCACTCAGTCGTCAGCACTCGACATTCAGCCCCCAAACTGTGGACTTCGTATGGCTGAATGCTAATTGCTGAATGCTGAGTGCTTAACTCCCATGGACTTTGATCAGCTAGAAACGTTTCTCGAAGTCGCGCGGCACGCATCGTTTTCGCGTGCGGGGGAAAAACGTTTCCGCACGCAGCCGGCGATTTCTTCGCAGATTCGCTCGTTGGAAGAAGAAGTGGGCGCCAAGTTGTTTGACCGCTCGGGCGGCAAGGTATCGCTCACGGCGCCGGGCAAGGCATTTCAGACATATGTGGAAGAGACGCTGAACGCGCGCAAGGCAATGCTGTTGGCTCTGTCGGAGATGGAGCGCATTCCGCGCGGTGAAATCATTGTCGGCGCCAATGAAGGAACCTGCCTGCACATACTTCCCGAAGTATTTGCCCATTTCAAGAAGCAATATCCGGATGTATCGGTGAACATCAAGCGGGCCGATTATGCCAAGATTCTGGAATCGGTGATCGATAACTCGGTCGACTTCGGCGTCATTTCCCTTCCCGTGACTGACCCTCGGCTCACGGTTGTGCTGATCCACCGGGACGAACTGGTGATCATCGCTTCGCCGCAGCATCCACTGGGAAAAATGAAGTCGGCTATGGTCGCGGAGGTGGCAAGGTTTCCGCTGGTCGTCCCCAAAGTCGGTCACACCCGCGATGCTATCGAAGACCTTCTTTACGAGCGGAAATTAAAGCCTAGCTACAGCATGGAGCTTGACTCCAGCGAATTGCTGAAGCGCTTTGTGGCCGCCGATCTGGGCGTGGGCTTCATTCCACGATCGAATGTCGTGGAAGACGTTCGCGCCAAGTCTTTGGCCGCGATTCCTATCGCCGATGCTCAGGTGCGGCGCGACCTGGCGCTGGTCTTCCGCAAAGACAAAGTGATGAGCCGCGCGTCGCTGGCTTTTATCGACATCGCCGTGAAGCATAAGTCAACTGACGAACTCGTCTCGGGTGTGAAGTGAATGGCGAGGGCCAAGTCCAGGACATTCAACGCCGAGCACGCTGAGAGCGCCGAAAATTTCAGGTCAATCTTTTTTTTACTTATTTTTCTTGCCGCTTGTTTTCCGTGTTTGCTGTGTAGCGCCAAGGTTTCTGCGGGGCTCAGCGGTTCGGCGCAGGTGCAGGATCCAGCGAAGATTTTGGCTTCGGTCAAGGTCAAGGGAACCAAGCGCTACAAGGAAGAGGACGTTGTCGCGGCCAGCGGATTGCAACCGGGCCGCGTCGTCGGTGATGACGACTTCAAGAAAGCGGCCCATGCTCTGGGGGAGACCGGCGCGTTTACCGACATCGCTTACAGCTTTTCGTATTCTTCCGCGGGGACCAGGTTGGAGTTGCAGCTTACGGACGCGGCCAAATTTCTTCCTGCGCGTTTTGAAGATTTTGTCTGGTTCTCTGACGATGAGTTGGACAAGGCCATCCGAGTTCACGTGCCTCTGTACCACGGAGAAATACCAGCTTTCGGGCGAATGGCGGATGAAGTATCCGACGCCTTGCAGACTCTGCTGGTGCAGAACGGAATTGCCGGACGTGTGGAATACCTGCGCGCGCCAGGACCAGGGGGCGACATTGCGAGCTTTAACTACAGCGTTGCCGACGTGCTCATTCACATTCGCAACATCGAATTCACCAGAGTTGCGGAGAGCGAACTGCCGCTGCTCCAAGCTGCTGCGGAAAAGATGTCCAATCGCGAATACTCGCGAAGCCGCATCAACACATTGGTCGAGCGGCAGCTTCTGCCGATTCTTCGCGCCCGGGGCTTCCTGAAGGCTTCTTTTGGGCCACCGCAACCGAAAATCGTGAAGACTGCTCGCGCCGAGAGCGGCGCAGAATCAGGTTCGGAGTCGAACGACGAGACACGCAATAGGAGCATCATCGACGTGCACCTGGCGGTAAATCAGGGCTTGCAATACAAACTCAGCGGAGTGGAGTGGACGGGCAATCACGAATTTTCGACCGAGAAATTGCAGGCTATGATTTCTTTGAAGCTCGGGCAGCCGGCGGATATTGTGCGGCTGGGGGACAATCTCTCGGAAGTGCGCACGCTGTACGGATCGCGCGGTTATGTCAATGCAGAGATCAATGTTAATCCGCAGTTCGACGATGCGGGCAGTGCCGTCGTGTTACGGATAGAAGTCAAGGAAGACTCCGTCTATCACATGGGGGATTTGGAATTTCGCGGGCTCGACAACGGCCTTACGGCAAAGTTGCGTGAGGCGTGGAAGTTGCGCCAGGGCGAGGTGTACGATGCGACTTACTTAGAGCAATATCTGCCAGCGGCCAATAAACTGCTTCCCGCAAGCCTGGATTGGGAAGTAGCCTCCCACGTCACTCCTAATGTCCGAGACAAAACTGTAGACGTGGATCTTCAGTATTCGGTAAAAGCGCCGAAACAATGACGAGCGAATTCGATCAAGCCTGCCTTTAATAACAGAGTTTCCCAAATTCCTCGCCTCGCGGAAAAGCATTGTACTTGGTAGACTCTGGTTAAGACCTCTTCGCACGTGCGCTCTTGCGACCGAAGAAGACTGTCATTTTGGAGGAACGTCTTAAATGTTTTACGTCTCATTTCGAAAAGCCCTGGTGGCCGCCGCAGTACTGTTGCTGGGCTTGTCTCTGACCATCCCGGCGCTGGCTGGGGGAAAACAAACGTTTACCGGCGAGGTTGGCGACGCCATGTGCGGCAGAAAACACATGGAAGGCACCCCGGCCGAGTGTACGCGCACCTGCGTGCAGCAGGGATCAAAGTATGCGCTGATCGTGGACGACAAGATCTACACTCTCGACACCAGCGACAAGGCGGCACTGGCAACTCTCGACCAACAGGCAGGAAAACGTGTTACAGTGACGGGCGCGCTCAACGGAGACCAAATCGAGGTCTCTTCGGTAGTCGCCGCAAAATAGTGGCGGCGAAGTGGCAGCGTTCATGTAATATATCGGCGGCGGCCGGGTGGTGATTTACGAATCCTCCGACGCGACGACTAAGGTTTTGCCCGGGGCCCTCCCCCCATCTACATCCGGGCATTGGGCGGGATCGCTTGCAAAAGCTTCCCGCCCTTTTCGTTTCTGGCGACCCTCCTGCCAGCTTCATCGCCTGTCCCATTCCTGTTCAGCCCGTGTCTTTTTCAGTCACCCCTATGAAATTCATACTTTGTTTACAAAGCGGTGTGTTAGATTGTGCATCTCCGTCTCAAAATTTTCTGGTTTCTGGAGGGCATGGCATTGGGCAAAGATATGGTTCCCAAGCGGATTTTCTTCACCAAGGGCGTGGGGAAACACCGCGAACGGCTGACTTCATTTGAGTTGGCTTTGCGTGACGCCGGCATCGCGGCGCAAAATCTTGTCCGCGTCTCCTCCATTTTTCCTCCCAACTGCAAGTTGCTGGCCCGCAAGGAGGGCGTCAAGTACTTGCATCCCGGAGAAGTGGTGTTTGCCGTGGTCGCTGAAAACTCCACGCGAGAAGCACACCGCCTGCTGGCTTCGTCGATCGGCGTGGCCATCCCCGCCGATAAGAATACTTATGGCTACCTGAGCGAGCACCACTCCTTCGGTGAAACTGAAGACGCGGCGGGAGAATACGCCGAAGAACTCGCTGCCGAAATGCTGGCTACAACTCTTAATGTGGAATTTGACCCCGACCGCTCCTGGGACGAGAAGAAACAGATCTATCGGCTGTCGAACAAGATTGTGCGCACCGCCAATGTGACGCAGTCGGCGGTGGGAGATAAGCGCGGGTTGTGGACGACGGTGATTGCTTCGGCCGTGCTGATCTTCGATTAGGGTCTGCGACTCGGAGTCTGCCTCACTCCCAAGACTAGATAGTCTCTAATCTTAGCGCGGGAAATGCTGCGCGATACAGGCGTTCGTCCAGCGATAGCAGGCGATAGCCCCGAATGTGGGCATGGGCGCCGATCAGGAAGTCGACGAGAAGGCGGCGGCTGCCTGTATCACGCTGTTTGCGGCGCCGTTCCACGTAGGATTGGAAGGCTCGGCCAGCGGATCGCCATACTGCTTCATCCAAATCCCAATCGATTGCGATTCTATTCTCTTCCAGGAATAGAGTTACAAAAGATTCTGTACGGCCAGGAGCGGCCATCAGTTCAGCGAAGACTGGAGCTGCAACTACCAGGCCTCCACGACGAAATGCAGCTTCCAGAGCGGTTTCCGCAGCTGCGCTGAGGACTGGATCCTTATCCCACAGCGCGATGATGATGTTGGTGTCGATCGCTGTGGTCATTTCCTATCGTCCGTGCACCTATTGGCCGCGTAATTCGCGGAGCCACCGGATGATGCTTTTCTTGCCTGAGCCAATGCCGAGGTTGCCAATTCCCCGATATCGGGAGAAAGTGCTCTGGTCGCGAACGGGGCGCATCCGAACTTCTTTTCCGTCACTCTCAAACAGAAGCCTGTCCCCCGTCCGCAGACCGAGGATTCGCCGCACCTCCTGGGGAATGGTGATCTGGCCTTTGCTGGTAAGTTTGGCCTGCTTTTCGATGTCCGCTTTCATTTCCTTACTTTATCATACTATCCTTACTTTCGGGGCAGCAAATACCTTATTCCGGCGAGAGCAGATAAGCATGCGTCTCCCTATTAATTTCGCCCTGTCCGGTGATCTGTCCTTTATCGTTGATGGCGAAGGCCCAGGTTAACGTCCAGCCCGAGTCCGCCGGAATCAGTCTATTCAGATCTTGCATACCCGCGGCCTGGCTCCAAATAAACGCGTCCCCCGATTCACCCACCACCTGACCGCTATTATTGATCCCATTTGCCGCGCTGATCGAAGAGCCGGGCAGTGTTCCTAAATCCTGGATCCCGTTCGCAGTCCACAACGCTGCGTGCTCGCAGGAAGAGCCACACGTGGAAGTTCCAACGATCTGGCCCGAATCGTTAATGCTATTGGCCGTAGCGCTGGTACTCCTGCCGCTGTCCAAAGTCCCCAAATCCTTCATGCCGGTAGATTTCGACCAGCTAAAGGCATGCCAGTTTCCGCCGGTCGTGTTCGAGTATCCGACGACCTCACCCTCGCTATTGATGGCCAAGGCATCGCTGTAAAATCCTTTGGGCAGAACGCCCAAGTCCAGCATGCCCTTCGTCTTGCTCCAGATAAAAGCGTTGGGCTGGGTTTTGGCGCTGTCGGAGCCGCCCACAACCTGTCCGGATGCATTGATGGCATTGGCCCAACTCTGTGTACCGCCCGGCAGCGTGCCCATATCTTGAACTTTGCCGTTGATCCACAAGACGGCGTGCGTGCTTTCTATGCTGTTGTAGGTGGAATCTCCCACGATCAGGCCTGAGGCGTTGATGCCCATGGCCATTGAGTAAGTACCTCCGGAAACGTGAGGCAGACCGAGTAATCCGTGCGCAGGACTCCAGAAGAAGGCTTGCAGATTATTTTCGGCGTTCCCGACCACCTGACCGCTGGCGCTGATACCGCGGCCCTGAGTGGAAACGTCGCCGGAGAGCAGACCCAAATCTGTGACTGTATAAGTTTGTGCAACTGCCAGCGAAGCCAAAAGCAGAACCAGGCAAATGCAATAAGCAGTTCGTGTCATGTCATCTCCTCGACCGAAAAACTACTCGGCTTGGACAAGGACTAAATTCAATTCGAACTCGTCAGGGTGAGCAAAAAAGCGTGACCTTCTCCGTTAATCGTTCCCTGGCCTGTGATTTGGCCTGCGTCATTAATCGCGTTCGCCGATATCAATACCCAACCAGAATCTGCGGGAATCAGATTGTTGAGATCCTGCACACCCTCCGCCTGGCTCCAAACAAAGGCATGATTTGGACCAGACGAAAAGCCCGCCCAGCCGACAACCTGTCCTTTGTTGTTGATGCCGGTTGCGGAACTGAAGCTGGATCCGGTTGCCACGCCCAGGTCTTGAATGCCGCCCGCCTTCTTGCTCCAGAGCACAGGATGAAAACAGGCGGCCCCACAACCGGAGCCGCCCGCGATCTGGCCCAGGTCGTTAATCCCACTCGCGGAGCTGCCGCCGCCACCGGGCAGCGAACCAAGGTTTTGCATGCCGGTTGATTTCGACCACACAAAACCAAACGTGACACCGTTAGCGACATCAGAGTAGCCCACAATCTGTCCGAAGCGGTTGATCGCTAAAGCCTGGCAGTAGCTTCCTCCGGGCAGCGTTCCCAGGTCTTGCATGCCGCCGGCCTTGGTCCAGAGAAAAGCGTGGGGATTGCTGTCTGCAGGGTTCGCCGCGCCCACTACCTGGCCCACGGCATTGATAGCATTGGCCCAACTTTGGCCTTCAGTCGTGAGCGTGCCGAGATCCTGAATCTTTCCGTTCGTCCAGATCACGGCATGGTTTACTCCGTCAAGATTGACGCTCGACTCTCCGGCGATCAGCCCGCTGGCATTGATCCCATTGGCCATGCTGGAGTTGCTGCCGGGTAATCCAGGCAGTTTCAACAGACCATGGTCCGGGCTCCAGAAAAAACCAAAACTCGCATCGGACAGCCCAGCCACGTTGCCGGCCGGGCTTATCGCCAAGCCAATACCATTGACACCGCCCAGATCTGTAACCGTGTAGGACTGGGCTTGGGCTGCCAACGGGAACAGCAGAGTGCTCGCAATCAATGCCGAGCAGAAATGACGCTTCATATTCACACCTCGAAGCGGACAAATAGTTTTGCGCTGGCGCGCGAAACTTCAAGGATCAGTACTCAAGTTCTCCGGTTCTGAGCAAGACAATGCAGGGGTGCATAAAAAAGACCTAAGTTGAATCTGTCGGGACCGGGAAACTGGCTCGGGATTTGCGCATCAAATCTCAGGCGCCAGAATTTTACCGCAAGATCAGCGGAAATGTCCGGCTTTCGCGAACAAGGATCGCTTTTCGAGTAGCCGTTACCTCTTCGACACGAGTCTTTTCTCTTTCTTGGCACCGCTGTCTTTTTTTGCGCTACGGCCCTTCTTGTTCTTGTCCAGGCGCTCCAATACCGCGGCCACAATCATTGGCAAACCCACCGTGGCATCGACAAAAACTTCGCCGAATTTTCCGCCTTCGGCTGGCGGCACGAACTTTCCCCACGACACTGCTTCGCTATAGGGACTGCCCGACAATCCGCCCCAATACACCGGTTCCGGACATATTCGCAAACCATAGTGATAGCGCTTCAACGGGATATGTTCGCCGAGACGCCTGTGGCGCAGTTCGCAGAACGGTCCGAACTGCTGCGACCAGTTGCGGGGCACTCCGCCGCCGATGGTAAAGATTCCTAATTTTTTCTGCCGCAGCAACGTTGCCGCGAAGTGCTCGAGGTCCTCGAAGGGATCGAAGCGAATTTTGTGCCGGCCGGTAGATTCACGCAAGCGATTGTTCAGCGCCGTGTCCAAGCCAATTTCCGAATCGCTGAACGCCGGGACAAATACCGGGACGCCTTTTTCGTAAGCCGACTTGAGAATGCCGCGGTCGGGAACGTGCTTGGCCAAATACTCTCCAATCGCATGATTCAGCTTGTAGGAACACATGATTTCATTGTGGTCCCAACCTTCGAGCACGGCCGACATCACTTCTTCGACATCGTCGAGATTCTGCTCGGGCTCCAGCGTGTCATACACGCGGTTGTATCCCTGCTCGTAGAGTTCTTCGTCGGAAACTTCCGGATTGTGGCGGAAGTGTGCGCGTCCCGTCGCTTCCACCAGGCCGTGGGCCATCAGCGCTCCCGTGGAAACTATGGCGTTAACGATCCCACGATCGATCAACTCGGTAATGACCAGGCCCTGCTTGGCAATCGTCATGGCGCCAGCCAGAGTCATGACGACAAAGCACTCTTCATCACGGGCCATGGTTTCGAGCACGTCGGCGGCTTCCCCGATCTGGCGGCCGGTGAATGCGGTTTTTGCCATTGCCCGCACCAGGTCGTCCACCGAGTGCACCTTGGAAAGATCGAGCGGCTCCAGCGGAATCAATCGGTCGTCGATGGGATTATGCAGGCGGCGGTCTTTTCCCTCGCCTGCATGCACCGCATTGTTCTGAGCCTTCTCCGCAGAATGCCCGTTGCCATGATTGCCCTGTTTCAAAATGATGCCTCCAAGCCCACTCGCAAAGCTCCCGAGCAATTACTTTACAGGAACAGTGTGAAGAGATGCCACGCGCGAGCGCTCTGGTCTCGCACAAAAAAGACTGCTGCCGCGGCGCCCGCTTGCGTCCTGGATGGAAACCGCCATCCGGCCTGTGGGAAACTGAGAGAATGAAGAAACCATTCCTGCGCGTTACTAAGTGGCTGGGAGACATACCCGTGGAAGCAATTTGCGCGCTGTGTCCTGATTTCGTATTCCGCGCAAGCTCCTCGCATCATCGTCCCAATAAGATCGAATACCAGGAAAAGCTGCAGCAATCGTTTGACCGGCACGTCAAGGATACTCACCCGCCCGCCGATGCTCTCCACGCGCCTACCGGCACATAGTACGAAGGCGCTTTTTAATGCCAGGTTAAAAGACCGGCAACTCATCGCCTTTTTCGTGGCATCTACTGCTCGATAACTAAGGAACAGACAATGAGCAGGAATGGCAAGAGCGTCCTGGCGGATCCCTCTCGCCTAAAGCCGCTCGACGATGATGACAACGGCCTCATTCAGGTCATCATTGAAACTCCCAAAGGCAGTCGTAACAAATATGCTTTCGATCCCGAGCAAAAAATATTTCAGTTGAAAACGGTTCTTCCGGCAGGGATGGCGTTCCCCTACGACTTCGGATTTCTTCCTTCCACTCGGGGCGGCGATGGCGATCCGCTGGACGTGCTCGTTCTCATGGACGAACCGGCCTTTCCCGGATGCCTGCTGAAGTGCCGCCTCATCGGTGTGATCGAAGGTGAACAGGAAAGCAAGAAGAAAAAGGAACGAAACGACCGGCTGATCGCCATTGAGCATGGAAACCATGCCTGGGCTAACGTCAAGAGTCTGGACGATCTAGGCGACCATTTTTGCAAGGAACTGGAGGAATTTTTCGTCGACTACCACAAGCTCTCGGATGAAACATACTGCATTCTCGGCGCCAAGGGCGCCAAGTCCGCGCGCAAGCTCATCAAGAGTGGGATGAAAAAATTCTAAGTCTACTTGCCCTGAACGCTAACCGATATGAAGGAAATGATTTTTAGATTTCTCGTGGGCGGGGCGGTTGTGTGCTGCTTTTCCGCCCTTGGAGATATCTTCAAGCCCAAGAGCTTCGCCGGCTTGCTGGGCGCAGCGCCGTCGGTCGCACTGGCCACGCTCTCGCTCACTCTATTCAAGGACGGTAAACACTACGCGCAGATCGAAGCTCGATCCATGATCTTAGGCGGCTTCGCCTTTTTTCTTTATGCGTGGCTCGTAGCCTGGCTCCTGGTACGAAGTGTAGTCATCAGAAGAAAGTTTTCCGTTCTCGCTGTAGCCTCGACTTCGCTTGTGCTGTGGTTTGCCGCCGCTCTTGGCTTCTTTTATGTCGCGTTCCGCTGAGGCTCGGTAAGGCGATGCATAACGAGAAAGCTTCATGAAGGTCCCCAAAGTTCGCATTGATGTTTCAGCTCTCCGGGAAATCAAGTGGTACGAATATGCGCTGCGATTCCTGTTCGGCGGCGCGATTACGGTTGGCGCAGGGCTGATTGCAAAACGCTGGGGTCCGGAACTAGGCGGGTTGTTCCTTGCGTTTCCCGCGATCTTTCCCGCCAGCGCCACCCTCGTCGAGAAAAAAGAGAAAGAGAAGAAAGCTAAAGCTGGAATCGACGGAACCAATCGCGGACGCACATTGGCTGGGATCGATGCCGCGGGCGCCGCTTTGGGAAGTATTGGCCTCATCGCGTTCGCCCTCACAGTCTGGATTTTCCTTGGCGACTCCCCGGCATGGCTGGTTCTGTTCGGCGCCACATTCGCATGGGCGTTGGTTGGGGGTGTTTTATGGTACCTGCGGAAGACAAAATATGGACTGCGTCTCTTGCGGGCCCGCAATCGCTAGCATCCGAAACTTTTTTCGCGCTGAATTCACCCGAGAGAGCTTTTTACAATTCCCTGACCGGCGCGTGACATGGTCTCGGACTTCGCCACTTTATTCTTCGTTCACCGTGACTCGACCCCTGCCGAACAATCGCGGAATTCAATTTTTGAGAATTTGGAGCGTGGAACCATGAGCAGCGAAGAACTCAGCTCCGCTATCGTGTCTTCTGAAACCAGCCAATCCTCCACTGAAAACAACTCATCGCCTCGTCGCAACGTTAACCGCCGCTCCTTTTTGAAAGGCAGTGCGGTCGCCGGCGCAGCAACCATAGGAGCGGGCATTCTCGTTAGCCGTCTGCCTGCACTCGCATCGTCACAAAAAAGCAGCAGCAATTCCCTTTCCTCGGGAGACATCGCCATCCTCCAATTCCTGGCGGCAGCAGAATTGATCGAAGCAGATATGTGGGTTCAATATGCCGAACTCGGCGGTGTGAACGCTTCTAATCCGTATCAGGTGGCCTTCACGAACCTCGATGGAGACGGCCAGCAATACATCAGCAGCAACACGCTGGATGAAATCACCCACGCGAAATTCATCAACGCTTATTTGCAATCGAAGGGCGCACCGGTGGTGAATTTCGACCAGTTCCGCACGCTGCCCAGCAGCAAGGCGACGGGTGCGCGGCAAATTGGCCGCCTCACCAATCTAATGAATGTGACCGTCGACACCAGTTGGTATACCCGATATCGCAGTCGCAAGAATCCGGATTTCGGAGCGACCTTTCCCCAGGCCATCGTCCTCAGCGGCCTGCCGGCAATTCCGCGAACCAATGCCGACTTCGGCCCTACCAATCACGCGCAGGCCATCGCCAACACCGCTGCTTTCCACTTCGGCACCATCGAACAAGGCGGCAGCAGCCTGTATTCGGCCATGGTGCAAAAGGCCAGCGATGTTGAGGTCCTGCGAATCGTAGTCAGCATTGGCGGAGACGAAGTCGCCCATTTCCTGGAGTGGGTGGATTTCGCCGGCAACGGCGTGCAGACTCCTCTCGCACCCTTTACCGATCCAACCAACGGTCTGACGTTCCCGGACTTCAACGCCACCGGCAACAAGCTTCTTCAGACCAACCTGATCTTCCCGATTCCCTGTGAATTCATTGACGCGTCCTTGCCCAATTGCGCCGTGATCCGTCCGACCGATCCGGATGGTATTGCAGCCGGCGCGGTTAAGGCATTCACGGACATGGGAATTTTTGTCGGTCAATCGACGAAGTTCTTCGACACGTTTAGCGCGCTGGCCGCAGCCGCCGACGCAGCCGAGCGCAGCGTCTAACCAGGAAAACGCGGGAGGCGGTCTCTACTGAGCACCGCCTCCCACGATCGTTATTGCAGGCAAAGGAGAATTATGTTTGAAGGATTGTTCCAACCCATGCACATGCTGATGGTTTTTGGAATTGCGCTGCTCGTCTTTGGCCCTAAGAAGCTGCCGGAACTGGGTAAGGGCCTCGGAGAAAGTATTCGCGGCTTCAAGTCCGCCATGTCTGCGAAAGAAGAGAAGGCTTCCGCACCCGAAGCATCGAACTCGAAACCGCAAGGCTGACCGAAGCCGAGAGCTGCACATCGGGTCAACTCGCCAAATTAAAACTAGAGACCGACTCATCTCATTCGCTTTTGCGATCAATGGCGCGAAAACGGCATTGCCGGTTCCGCGTGCCGCAACTGAAATCGCGATGCTACACTTTTCTCATCGATGCTCACTCACCTCGAATGCACTCGCTGCGGCGAACTCTATCCCGCAGACCGCCCGCAGAGCGTTTGTCCCACCGACGGCGGCATTCTCTACGCCCGCTACGATCTGCCCGCGATCAAACGAAGCTTTTCTTCCGCTCGTCTTGCCGGGCGTGCACCCAGCATGTGGCGATACGACGCTGTCCTTCCCGAGGCAAACCCGGTTACTCTCGGAGAAGGTTTCACCCCGCTGCTGCCCAGCCGCGAATATCCCAACGTCTTTATCAAAGACGAAGGCCTGAACCCTACAGGATCGTTTAAAGCGCGCGGCCTCTCGCTGGCCGTAACCATGGCGCGTCACTTTGGCTCAAAGAAACTTGCCATCCCCTCGGCCGGGAACGCCGCCGGAGCGCTCGCCGCCTATGCCGCCACCGCTGGACTTGAAGCCCACATATTTATGCCGATCGATGTTCCTGGGGCGAACCGTATTGAGTGTGACTACTACGGCGCGCACGTCACACTCGTCGATGGCCTGATCAGCGACTGCGCCCGCCGCTTGGCGGAGCTGAAAGAAAAAGAGAGCTGGCAGTCCGAAGGCTGGTTTGACGTCTCCACGACGAAAGAACCATATCGCGTCGAAGGCAAGAAAACGATGGGCTACGAAGTCGCCGAACAACTTGGCTGGACCTTGCCGCGAGCCATTATTTATCCGTGCGGCGGCGGCGTTGGATTGCTCGGCATGTGGAAGGCGTTTGACGAGATGCAGGAACTGGGCTGGATCGGCGCTCAGAGACCAAAGATGATCGCGGTGCAGGCCGCAGGTTGCGCACCTATCGTTAAAGCCTGGAACGAAGACAAATCCGCTGCTGAAATGTGGCCGAATGCCGCGACACTGGCTGCTGGTTTGCGCGTGCCAAAACCCTACGGTGATTACCTGATCCTCGACATATTGAAAAAGAGCAGCGGCGCGGCAGTTGCCGTTGCCGACGAAGAGATTCTTGCAGCAACTCGCCATTGGGCGAAAATCGAAGGCATTTTTGCGGCGCCAGAGGGAGCGGCATCGCTGGTGGCTTATCGCAAACTCCTCGCCAGCGGATTTCTTACTCCGCAAGACACCGTTGTGCTCTTCAACACAGGCTCAGGACTGAAGTATCTCGACCTGCTCGATCCGAAGTCTTCATCAGGATCAACGGTACCTGCGAAATCGAAGCCTGCCTCTCGTCACATCGCCGGCATCATCGGCCCATATTGAGTCATGCGGTCCATACTCCCGATCCAGTACACGCCGTACAAACTTCAAGCCTCTCTTTTACGGCATCTGCCTGATGCCCTGCGCCGCGCTTTGGGAGTCAGATGAAGAAGATGCGGTTGACGATCCATACAGAGGGACAAAATTCAATGAATTCTCCAAGAAAATTCGCAATGTTGTTGGTACTAGTTTGCTGCTCGGCGTGGGTCGTGGCGCAGAGCGCGGGCTCAGCCGGTTCCGCGACCGGAAGCAGCGGCTCCGCTGGACAAAGCTCCACCCCAGGCACAGCCACACCGCCGCCGGGAACTGCAACTCCGCCAGCTTCTACGGCAACGCCACCCGGCTCCACTGCGACGCCGCCCGCTGGTACGGCAACCCCGCAAACGACTCCGCAAACTCCAGGCGCAGGGTCAGGCTCCCCGGCGAATACTTCAAATCCGGCGCCCGGAACCGTGCCGGGAGCGAACTCCACGACCAATCCGACCCCGGGTAGCAATACGCAGCCTTCTACGGTAAATCCGAACACATCGAAGACCCCGGGCACCACGCCCAGCGGCTCGCCTTGCGGAAGTTTGCCGGCCACAGCTGGAACACCCGGCGGATCAAACCAGGGATCAACCGATCCCACAACTCCTAACCCTGGCTCATCGCCGACAACCGGTAACAGCGACGTGAACAATTCGGGAGCAAGCGCCTCGGGTACTCCGTGCCCGCCCGCTGCCGCCGGACAGTCGCCTAAATAAGCAGCCGATATTTCTGAGAAAGCTCGATTCTCTCCTGACGCGGGCCCGCAAGCTCGGGCCCGCTTTTTCATAGATGAGATTGATCACGGACAAAATGTTGTCGTTGTATTCTTCATACAAATGTGATGGGCTTGCCACGCGAGCTTGAAATGAGATGGTCGTCGGCGGGGAGGGAGCGCTATACTCCCACAGGAAATGGCTTGGAGTGAGATTCCGATCCAGCCCGAATTCCGGCGAAACGCCCTTGCAGCAGTGACATTAACCCCGTGTACCAATAGCCAATAACGAAGAGTAGAAGAAATGGCACGGTAATATAGTTTTCATTGTCAATGGCGTAGTAGACCGCAAGCGCGAAATAGGTTCCAATCAGCATTTCGAGCCACGGCACCCATCCCAGCCTTTTGCGATATTTTGTGACGCCCACCCGATCACCCTTGGCCTCGACACGATATTTCGGCGTACGCGCGAAGGCGCTCTGCTTGCCTATGAGCGCCTCGATCACCGCCTTCGTGTTGGTGATGGTCAGTCCAATTCCCAGCGCCATCAGAAACGGCAAATAGAGCAATGCTCGCGGCCACGAGCGTGGAAACAACTCCCGCTGCGACACTAGGTAGAAGCTGGAAATCGAGAACGTCGATGCCATGAACAAGGGCAGGTCGATATAAAGCATCTGGAACCATCCCTGGTAAAAACGAATGATCATCGCCGGGAGCAACAGCGTCGAAAGCACGATCATCAGCGGATAGCTCAGGTTGGCTGTCAGGTGATACCAGGCTTCAATCTTGGTGTGCAGCGGCGCATCGCTGCGAAGCACACGCGGCAGAATCTTCTTTCCCGTCTGAATCAGTCCCTTGGCCCAGCGCGCTTGCTGCGTCTTGAAGGCGGTCATCTCAACGGGTAACTCGGCCGGACATTCCACATCCTGCAAGTAAACAAATTTCCATCCTGCAAGCTGTGCGCGATAAGAAAGATCGGTGTCTTCCGTAAGCGTGTCATGTTGCCAGCCGCCGGCTTCTTCGATCGCCGTGCGCCGCCAAACTCCGGCAGTGCCATTGAAGTTGAAAAAAACGCCGGACCGTGCGCGCCCTGAATGTTCCAGCACAAAATGCCCGTCGAGCAGAATCGCTTCCACTTCGGTCAAGAACGAGTAGTTGCGATTGATGTGCGTCCAGCGCGTTTGCACCATGCCGATTTTCGGATCGGTGAAATGGTGGATGGTCTTTAGCAGGAAATCTTCGGGCGGAGTGAAATCGGCGTCGAAGATGGCGATGAATTCGCCCTTGGCGGTCTTCATTCCTTCAGCCAGAGCACCCGCCTTGAATCCCTCGCGGTTGCTGCGGCGATGGTAGCTGATGGGATTGCCCAATGCCGCGTAACGCTCCACCAGGCTGCGCGCCACCTCTACGGTTTCATCGGTGGAGTCGTCGAGCACCTGAATATCAAGCTTCTCCGGCGGATACTGCAAGCGGCAGATCGACTCCAGCAGCCGCTCCACTACATATTGCTCGTTAAAAATCGGCAGTTGCACGGTGACTCGCGGCAGTTCCTCGAAATATGCCGGCGGATCCGTGGTGCGATTCTTTTTGTGCTTGTAATAAAGGTAGACCAGAACGTAACGGTGCATGCCGTAGGCAGCGAGCAGGATGAGCACAATGAAATACGGAATCAGCAGTAGCAGATCAAAGCCGTTGGCGTGGTATAGGCCCTGAAAAGTCTTATCCAAAAAATGCTGGCGGACATATTGACCAATGCCTTTGGGGGCGGTCCAAACCGCCAGCTTCGAAAAGAAGATGAGATCAGAATTCAACAAGCAGTCCGGTCAAAACCTTTATCTTACCGGATTCGCAGCCCAAGCCGAATTCAAGACCAGGGATTAATAACTGCCTTCAGTACAGAAAAGTCCGAGACATTGCGGGTCACCATCGTGAGACGGTGAATCTCAGCTGTCGCGGCAAGGAAGGCGTCCATCGCGCCGATGGGATGCCCCAGGGCCTCGCTGCGCGATACTATTTTGCTCCAAGCCTCGGCGATGTTCTCATCGATGCCTAAAATTCGGCCGTCGAAGCGCAGCGGCAAATCCCGCAAATCGCCACCGCTTTAGCTCTACCCGCGCTCCCCTTTTAAGAACGTCCCCTCCTGCAACTCCGCAAATGCCTTCCGCAGTTGCTCCTGCGTATTCATCACGATGGGGCCGTACCACGCAACGGGTTCTCCCAGCGGCTTTCCTGACACCAGCAGAAACCGGATGCCGTCTTCGCCGGCTTGCACTGTCACTTCATCACCGCGATCGAAAACGATGAGCGAGCGGTTATCGGCCTCCACCGGGGGCGCAGTGTCCAGCCATTTCACCGCTTCCGTCGGCACGGCCAGTGGACCTGAGGCATTGCAGAACTTTCCGCTGCCCGCAAAAACATACGCAAAAGCGTGCCGCATCGTTTCCACCGGCAGCGTCTTCCTCTTGCCCGGCGACACCGAAACATCGAGATACACGGGGTCGGCAGCGATGCCATCCACTGGACCGGTCTTTCCCCAGAAACTTCCGCAGACGACTCGCACATGTGTGCCATCGTCGTCTGTGATCTCGGGAATATCCAGCGCTTTCACTTCCTGATAGCGCGGCGCAGTCATCTTGAGCGCCGAGGGAAGGTTCGCCCACAACTGAAATCCATGCATGCGACCAGCCGGGTCACCTTTCGGCATCTCCTGATGGATGATTCCGCTGCCCGCCGTCATCCATTGAACGTCGCCTGCCGCGATGGCGCCGCGATTCCCCATGCTATCCCCATGTTCCACAGTCCCGGCCAACACATAAGTAATCGTCTCAATGCCGCGATGCGGATGCCAGGGAAAGCCCGCCAGATAATCCTCGGGAACATCGTTGCGAAAATCATCCAGCAAGAGAAACGGGTCGAAATCCTTGGTGTTGCCAAAGCCAAATGCGCGCCGCAAATGCACGCCAGCCCCTTCCAGAGTTGGCTTTGATTGAATAAGCTGTTTCACCGGTCGAATCGACATAGTGGCCTCCCGCCTCAAAGGTGTTTGATGTCCTTCGCTCTATCAAAGACTCGCGGGCAGTGAGTTGCCCATTGTCACAAGCACTGGACGCGTTAGCGCCGTGTGCTAACTGAAAATCTACTTTGAATTCGGATGCAATCTCAACTGGGGCAGCCCGGAAATGGATAATGCCGACAGAACCATCGGCCTGTGTCGCGCAGGCACGCAGCCTTTTACTGCTGCTCCTTTAGCAATGGCACGGCATCAATCTGCACACTGCTGTGCTCGCCTTCTACGAGACGCAGTGCTCTTCCCTGCCCTTCATAGCTCTTCAGAAATTCAGGATTGTAATAAGCTTCGCCCTCCACGCTCTCCCACGCAAACAGCGTATATGCACCCGGCGGAATTCCATGCAAAACGAAACGCCCGCCTTGATCCGTCACGGTATTCCGATAGCGATCGGTGCGCGACTGGAAGCGTTCTTCCGGAACCAGTACCGCAGTCGCGTTGCTCAACGCTTCTCCCTTATGGTTGGTGACAAGACCGTCCACGACGGCACCGTTGCTGCTTGCTACAGCATCAAGAACTAGCGCGCCACCACTCGCACTGAATCCAGCGTCTAAGACCTCGCGGCTACTCACCACCGCTGATTTCAAGAACCAATCGGGCGATGCAGCACCTTCGGCAGGCAGGACAAGGAAATAGCGGCCCGGAGGAACATTTTTCCACGCGAAGCTGCCATTGGCGGCAACCTGCGTCACGTCTGAAAAACCGTCTGCCAGGGATAGCGCACCGGTCACGTCATCGTTTCCGTCTGCGGAGCGCAGAGCAAGAAATAATTGATGGGAGTCGAATTTTGCGCCATTGCTTTTGCCTTCCACTCGCAACCGCCCACGAATCTCGCCGCCGGCTTGCAGAATCAGACGCAGTCCGATTAGGTTCTCCGCGCCAACCTCAAGTGTTTGTCGCGCCATCAACGGGACCGGCGTTGCGCCCGTCACCGCCGCGAGCAGCGTATAAGTCCCCGGAGATACGTCGCGAATTTCAAAGCTGCCATCTTTGCGAACCTCGCCGCCATTCAAAATCGAGTTGAAGTCCGTCGATCGCAATACGACCGTCACCGAAGCATTGGCGGGAATATTCCCTACTAAGCCACGGATAGCCACGCTGGGACTAGGCGTCAGAGAAAAGTTCGCCGGCAAATCCTCGCCCGCGCGCAACTGCACGGAGGCGGCCTGCGCGCGATCTTTCACGCCGGGATAATACGTCGTCATATATGACGTGATCAGCGGTTTGCCTGAAGGACAATTCTCAGCAGCGTGGGGCAGACATTCTTGTTCGCCAAGTTGTCCACCGCCCTCAGCAGGAACAGCATTACTCGCCGTTTCAATCAGGCTCTTGAAATTCGGCGGAGGAGTCACAGAAATGTAGTAGCGGCCGGCCGCCAGTCCCGCGACGCGATATTCGCCCAGATCGTTGGTGCGCTCTCCCCCGGCTTGCTGCCAGCGGATGCGCCCGCCGGCAAACATCTGCCGCAGCACGGCCACCTGCGCATCGGATAGTGGGTCGCCGTCTTCGTCAGTTACGCGTCCGTCGACCGCGGCCGTGGCCTGAAGACGAATCGCCACATCTTTCAATTCTTGTCCGGCGGCAAGCGTAAGCAAGCGTCCGTCGGAACGCGGCTGACTCCTTTCCACTTCGACGAACCCGGTTCGCTCGGCCATCAACCGGTAACGGCCCGGTACGATCCCCTCAATGCGAAACGTGCCATCGGCTGCCGTGACCGCCGTGTAATTTCCGCCGACGCTCTGGTTCTCAGCGATCAGTTCGATCAGAGCCTTCTTCACCGGCTCCGATCCTGGATCTTTTGTGACCAGACCCGAGACCACAACTCCCCCAGATGATGCAACCTTCGCTGCCGTATTGGAGGATTGACCTGCAGCGGGTAGAGCAAAACCAATCACGAGCGCAGCGAGCAGACAGGCATGAGCAATTTTCATCTCTTAGCCCTGTGGGAGGTTTGGATCCAAATCGGCCGACTGGAAGGGTGAGCCAGAGCAACGTCAATGATCGCCATGTAAACGATCGTCAGAACTTTGTTTATTCTACCGGGTTTCGGACTGCCGTCAAAGCGTGCCGTTGGTTCGGGGTTCTTCAAAACGGATCGACCTTGCGTGCATATCCAAGGCCCCCGATAATCAATCCTTGCAAATTCGCTCGTCCTTCATAAACAACTTGAACGGCGCGCCAATTTGTGAAAAAGTCTCTCGCGGCGATAGGAGGCCGCGGAATAATGAAAATTAAAAAAGTGGTTGCAGTCGTAGTGCTGGCTTTGGCAGCAGTGTGCGCACATGCTCAGGATATCGTTGGAGACTGGCAAGGCACTCTTAGTACTGGCATGGGTGAGTTGCGTATCGTGCTCCACGTCACAAAATCTGCCGACGGGGCCTTGAAGGCCATACTGGATAGTCCCGACCAGGGCGTCGGCGGAATGCCGGTGGATTCCATCACGCTCGACGGCAACAAGCTGAAGTTTACGGTAAACGTAGTCAAGGGTTCTTACGAGGGAACGGTGAAAAATAGCGGCTCGATTAGCGGAAACTGGGCGCAACCCCAGAAGATGCCGCTCGAGTTCAAGAAAACTACAACTCCCCTAACGCTGGTGCATCCGCCCGCGCCTCCATCCGACATTGACGGCGAATGGGAAGGCATTTTGGAAACGCCGTCACAAGGTAAACTGCATCTCGTCTTCCATCTCAAAAATACCGCCGATGGCCTGACCGCAACCATGGACAGTCCCGACCAAAATCTGCAAGGCTACCCAGCTACTGAGGTTTCACGTAAGGGCTCGTCAGTCAAGATCCACATGATACAAATCTCGGGCGAGTTCCACGGCAAGCTCAATAAAGAACTCAGCGTCATGAGTGGAGATTGGACCCAGGGGCCAAACTATGCTCTGACACTCAAGCGCGCGAAGGAAGAGCCAGCCAGCGTACAAAAGCCCTGACACTCAGGCTCACATTTTGACTGAGACTTACTTGGGAAGGAATCATGAAGAAAATGATCGCCACTGCGGTCCTATTTCTGTTTCTGCTCGCCTTCGCCCATGCTCAAGATATCACTGGAGACTGGCAGGGCACGCTCTCGGCGGGCGGGCAGGATCTTCATCTCGTGCTGCACATCAGTAAAAGTGGCGCAGGGGGCCTCGCAGCCACGCTCGACAGCATTGATCAGGGCGCAAACGGCATTCCCGTCAATTCCGTCACTCTGAAAGATTCCAAACTGAACCTGAGCGTGAATGCCGTACATGGGACTTATGAAGGCAACGTTTCGAGCGACGGGAAAATAATCAAGGGCACATGGACGCAAGGCCAGGCGCTGCCACTCGACTTCCACCGCGCCGCGACCGCGGTCAATACCGCCAAACCCTCTGATATCGACGGCATGTGGAGGGGCACGCTTGAGACTGCGGGCGGAATCAAGCTGCGCGTAGTCTTCCACATCTTCAATACCGATGCTGGTTTGAAAGCCATCCTGGACAGCCCCGATCAGGGAACGAAGGGACTGCCCACTAGTTCGGTCACGCGGGACGGCGCATCACTGAAGATCGAAGCGAAACAGCTCGATGGAGTCTTCTCCGGCAAGATTGCAGCGGATTTCTCATCCATCGATGGAACCTGGACGCAAGCCGGAGGCACTCTGCCGCTGGTGCTCAAACCTGTGAAAGACCACACGGAGATGGAGCCGAAGCGTCCCCAAAATCCAGTGAGGCCGTATCCATATCACGATGAAGATGTGTCTTACGACAACAAAGCACAAAACGTAACGTTGGCCGCGACGTTCACTATTCCGCAAGGCAAAGGACCGTTTCCGGCAGCGCTACTGATCACCGGCTCCGGTCCGCAGGATCGCGACGAGAGCTTGCTTGGACATAAACCGTTTTTGGTTCTCTCCGACTACCTCACACGCAAAGGCATCGCCGTGCTGCGCGCCGACGACCGCGGCACGGGCAAGTCCACGGGAAATTTTTCTACTGCCACGACAGCGGACTTTGCCACCGATGCCGAAGCCGGAGTTGCTTATCTCAAGACTCGTCCAGAAATTGACCCGCATAAGATTGGATTGATCGGACATAGCGAAGGCGGTGTGATCGCGCCCATGATCGCCGCACGCAACCACGATATCGCTTTCATCGTGATGATGGCCGGCACGGGCGTGCCGGGAGACGAACTTCTCGTCGCACAGGTTCGGGCGATTGATGCAGCAAGCGGCCAGAGTCCGGAAGAATCCGAGAAAGCCGCGACACGGGAGCGCGAGGTTCTCAACCTGCTGAAGACTGAAAAAGATGATGCGACTCTCGACAAAGATCTGCGCGCGAAACTTGCCGGCGATGTTCCGGATGCGCAGATCGGAGTCTCGATTAAGCAGCTCACTTCTCCGTGGTTCCGCTTCTTTATTAGTTACGATCCGGCCACCGCGCTGCGCAAGGTCACCTGTCCCGTGCTCGCGATCAACGGAGAAAAGGATACTCAGGTGCCGCCGAAATTAAACCTGCCTGCCATTCGCAAAGCCCTGGAAGAAGGCGGTAACAAACATTTCGAAGTCGACGAACTGCACGGCCTGAATCATTTGTTCCAAACCGCAAAGACCGGAGCGCCGAGTGAATACGCGCAGATCGAAGAAACGATATCTCCAATTGCGCTGGAGAAAATGGCCAGTTGGATTCTGCAATAGTAATATCTTGTTTTCTGTGACTTTCCTGAATTCCTCACTTATGAAATTCCAGCGATACTCTTCGCGCTTATTGTTTGCGGCGATTCTCGTTGCAACAAACGCCGCCGCACAATCTTCCCCAGCGACAAGCACGCTGCCTCCGCCTGTACATCTGACCTCCGAGCAGGATCATCAGCGGACGATGGATCTGCTGCACATTACTTCTCTGCGGCGCGGGCCTGATGGCGATCCTAAGTCTCCTAACGCCGCTAATTTTGATGAGTCCAAAGTCACGCCCTATGCCCTTCCCGATCCGCTCGTATCGAACAACGGCAAGAAGGTGAAGACGGCAAAAGTCTGGTGGAAGCAGCGTCGGCTGGAAATCGTTGAAGACTTCGATCGCGAAATCTACGGCCGCGTTCCCAGCAACACTCCGAAAGTGCATTGGGAGGTGATCAGCACGACCAAAGAAAATGTCGGGGACACGCCGGTCATCACAAAGAAGCTTATCGGGCATGTCGATAATTCCTCCTACCCGCTCATCAGCGTCGACATTCAATTGACGCTGACCACTCCGGCAAACGCGTCCGGCCCCGTGCCGGTCATCATGGAGTTTGGCCTGAGCCCGGAAATTTTGGCTGCGCTGAAAAAGCGTTTTACTGAAGAGCAGTGGGCGGCGTTCGCCGGCAATGGTCCACCGTGGCAAAACCAGGTTGTGGCTAAGGGCTGGGGATACGCCATTCTCATCCCTACCAGCGTACAAGCCGATAACGGCGAAGGCCTGACCCAGGGAATCATTGGCCTCGTGAACCGGGGTCAGCCGCGCAAGATCGACGACTGGGGAGCGCTGCGCGCGTGGGCCTGGGGTGCGAGTCGCGCCATCGATTACTTTGAGACCGACAAGGCCGTCGATGCGAAACAGGTTGGCATCGAAGGTCTGTCGCGCTACGGCAAAGCTGCGCTGATCGCGATGGCATATGAGCCGCGGTTGGCTATCGCCTTCGTTGGATCGTCGGGCGCGGGAGGAGCCAAGATTTGGCGGCGCAAGTTTGGCGAGCAGGTGGAAAATGTTGCATCCGCGTCGGAGTATCACTGGATGGCCGACAACTTCCTCAAATATGCAGGGCCGCTCACGGCTAACGACCTGCCTGTGGATTCCCACGAACTAATCGCGCTGTGCGCGCCGCGTCCGGTGTTCATCAGCAGCGGTTCGCAGCAAGTCGAGGGAGGCTGGGTCGATGCGAAAGGAATGTTTCTGGGCGCGGTGGGCGCCGGTCCGGTTTACAAATTGCTCAGCAAGAAGGATTTGGGGACGACTGAATTTCCACCGATGGAAACCGCGCTGATCGACGGCGACATCGCCTTTCGCCAGCACAGCGGCGGGCACACCACGGGGCCGAACTGGCCGACGTTCTTGACGTTTGCGGGGCTGTATCTCAAAGCTCCGTCGCGCTAGCGCATGAGAACTGTTCTTTCGCCGCTTTGCGGCTAAGAAGGCCAATTCTTATTTGTTGACAGGCTCAATCTCGTATGTTACATATTGTAACGCTACAATGACTAACACTAAGCTGGTACGTCTAAAGAATCTGGGAGAGGTCGAGCAGATCGTCATGGATTACGTCTGGACGCATGGGCCGTCTTCTTCTGAGGAGTGCCGCGAGGCGCTGGCTTCGTCGCGTCCGATGAAGGACTCGACTATTCGGACAGTGCTTCGACGACTTGAAGAAAAGGGTTATCTCACGCACGAGACTGAAGGCCGCACGTTTATCTACAAAGCTTCGGACGCGCGGCAGAATGTTGCGGTGCGCGCGGTGAAAAATATTATTGACCGTTTCTGCGGCGGGTCGGCGGAGCAACTTGTGCTCGGCATGGTGGATAACGCCGTGCTTGATCGCGGGCAACTGGAACGCCTGGCGCGCAAGATCGCGGACTCGGAAAACTCGATCCCGGCCAAAAGATCTTCAAGCAATAAGGATGGAAAGCGATGACACCTGTCTCGGTTGTGCATGCCTCCAGCAGGTTTCTTCTTCAACTCGCGAGTCCGGCCGCGCGCGCTCTGGCGCTCAGCGGCGCTGCTGCTCTTGCACTAGCTGCCTTCCGCGTGAGGAGCACTTCTGTGCGCCTTTTCACTTGGACGGCAGTTCTTTACGCGGCGCTGGTGCTGCCCTTTCTAGGATGGTTGTTGCCACCGGTCTCGATTTCGACGCCAGCGGTCCTAAAGACGAATACGTTCCAGATTGCGGCTGCTCCGGTTTCTTCTCCGGCCCGTGAAGTTGTTGTCGAGCGGAGTAAAGCGGTGAACAAGAGGCGAGACACTGAAAACAGCAGCATGACCGTCTCGTCCGCGACTGTTTCCAGGCCTTTTTTGCTATCGTCTTTTTTGTCGTCGATTCCATGGAGCGTGGTTGCGGTTGGGATTTACCTGGGTGTGTCGTTCCTTTTTCTTGTGCGCTTCTTCGTGGGACTGGCATTTACTTATCGCTTAAGACAATCCTCGCAACTTATTGACGAATGGCGGCTGATCTCAAAACTTAAGCATCGTGCTTCTGCCTTGCGGCTTGCCTTCATTCCCGAGGTCTCCGAATCTGAATTCATCGCTGTGCCGGTGACGATTGGGGCGCTACGCTCCTCGATCTTGTTGCCCACGGGCTGGCGCGAATGGGACGACGCCAAACTTGCCGCGGTCGTTGCCCATGAAATGTCGCACGTGGCCAGACGCGACGCGCTAACGCAGCGCCTGTCGCTTTTGCATCGCGCATTTTTTTGGTTCAGTCCGCTGGCCTGGTGGCTCGATCGGCATCTGGGAAATCTAGCGGAACAGGCGAGCGATGAAGCGGCTCTCGCCTGCGGCGCCGACCGCACGGAGTACGCCAGAACTTTGTTGGGCTTCTTTGAGGCGCTGCAAGGCGTACCGGGACGGGTCCGGTGGCAGGGTGTCTCGATGGCCAAGGCGGGTCAGGCGGAACAACGATTAGAAAGAATTCTCTCGTGGAAGGGGACGGTTACCATGAATTTCAGGAAGACGGGCGTCAAGAAGTCTATCGGGTTGGCGATTATCGCTTTTGCAGTTCCGGTGGTTTATCTCACCGCGTCGGTGCAGCCAGCGAACAACGCACCTTCACGCGCAATTTCTTCCCGGCAGGATGTGGCGCCGCAAGCCGTGCCTGCAGTGGCGCCGGTTCCCGCGTCCAGTTCCCTGCCCGCTCCCGTTCCGCTCGCTCCTGTGGCGCCGGCGGCGGCATTGCCGGTTCCCGTGGCACCGGTCGCTGAGGTTGCGCAGGCGGAGACTACAGTGTCATCTATGGGCCGCGGCTATTCCTATTCTTACGGTTACGATGACGAACAGCGATTTGTAATCGTCTCCGGAAAGAGCGATTCACTGACCATGTCAGGATCGATGGAAGATGCGCATCACGTCGAGAAGCTGAAAAAGTCCATCCCAGGCGATTTCATCTGGTTTGAGCGCGACGAGAAGTCCTACATCATTCGCGACCAGGCTACGATTGACCGCGCTCGGAAACTCTGGGCTC
Source organism: Candidatus Sulfotelmatobacter sp. (assembly GCA_036513255.1). GTDB lineage: Bacteria > Acidobacteriota > Terriglobia > Terriglobales > Acidobacteriaceae > Sulfotelmatobacter. Next base: position 75,181 of record DATBZH010000033.1, on the reverse strand, counting down.
CGCAAGAGGAGCTTGGCAGAAAACAGGAAGAACTCGGCAAGCAACAGGAAGCCCTGGGAAAACAGCAGGAAGAACTTGGCGCGAAGATGGAGCAGGTACATGTCAAGGTTCCGGACATGACGGCGGAGATCGACAAGCTGAGAGCTGAATTGAAGCAGCTCAATTCCAGCGCCACCGTGGAGCAGGTCGGCCAGATTCAGTCCGAGATTGGAGAACTGCAGAGCAAGATCGGGGAGATCCAATCCAAAGCTGGCGAAGAGCAAGGCAAACTAGGCGAACAAGAGGGCGCGTTGGGAGAGAAGCAGGGCAAACTCGGAGAGCAACAAGGCGAGCTGGGCCGCCAGCAAGGCGAACTGGCAAAAAAAGCCTCGCGCGAGATGAAGCAGCTTCTTGATGAGGCGATTGCAAAGGGGATCGCGCAGCCGGAGGTATAGGCTGGAAACGCCGGGCTAGGCTAGCGGATTACATGGATGGGCACGCTTATCTTGAGTTTCTTCCATGCTCTTTCAGCGGTGTAAACGGGGAGCTTTAACGCGATCCCCAGTGCAAGGCAAGCGCGGTCTCCCAAAGACAGCCCAAGAGGCCCGGTCTGAGTGACCAGATCTCCGGTGATCCTCGCCTGTTCCTCGTCAAACGGCAGGACTTCTCGCACGGGACTCGTGGCATCGTCCCATGCTTGCGCCGAAGTCCACCCACGACTCACGAGCTTGGTTTGCACTTCGGCGAGATTCACCGCACTCGCGACCGCGCGAGCCAGCAGATCGGGAGTCAGCGTATCCGCTCCGGGCTCGCCATTGATGACCGCGAGGATCGCGGAAGCATCGAGCACAATTCTGTCCACGGTGTCTCTCAGGCTCGTCTATTCATGCTTCGCGGCCTTGCGGCGTTCGGTGAGCAACTCCTGCACCAGCGAGGTTCCCGGTTTTAAATATTGCCGGGCGCGTTGCTGCGCCCGCTGAATGCGGCGTTGCTGGGTGGTGATGCGCAGTTCGTCGTCTTCGATGCGAAGCACGACTTCGTCTCCGACCTCGATGCCGAGGGCTTTGCGAAAGGAAGATGGGATCACGACGCGGCCGTTTTCGTTGACGCGGGTGCGGGTTTCTGGAAGCATGACAAACCTTGTGCTATCTGACACAATTATAGCATTCGGTCACGGTGTCCAATTCGGGCTCTGTCATCGCAGGCACTCGGGCCCCTCTGGGGATCGATCCGATCGGAAAAATAAAACAGATTTTTCGTAAATCATTGATAACAAACATGTTGCTCGTTTTTATCTCGAGTCAATGCGGCTAAATTCTTGAGAACAAAATAACTTACCCGCAAATTATTCCATTCAAAGGACTTACGGGATTTTGCTTCCGCTAAATGCTTTAGAATCAGCGCGCCGTCCGCAAATTCTTGCATTTGCAGGACTTAGGTCGTCTTATTTCTTCGAATTGTCAAAGATCGAAACTACGTATAGACATGATTGGACGCTTCGCTGCAGTTCGAGTCAAGGAATTTGGGGTTCAATAGAGAGCGGATTCCCGCTCTGGGAAATAGTTAGTTCTAAAGATTCTGATCCGCCTTCGCTCCGCATTTGTGGTATAACAGTTATACCATGCGCTATACCTTTGATGAGCGCAAAAGCAGGCTGCTGAGGGCAAATCCGAGGCGAGGAATAGGGTTGGAAGAGGCGCAACAGATTTTCGAGCGGCCTTATTACCTCGACCAGCGCAGCGATTGGCCTGAGCAGTATCGCGCCATTGGATGGGTTGAAGAACGCCTGTACAGTGTAATTTTCGAAATCCGTGAAGATGCGGATGGCGAGTATTACCACCTAATCACGCTTTGGAAGGCCACGACACAGGAGCAACAACTGTATGAAGAAAACTCTTAAACCGCGAAGGCCCAAAGGTGCGGAAACGATCGCCCGGCTGGCTGATAAAGGAAAGGATGTCTCGGGCTTTTTTACGAATACAGGGCAAATGATGCGCCCGATTCAGAGAGTCAACGTCGATTTTGCCCCGGTCATGCTCGAAGAATTGGACAGGGCTGCGCGGGAGTTGAACATCAGCCGCCAGGCAGTCATTAAGACGCTGATTCGGCAGGCGCTCGACCAGCAGTATGCGGCGCGGGGGAATCGTGGGGTAGGTGCGCGGGAGTAGTCTCTAAGGGACAAGTGGAGGGTTCGCAGGACGGGGTGCGACCCTCCTTGAAGTAACTTGATTTGAAGCCCGATTGTTTCGATAATAGTGTTACCTTGGCAGGGAGCTAGATATTTGCTGTCGCGGACGGCCTCGGAATTTCCGGGGCCGTTTGCATTTTCAGAGGACGGCGAAATCGAGGCAGCTTTCGCGCCACACTTCCGCCAGACTGGCGGGAATTTGTAGACGCCTGCTCTAAAAAATGATAGTGTCATCGACGAATTCTTCCCCCTCGCATACACGGGTGAGTTATGTCTACTTATGAATGTCCGAACTGCCACCTCACGATCTTCGAAACAAGGGTGTATTACAAAGAGCCCGACAGAATAACCTGCCCGCACTGTCATAGAAGCTTCGACCCAAGGGCTGGCGAATTGGGAGACAAGAAGGATGTGGGGATTTAGCCGTGCCTGATTCGACCGTTTCGCCCTCGACCGAAGCTAGGGTCGACAGTTCAGTTGAAATGGCCTCGCAGCAGTTATTACTCGAGATATCGAAGACCTTGCTGACCGGGACGCTCGCCGCGACACGCGGCACTATGCAAACGCTCCAGAGTTTAACGGGCATCTTGCTGGCCGCGTACTCAACTCTTCTCGTTGGCTTTGGTAAGCAGGTCGGAATTGATCGTATACCCAAGGTAGCTGCGGCAGCCCCGGTTGTCCTTTATGTATTCTCCCTGCTGGCTGGTTTCGTGCAAACAATTCTTTATCGCGGGGCGCCGATAACATTAGGGGACCTACGAAGCGGGATGCAAGCTTATGAAACTGTGGTCGCCGCACAGCGCAGACAGCTAATACTGCCGGCATTGCTTTTGCTCGGTGCCATTGTCGCCAACGGCGTCGTCGCGGCGTACGTGCTTCGCTTACACTGACCCAGGTCCTTCTCGAAGTCCCCTGGATAGCCTCCGCGAGGTCGTTCATCAATCGAACTCGCATCGGAATCGAGAATTGGCATCCGACCCCCGGCCGGGCCAAGCGACTACGCATGAAGGCTCAAATCCTCGGATGTGTTCACCGCAGGCGATAGTCATGCCGTTCCGACCTGGGCTGGGCGGGCGGGCCCGGAAGGGACGACCTTGGCGTTTCCTTTCTTGTGTTCGACCATGGAGGTTAGTGAGGGGACGCCGAGAAACTTCATGTGCTTGCCCTTCCTCTTTCCAACCAGACGAATTCCGGCACCCTCAAGGTAGCTCTCGACAGAGACCTTAATGAACTCGTCGAGCCTAAGGTAAGTTTCGAGAACTTTCATAGATCGGTAGCACTTTCCCCATCCGTTTATCAGATTCTTCAGCCGCTGTAAGGTGTCGAATAGGCTGTTTCCGCTGGAAAGCTTTAGCACTTCCTCGACCTTTCCCCTGAACCGTTGAATCACTTTCTTCGCCGGGAAGTTCTCCTTTCCCTCGAACATAACACCGAGAAACATCAAGCCCTCTCTGGAAAAATTTCCGATTCTGCTTTTCGAGTTAGGAGCGTCGAGAGCGTGGATCTCCAGGTTCAGCGTTTTGAGAGCGTCCTTGGCAAGATTATGCGCCTGGTGCGCCCTTTCTTCCGTCTCGCACATTACCACGAAGTCGTCGGCATACCGCACGAGGTTAAATCCATGCTGCAGCATTCGCCGGTCAAATTCATAAAGATAAAAATTCGCCAGCATTGGAGACAAAACGCCGCCTTGAGGAATCCCGGAATCCGCACCGAAGAATAGCTCTTGAAATTCCGTTTGGTGACCGTGCAGATCTTGCAATTCTAGATCGAAGCATTGTCTAAGTAGCCGCAAGAGACTTTTGTGGCGCACGCGCTTGGAGAACATTTTCCAGAGCACCTCCCGGTCTACTGCCCCGAAGAAGTTGATAATGTCCGCCTCAAAGTAAAATTTGTTTCCCTGTGCGACCAGCTCATGTATGCGGTCAATCGCATGTTTCACTCCCCGACCCTTGATGAAGGCGAAGCTGCTGGGAAGATTGAACCCTCGAAAGGAGGGCTCGATGAACAGCGCGATTGACTTCATCACGACCCTATCCCGGACACTTGCGATTTGTAGAGGCCGAGGCTTCGATGATCCCGGTTTCTTAATGGCGTGAGCCCTAAGTTTGTTGAAAGCGTAGGTATCCGCGCGCAGGTCTCCGCTAATCTGCGACAAATTTTGATCCAGGGAGTTCTTGAAGGCCTTGATTGTTACATTATCCAGGCCTTTTGAGAGCATGTTGCGCTTGGAAATCTCTCGCCAAGCTTTGCGGAGATGTTCCCGATCCGAAATTGTGTGGAGTGCCGATGCGGAGTTCATGTTCGGAAAAAGTATTGCCGCCTGCGGAGAGGCCTCGGATGCAGGCGGCATTTCTCTACGGCGTTGCTTGAGCAGTACGACGAACGTCGTTACGCTGTGCGCATTCGCCTTCGCTTCGTCTTGAAGCGACGCCTCCACCAAGGCTCCATCGAACGGCTAACCGGAGTGCCCGGTTCGCTGTCAACGGAGTGGTGAAGCTTACGCAGACGAGAAGGACCGAAACCCCGGCCGCCCTGAGCGACCGGAAAAGCTCACGATCCATTCTAGCCAGACTGGTTTTTTGTCAAGCTCTTCCGAGCCTCGCCCGCCGCTCGCCACCAGGTTCGTCTTACTTGCCATCGATCTCCTTTGATCCTCGACAGCACCAAGAGGCGCTGCAGTGTTGAACTGTCTCTTACGACCGGCCCAATCTGCATGCTGTGGATGTCGCCCCATGCGAATCGACGGCGTTGCTTGAGCAGTACGACGAACGTCGTTACGCTGTGCGCATTCGCCTTCGCTTCGTCTTGAAGCGACGCCTCCACCAAGGCTCCATCGAACGGCTAACCGGAGTGCCCGGTTCGCTGTCAACGGAGTGGTGGGCACCAATGGTTACAGTGTATTCCTGATTGACAGATGGAAGGCAACCCAAATTTCTGCACAGGCTGTGGAAATCCTGACTTCAAAGCGCTCGCCGTCGCGATGCCCGAGTCAGTTCAAAAAATACTGCCGGTACAGCGTATCCCGCTGTGCCGGACGGAAGCCGGCGTCGCGAATAATCCGGCGCAACTCTTCTTCCGTCGTGCAATTCGTCACGCCGGCGGCGCGGACGACATTTTCTTCCAGCATGACTGAGCCTACGTCGTTGCCGCCGAAGCGGAGACCCATTTGGCAGACTTTCAATCCTTGCGTAACCCAGCTTGACTGCACATTCAGAAAGTTCGAGAGATAGAGGCGGGAGATGGCCAGGACTTTGAGGTAGTCGACGGCGGTGGCTTCGTCCCAGTGGCGGCCGCCGAGGGCGGTGTTGTGGGGCTGGAAGCTCCAGGGTATGAAGGCGGTGAAGCCTCCGGTTTCTTCCTGCAAATCGTAGAGGGCTTGCAGGTGGTTGACGCGGTGCTCGTAGTTTTCGCCGACGCCGAACATCATGGTGGCGGTGGTGCGCATGCCGATCTGGTGGGCAGTGCGGTGAACGTTGATCCAGTCGGCGGTGAGGCATTTGAGGCGGGCGATTTTGTAGCGGACTTCGTCGTCGAGAATTTCGGCGCCGCCGCCTGGGATGGAATCGAGTCCGGCGTCGCGCAGGCGGAGGATAGTGTCGCGAATGCTGAGGTCGCTGTATTCGGCGATAGCGATGATCTCCGACGCGGAGTAGCAGTGCAGATGCACTTGCGGGAAGCGCTGGCGGATGCCGCGCAGCATTTTTTCGTGCCAGTCGATCTTGAGGTCGGGATGCAGGCCGCCCTGCATGAGCACGCCGGTGCCGCCGAGTTCGACGGTCTCGCGGATTTTTTCGTAGATGGTGTCGAAGTCGAGGATGTAGCCGTCTGCCGCGGCGGGGCCTTTCAGCGGGCGGTAGAAGGCGCAGAAGGTGCAGTATTCGGTGCAGAAGTTGGTGTAGTTGATGTTGCGGTCGATGATGTAGGTGACCACGCCCTCGGGATGAAGCTTTCGTCTGACAGCGTCAGCTTCCATGCCGATGCCGATGAGGTCGTCGGAGTGGAACAGCGAGAGGGCTTGGGAGTGGGTTAAGGGCATGGTTAACACTTTATTTTAGCGGAGTTGCAGGATTCGTCCAAACGAGAGGAGAATCGAGGGGGCTGAGACCCATTTATTTTTTGCGCTTACGCGGCGCTGAAGCGCCGCTCTTCCACGACGATTTGCCGCAGCGATCCGCATGTTTCGCGTAAGATGTCTCGCATCTCATGATCGCTGAACAACGGTTTGCGCTTTTTCCCAGCTTGCATGATGTGGTCGTGCTGGTGACAGGCGGGGGCTCGGGCATCGGCGCCGCGATTGTGGAGCAGTTTGCGCTGCAAGGTGCGCGGGCTGCCTTTCTTGACGTGGCCGATGAGGCGGCGGGCAAGCTGGTCGAGGTTCTGAGTTCGCGATGCACGCATGCACCTTTGTTTTTGCATTGTGATCTTTTGGAGATTGCGGCGTTGCGGGCTGCGGTCGTTCAGGTTGAAGACCAACTTGGGCCGGTGCGGGTGCTAGTGAACAACGCCGCCAGCGACGACCGCCACAATTTCGCCGAGGTTACGCCGGAGTATTGGGATGAGCGGATGGCGGTGAATTTGCGGCATCAGTTTTTCGCTACGCAGGCGGTTGCGCCGGGGATGGCTGCGTCGGGCGGCGGGTCCATCATTAATATGAGTTCGATTGCGTGGATGATTCCTTCGACTGGATTGCCAGCTTATGTGACCGCGAAGGCGGGGATTGTGGGCCTGACGCGGACTTTGGCGCGGGAGTTGGGCGGGTCGAATATTCGCGTGAATTGTGTTTCGCCGGGCGCGATTATGACCGAGCGGCAGCGGCGGCTGTGGATGACTCCGGAGTATCTGGCGGAGATCATGCAGCGGCAGAGTTTGAAGCGCGAGTTGCTGCCGGAGGAGGTGGCGCGGGCCGTTTTGTTTCTAGCTGCCGACGACAGTGCGGGAATTACCGGACAGAATTTTGTGATCGATGGTGGGTGGGTTTGAGCGCGGTTGTGGAAGGAGATCGATGACGATCGCTCCCAAGTCAAAACCTTTAACACTGAGGTGCACGGAGGGCTTCACAGAGGAGCACTGGTTAAGGCACAACCCAGGATCTTAGGTGGCTGCCAGTTCGTTCTTTTTCCGGTAGCGAAGATATTGCACGAGCGATAGCACTCCGCCGATCACCGCAAAGCCGATCAGAATCGCCATGGCTGGCTTGTAGTACTGCGAGAAGAACCTCAGGATGTGTCGTCCATAGGTAAATCCGAGCGCGGCGACGATTGTGTAGCGAGCTCCGCGGCCGAGGGTTAAGGCGGCCAGGAATTTTTTTTGTGGATATTGCATTGCGCCTGCCGCTAATAAAAACGGCAGAAACGGAAATGGGGGCGGCATCAGGGCCGGAATGACAACAGCGCTGAATCCCCAGCGCGCGAAGGCTTTTTCAAACTGTGCGGCGCGCTTCTTGGAGAGCTTGCGCTCCATCGTTTCCTTGCCACCCTTGCGGGCCAAGCTATAAGTAATGTAGCCGCCTATGACCGCGCCCAGCGTAGCCATGAAAGCGTAGTAGGGCCAGGGCTCACGATGGCGCGCGGCGAGCCAGATGGTGAGCACGTCCATGCTGCCGGTGAGAGGGATCACGGAATTGTCGGCGAGACCGAGCACGACTAATCCCACTCCGCCGAGATGGCGGAGTTGCCGCCAGAACGGAACCGCCAGCAGGGGATGCGGGTTGATCAGCATGCGGGTTTGGAGAGTGTACAGGGTGGAGGCGGGATTGCGCCAAGCGATTTTGCGTTCCGTGGCCTTGCGCTAAGATTTGTCCTAAGCGATCTCGTCTTAAACAATCCCGCCTTAAACAATCGCGGCATTCGCGGCGCCCAGAAAAGACATTTCCGGCGCGGAGGGCAAGGCTCCGATTTCAGCGGCGTACCGATAGAAAAGTTGCAGGCCTTCGAGGCACGCGGCATCGAGTTCGTAGTGGATACTCTCGGTGAGATAGCTGCGGGCTTCGTCTTCGGTGATGCCGATGCGAGGCGCCCACTCTCTTGAAATTTGCGTCAGGCTCGAAGGTTGCAGGCCGTGATCGCGGGAGTCCTGGAATATCGTCGCCAAATCCGGCGACGAGGCGTGCCGCAATGCTTCGCTACGAACCGCCCAGAAGGCGAAAACGAACGGCTTGCCGGTGTAGCGAATCCATTCCTCGGCGAGATCGAGCGTGTAATAGCGCGAGCGATCGACTTGCAGAGCCGGATCGCCAATCAGCAATGCTGCGTCATTAGCGGCAAGCATTGTGCCGAGATCCGGCGACATTACGGTGAATGTTCGGTCGCCTCCGATCCATTTTTCGAACAATACTTTGGTCAATGCTACGGACGTCATCGAGGACGTGTCTAAAGCAATCGTGCGGATTTCTTCGAGCGGCTTGTTGCTGATCAGCAAAATCGAGCGGACCGCGCGGCGGGAGGCGATGGCGACGCCCGGCAATATCTGGAGGCCGGGAATGGAAGCATATGCGGCGGCGGGAATGATGCCGATGTCCGCTGTGCCTGTCTCCAGCGCTCGCGCGCACGATGAGGGCAGCGTGTAGGAAATATCGAACTGGCCGGAGGCATCGCCATGCTCGAAATCCCACATCAGGGGAGCCGTGTTCAGGTAGGAAATTGCGGAAATTCGTAGTTGGGGCATTCGTTCGACCCGATCAGTATCCAAATTGGAATTTTAACAGGGTTAATGTGACGCATGACCTTGACCTCTAACGCGCCGTCCCGTTACATTCCGCGCCAGTCGATTGGAGCAGAACCTTGTCCACTTTTGTTACCGCATCGCCAACTGTGACGCACATTTTTGAATGGCTCGCCATTTCGCTGACTCCGGGACTCGGGCCAACCAGGTCAAGAAAATTAATTGAGCATTTCGGCGGAGTCGAAGCCGTATTGCGTGCCTCGCTTACGGAGTTGGAGGGCTCTGGAATTCAGGCGGTCTCGGCGCAGGCCTTGGCTACGGGAAAATCTGGCGAGCTGGCCCGAGAGACGATTGCGCAAGCCAAGGACGCGGGTACGATTTTAGTGTCGATGGACGATCCCTCGTATCCGTCGCGGCTGAAAGAAATCTACGATCCTCCGCTGGTGCTCTACGTTCGCGGAAATCCAGAGGTGCTCACACAACCCGGCATTGCCATGGTGGGTACGAGGCACCCGACGCCTTACGGTTCGGGAATGGCGGAGCGGCTGGCCTGTGATTTGGCGGCGCAGGGGCTGGTCATTATTAGTGGGATGGCGCGGGGAGTGGATACGGCCAGCCATCGGGGAGCAATCTCAGCGAAAGGTAAGACAGTCGCGGTGCTGGGCACGGGCGTGGATGTGATTTATCCGAAAGAAAATTCTCGGCTGGCGGAGCAGATTGTCGCCTTAGGCGGCGCACTGATCTCGGAGTTTCCGCTGGGAACATCCCCATTCCCGCAAAACTTTCCCATTCGCAACCGGATTCTTAGCGGAATGTCGATCGGCGTGCTGGTTGTCGAGGCGGCGGAATACTCAGGAACGCGCATCACTGCACGTTGCGCGCTGGAACAAAATCGCGACGTCTTCGCCGTTCCTGGCAACGTTACGAATAAAAATTCCTGGGGGCCTAACACGCTGATAAAGCAGGGCGCGAAGCTGGTCGCGACATGGGAAGACGTGTGGGAAGATCTGCCGGCGGAGGTGCGGCTGGCGCTGACTCCGGCGAGGAGCGCTGAATCCGAGGGCCACGATTCCGCATCTCTATTTCCGGATGAAGGGCTTCCTCCTCACGAAAAGCGAATTCTTAGCCTCCTGAAAGCCGACGAGGCCACCCACATCGACGAAATCGTGGAGAAGCTGGAGACGGAAATGTCGTCTTCAGAAATCTTTGCGGCGTTGTTCGAGTTGGAGTTGGGCGGGAAAGTGCGGCAGATGCCGGGGAAGAATTTTGTAAAGAGCTTTTGACAGCAGCTGTCAGCCATCAGCTTTCAGCTCTCAGCTTGTTCGGTTGGTAGGGAGGCCTCGATGCAGAGCTTTCGGAACCTTAAGGTTTGGGAAAAGGCTCACGTGCTGACGCTTGACGTTTATAGGTCCAGTAAATCGTTTCCTCGGGATGAGATTTACGGGCTGACGAGTCAGATGAGGAGAGCCGCAGTTTCCGTCGGTGCAAATATCGCCGAGGGTTCATGTCGAAGAGGCGATGTAGATTTCGCACGATTTCTACAGATCGCTGTAGGTTCAGCTAGCGAACTGGAGTATCACTTGCTCCTTGCACGAGACTTGGAGTTGCTGAGAAGCTCGGATTATCAGCGCCTTTCAGACGGGGCAGTCGAGGTAAAGCGGATGCTGGCGTCGCTCATGCAAAAGCTGAGAGCTGATGGCTGATAGCTGACAGCTTTTCTTGCAGTAACTTGTTGCCGCGCCGCAATTCGTGCTAGGGTCAAAAACGTTAACAGGAGAATTGAGGGAACATTGGCCAAAGGATTAGTTATTGTCGAGTCGCCGGCCAAGGCGAAAACGATTCAGAAGTATTTAGGCAAGGGATACACAGTCGAGGCTTCGCTCGGCCACGTGAAGGATCTGCCCAAGAGCACGCTCGGTGTCGATGTCGATAACGACTTCGACACAGACTACATCGTCATTCCCGGCAAGGAAAAAGTTGTGGCCAAGCTGAAGAAGCTGGCTTTGTCCGCGGATTTCATCTTCCTGGCGCCTGATCCGGACCGCGAAGGCGAAGCCATTGCCGCGCATCTTGCGTTTGAACTTGACGGCAACGGGCACGGGAAAAAAAGCAAGAAAAAGAAAAAAGAAGATGCTGGCGCGGTGCCGCGCATTCAGCGGGTGACGTTCAACGAGATTACCAAGCGGGCGGTGCAGGCGGCGTTCGAACATCCGCGAGCCATCGACCAAAATCTGGTGGATGCGCAGCAGGCTCGCCGCGTGCTGGATCGCCTGGTCGGCTATCAGGTTTCGCCGCTGTTGTGGGATAAAGTCCGGCGCGGCATTTCTGCCGGCCGTGTGCAGACCGTCGCGTTGCGTTTGATCGTAGAACGCGAACGCGAGATTAAAGCGTTCGAGAAAAAAGAATATTGGACCATCGATGCACACCTGGCGACCAACAAGCCACCCACGTTCGACGCGAGATTCCTGGGCAAGGGCGAAGAGAAAATTGAAGTCACCAACGGCGAAGACGCGGAAAAGATTCGTGCCGCCCTGGAACAAGCCGACTGGGTCGTCCGTTCCGTCGATAAGAAAGAGCGGCGGCGCAATGCCGCACCTCCCTTCACTACCAGCAAGCTACAACAGGATTCATCGCGCAAGCTGCGCTTCAGCGTAAAGCGCACAATGATGATTGCGCAGCGGTTGTATGAGGGCGTGGAACTGGGCGAGGAGGGATCGGTTGGTTTGATCACCTACATGCGAACCGATTCGACCCGCGTCGCGCCCGAAGCAATCACAGAAGTTCGCGAATACATTGGCAGCGAGTATGGCCCACAATATCTGCCTGCGCAGCCCAATACATATAAGGAGAAGAAAGAAGCGCAAGGGGCGCACGAGGCGATTCGTCCCAGTTCAGCGGCGCGCCATCCGGAACAGATCAAACAGTACTTAAAGGAAGATGAGTTCAAGGTTTACAAGCTGATCTGGCAGCGGTTTATAGCGTCGCAGATTACGCCAGCGGTCTTCGACCAGACGACCGTCGACATCGATGCAAAAACGACGGCCGGGAACGAGATTTTCTGGTTCCGCGTAACTGGATCGGTGCTGAAATTTGACGGTTTCCTGAAAGTCTACGAAGAGTCGAAAGAAGGAAAAGACGAAGAAGACGAGGAGTTGAAGCACAAGCTGCCGCCGATGGAAGCGGGGCAGAAGCTGACGCTGAAAGAACTGAAGCCGGAGCAGCACTTTACCGAACCGCCGCCGCGCTACAACGAAGCGTCGCTGGTGAAAGAACTCGAAGAGCGCGGCATTGGCCGTCCTTCGACTTATTCGGCGATTCTGTCGACCATTCAGGAGCGGCAGTACGTGCAGAAGCTGGGCGGGAAATTTACGCCGACCGAGATCGGGCTGGTGGTTACCGATCTGCTAGTGGAAAACTTCCGCGACATTTTCGACGTGGCTTATACCGCGCGGCTGGAAGAAGAACTCGACGAAATTGAAGAGGGTAAAGAAAAGTGGACCGACGCCCTCGCCGAGTTCTACAAGAAGTTTCAGAAGGATCTCAAATATGCCGAAAAGCATATGGAGAACATCAAGCGGATGGAAAAGCCCACTGACGAGAAGTGCGAACGGTGTGGCGCGCCGCTGGTGATCAAGTGGGGCAAGCACGGATCCTTTTACGCGTGCAGCACGTACGATAAAGAGAACAAAGAATCCTGCACCTTTACCAAAGAAAATCCCATCAATTTGCCGGATCTGGATTCGGCCGATGTTCAAGAGACTACGCAAGAGGAATACTGCGAGAACTGCGGCCGGGTGATGGTGCTCAAGCGCGGGCGTTTCGGGCAGTTTATGGCGTGCACGGGATATCCTGATTGCAAGACGACGCGGCGGCTGGATCAGGGCAAGCGAGTTCCGGACATTCCGCTGGACGAGCCTTGCCCCAAGTGCGGGCGCAATATGATGATTCGGCACGGACGCTTCGGCGAATTCACGGCGTGCAGTGGCTATCCCGAATGCAAGTACGTAAAACAGAATTTTATCGGAGTAAAGTGCCCCGACTGCAAAGATGGCGATCTGGTCGAGAAGAAAGCGCGCAAGGGGAATACATTTTATGGATGCGGAAATTATCCCAAGTGCAAGTTCACTTCGGCACATAAGCCTATCGCGGAAAAATGCCCGACCTGCGGGAGCGAGTATTTAGTCGAAAAGAATTTGAAAGCCGGGTCGGTAATCGCATGCCCGAATAAAGAGTGCGACTTCGAGCGGCCTGCGCCGCCCGTGGAAGCGTCCGCAACAACCGCGTAGCCGGTATGCGCCGCGGCCTACTGCGTTTGAAGAAATCTGCATAGTCTGTTCCAATGGCTGCACACACCCATTGCAGTGAGAAGGAAACGAATGTTCCAGAAACCAACTGTCGACGATGCGAAACTGATTCTTGAGCTGTACGAACTGCGCCGCGAATCCGAAATGCGCAAGGCCCGCACCTGGTGGGCGGCGGAGTTTTTTCCTCAAAACGCCGACGACTTTCTGAGTGTGATGTGGTCGATGGGTTCGCCGCACAACCACTGGCTGCGGCAAGTCGTTAGCTACTGGGGATTGGCGGCCTCCCTTGTTCTCCGCGATCTGCTGCACGAAGAGTTATTTCTTGAACCCGCGTTCAGCGGGGAGATGTTTCTCATCCTGGCCAAGGTGCATCCTTTCCTGGAAGAGTTGCGGGAAAAGATGGGCGATCCACACATCTTCCGCAACATAGAAGACGTTGCCACTCGCACGGAATGGGGACGCAACCGCCTGCAATTTATGCTCAAGCGCGTGGAAGTCATGCGGCAAAAACGCGCCGCTCAGGGCGCTTCGTAGTTGCGCAACTGGCCGCACCATCCTTCTCGTCTGTTATCCTAATCGGCTGTGCGGATGATCTGGTGGTTCCTGATCCTGGGCGCGAGTACACTGGTCGTGGTGTGCGTGGCCATCGCGTTATACATACGCTTGCGGCGGCATTTGCGGAGCACACATTCTCAGGAAGCGGCACTGCACGAAGCGGAGCGCGAGGGGCGATCAGGCACGACAAAACCCTGATACACCATTTGTAGTCGTTGAGATCGAGGAAATCATGGCAAAGGTTGCAGTCCAGACATTCCATACTCCAAGGGAGCGCGGCTTAGAGGCGGCACGGCAAATCGCGCTGGTGGTCGGCGCGAGTGTGTTCGTCGCGGTGTGTGCGCGCATTGCGATTCCGCTGCCTTTCACGCCCGTACCGTTGACCATGCAAAATTTTGGCGTGCTGCTGGTTGGCTTGCTGCTGGGCAGCCGGCGCGGGTTTGCGGCTCTCACGCTCTATTTGGCCGAAGGCGCGATGGGATTGCCGGTGTTTAGCCCCGTTGGGTTGGGAGGCGTGGCGCAGATTCTTGGTGTCACTGGCGGATATTTGCTGGCTTATCCTTTCGTCGCAGCGTTAGCGGGATTCATCTTTGAGCGAGGCAGAAAGACGTTTGTCCGCGCCACCGTCGCCGGGCTGCTGGCTGAGGTTCTGCTGTTCGTTGGCGGCCTTTCCTGGCTTTATTTTTGGACGCATTCCCTGGCCAAAGCTGCCTACTTAGGCTTGTACTGGTTTCTCGCGGCGGAGGTGATCAAGGTAATGATTGCGGCCGCAGTAGCCACTCGCGGAAAGAACGTTCGCGCCGGCGATGCAAAGTTGGAGTTTTAAATGACACCTGTTTCTGAGCAGCAAAGCAAAACGCCCGTCATGCCGGTTGGTGTGCGCGAAATCAGCGTGGCTCATAGCCCCGACTCCGATGACGCGTTTATGTTCTACGGCCTCGCCACCAACAAGGTACGGGTGCCGGGGCTGCGTTTTACGCATACCCTTTGCGACATCGAAACTCTCAATCAAAAGGCGCGCGACGGCGTTTATGACGTAACTGCGATTTCCTTTCATGCCTATCCTTATATTCAGGAGAAGTACGCGCTGCTACCGAGCGGCGGTAGCGTAGGCGAGGGATACGGGCCGATGATTGTTGCGCCGCGCCTGTTTACAGAAAGCGATATCAAGGAAAAACGAATCGCGGTTCCCGGCACCCTTACTACGGCCTATCTGGCGTTGCAGCTTTTTGCTCCAGGAATTGAGACCGAAGTAGTTCCCTTTGATCAGATTATTCCGCAGGTTCTTGAAGGCAAGTACGAAGCGGGACTGATCATTCACGAAGGGCAATTGACCTACGACAAGTCGGGCCTGTACCGAATTTTAGATTTAGGAAAGTGGTGGCAGAAGATGACCGGCCTTCCGTTGCCCTTGGGAGGCAATGTGATTCGCCGTGCTCTGGGACCGGAGCTTATGTCTGCCGTTTCTGCGGCATTGCGCGAGAGCATTCAGTACGGGCTCGATCACCGCGAAGAAGCTCTGTCCTATGCCATGCAGTTTGCCCGCGATCTAGATACGCAATCGGCGGACAAGTTCATCGGCATGTATGTCAATGAACGAACGCTGGATTATGGTTTGGATGGCCGCGAGGCCGTGCGGCGCTTGCTCGACATGGGACATAAGGCGGGAATCATTGGGCCGGAAGCGCGCATGGATTGGGTGGAGTGAAGCTTCTAGCTCCTGGCGTCTAGCTTCTAGCTCTCGAAACATTTGATACGTCATACTGCCGATTTAGTTCGTGCATGCTGCCTGCTCATCATCTTTAACTCCCTTCAGTCTGTTTGCTAGAAGCTGACAGCCAGGAGCCAGAAGCTTGTTACCCCAAACGCTTCTCATCGACGCCGACGACACGCTCTGGGAAAACAACATCTATTTCGAGCGGGCCATTGCCCGCTTCATTTCGTTTCTCAATCATCACGAATTTTCGCCCGAGCAGGTGCGGGGAGTTCTCAACGATGTGGAGCGCGAGTGCATCGTCACGCACGGGTATGGGCTACATAGCTTCGCGCACGCGCTGGTGCGCACCTTCGAGCGGTTAAGTGTCGAGCCGGTTACGCCCCAACTGCACGCAGAGATCAACAGCTTTGCCCATACGATCGCCGATCATCCTGTAGAAATTCTTCCCGAGGTGCCGGAGACATTGCAGTACTTAGGCGATCGTCATCACTTGATATTGATGACGAAAGGAGCGATTGCCGAACAAACCGGGAAAGTTGAACGGTCGGGATTGAAAGAATACTTCGCGGCAGTTGAGATCGTCGCGGAAAAAGATGTGGCCGCGTATCAGTCGATGGTCGAGAAATACGTATTGGCTCACGATTCCAGCTGGATGATCGGCAACAGTCCCAGGTCCGACATCAATCCCGCGCTGGCTGCGGGACTGCACGCGGTGTTCGTTCCTCATGGCGATACATGGATACTTGAGCACGACGAGATCAACTCCGCCGTATCGCCGCAGCAACTATTGACCGTCAGCCGCTTCGCGGATTTGCGCAAGCATTTTTGAGGCCCTGAGCGGCCCGAATCAATCTCGTCAACAGTTTTCTACTCCGCTACCGCAGCATCAAACTAACCAACAATCACGCATCGCTGCGATCTGCGGCGCATGGTACCCTCTTCTTGCTCTGCGTTCCGCTCCAAGTTTATCGTGGCAGTGCAGACTGACAACCTTCGGCGGCTGTTGCGCACAGTCGAAGCGCTCTCCGATCTCGGACCAGCGCTGACGGCTGAACGCGATTTTGCCGAAACTTCGCGCCTCATGCTCTCCGCCATCATGGAAGCAGCGGGGGCACGCGAGGGCGCGCTGTTCTTGTTCAATGACAAGCCCGCCATGCTGACCACGGCGGCCGCTCAGGGCTTCGCAATGCTGCCGGAGCCCGCATTCATTCCTCTTCTTCCCAAACACGTTCACGCTCTGACCGCTGCGCGCGGGCCGATCGTGCTTAACACTTCGACATCTTCCATATTTCTGAGTTCGAATGGCAACGTTGCACCGGAGCTTTTCAAATGCCTGGCTCCGCTCAAAGCCGCGGGCAAGTTGGCTGGAGTTGTCGCACTCGGACGGCGTCCCGCCGATGTGCTCTATGAAGATAGCGAACTCGACGCGATGGAGTTGCTGTGCAGCTACGTGGCGCTGGCCGTTCAAAACCATTCGCTGACCCAAACCATTGCGCAGAGAGTTTCCGAAAATCTGCGTCTGATGTCTTCGTTGCACGGCTTTTATGACAATGCGCTCGAGGCTTTTGCCACGGCGATCGATGTGAAGCATGTCAATATTCACGGCCACTCGTTGCGTGTAGGCCGCTATGCCTCGGCCATTGGCGAAGCTATGGGGATGGAGCCCAGTGAAGTAGGAGCGCTGCGCAGCGCCGGATATCTTCACGACATCGGAAAAGTCGCGGTCGATCGCCGGCTGTTCAGCAAGCCCGGCGCCTTGGATGCCGAAGAATTTCGGGAGATGGCGGACCACACCGTGGTTGGCCACCAGATCGTGAGTAGCGTAGAGTTTCCCTGGCCAAAAATTCCCGAGACGGTGCGCTGGCACCACGAGCGCAGTGACGGCTCAGGATATCCTGACGCGCTGGCGTTAGATGATCTTCCCATGGCGGTGCGCATCATCGGTTTGGCCGACAGTTTCGACGCCATGACCAGCGCGCGTCCTTATCGCCAGCCGCTATCGGTAGGCAGCGCATTGAGCGAACTGGTGCGCGTATCGCCACTTAAGTTTGACGCTGACGTTGTACAGGCGCTTCTGATTCAGATTCGACGGGACGTAATCGGCAGCAGCCGCGCTCCACTGCTGGCCGACCGCATGGCGCTGAATATCGCCGCCGGAGATATCGACCAACTGGCCGCCACTTTGCAGCACAAAGCCTCACACGGAAAGATGTTCCTCTCGTCTTCGCCGACCCACCCGCGCTAGCTCCACTAGCAAGTCACCCGTATTCATCAGGATACGAGCCACGTCGGTAATCGCTGCACGCAGCAACTTTTTCCGGATTTCGGGTTCATAATTGATGGGTACCCGCCGGGCACTGGAATCTTCATGCGATCTCGCCCCCAGAAGTTAGCGCTTGTGCTGATATGCCTCAGCCTTATCTGCGCTGTTCCCTCTCTGCTGGCTAAGAAAAAAGACCAAGCGCGAGATGCGAATCCGGACGAACAAAAGAAACGCGCGGTGCATGCGCTGAACCGCCTGACCTTCGGTCCTCGGCCGCAGGACGTGCAGCAAGTTATAGCCATGGGCATCGATCAGTGGATCGACTTGCAACTCCATCCGGAAAAAATCAATGACGGTGCGCTGGAATCTCGCCTGGCGGCATTTCGCACGTTGCGCATGAGTCCGAAAGAACTGGCGGAAAGTTTTCCTGATGGCCAGATGATTCGGCAAGTGATGGATGGCAAGCGGGCAATGCCATCCGATCCGGCGAAGCGTGCAGTATTCCAGGTCCAGATCGCGCGGCAGGAAGAAAAGAAAGAACGCAAAGAGGAGGCAGCAAGTAACACTTCGGTGGGGGCCAACGACAACGGCAATGCCGCACCGGCGAATGCTCCCACGGAATCCGACCTGAAAGCGCAGTCCGTTGATCGAGGAATGAGTGCTGGCCCTTCGGCGGAAGCTGCGGACTCCGCATCGTCCGGCATGCCCGCAGGCGGAAGTCTGATGTCCGGATCACCGGCAGTTGCCGCAAAGCCTTCTCCTGCTGAGGAAGCCGAAGCGCGCCGCCGTGAAGATCGTCTTTACGCCGATTTGGCGGTTCAGTCGCTGCCGGAACTTCCTCCCGATCAGCGGTACAAGAAAATTCTTTCTATGCCCATCGAGCAAAAAATCGCGTTCGCCGACTCGTTGCGCGGAGGCAAGGGGCAGGATTTTCTCGACGGCTTGGATCCCAAACAAAAAGAGACCTTGCTGGCAATGAACAATCCGCAAGGCGTTTTCACCGAGGAGTTGATGCAGGCCAAGCTGTTGCGTGCCATCTACAGCGAGCGGCAACTGGAGGAAGTGATGACCGATTTCTGGTTCAATCACTTCAACGTCTTCATCGGCAAAGGTGCGGACCGGCTGCTGCTTTCGAATTACGAACAAGAGACGATTCGTCCGCACGCGCTGGGTAAGTTTGAAGATCTGCTGGTCGCCACGGCGAAGAGCCCGGCGATGCTTTTCTATCTCGACAACTGGGATAGCGTGGGCCCGAATTCCCTGCAGGCGCTGGGCATTCCGGCGCGCCCGGTCCGCCCTTACGGGCGTTATCGCTTTCCGCCGCCCGGGCCGCGTCCAAACGCAAATCGCAAGCAGAATGTAGGTCTGAACGAAAACTACGGACGCGAGCTGCTGGAACTGCACACGCTCAGCGTCAACGGAGGCTATTCGCAACGCGACGTGACGGAGACCGCCAAGATTTTTACCGGATGGACGATCGACAAACCGTTTCAAGGTGGCGGGTTCCAGTTCGATCCGCGCAAACACGAGCCGGGGCCTAAGTTCGTTCTCGGTCACCGCATCAAGTTCAAGGGCGAAGGCGAAGGGATCGAGCTGCTGCACAGGCTAGCCACAAGCCCGCAGACGGCGCACTTCATTTCCTTGAAGCTCGCGGAACGCTTTGTTTCTGACGCTCCTCCTCCGGCGCTGGTCGACAGCATGGCCAAAACGTTTCTGAAAAAGAAAGGCGAGATTCGCGAAGTGCTGTCGACGATGTTTCACTCGCCGGAGTTCTGGGCTACTGGGACGTATCGGGCAAAAGTTAAGACGCCGCTGGAATTCGTGGTGTCCGCAGTGCGCGCCACTGGAGGCGACGTGACGGATGCGATGCCTCTGGTGCGTCAACTCGGCAATATGGGAATGCCATTGTACGGAGCGCAGCCGCCAACCGGTTATTCCATGAAAGCTGAAACGTGGGTCAGCTCGTCGGCTTTGCTCAACCGCATGAATTTTTCTCTGGCGTTGACTAGCGGAAAAATCAGAGGCGTGACGGTGAATGCTGCGCAGGTTGCCGGATCCAATGCATCGCAGCCCGACTCTGCTGACGCGTTGGCGGCGATGGAGAATGCCTTTCTCGCCGGAGACGTTTCGAAGCAGACGCACGACTCGATCGCGGCGCAAGCCAAGGCGAAGACTACTGAAAACAAGAGCGGGAGCCAGCCAGCTCGGCCCGCGGATGTGACGGCAATGGCGGGCCTGCTGCTCGGCTCGCCGGAATTTCAGAGGAGATAAGGTTTTGACCAGGAGCTAGAAGCCAGGAGCTGTTTCATGTCCCTTACGCGCAGAATATTTCTGAGAAATGGTGCTCTGGCACTGGTCGGCACGACGGCGGTGCCTGCATTCCTGACTCGCGCAGCCCTCGGCGCAATCGCGCCAGGTACGAACAACAAGCGCCTAGTCGTGATTTTCCAGCGCGGCGCGGCCGATGGATTGAACATCGTTGTCCCGCATGCGGAGCCGCAATATTACGCGATGCGGCCCAGCATCAATATTCCGCGCAAAGCGGTGATCGATCTCGACGGTTTCTTCGGCCTGCATCCTTCGCTGGCTTCGTTCCTGCCTTTGTGGCAGCAGCGTCATCTAGCCATTGTTCATGCGGCTGGTTCGCCCGACCCCACGCGCTCACATTTTGATGCACAGGATTTTATGGAGTCGGGAACTCCCGGCGTAAAGGTCACTGACGACGGCTGGCTCAATCGTTCGATCCACTCTATGCCGCAATCTCCGCAGGCTTCGCCGTTTCGCGCCATCGCGCTGGGGCCATCCCTGCCGCGCATTCTGAGCGGGTCCGAGCCTGCGGTCGCGATGAACAATATCAATGACTTTTCTGTTGGAGGACGTGGCACAAAGCCTTCTGCGACCGCCACAGCTTTTGAAGCGATGTACGACCACTCCTCCGACTCCGTCCTGCACGGCACAGGCGAAGAAACGTTCGACGCGGTGAAGATGCTGAAGTCCGCCGATCCGGGAAAATATACGCCGGCTGCGGGCGCGAATTATCCCAAGGGGCGCTTCGGCGACAGCCTGCGTCAGCTTGCGCAACTGATCAAAGCCAATCTCGGAGTGCAGGTCGCCTTCGCCGACATCGGAGGCTGGGACCATCACGTGAATGAAGGTTCAACCGAAGGCCAGATCGCAAACGTGCTGACAGATTTCTCGCAATCGCTGTCGGCTTTCTGGACCGACCTGGGAGATCTGGGCGAAGACACGGTCGTGGTGACGATGTCGGAATTTGGCCGCACCGCGCGGGAAAACGGCAACCGCGGCACCGACCACGGCCACGCCAACGTTATGTTCGTACTCGGCGGACCGGTGCGCGGAGGCCGCGTCTATGGCCGCTGGCCCGGCCTCGACCAATCGCAACTCTACGAAGGCCGCGACCTGGCGCTGACCACCGACTTCCGCCAAGTGATAGGTGAAGCCGTCGCGCGACACATGGGCAACAAGAACTTGCCTGCAGTCTTTCCCGGCTTCGACAATCAGGCAGGGAAATTTTTGAGGTATTTGGCCTAGAGGAGCTGCCTGGTCGGCGATGCTTCGCAGAACTACTTCCGGTTTGCCGACAACCTGCGAAATTGAATGGGAACAATCCTGTCCGCGTGACAAGGGCTGTGTTTTAGTGTCCGAATTTGCGGTGTTCTGAAACAGACAGCGCGGACTAACTTGTCGCATATTAAGTCGTGTAGAATGTGACGCTCAGTATTGGACAGTGTGATGCTGATATCCCCGGCAGGAAGGCTAAGAAATGTCATTCGTTCGCGATCTGAGAGTTGCAGCTTACTCGTTAATTCGTACTCCAGGGCTGGCGATCGCCGTGGTTCTCACACTGGCACTCGGCATTGGAGCGAACGCTGCCATTTTCACGCTGGTGCGCGGAGTGCTGCTCAAGCCTCTTGTTAATCGCGGCGAGGACCGGCTGATCTATATCCGGCAAAGCGCTCCCGGCATCGGCGACGAAAACGCTACATTTTCCGTACCTGAGTTGCAGGACTTGCGGGCGAGCGTGAAAACCTTGAGCGCCTTTGGCGACTTCTCAGCGATGGATTTCACCATGATCGGCCTCGGTGAGCCTCGTTCGATTCGCGGCGGCGTCGTCGGAGGCACATATTTCGACGTGATGGGCCTTCGTCCCGTGCTTGGCCGCCTCATTGGGCCTCAAGACGACGGTCCCCAAGCTGCCGGCGTCGTCGTTCTCACCTACCGTTTCTGGACCACCGCTTTTCACAAGGATCCTTCGGTCATAGGCAAAACCGTTCGCCTCGGTAGTATCGGTGATCGCTCCGCGGTAGTCATTGGCGTCCTCGAGCCTTGCGTCCCATATCCGCAAGATACCGAAATCATCTCCAACATCGTCACCAGCCCGCATCATCTTTCCGCAACCATGGTCACCGGCCGCATCCATCGCATGACTGAGCTTTTCGGCCGTCTCGCTCCCGGAGTCACTCTCGATCAGGCTGGCGCTGAGTTGCGCTCCGCCTACTCCGTGATGAAGAAGGACCATCCCGAATCCTATTCGCAGGAAGGGAACTTTCAGATCGGGGTGAAGTTGCTTCGTGATGAGATCACGTCGGGAGCCCGGACCGTGCTGCTGGTGCTGCTCGCAGCATCAGGGCTGGTCTTCATCATCGCGTGTTCCAATGTTGCCAATCTGGTTCTGGCTCGGACGGTTCGCCGCGAAGGCGAGTTGACCGTTCGCGTGGCGCTGGGCGCAAGCAAAGGCGCGTTGCGCCGCATGCTGTTGGCTGAAAGTCTTCTGCTCTGCGGCGCTGGCGCCGCACTGGGTGTAATCAGCGCGCAGCCGATGGTGGCTATCCTGGCCCGCTACGCCTCGCGCTTCTCCGTCCGTGCTCTCGACTTCAAAGTCGATTCGAGCTTGCTTTGGGTCGGAGCGGCGCTGGCTATCGTCGCCGCGGTGATTCTCGCATTTGTTCCGCGCTTGCCCTCTTATTCCGGCACGTCCGGCACGCCCAATGGACTGAACCTATCAAGCGGAAGTTTACGGATTACCGGCGGCACGAGCCGCCGCCAGCGGATCTTCGCGGTGACACAGATCGCCGCGTCGTTCGTGCTGCTGGCTGGCGCAAGTATGTTGATCACTACGTTGATCGCACTACAAAGGGCGCAGACAGGACTGGATACGCAGCACGTCCTAGCGATCGACGTTCCCCCTATGTCTTACGGGAAGACGCCGCAGCAGGTCGTCAATTTCTACAAGGAATCGATACGGCGCATCGACGAGCTTCCGGGCGTGAGCAAGACCGCGTTCGGCAACGTCGTTCCCTGGCGGGATGCGGGCGGCCCCACTGCTCCTGGCCTGCAATTCTCCGCCGACGGACACGTCCATACCGCTGGTGTAGACGATCCCCGAGCGCAGTGGCGTGCCATCTCTCCCGGATTCTTTGCGTCGCTTGGCGTTCCGATCATTGCCGGCCGCGACTTCAATGCGCTTGATCGTCAGAATCTGGATCGTCAGAGTAAAGACGGTCAAGACAATAATGACCAGAATAATAATAAGGAGCCCGTCGTTATTGTCAGCGAGACTCTCGCACGGCGCATGTTCCCCAATCAGGATGCGGTCAATCGGCATGTCTATTGGACGGATCCCGTGCTGCAATTCTTCCCTGGGACCGATCTCGAAAAATCGCGCCTTATCGCGCCACACCGCATCATCGGTGTCACGGCAGATATTGACGACCAACATGTCGTTGCTGAGCCCATTCTCACGGTCTATAGCCCCTTCGAAGAAGGTCCCATTTTTGGCGGACGCCTTTTCATTCACACCAGCGCAAATCCTTATTCACTGGTCACACCGGTCACGCGCATTATTCGCGCCATGTCGGCCGATCAGCCTATCGAGCGCGCTGCCACACTCGAAGACATTCGCGCCGAGGTGCTCACGCCGGATCGCTTGAACTCGCTGGTGTTTGGCGTATTCGCGGCTGTCGCGTTGGTGATTGCCGTGGTGGGCGTCGCGGGCGTGCTGGCGTTTTCGGTGAGCGCGCGGACACGGGAATTCGGCATCCGGCTGGCCCTCGGATCGGAGCCGCAGCGACTTCTCAAGGGCGTGATCGCAGAGGGCACTGCGATGGCTGCGGCGGGCGTCCTGGCAGGCGCGGCATTCGGGTTCGTGCTGGCACGTTTGGCGGGAAGATATTTCCTGGAAGTCAAGATGCCCGGCGCATTGCCTGTGTTTGTCTCCGCGTTCGTGCTGATGGCGGTCGCAGTTATCGCGTCGGTGCTGCCCGCAGCTCGCGCTGCGCGCGTCAATGTTATGCAGGCGTTGCGCTCCGAGTAACCGGCGGACGGTGGGTCAGGGTTATGCCCACGCCGAGCAGATCCGGTGGAATCGATTTATGAGATAGGCTCCAGTGATCGTTCTGCCAATGGCTCTGCAGCCGCCCTGCGGGCAGTTCGCCCGCGGGTGAAGTTGATCCACACTTCCGCACCCAACAAGGTCAGCGAGAATCCCAGCCAGAAAGCGATTCCGAAAAACTCGTGCGGCGTGAGCCTGCGAAAAGCGAAGAACATGCCGACGATGGGCCGCGTAGTTGCCACACCGAGCGCAATGCCAAATGCGCGGATCATCCATTCCCGATGCTGCGCCACTTCCTTGCGGCGAATGTGACGATAAGATTTGATCAGGCAAAACAGGAAGAGAAGCGCGAACAGTGAGGTGGCCGCGGTTTCATTCGCGCCTCCGATGGCCATGGTGTAACTCATCACCAGCGCCGAACTTCCAATCGCCAGCCCGGCAACCACCAGGAACCTTCCCGACCAGCGATGAAAGGTTAGATGTTTGGCGCGAATCGAAGGAGTGAATTGCAACAGGGCCAGAACTACAAAGAGAGCGGCGGGAATAATGTGCAGCAGCGTCAAGACCGGGTGCCGCGCGAAGCCGGCGTCCAGCGCCGCTGCCGCGGGAAACTTTCCAGCAAACCGTTGCGGCCATAGCAGAACCAGCGTACGGCGGGATACTGCCGCGACTCCGATCACCGCGAGGAAGATCGCACCAGCCCATACCGATCGTGCTGCACGCTTTCGTACCATACCCCGCTCCAGCATCTGTTCGACAGTCAAAACTGGCTTTCGCCGAGCCTGATCTTCGTAAACGCGAACCAGGATCGTTCTACGACGCTTTGGCCGGCAGCACGCGAAGCGGGAAGACGTGGTAACCATCCTTCGCAGGATGGCGCACGAGGCAATCGGATTCGTCCAAAGGCCTACGGCACCCTAAAGCAGGGTGAATGGCAGGCGTCGATTCGGCCAAGCCGCAAATCATCAGTGGGAAATTTACGGGTTGGTCACTTGCCCTACCCCCATTGGCGCGGCCAGCAGCATCGGCTCTTCCGGCATTACGATCCAGGCGATTGGGTAGGCCAGCAGGCCAATTCCGGTCATGAATGAAGCGAGGAGCCAGATCAGGCGCACGAGGGTGACGTCGAGATCGAAATATTCGGACATGCCGAGACAGACGCCGGCAATTTTGCGCCCCTGGCGAGGACGGACCAGCCGCTTGCGCGCGATCGACGATCCTATGCGAATGCCGCAATAGGCACAAACAGCGGCATCGTCCTGAATCACTTTTCCGCAGTAGTTGCAGTACATGGCGACGCTCCTGACAAGCTTCTACAACACATTACGTTATTGTAGCGCCGAAAGTTCCAGAGAAAAACAGGCAACGTTCAGACCGTGGCTGAGTTGAGCGGCCGCACGGTTAACTACGGCTATGACACGGACTACCATCTGAAATCCGAAACGATTACCGCCGATCCAGGCGGCAACAACGGTGCCGAAAGCTACACTTACGACTTCGTCGGCAACCGCAAGACGCTGAGTTCCACCATCCCTTCGCTGTCGGGCAGCATCAGCTATTCCTATGACAACAACGATCGCCTGACGACCGACACCTACGACACCGACGGCAACACAATTTCCTCGGCCGGCACAGCCAGCACCTACGATTTCGAGAACCGCATGCTCACGCACGAGTCGGTGAGCATGGTCTACGACGGCGACGGCAACCGGGTCAGCGAAACGGCAGGCGGCACGACCACGAAGTATCTGATCGACTCGCTGAATCCCACGGGCTATGCGCAGGTGCTCGACGAGCTGGTCAGCGGTGCAGTGACGAAGACCTATACGTACGGCTTACAGCGCATCAGCGAGAATCAACTGGCCGGCAGCACGTGGACGCCGAGCTTCTACGGCTACGACGGGCACGGCAATGTGCGTTTCCTGACCAGCACCACAGGCGTTCTCGGCAACACCTACCAATTCGACTCCTTCGGCATGCCCATCGCCAGCGCGGGAACGACGGCGAATACTTATCTGTACAGCGGCGAACGGTTTGATCAGAACATCGGCCTGTATCATCTGCGGGCGCGCTACTACAACCAGGGCACGGGGCGGTTCGAGACCATGGATCCGGACCTGGGGAACATTTTCGATCCCGGCACGCTGCCCAAGTATGCTTACGCGGAAGCTAATCCGGTGAACTATGTTGATCCAAACGGAACAGATCCCTTTGATGAAGAGGGCACGATCGACTCAAGTTTTTATCGGTTTATTACAAGGTTCAAGAAATGGGCAGACCCGGCTGCCCGCGCCCGCATATGCTACGCCGCCGCATTGTTGCAGGGCCTCGATCCGGATGCGACGTGGGCCGCTTACGTCAGCTGCATTCTAAAAAACAGTGCCCCCTTCAACTGAAAACCCTAGTCGGGCATAGTTCCCAGTATGCTTGGGGGATCATGGATAATCCTAACGAGGGTCGGCCACTAGACAAAAGTCTTGAGAGGACCTTAGTGGTCTATGCAGATCAGTTTGAACTTGCGGTTCAAAACGGCCGCGACGTTGTGGCGGCAGGCGTTGCGAATGCTTTCATCCAGATTCTCGGGCGGTTTTTCCCTGCGGCTCTTTCCGCGTTCTGTTCCGGAGAGCTTCGCAATATCCGCCCGAGCATCTTGAGATCTCCCTCCGGTCCCGTTTCCCCGCCAGACCTAGCTTATTTGGGAATTGTCCGACCAGCGATCCGCGGGTTCAAGGAAGCCATCTCATCCGGGAATATCGGGTCGGCGATCACGGCGCTTGGCGGGGCTGGCATATTCGCAGAAGAGGGCGGACCACAGGAGGAGCTTCGAGGACTCGAAACGAGCCTCGCTAGAACGGGCGGCCCGATGCGCCTAGAATATCTGCCGAGAGCTGCGAAGTTGGCATTTTGGGCCGGCGATACCGATAAGGCAGAACGATATGCCGCAGAGGCTATAAAACTGGAACCCGCAGGCGACACCTTCAGCGACGGGGAAGCGACCCATGACGGCAAAATGATCTTGGGCCTCATTGCACTGCTTCGCGACGATACCGAGCGAGCAAAGACCTGCCTGCTCGAATCAGCTCGAACGAGTGGCTTGGGTTACATGAGCATGACCGGCCCTAATCTCAGTCTTGCGAGCGAACTCCTGAAACGTGATGAGCGGGAGGTGGTCATCGGATATTTGCATGAGTGCCGCCGTTTTTGGATTGGCGGTCGGGACGTCCTAGACACATGGATTGTTAAAATCCGCGGAGGCGAATATCTAGAGTTCGACCCCTTGCGTTTAAGCCTATGAAGGTCAGTTACGCCGAACTCAATGCCCTTGTGTTTGCCGTTCTGACCTGAGGCAATGCGCGGGAGCTTGGTGAGTTGGTCAGCGGCGCGGTGACGAAGACCTACACCTATGGCTTGCAGCGCATCAGCGAGAACCAACTGGTGGGCAGCACGTGGACGTTGAGCTTCTACGGCTACGACGGGCACGGCAATGTGCGCTTCCTGACCAGCACCACAGGCGTTCTTGGCAACACCTACCAGTTCGACGCCTTCGGCATGCCCATCGCTAGCACGGGAAGCATCGGAAATGCCTACCTTTATAGCGGTGAGCGTTTCGACAGCAGCCTCAACCTGTACCATCTGCGGGCGCGATACTACAATCAGGCGACGGGCCGGTTCGAGACCATGGATCCCGTCGCGGGAAAGATTTTCGACCCGAAAACGTTGTACAAGTATGTTCTCACTGGAAATAATCCGGTCAACTGGATCGATCCTCGGGGCACGGATTTCGAGGAAGAAGAGGAAATCTTAGAGGGAGATGAGATCGACGAAGTTGCATATCGTCTCAAAACCCTGAAAAAATATCAGAATTCGGGCACGACGGGGTACAGAATCAGTAGCGAAGGGACTGAAGACGAGTTTCAGAAGTCAATAAAGCAGTTCATAAATCTCTGGAACTCAGAGTAAAGGACGGTTTTGTGAGAAACGACGAATCGGTCCTGCTGGAAGCTGCAGGAGCCGCAGAACGATTGGGCAATTATGCAGCCGCATTCGATGCATGGCAACACCTCGCCTCCATGACAAGTCGGCCCGACTACCTCTGCATGGCAGGACGTATAGCCCAGAAGCTGAGAAGATGGACTGACTCAGAAACCACATTTCTTGACGCCTTAAGAGTCGACGAGACATTTTCGATCGCAATGGTAGCTCTCGGTTCCTTATTTTTGACGAGGACAGATGGAGATCCTTTGATAAATGCGCGAACAGCGAAAGCGTGGCTTGAACAGGCAGTTGCTGCGGCCCCGAGCCCAATTCCTCTGACCTTCCTGGGGGACGCGCACAATCGACTTGGGGACAAAAAGTCTGCCAGGGAGGCATTCCGCAGAGCCATCGAGATCGATGAAACCTATGCGGAAGCATATTTTAACCTTGGCCTTCTCTTGGCGGACGACGGCCAGAGTGAGGAGGCAGAAAGGCTTCTCAGAAGAGCAACGCAGCTGACCCCAAATTCTCACAAAGCGCACGGTAGCCTCGGAATTGTGCTGCAGCAGCTCGGAAGGTATTCAGAGGCTGAGGCAGAGCTCAGACGTGCTATCGAGATCGATCCCACAGACGAAATTGCCGCTTCTTATCTCAACCGCGCTGCAGGCGGCGGTAAAGGTCAAAGGGGATAGCAAAATGGCCGTGTGACAAGAAACAGCGCCATCAATGTCGAGGACGGCGACGGCAACCGGGTCAGCGAGACCGCGGGCGGCGTGACCACCAAATACTTGATCGACTCGATGAATCCCACGGGCTATGCGCAAGTGCTGATCAGCTGGTCAGTGGCGTGGTGACGAAGACCTACACCTACGGCTTGCAGCGCATCAGCGAGAACCAGCTGGCCGGCAGCACGTGGACGCCGAGCTTCTACGGCTACGACGGGCACGGTAATGGGCGCCTCCAACGCACGATGAAGAAATTCGGTCGCTGCGGGCTGGTTTACTTGCGTCCTGGTCCTGTCCGCTCCTGCCGTTAGGTCAGGGACTCAGGTCACGAAAAGTCTGTGAATCGCCTTTGGTCGTTGCCCTGTTTTTCGGCTTTTGCGGCCTCAAACTCATCGTGAAGGGCGTCGAGAACTGGAATCGCCTGACTGGCGACGCGCATGAAGTCGGGATCGCTGAGCAACTCGTAAGTTACGCCTTTGAATATTGTTCTAACCTTCATGTCCTGGAAGACGCCGTCTGAATTGCCAAATGCGTCTGCCAGTTCGCTTCGGAGCGCGTGTTCGATCTCCAGATCCCGCGGATGCTCCCTAGAAACCGTTTCCATCTAGCCGGCGGATTCTGAGCAACGCTAGGCAGGAGCGCCCTGATTAAGACTTCCCGGTTCGTGTCGATTGCCTCCTGGAGCTTTTTTTTCAACCGGTTCTGAAAACGAAGAACATACCGCTCCAGAGCCTTAACCGCGACCTCAAAACCTTCTTTGTTACTGCGAAGAATAACTGTTCCGTATCCCGCCAGGTTGATCAGGTATCGCTTCACGATGAACTGCTTGAGTCTCGTAACGCGATCGCCGGAAATCCCACTGTTTTCGTCGATCAGCTGAAACGAACTGCGCAGCAGTTTCTGCGCTTTCGGATCTTAGAAGCGGACTCCAGACTTAATCTAGCGTATTAGGAAAGGGTGCGCCGTCTGAGGTCCAAGGTCCGACTCCTGAGGTCCCACGCCTGAGGCTCGACGTCTGAGGTTCGCTACTCGCGGTAGGCTTCGCGGATGTGCTTGCGGGCTTGTTCCGCCGGAGCGGTGCTGCCGTTTTCTGCCAGGACGATTTCGTATTTCTTCATCGCCAGATCTCGCTTTTGCAGCAGGTCGTACATTTCGCCGGCGGCGAGATTGGCTTTTTGTTGGATTTCCGGATCGGGGTTCGGGGTCTGGTTCACTAACTCGTATGCGGCGGCGGCGTTGGCATAGTCTTTTTGGTTGCGCAGCAATTCGCCCAGTCCCCACGCTGCCATTTCATAGTGCAGGGGGCCGTACTTCCCTTCCCGCCCGTTCTGCCAGACTTTCCGGTAGGCTACGGCAGCTTCTGTCTCGTGGCCCGAGGCGCGCAGAAGATTCGCCTCTTCCAGCAGGAACAAATAGTTGCGAGGATAACGCCCTGCCAGGTCGCGCATAATGCCGCGAGCTTCGTCGTAGTTGTGCTCGCGGCGCAGAAAAAGGCTAAGCACGATCTTGGCATCGACGGAGTTCTCGCAATTGCCGGCCGCGACTTCTCGCAGATATTGCACACCTTTCTCTTTCGATCCGCTGAGACCGACCAGAGCGACAGCGACCTTGACGCTCCACGGCAGGCTCCCCATAACGTAGTTGTGCGTGCCGACAACGAGTTTCGCGTCCAGATAGTCAGGGTTCAGTTCGAGCACGCGTTCGTGGTCGTGGCGCGCGCCCACGGCGTTGCGCAACGCGGAAAACCACGCCCGTTCCACCAGTCCCGTATAAACGGCGAACTGCGCCCGGGTAACGCCGCGGTCATAGAGCGCGTTGACACTGTTTGGATTGGCCTTGAGCTGCTGTTCCTCCAAGCCTTCGGCACGATTTACAAGTTGCTCGATTTCCTCTTTGATTTTGGGATCGGCAGGGCGATGAGCTTCCCCGATAAAGCTATCGCTGGCGTATTCGCCAGTATTCATTGCGCCCATGCGATAAAGCTCGTGCATGAGCACAGAGGTCAACAGGTGGTTCACCGCGGCGGGATCGCCGGGACGCCTGTCAGAGATCTTTTGGAACTCCTGCGTTGCCCGGTCGTACTCCATGTTGTAAAAACGCTCGAACGCGGCATCAACGAGGGGATCGTGCGCTGCGGAAACGGGCGCGATGCCTCGCACTTGCCCCTGAGCACAAGCGGAAATCGTCAACACCGCCACCATCGCCAGTAGAATGCAACTGACTGCGCTGTATCCACTTACCGTAGTCGCTTTTTTCGCCACGAGTGAGTCCCTTTAGTCTAAACGAACCTGGCTGTCGTCCAACCGGCGGCGAGGTTGCCGTAGCAAAGCCTGATGAACCAAGAACGTAATCGTTATCCATGCAATCGTAAGACCGTCGGACTCCACGTGGACTCTATAATCGGCTGCAGCTAGACAGCTACTGAGGGTTGCGGAGAAGTCACTGCGAGAAAGCTCTCCGCCGAATGGAGCTCGGCGGTTCAGCAGTGCAGACTGGGAAACCAGGATGCTTTCGTTATTCACACGGCGACGTTTCCGCAACCTGTTCGATCTTTCACGGCCATGGTTTTCAACGGGAACTTTTGGGCGAAGACCTCGGTAACCGGCGCATCTTTACGTGCCAGCACGAGTAAATATTGCGTGGAAATCTGGTACGGCAAGTCAGAGCCGAATGGCAAGTGCTTGGTCAAGCGCGAGTTAGCGATGGCATAGATTTGGTTGTTGGGTTGCCATGCAATGCGGTAATGGGGTTTGGCGATGTCGGAAGTAGCTGATCACACACAACAGGAATTTTGGCGCCCGCCGGCGGTTGAGGCGATTAGTGCGCCCGTGGTAAGCGTCCTCTCTCCGATCGAGGCAGCCTGCGCGCGTTGTGGCACGGAGTTCATGATTGGCTCGCACTTCTGCCACGCTTGCGGCACTCACCGCCCCGAAGCGGTTGGTGAGAATGTCCACGCCTTTTTGCAGCGTCAACTGGCTTGGCTGCAGAGCGTCAAGAGCGATTTTATGCAGGGCAACCTCCACCTGCCGGGGTGGCTCCATTACCTGCATTTTCACGAAATTAAGCGTTGGATAGGGTTGCCGACTGCGGCCTTCGTTGCCTTCATGGTGGGACTGGGCTGTGTGGCGGGAGC
This sequence comes from Candidatus Sulfotelmatobacter sp., assembly GCA_036513255.1. Classification (GTDB taxonomy): domain Bacteria; phylum Acidobacteriota; class Terriglobia; order Terriglobales; family Acidobacteriaceae; genus Sulfotelmatobacter. Next base: position 43,330 of record DATBZH010000033.1, on the reverse strand, counting down.
GATTGGCGTTGGACTTGTCTACAAGGCATCCAACATGGCCGAGTTTCAGGCAGTTCAACTGTGGCGCATCGAGTGGTTGTTGGCTGCTACGGCTTCATTTGTGGCTGGAATTCTTTTGAAGAGATCTGCCGACTGACTCCCGGCTTCCGGATTCCCGGCACTACGAAACCCGTCAAGATTTTGTTTTGGTTCTTCAACCCTCCCCTTAAGTTTCTTCTCCTGAAGTTGCGGCTCGCCTCCGCTGATCCCTACGGTAAAGGTGATGGACTGGACCTACGCCGCGTCCGAGGGGCTGGGCACTGGCAATCGCTGCGCTGACGTAAGTCTTGGCGAGCAGGGTCGCCTCGGCTAGACCACGATCGAGCGCCAGGTGGCAGGCGATGGCGGTTGAAAAGGCACATCCAGTGCCATGCGTGGAGTTGGACTGGAGGCGCTCGGCGCGAAAGACCTCAATTTGAACTCCTTTCTTAGTTTTGAAGCTCAACAAATCAATCGCCTTATCGAGATGCCCGCCAGTAATTACTACGGCTTGCGACCCCATCTCGTGTAACCGTGATGCCGCCGCCTTCATCCCTTCCAGGTCTCGTACTTCCAATCCTGTGAGCACGGCGGCCTCATCGACGTTCGGCGTGACGACGCCAGCAAGCGGGATGAGCCTTTCTATCAATACCTTTGCACCCTCGGGATCAAGCAAAGCTGTACCGGATGTTGAGGAAAGCACCGGATCGAGTATGACTTTGGGAGAGTGCCGACGACCGGAATCGTCTAGGAAATCGGCTACGGCCCTGGCAACGCCTGCCGAACCAAGCATGCCTACATGTATCGCCGATAGCTCGAAATCAGCCGCCAGTTCCTCCAGCGTCTCGCTCACCAGTCGGGGATCGAGGGGCTCGACCCGGCGCACCCCGGCGGTTGATTGCACGGTGATCGCAGTGATGCAGGCCACGCCGTAGCACGCGTGTGCAGCAATGGTTTTAATATCGGCGGTAATTCCAGCACCGGACGAGGGATCGAAGCCGGCAATCGTCAGCACAATGGGAGGTGCGTCGGGCATGGATGCGTCTCCTGCAACCGCCGAAGGATGACTGAAGAATACAGCGCGGAGCTTTTCCTGGGTAAGAGAAAAGCTACCGCTGCGTAGAAGGCGAACAAAACTCGTAAGTCTGCCTGCATGGCCTCTTGTCTCGAGCACCAGTTGTTGACGCCTATCGGGTGAAGATTGGAACTCTCGTAACACAATTTCCAGCGTCGGCTTGCCCGTTGGAGGCTTGGTTGTGAATAAATCTTTGGCCGAGGGAGCGGGAGATAATCCGTAAATACAAGATTCCATGTAAGTTCCAACCATGGCGATGGTAAGCCATTGATTCCATGAACCTTGTAAATTCTACCTTCGGCCGCCAGGAGCATTATTTACCATTTGTTCAATAGATAAGCGTCTTGTTTTGAGGATGATGAGCGATATCTAGCTAATTTATCAATATGTTACGTAAGTGTTTGATTACCGCTGGAGCATACTGAAATGGCTCTTTTGGGTTGACACGACTTTGGCACGCCAATAGCATCTTCATATCCCGTTAACAGTTTTGGATTGAGGTCCAAAAAGCCTGGCTAGGACACTTATAAGTATGCGAGGAGAACTGAATGCGAAGAAGTTTAGCTCATGGACTGGCACTGGTTGTTTTGGTCGCCGGCCTGGGAGCGGCTCAGAGCCCGCAGCGCTTGGAAGCGACACCAGCTCCAAATCGGACTGATCAGGGCACTGAGGCCCGCACACAGGCAGGAAAAACGAAAGCGTATCAGATTGGTACGGCATCATGGTACGGCGACTATTTTGATGGAAAACCGACGGCTAGCGGCGAGCCGTATGACATGTACGACATGACCGCAGCGTCTTTGACCATTCCGCTGGGAACCTATGTGCGAGTGACCAATTTGCACAACGGCCGCGCGGTGGTTGTTAAGGTAAATGATCGCGGGCCGGTAGTACCGGGTCGGATTATCGACGTTTCTTACGGAGCCGCGCAAGCCCTGCAATTCAAGGACAAGGGTCTGCAGCGCGTGCGGCTGGACTTGGTCAATCCACATAAAACCACGCCCGCATACCAGACGGTCGCCTACAACCGCCCCGTGGAATTGCCGTCGCGGTAGAAAAACCTGCCTTAAAATCGTACACTGAAAGAGATGCCGACTGATTCTGCCGCTCGCATCCCTTTCAGTGGTACTGCCTCCATCACTGAACCACGGCAGCGGCTAATCGTCGCCTTGGACGTTTCCACTGTGGCAGATGCACAGCGAATCGTGACTGCGGTGGGCGATTCGGCCCTAACCTACAAAGTTGGAATGCAGCTTTACACGGCGGAGGGACCCTCCGTGGTGCGGGATCTGGTGGCTTCCGGGCGGCGCGTATTTCTTGATCTGAAATATCATGACATTCCGAATACTGTGGGCGCGGCGGTGCGCGAGGCGGCGCAACTCGGGGTAAGCATGTTGACGGTTCATGCATTCGGGGCGGGAAGAATGCTCAGAGCTGCGGTAGAAGCAGGAAGTTCCGCTCCGGAAATGATGATTCTCGCCGTCACCGTGCTTACCAGCATGGATGACCAGGAGCTGGCGGCGATTGGCATTGCCGACAATACGGGTGACCAAGTATCCCGGCTCGCCAAGCTGGCCATCTCCCAGGGCTGCCACGGGATCGTCGCCTCTCCACAGGAAGGTTCGAGACTACGGTCCAACCTTGGCGATCAATTCGCGATTGTCACTCCCGGGGTGCGCCCTGTTGGCGGCAAGATGGGAGATCAGGCGCGCGTGGCCACGCCCGCCGAGGCAATTGCGGCTGGCGCGAGCCATATCGTCGTCGGCAGACCGATCACCGAAGCGGCAGACCCGGCGGCGGCGGCGATGGCGATTCTGGAGCAGATCAAGAGCTAAAGGGCCCGTCACGATACATGTGCTTTTCAAGTCTTAGTGGTATAATGGTGGTATGAAACAGAAGACATCGGTCACACTCTCGCCGGACGTGCTGAGCGACATGGACCGCTTTGCAGGCACGGCGCGTTCGCGATCCGCATTGATAGAGGACGTTTTGCGGCGATACATACGAGAGCGGATGAAAGCGGAGAGGGACGCACGGGAAATCGAAATCATCAATCGCCACACAAACCAGCTTAACGCTGAGGCGAATGATGTCCTTCGCTATCAAGCAAAGATAGACGAACAGTGACATGCGGCGAGGAGAGATTTACCGCATTCATCACCCTGACGACGACCCGAAGAAATACCGGAGTTTCGTGGTCGTGAGCCGTCAGGCTCTCATTGATTCTAACTTCTCGACCGTAATATGCGCACCTGTCTTCAGCCTGGGACAGGGACTTGTAACGCAAGTTGCGATCGGTGCGGACGAAGGAATGAAACATTCCAGCTGGGTTATCTGCGATAACCTGACCAGCGTAAGGAAGGCCGATCTCACGCGGTTTGTGGGATCACTCTCTCGATACAAGCTGGCTGAAATTGACGTTGCGTTGACGGCCGCACTCGGACTGGACTGACGAACTGCACCGCGAAAAATCGGCCTATAGCTTCTCGAAGAATTCACACGCCGAACAGGAAATGTAAATTCCGCCGGGGACGCCGCGTTCACGATCTTTCACTCTCTTGACGATGCGAGTTGCCTTGCCGCACTTGGGGCAGTCGGTGCTCTTGGTCGTGTCCATCACCTTTTTGCGGTCGGCTGTTTTTGCAATCTTTCCACCTATGGCCATGGCTCGTTTCTCCTGATCCTTGATTACTTCAATGTCTGTTCAGCGTGTGCGCAGCGCAATCCTCTAAATTCGATCTGCGAACATTTTGTGGACGGGGTCAAGCAGGAACTGGCAATCCACTTGGAAAGAAGGCGAAGGCTGCGTCTCGGTTCTCTTCCGTCGTGTTTGATTTTACAGCATGGCCGTGGCAACTGTCTTGCCGGCTTGGCTGCGGTGCGCACTGCGATCGCTATCGACAAAAAGGAATAAGGCGCACAAGGCCGAGTCAATTTACTTGAGCGTATCCGCGCCCGCTTTGGCGCATTCAGCGTCCTGAGCGCTGGTTGCGCCGGAGACGCCGATTGCACCCACGATTTTGCCGTCTACGACGAGAGGAATGCCGCCTTCTATCGGGGTTGCGTCATGGAGCGCAAGGACGCGTAAGCCGTCAGCGCCTGATGCAAGTGCGTCTTGAAACACCTTTGTTGGCCGCTTGAACAGGGCCGCCGAGCGAGCTTTGTCGACTGCGACGCTGGCACTTCCCAACTGCGTATTATCCATCTTCTCGTAGTAGACAAGATCGCCGGCGGGGTCGACCACGGCGACCGCCACAGTCCAGCTATTTTTTCTTGCCTCGGCTAGGGCTGGGGCCGCAGCTTTCTTTGCGTCTTCCAGGGTGATGCTGGCGCCGTATGGATTCGGCATCTGGGCAAGCGTACTCGCTGCGAAGCAACAGGCGAACGCCAGACCGAGTGCCACAATCACAACAGGTCTTGATAGCATATATCTGAACTGCACCGATCGTATTGGCACCGATCTTGATGGCATGGATCGCCTCGACTAAGAGATTTGCCCGGAAAGGCTGCTTCCGGGTTGGCTTCCGCCGTGATGGATTTTACAGTAAGGCGTTCCAGTTGTCAGGGGACGGTTCTTCTACGTCTTCGTCGCTCAATTGGTATTCCGCAAGCTCTCTGCCAAGGCTTCTATGTCGCCCTCTCAGGATGAGTAAAATATCGTTAATTGAAACGTATTGGATGCAGCAACCACTATCAGGGTGAGGATTCGGTTGCCGACGATTTAGGTGAACCGGAAGCAGCCACTGGGAAGTCTACGGACTTGCTAAAAAGGAGCGTTTGATGACACCGCCACCGGAACTTTCGCTTTCCCAGGAAATGGCATCGCAGGCCGAGTCCATCGTCAACAATCTTCAACAGACTGATTACCAGTACACCGAGAATATTGATGTGGATCTGGGCGTCTACGATTGCGATTGCAACGGGTTCGTGGGCTTCATTCTGGAACGCGCCGCGCCCGGCCATTACGCAATCATCCCGAAAGAACTGGATCAACCGCGGCCACGCGCTTTCAAATATTATGATTTTTTCAGTTCGTTGACTCCAGAATCAACGGGTGGGTGGCACCAAATCTATTTTCTGCGCGATGCGCGGCGCGGCGATGTCGTCGCGTGGCGATTCGCGGAAATCGAAGCAGGGCATGACACAGGCCATGTCTTTTTTGTGGCCGAGAAGCCCAGAATAATTGCTTCTGGCATCTTTGCGATCCGGGTGTACGACTCGGCCGACGAACCGCACTTCGACGACACGCGAGGAAATGAAGACGGGGAGTTTGCATCCGGAGTAGGCTCGGGCTTCATCAACTTTACCGTCGATGATTCGGGAAGGCCTGTGGCTTTTCAATTTGCGCCTTCCGAAAATTTCGTAACTTTGCCGATTGCTATAGGGAGAATTGAACCGCTGACTTAAACCTATTACAAGATTCAGACGGACAAACCCATCCGACCTTACAAGGGACTCGCGGTTCTCTCAGTCCCGCTATCACTATTTGTCAGGGCACGTAAGAGTAAAGTTGCTCCACAAAGTGAAGTTCGTCAATCCGGTAAGCGCAATATAGGGATCAGCCTGCGGTCCGCACCAGCCGTAGGGATCGACCGCAACGGGATTCATGCCGACAATTTCGTCGACCTCGAAATGCAAGTGCGCCGGCACTCCGCCCCAAAGGCTGCTGGAGAAATTTCCTGTGTAGCCGATCGGGCTCGCGCGCTTGGTGGAAACCCATTCGTTCTGCTGCGCGCATGTCGGGCAGGAAATGATGTCCTGGCCTGAGTTGCACTCGGTACCTTTCGGATCTGAGCTGGTACACCGCAGTATCGCGCCGCTAGTCGTGTCGTAGTAAGAAGACAGGTGCATGTACACGACTCTGTATCCGGTCTTGTTGACGACAGTCGCGCAACCTCCCGCAGGGTTTGTCGGCACCGGTACGATGGCCAGCACGTGACCCGGTCCACCCGTCGGAATTCCTTCCGCGCCCACCTGGTAAGTCACGCAACCGTTTATTGCGGGATAGAGCGGGGTTCCAAAGGCGAAGTTGAAGTCGATGCCGGGATGACCGTCGTAGTAAAGCACGCCCGCACCAGCGTAGTTGTAGCCCTGCAAGAAATTTGTGATCTCAGGGTTGGTGTAGGCAAACAGCAGGCCTTTGCATTTCCCGGCTCCACTCTTGAAGCCTGAATACTTGACCATGGCGGTCTCGCCGGTGAATGCCGCAACGCCGCCGTAACCACCTTCGCCCGATGTACATTCATACGCGACCTGCATCTGATGATCGAAAATCGTAATGATCTGTGCGTTCTGCGGCGTGCAAACTCCACCGCACGTCAATGTATTCTGCTTCACCGGAAACACCAAACTGATTGCTTTAGTGCTGTCTGTCTGGCACGGCGCAAGAGAAGCGATACAAATGATGGCCATGAGAGCGGTCAGATACAAGGTTGGGTAAGCGAAGGCACGCCTGTAGCACATGATTTTCTCCAATTACTCAGTCCTGAATTCGCGAGATGAACGAAATTGCCGGACTTCGAAAGGTGCTGTGCGAGGGGACGCCGTTTGAAACCGGCGCAGCGGCGCTGATGTTACTAACAAAAAAGAGACCGTGTCAATCGCACATCTGGTCTAACCAGTTGAGGCAATTGCAGGTTACGGAAAAAATTCGACCATATCCGGTGCGGTGGCGGCTGCTCCGGGCAGGTCGGTTACACCTAGACCTTCCATGGTCAGCCGCAATGTGCTTTCGTGCTGGTATAGCGTCGTAGACTGATATCCCGCTTTCACTGAGGGGCTGACGAGGACCATTGCCACGTGCCCACCCCCGTGAGTTGTGTCCGAGTCTTCTGCCTCATCGAAAGTAACAATTAACAGCGAATTCTGGAAAGCCGCGCTGGCCAACAGAGGAGCGATATTGGTGGACAGCCATTGATCGGCGGCGGCGAGTTGTTGATCGCTGGTGCAAGTTGTCAGACCCGTTGGGCAATTGTGCGCGTTATCGTTGACGTTGGGAACGATGAATGCATAGTCGGGAAGACTGCCATTCGCTATGTCGGCGGCCAACTGGGTAAAGGGGACGATGTTATTAGCTTGAGTGGAACTGGTTTGAACATCGGAGAAATAAACGAACGGGTCATGACGCTGGACATAAGCGCCGTTATCGCCACCCAAATAGCCGACCGAAGGCAACGACTCGGCATAGGACCTCCACGTCTTCCCCACGGCTGTGAGGGCCCGTACAACGTTGTCCTGCGTGACGACACCATTAAAGGCATCGCCCAAACTTCCGGTGATCGAGGTTCCTGCGCCCACCGTCAGCATAAAGTAATTGGGTAGCGAGGGATGCGCATCGGAGTAGTATTGCGTAGCCAAGCCGTTCGCGGCAATGAGGCCGTTCAGATAGGGCATGTTTGCATTCCCGACGACGTCACTGAAACTGTGATTCTCTTCCAGCAACAGGAACACGTGCGCGAATTGTGGAACGCTGCTCTCTCCTCCCGTGCCACTGCCGCCACCGCCACCAGTTCCGCTACCGGTTCCGCCAGTACCGCCTCCCGTTCCGCCTGAGCCTCCCGTCCCACCACTGCCAGCACCGCCGCTACCGGCACCTCCACAGGCACACTGAATGATGAATGCGGCCAAAACACAAATGAGGATGGTGCGGTAGAAGTTCATGGGATGCGACCTGAGAAAAACGTACGAAAGGGCGCTTCAGGTAAGGATTGGATGGTAAGCCATTGCTTAGAGTTGCCGGGCTTGAATTCAACGTCCCAGGGGACCAAACCCGCATCCTGGTTTGACCCCGCTTCCCTGCCCCTGCTACCGTCATCTGTTTCGCCATTTGCGACGGAGATTTCTTATGCCTGCCATCAAATTTCGTGGCGTCGATTTCATACAGTACGATTCCCTGCTCACCGATGAAGAAAAGCTGGTGCGCGACACCACGCGCAAGTTCATCGAAGACAACCTAGTTCCCATCATCGAAGAGTGCAATCGCGCCGGGAGATTCCCTCGCGAACTCGTGAAGCCTATGGCCGAGCTGGGATTTTTTGGCGCGTCCATCAAGGGCTACGGTTGCGCCGGGATGGGCAATGTTGAATATGGATTGATGACGCAGGAACTGGAGCGCGGCGATTCGGGCGTACGCAGCTTCGTTAGCGTGCAGTCGGGGCTGGTGATGTATCCCATCTATGCCTTTGGCAGCGACGAGCAGAAAGATACGTGGCTGCCCGCCATGCAAAAGGGCGAAAAGCTTGGCTGCTTCGGATTGACGGAGCCGGATTTCGGCTCGAACCCCGGCGGTATGCGGACGCGTGCGAAAAAAGTCGGCACTGAGTACGTGCTCAACGGCGAGAAGATGTGGATTACATCCGGCTCGATTGCCGACGTCGCGGTGATCTGGGCGAAGGTGGAAAACGAAAACGACAAAGTACGTGGATTTCTGGTAGAAACCGATCGTCCCGGCTTCAAGGCCGACGACATTCACGGCAAGTGGTCGCTGCGCGCGTCAGTGACGTCGGGGCTGTCGCTACAGGATGTGCATATTCCTGAAGCGAATCTGCTGCCAAAGTCCGACGGGCTAAAATCTCCGCTGATGTGTTTGAATCAGGCCCGTTATGGCATTGCGTGGGGAGCGTTGGGCGCGGCGATGGCCTGCTATGACTGTGCTTTGCAATATGCACTACTGCGCAAGCAGTGGCGCGACCAGCCCATCGCCTCGCATCAGCTCGTGCAAGACAAGCTCACTTGGATGATCAGCGAGATCACCAAAGCTCAACTCTTGGTGCTGCAAGTCGGCCGCCTGAAAGACGCGGGCAAAGTCGAGCACCAGCACATCTCGATGGCCAAGCGTAACAACGTCTGGATGGCTCTCGAGTGCGCACGCCTGTCGCGCGACATCCTCGGCGCCAACGGCGTCGCCGACGACTATCCCATCATGCGCCATATGATGAACCTGGAATCAGTGAAGACCTATGAAGGCACGCACGACGTGCATTCGCTGATTATTGGGCAGAGCATTACGGGGATTGATGCGTTTTGATTAAGTGATCCTGGCCCTATCAGATATATATTGCATCCGATGATAGAATTGCTCGTGAAAGCCGCGCGCAGATTCACGGTGGTCATTGAACGCGATGAGGAAGGGTACTATATCGCTACGGTGCCTGGACTGCCGGGCTGCCACACGCAAGCCAAAAATCTTGACACCTTGATGAAAGCGCGCCCGCGAAGTAATTGCGCTGTGTCTGGAAACGAGAGCAGCGACGTCGGTCCGCTGGAACTGGTCGGGATACAGCAAATCTCCGTATGACCCGACTCTCTCGGCTCAAAGGCAAAGAGCTAGTGAGAATTCTAGAAAGCCTAGGCTTCACAATAGCTCGCACACGCGGAAGCCTTCTTTAAGATGCGTTAGGTAAATTCCTGGTCGGCATTCCAAAAATGTCCGACCTACTCTCACCTCCCAAAACGGAACGTCCAGTACTCACGTGCCGGATGTTTCCGTCGAGTACCCGTTCGGCTGATCCGATAATGAATCGAAACCGCATCGATCATGAGAGCTCGCATTTCCGTTACCGCCGTTGTGCTGCTGGCCGCATCTGCGTGCGACCGCGGTTCTCCTTCACCAAGCCCTCCTCCGACGACTGAGCGCACTTATACTGGCAGCGCGTCGGTGGGAGACTTTCTCAGCATCCGCCTCGATCCGGCGACGCAGACTTTGTTTTATACCAACCGTTCCAACGGCGATACGGGCACAGTACGTTACGGCACGAATTCAGACGGTACATATACTCTGAACGATCCCAGCGGGAACCTGACCTCTGCCTACGAAGTGCCGAATTACGGCATGCTGCTGGCGGCCGAAAAGGCCGGCGCGAACCACGGATCGCTGGCGCTGATTACCGCGCTGCATACGACGCCGATCACTCTGGCATCGTTGGCCGGGCAGGAATATAACTATTTTCAATTTCGTACCACCAACGGAGGTCCGGAAGCCGGTTCGATCGTGCTCGACGCACGAGGGGACATTTCGCTCAGTGGTTACCGGCCTTACGCAGATTGGGGCATGGGCAACCAGACCAGCGCTTTCACGCATGCCTCCATTTCCACTTCTCAGGTCCAGGAAGATTCCTCGGGCACATTCTTGAAAGTGGTCGACCGTCATGGCGGGTTCGATTATGTGTTTGGCATGGCCAATGGCGTTTTCGTCGTCGACACGGCGAATGGAGCTGTATTGGCTTTTAAGAAAGCCGCCAGCAAGAACTTCGATCCGGCATTCGCGGCCAAATACCAGGCAGTCTACTACGAGAAAATTGGCGTCACCGTCGATTCGAACCATCAGGAATCGGGTACGGCGGATTTGGGTCATGCGACCGTAACCATCGATCCCACGGCCCAGGTCACTGTGTCCGATGCCGACGGAAATATCATGTTGCAAGCGCCGCTGACGCCGGTGGCCGATGCTACTTATCTTTACGGATCTGCCGGCAAACTTAAGGATCCTTGCTACGGCTTGTTCACCTTCCGCATCTATCATGGCTCACAACCGCAGGATGTTTTTGCCACTTTCGTGAACGGGGCCGTGCTGTTTTCTTCTTTCGTGCCGACATCGCGGGTCGGCTATGGGTATGAGTATCTGTATGGAGTGGGACTGAAGTGAATCGGTAGCGGGAATAAACAGTCAATCCTGCGAGTCCCCAACTTCTACGTCAGATGTATAATCAGCGCCGCCTCTGGAGGGCAGTTCACATGCGCATGATGCTGAAGGTTTCTATTCCGGTTGATGCTGGCAATGCGGCAGCTCGAAACGGCAGTATGGGAGCGACGATCAAGAACATTTTGGATGAACTTAAGCCGGAGGCGGCGTACTTTGCCGAGGACAACGGCCAACGAACCGGCTACATATTCTTCGATATGAAGGAGTCTTCGCAGTTGCCCGCCATCGCCGAACCATGGTTTTTGGCGTTCAATGCCAGCCTCACGGTGCGTCCGGCCATGAACATACAGGATTTGGCTGCAGCCGGTCCCAGTATCGAGAAAGCGGCAAAGGGATATGGAAAGGCGTCGGCCTGACTTTGTTTTAGCAGCGTGATCTGGAATCTGGGCCGGCAAAAACGCTATGCGGTGGGCTTGTCGCGGGGAGGCTCGACCGCCAGGAATTCCTGGGCGAAGCGTTGGCTGTAGGCTTCGAGCAAGGTTTGAATCCGCCGGGGATCATCGGATCGCAGAATCAGTCCAGCGTGGTGATGCTTTTTGATTCGCAGAAATATTTCCGGATCGTTGTAACTTGACGTATCCGGATCCTCCTGCCGTGCCAGCGAAAGAATCACGCCGGCATAGTCGTTCCGCACCGGCGGAAGGCGATAGCTTCCGTCACCGCCTGCTACTTCGATGCGAGCCCACTCCCGCCACAGATTGATGCCAGTTGCGGCTTCCACCATCTCGTTGATGTAAGCTCCGCCCACGCGGGCGGCGCACTCCAGAAAATAAAACTGCCCATCGGCTTGCGCCTGGATGAATTCGGCGTGAGCCACTCCGCGCAGCAAGCCGAGGGCGGCAATTAGGTCGCGGTTGAGCTGGCGCAATCCAACATCCTCGCCGCTTCCTCGGAGAACACCATAAGTAGTAAAAACTCCGCCGTGCGCGACATTCATCGGCGGCTTGCCATACTGGCTCACATTCGCGAAGAGGATTTCGTTCTCAGACACAATCGAGTCCACGTGATAGACCGTGCCCGGAACAAATTTTTCCAGGAGAAATGATCCCTGCTTGTCTCCCAGGTGATCGAGCATCGGCCAAAGTTCTTCGGCGGCGTGGATCTTTTTGATGCCGATGGCCGAAGCTTCCTGACGCGGCTTTAGCACCCAGGGGCCGGGAACGTGATCGAGGTAGTAGTGCACATCGGCATGATGAAAGATGGGAACAAAATCGGGAACGCTCACTCCGCGGTCGAGCGCTCGCATGCGCATGGCCAGCTTGTCGCGAAAATAACGCATCGTGGTCAGGCCCATGCCGGGGATGCGAAGATGCTCGCGGAGCGTCGCAGCGGTTTCCATATCAAATTCGTCCAGCGCGACAATGCGATCAAGTTTCCGCGTGCGCGCCAGATGCGTAACCGCTTGCACTGTTTCGCTCAGCGGCAGATCGTCGGGTAAATAGAACGTATCCTCGAGGCTGTCGCGCGGCCAGTCGGCATCGCGCAGTTTTTCCGCGGTAAGCAGGAGCACGCGCCACCCCTGGCGCTTGCACTCGCGCATGAACTCCTGCCCCTTTTCATAGGTGGTGATGCAGAGGATGTTCGGCGGGCTCGAGATGGCAGGTTCCATTACCGTCAAGCTGGGGAGGATATCACGGCGGCGCGAAAGTCGGTATCCGGTATTCCGATGAGGCCAAACAGTTCTTTCCATCGGCATTCGACTTGGTTTATAGTCTCAACCCGGCGTGTGCGATTTATCGCGCGGAGGATTCCATGTCTACCCAGACTCGTCCCGAAGGCAAGGCCCGCAGTTTCGGAGAGAACATTGAAAGCGACCTGGCATCGCGATTTTTGCGAGTGGTGGAGGTTGCGGCGATTGCCTCGGCGCGCACCATGGGACAGGGCGAGCGAAAACTGTCTGACCAGGTAGCTACCGAAGCCATGCGCCGAACGATGGATTCGATCCCCATGCGCGGCACCATCGTCATCGGGGAAGGCGAGCGCGATGAAGCGCCCATGCTCTACATCGGCGAGAAAGTCGGCGCAGAATTTCCCGATGGCATGGAAGTACCGGAAGTCGATATCGCCGTCGATCCTCTGGAGGGAACAAATCTCTGCGCCACGGGTGCGCCGGGATCAATTACCGTTCTAGCGGCTTCGGAGCGCGGCGGCCTGCTCAATGCTCCCGACTGTTATATGGAAAAGATTGTCGTCGGGCCGTCGTGCAAAAACGCAGTCGAGCTTGATGCTCCCGTCGCCGACAATCTTAAGAACATCGCAAAAAGACTAGACCGCGATGTGGAAGATCTGGTTGTGATGGTACTGGATCGAGATCGGCACGAAAAGTTAATTGCCGACATTCGCGCTGCCGGCGCGCGAATCCGCTTGATCGGTGATGGCGATCTTTCCGCCGGCATCGCGGCTGCCGTGATCGGAACGGGAGTTCACGTGGTGATGGGTTCGGGCGGCGCGCCGGAAGGGGTGATTACCGCGGCCGCCATCCGCTGCTTGAATGGATACATGCTTGGGCGCTTGGTGGTAAAACCCGATCAGGAAGAGCGCCTCGCCCGCATGGGCGTTAAAGACAAGAACCGAATCTACGAAGCGGAAGATCTCGCTCCGGGCAAGCAACTGATTTTTGCCGCTACTGGCGTGACTGACGGCGCACTGCTCAAAGGCGTGCGCTTTTTCGGCGAAGGGACGAGAACCACGTCGGTGATCATGACCCATCGCACCAGCAAAGTGCGTTTTGTCGACAGCATCCATCTGGAAAAAGGGCCGGATGTGAAGGTCAGGTTCTCGTAGGATCGCCGCCCGGAAATGGGATGGCGGCTTGGGCGGCGACACTATTTGAAGGGGTTTCTAATTCGTAAACCTTCAATGGTTTGTCCATGCTGAAAATCTTCAGTGTATAAAGTATCGCAGTTTCCCTCCAAGGCCGCGGCCAGGATAAGAGAGTCGTACCATGCGAAGCGGTGTTTCCCCGCAATTCGCAAAGCATCGAAGTAGATGGCGGACGAAGAGTGGATCGCAAGCAAAGGGCGGAACACGGTGATCAGGTATTGTTCGGCCTCCGCTACGCTCATCGGTTGGTAAAGCGCCGCAACGCAACGTTGAAAAACTCCTGCACTACCTGATAACTAACGATTCCCCTACCAGTGTCTACCGCTTCCCGAATCAACTGGACGGCCTGTTTCGTCTTGGCCGATGCCTTGACGTCGAAGGTATAAACAAAAATATTGGTGTCGAGAAAAAATCTACCGCTCATTCATTTCGTCCCGGGTGTAGGGGCCGGACGAACGCACATGGCGAAAGCGGCGCATCAGCGCGTCCACGGCCGCCCTGCCGCCCGCCTGCGCCCCATACTGCTCGAGCCATTCACGGAAAGCGGCGTTCAAGGTCTTGTGCCGTGCTGCCGCCACCAGGCGTGCCTGTTCAATCAAGCTCTCGTCCGCGCTGAGAGTGATGTTCTTCATACTTAATCAGTGTACACGAGTTTCGTGTAATTTATATTCTCGTTTATTCGCCACACTCGACAAGCAACTGTTGGCGGCCGCATCGAAAGCCGGAATCGAAGTTGTCTCCTAGTCGATCACTTCCTCATACCTATTTCAGATATTCCGAATTCTTTTTCAGCTCATCAGGGATATTCGGGAACGGTGGGAAATCCTGCGAATATCCTTTGAGCAGGCTTGCCGTTACTTCAGCGCGGCGTTGGCCGTCGTGAACGGCGATCTTATGCGGATTGCCCTTTGCGTAGCCCTCCCATAAAGAGACGCCCGCATAGGCGCCATCCTTGCGCAGGATGTAGTAGCTCATATCGACGAAGCGCAGCTTATTCATGTCGTTGTTGTAATTGCGGACGATGCGCTTAAGCGCATCCATGCCAGCTTCCTGCGGAGACATGCCGTGACGCATGTTTTCGATGATGGTGTGCGCGCCTGCGACTTTGATGTTTTCTTCTCCGCTGCCGGTTGCGCCGGCGGAACCCACGTCCTGATCGGTGTAACAGCCCGCGCCGATGATGGGTGAATCGCCGACGCGGCCGGGAAGTTTAAAGGCCAATCCGCTGGTCGTAGTGCAGCCGGAAATCTCGCCTTTGTCATTCAGCGCGGAACAATGAATGGTGCCCGTGGGCGGAAACAGAACTTTGCGCACCGCCGCGAGTTGCAGATGAGGTTCGATGCCGAGATCGGCGGCACGGGCTTGCAGGGTCTGGAGGCGTTCTTGGAGTAATTCTGCCTGCGGTTTGTCGCCAGCCGTGGAATCGGGCGGCTGCCAGTACGGACTGGCCAAGCCGGGTCCCCACCAGTCTCCGGTGGAGTGAAACTCTTTCCATAGCAGCCAGATTTTGCGTGAGTTATCGGTCAGCAGATTCTCGCGCGGATAGCCTACGGCAACAGCGAAACGTTCCGCGCCTTCGCCCACGAGCATGACGTGTCCGGTGTGCTCCATCACGGCCTTCGATACCTGCGAGACATTCTTGATGTTGCGCACGCCACCCACCGAGCCCGCGCGTCGCGTCGGGCCGTGCATGCAGCAGGCGTCGAGTTCGACCACGCCTTCTTCATTAGGTATGCCGCCGAGGCCTACGCTGGTGTCGTTGGGATCGTCTTCCGGACCCCGCACAACATGGAGGGCGGCATCGAGCGTGTCCCCGCCGCCCTTGAGGAATGCAAATGCATTGTCGAGATAATTGAGTCCGTTGTGCGCGCATATGATGATAGGACGCTTGGATGAGCCTGTTTGCGCGACATGATCTTGCCCTTGGGCTCGCGGGCCTACGCCGGCAGCCATTGCTCCGAGAACAGAAGTCTTTACAAAATCACGGCGTGAGAAAGTCATGAGCTCCTCCGGCGGTGTTGTAGGAAACGGGGAAGCATATCATGCGGCTGCGATGGGTTTCATGCGAGTCGAGGCGCGCCGCCAGATGCAGCCGGCAGAATGGCATCGCTACGAGAATCGTCTTGCAATCAGATTCAGCCGATGGCGAACCCGCCATACCGGCCTACGAGCCGGGGTTTGAGAGCCGGAGACAAGTTTGCGGCATCGACAATCGGCCGCACCTTCTGATCAGCCTCAGAGCGGAAACGCAGCAGGGCCGCGATGTTTCCCACCTTGTCGAACTCTGGATTGTCTTTGACGTAGAACATTTCGATGCCGCGGCGAATGATCCAGGGCAGGATCGCTTCACCCACGTCGACTACTTCGTGTGTACTCTTGCCGCAGGCGGGACAATTGCTGACGAGATGGGCATCCAAGTGGCCGCAGCCGGAGCATTCGACGGCATGAGCCACAAAGTTTTCACCCATGAGCAGGGTTTGCACCTCGCCTAGTTCAAGCGAGCGCAGAACACGGCGCAAGCCAGTCACACCGTGTGCGTTGCCGCGCGCTTCGCTCA
The DNA here is from genome assembly GCA_036513255.1 of Candidatus Sulfotelmatobacter sp. Classification (GTDB taxonomy): domain Bacteria; phylum Acidobacteriota; class Terriglobia; order Terriglobales; family Acidobacteriaceae; genus Sulfotelmatobacter. Next base: position 27,157 of record DATBZH010000033.1, on the reverse strand, counting down.
AGGTTTGGCTCACAAGATCGCGGCAGCTACGATCTTGCCACGCTCGCAGCAGGTGTTCGGCATGAACGCGAACTTCGTCGAGAGTCACACGTCCCACGTCCGCATGGAATTGGCCGAGCAAAGCCTGACTGACAGGCGGGCTCAGTTGCTGTTCTATTTGAGAGCGGTGAGCATCCTGGCAGCCGAGAATCCACTTTTCACAAAGGCCGGTCTCCAAGGCTTCCTTAAGAACTCCGGCGACCGCCTTAAAGTGATGACGCGCTTCGTCTTCGACACGGCGTTGCGCGTGGCCACCGTCGTAGCCGGCGAAGCCGTCACTGCGGCCCTTGCGGGAAAGTGGCTGGAACAAGGATTCGCGCTCGGTCAACTCACCGAACCGCAAATCGAAAAACCGCGCGCGATGGCGATCGACCAGGGCAATGCCCAGTGCCGGAGATGCGCCTAGCAAACGCGCTAACGGCTTCAAGTGGAAATGGCGATCAATGAAGAGTTGGGTGTCCGGAAGCTGCGGCGGAAGATCATATTCGAGCCAAAGGTTTTGATCGGCGCAGGCAAAGACTGCTTTGGCGTGGGTGCCGTTGCCGCGCAACTCGCTGGTGAAGCGCACTATGCGCTCCAGATCGGCCTTTGCAGATTCTTTTCTTCCTTTCTCTTCTTTTCCATTATTTTCCAGGCGGCGTTGGGCTTCGCGGGCCAGGTCTTTTATCTGGATTGCATCTTCCTTATGCGCTTTATTTGTCGGCGTAGTGGGCTGGTAGTAAAAGCTCAGGGCGCAGGATTTTGTATCGTGAAATTCTGCCAACTGACGAATTTGATCGCGAGAAATAGTCATCTAAGCTCTTCTCCTATTAAACGATGAATTTGTGGTGGATTACGCGGTACCCGATGGAATGATCTTGGCCGAAGATGCGCGGACAAGCCCGGGTGCTTTGCGCAGGTGATCGCGCGCCGTTGCAATGGACGCAACGACTCCTTCGGCTTTCAAGCCGGTGATGGCGGAGATTTCGTCCACGGCAAAGCCTTCGATGGCATACAGAATGAATGCTTCGCGGGCTCGCGGCTGGATGCTGCGCAGAATGGAGGCAATTACAAGAAGCGTTTCATCGGAGGCCATGATCTGTTCCGGAGTCGCTATGCGATCGTCGCGAATCACCGTCGCTCCTGTGATCGATTCATCGGGCTGGTGAAATTGCAATTCGGCTTCGTCGCTGGCGCGGACGTTGCGCGGGCGCATGGAGTCTTCCAAAGGAACGGCGTGGCTGTCGCTCTCGTCGGAGCGCGAAAGATCGTCGAGGGCATGCAAGGCGAGGCGATAAAGCCAGGGTTCCAGCGATAGACGCTCGGGCTTCTCTTCCCCATCTCCGTCCCCCAGAGCTGCGGCGATGGTTTCGTCGATCACTTCGTCTTTGCTGACGGAGTCGGCGGGGATCATCTCCTGCGCTTCCCGCATATATATCTCGCGTTCAACAAAGCGTTCAAGCCGGGCGAGGTTGATATTCACGTAGGACCGAACATCCTCGCCGGAAACTGTTGGCGGATGAACCGACGCCAGCGTTTCTTCGAAAGGAACTTGGGGCTCGCGCCGCTCGGAGATCTGGCTGCGACGACGTCTCCATTTGGCCGTCCGCAGGAGATCCTTGTGCCGGGTCAACTGGTGCAGGAGGTCGTCAAAGGCGCTCTTCACGGCGGAGACTGCCGTGGGAGCGGACGATTGTGCGGCCATTTGCCCCGAGGGCAAGTGGAGGTTCAGAGAAACTGTAGCGCCTTCGCGCGGCGAGTTTTCTTCGACTGTAGCTTTCAGGTGAACGAGCTCGGGCCGAAACACGTGCAGGCGTTTCCGCAGTTTTTCGGCCTGATGTTGGAAGTCTTTCTCGAGGACGGGACTTTTTTGAAGACGGTAACTAACGTGAACGTTCATAAGCACCTCGTCGTTGCCTAACGAAGTCGCGCAACCAAGTGCTATCTAACGCGATTGTACACCCATGTGAGAGCAGGCCAACTGTGAATCATGGAACGCACAGAGCTTTATTTTCTTCTGGGAATGCGTTGCAAATTGAGAATATGAGAGGCAACTCTTTAGAAGTTTGCAGCACCGCGGAAGGCGAGGATATGATCGTGGTCCATGACTTCAGCCAAATACTTTTTCGTTGTTTGCCTGGCGGTATCTGCATGCGCGCAGACGGCGACATCGTCGAAAGAAATCCAAGCCGCATACCCCGCGGCGCACGAACTCTATCTTGATCTGCACCAGAATCCGGAACTGTCTTCGCACGAAACCCAGACTGCCGCGAAGCTCGCAACACAACTGCGTGCGTTTGGCTATGACGTGACGGAGCATGTTGGCGGCACCGGCGTTGTGGCCATATTAAAGAACGGCGCCGGCCCGACCGTGATGCTGCGCACGGAACTTGACGCGTTGCCGGTGGAAGAAAAAACCGGCCTAGCTTATGCGAGCACGGTGCATGCCAAGGACGATGCCGGACACGACGTTCCGGTGATGCACGCTTGCGGGCACGATCTGCACATGGCGTCGCTCGTGGGCACAGCTGCGATCATGGCCCATAGTAAAGATACGTGGCACGGGACGCTCATGCTGATCGGCCAACCGGCTGAAGAAACAATCAGCGGCGCCAAGGCGATGATTGACGACGGATTGTTCACACGATTCCCCAAGCCGGATGTTGGCGTGGCATTGCACGTGGGCAACGAAATGCCGGCTGGGCAAGTAGGCATCACTCCGGGGATTTACAACACGAATGCGGATTCCCTGCGGATCACGATTTATGGCAAGGGCGGTCACGGATCAGCGCCGCATTTGACGATTGATCCGATTGTGATTGCGGCGCGGACAATTCTGACCTTGCAAACCATCGCGTCGCGCGAAGTGAAGCCGGGTGAAATGGTGGTGATTACGGTCGGCTACATTCAGGCGGGAACGAAGAACAATATCATTCCGGATCATGCCGAGATGGGGCTGACGGTGCGCACCTACAAGGCCGAAGTGCGCAAGCAGGTGTTGGCGGCCATTGCCCGCATTACCAAAGAAGAATCGGAGGCCGGCGGTGCGCCGCGTAAGCCATTAATCGAGCACTACGAAGCCACAGACTCTGTGTATAACGATCCCGCTTTGGCGCAGCGGCTGCGGACGCCGCTGGAAGCGGCTGTCGGCAAGGAGAATGTAATCACAACCGAGCCGATCGCCCCCTCGGAAGATTACGCATACTTCATCGAGCAGGGCGTTCCGTCGCTTTACTTCAGCTTGGGAGGAGCCGACCCGAAGAAGTACGCGGAGGCCAAAGCCAGCGGCGTGGCGCTGCCCTCGAACCATTCTCCGCTGTTCGCTCCGGACGTGGAACCGGCGTTGCGCGCGGGCATGGCCGCGGAGGTTGCGGTGTTACGGAATCTATTGCATTGATAATCACCGGGCCGGCACGCCATAGAGTGCGACGGCCCGGCAATGATCCCTTTGGCGCGGTGTCTACTCTGAATCCGGAGTAGGCGGCGTGAAGATAAAGCCTGCGTTGTTGCAGGAACTGTCGGACCAATGGCCGACCATAACTCCCGCTGCATTGAGGCCGCCGCCGCCGGTTTGAAACGCTCCGGGAACATTGAACTTGATAAATGTTCCGCCGGGAGTGAGAACGTATCCGTGAGATTTGTAGGAGCGATCCCAATAATGCCCGGAAATAAAGCCCTTGTCGTTGATACCATTCACGGTGGTTCCGGCCACGGTCCCGGGATAACAGGGAGCAGCGCCGGGAGCCGTAACTGCTCCGGGAACGTCGATGATAGTTATGGTGCCGTTGGAGTCACGAACCCAGCCGTGCGTCACTCCGGCCCCATCGATGTAAGAACCCGCAGCCTGGCCCAGATTATTTAACGCCAGACACTGGGTATCGTTCGAACCGTCCACGGAAAAAACGGAGACGGCGCCGTTGATACTCACGAAAGCCTGGTAGGTAGTATAGGGAGGGGCAAGCACGAACCCGCAGAACTGGTTCGCCTGGTCGTTAATCCCGCTAACAACGGTGTCTGTACCGGCGGGCTGACCAGGAACGTTGTAGGTTCTGAACGCTCCGCCGCCACTATAGAAGAAGCCGGAGTAAAAACCGGTTTCGGTGTCGAAGAAATAGCCGGTCATGGTGCCATTTCTGGCGATGCCATACGCTGACGTGACCGTCGGCGTGCTCGTATCCAGAGGATCGACCAGAACTGTGATGTTTCCGTTCGCGGCCCGCTGCCATGCTTTTAGATTGCCCGATGCATCGGTCAGAAACCCGGCGATTACGCCAGACTTGTTAATGCTTTGTACGCCCAGTGAGTTCGCCGTGGCCCCCGCCGCTTCCGGCACCACAAAGGTCGTATAAGATTGTGCGTTGAGCACTCCCAACAACGTGCTTCCTAGTAATAACATCAGGCAGAAGTAACGAGTGTGTTGCAGTTTCATCTTCTCTCCTCGGAGCACAGTTTCCAGCCGTCGAAATTTTACTTCGTAAGCGGGAATTGCCATTTTCACTTTCAAGGCGGCGACATTTTACCCTCCTTCTTCGTGGCCGCATAGAGTAAACAGACTTTATCCGTATAGAGCACAATGTGGGCTATCAGTCTCGCGGACAATCATCGTACCAGCCATGTCGTGGGCGCCGAAGAGCAGCGAAATTTGGGCGATCTTCTTTCAGCGAAAGTTCAAAGGAAACGCAAATAATATACGTCGACCCCAAATGCGGCTAGGGTCTACAGCCGTTTTCACCCTCGCTTGACGAGCGAAGGTGAGAACGGGCGAGAGGCTTACAGTTACTGGCCGGCGCCGCTGAGTTGCACCGTCGACGATGGAGCACCCGGCACGGTCACGCTAAGCGCTGCCGCGGCAGATCCGATGGACGTCGGTTCGAAGCTGAGTTGAAACTGACAACTCTTCCCTGCGGCCAATGTGGCGCCGCAGTTATTGGTCTGCGAGTATGCGGACGAACCGATGACCTGGATCGTCTCGATCGTCATGGCGACATTGCCGACGTTAGTCAGGGTGGCTGTCTGTGGCGCGGTTTTGGTGTTGACCGGGATGGACCCGAAGTAGAGGTACGTTGGCAGTACGGCAGCTGGAGTCTGCAAATAAATACCCCCGGCCGTCAGTAGATCAAGTTTGCCGTCACGATTGAAGTCGGCGGCTTGCAGCACCTGAGATCCTCCTTCGACCGTCACGGTCTGAAATGTGCCGTCGTCATTGCCCAGCAGAATCAAATTGCTCTCTGGGAATGAACCGACTTCGTTTTCGGTGGCAATATCAATCTTACCGTCGCCGTTAAAGTCTCCCGTCACTACGCCCCCTGGCCAGCCACGAACGTTAACGCTGGCGTCATTGGTAAACGTACCGTCGCCGTTGTTCAATAGAACCTGAACAGCATCGGTGGCGATGTCAAGTTTACCGTCACCATTGAAATCTCCCAACGCGGCTGTGAAACCATAGTAGTTCGTTCCCGCGTACGAGGCGGGAGTTGAAAATGTGCCGTCGCCGTTGCCCAGGAAAATGTAGGTAATAGGAAGACCTTCAATTTCATCGAGAGCCGGCAATGCAATGTCGAGTTTGCCATCGCCATTCAAATCGCCGACCGCCGGATAAGTCGGATAAAAAGTGTCGGCCAGGGAAGCTCCTTTTTCAAATGTGCCGTCACCTTTACTGATCATGATTTGCGCCTCCCAATCGTCACCGTAGTAGTCCGTGTTGGTGACGATCAGATCCGCTTTTCCGTCGCCATTAAAATCGGCGGCTACGAGCGGCAAGCCGTAAAAGGGATACTTGGGCGCAACAAAGTTAAAGGTTCCATCGCCCACTCCCAGATACACCTGCAACTGATAGTTAGGAAAGCCGCCACACGCGCCGCACAAAGTCGGCAGCGAGACCGCCAAGTCAATCTTGCCGTCGCCATTGAAATCTGCGGCCACGATGGCGTTGTGGTGATAGCCAGCACGATATGTAATGGCGGGCAGGAATGTGCCGTCACCTTTGCCCAAACGAATAGTGAGTCCGCCGTTCTTGTTGTTCGTCGTCGCGAGGTCGAGTTTTCCGTCGCCATTGAAATCGGCTGCGACAGTGGCTTGGCCGGGCGCGGGTACCGCTGGATCGAGGGCCATGGCCACTGAGTTTCTCGGCTGGCTGGGCACAGAACCGGCTTGGCTTGCGATGGCGGCGCAGGTAAATAGCGCGAGCGTGCAAATCAGGTGGGAAGATTTCACGAAGAGTCTCCTCAAAATAGCTCCAATTTTTTTCGTGCATGGCCTGTGAAGGTTGACGCGAAGCGGCTTCGAGCAACGGCTGTGGGAGTCGAAGCGCGGCCAGACAACTACCAGCGGTGAATGTTAGTGCAGCGGTTACGGGACTTCAAGATGCAGATTCTTGCATACCATCACACCGCGACCCGTAGGTTCGCGTTGTACATGCATTTGTATTGACATTGCTGCGGACCTTTTTATCCTAGATTTCGTTTGTACCCTGGATCTGTCGCCGGATAACGGCATGCATTTTGAATGGGATGAAGCAAAGAACCAGCTGAATCTTCTAAACACAAGGTCCGCTTCGAGACAGCCGCTATGGTGTTCGACGATCCGTATGCCCACGGAGCGCGACGAATCTTCGGAGGAAGAAGAGCGCTGGATCACCTGTGGCACCATCGGACAGGGAGCGGTCCTTGTCGTGGTACATACGTATTTTGAAGAAAAGGGTAAAGACGTGACTCGTATTATCTCTGCCCGTGCCGCGGAATCGCGTGAGAGGAAAAACTGTGAGGAAGCTCACCAAGGAGCAAAAACGAGACATCGCCGCCATCGCCGCTATGAAAAACGAAGACATTGATTTTTCGGATATCCCTCTCAAATTGGACTGGAGCAAGGCCGAGATGGGCAAGTTCTATCGTCCGCCGAAACGATCCGTGACCATGCGGCTTGACGGGGATGTCATCGACTGGCTGAAGGGTTACGGTAAGGGCTATCAGACGCGGGTGAATTTGCTGTTGAGACACGCGATGTCTAGTTCTTCAGGGAACGACCATTTACGAAAGGCAGGGAGTGATCAGAAGAGGTCTCGCAAGACTCATGCCGTAGGGTAGGGCGCGGTCACCCTGGCAACCGAACTCTATTGGGAGGACATTGTGGCCCAGCTAGGAAGATTCAGAAAGGGGTGGGAAAACGAGCACCTGGCATCGTTTCTGCTCTCACGTATTGCATTTGTAGCCAACCCACTAACTGTCGCAGATGATATTGGGTCCGACTTTTTTTGTACGTTGTTTGAGGTATTTAACGGAGACAGCCTGTTCCCACGCAATTCTCTTGCGATTTAGATTAAAAGGTCGGGAGAGAAGATCGACGCCAAGACACAAATCGAATACCTCGAAAGATTAGAACTGCCCTTCTTCATTGGTGTGATTGATCAAAAAAAACCTCAAACTCTCCATTTATTCGGGGGAGTATCTGCCGATCCTTTTTCACACCATGGAAGACCACAAACTCTTACGCTCTCACCCGAAAGTGGTCAGATCACCCTCGAGAACTATTGTGAGGAAAAGCCAAGCGACGATTACATTTTGCGAATGCCGCATGTGCTAGAGCTCGAAGCCTCGGAGAACGAAGCGAATATCCTCAACAAAGGGCAGCGCCTTGTCAAATTATGCTCCAGAATGCATCAAAATATTTCGTCGAAGGCTGGCTCTGAATATGTCTTCAAGCTTGGAGATGGCAGGATCGTAACCATGGCGGGCAGTAGTTCTGCGTTGACCTTCCGAAACAATTTCTACTATCGCCTTGCTGAAGTATTTCGCAACCTCGACTGGTTGTATCAAAATGATCGGAAGCAATTCGACCTCGCCGAGTACCGAGTGTTTGAGCGCTGTTACTCCGAACTGGAAAAGAATCCAGGTCAAATTCCATTGGATCTCAGGGCAGCGTACACATCCATGGAGCAGCGGCTAGCCGCTGGGGCACAATCAAGCTAACGTCGTCGTGTCCGGCCCTCGTCCCGGATGGGGTACCTCACACCGCGACCGTAACCGAGGTTTCCGTGCGAGTGACAGGACGGTAGAGCGTGTCCCGTTCGATCGGTTCGCGGCCGGCGGCGCGGATCAGGCGTTCGAGTTCTTCACGGCGCATGCCTTGTGGAGTCGTCGCCCCGGCGTCGTGATAGATCTTTTCTTCGATCACCGTGCCATCCATATCATCAGCGCCGAAGCGCAGGGAGATTTGTGCGATCTTGGCGGTCATCATCTGCCAGTAAGACTTGATGTGCGGGAAATTATCGAGCACCAGGCGGCTCACCGCGATCTGTTTGATGTCCAGCATGCCGGTGGTTTTGGGTAAGTGCTGGAGAGCGGTGTTCTCGGGATGGAATGCCAGCGGGATAAAAGTCTGGAAGCCGCCGGTTTCGTCTTGCAGCGCGCGCAACTTGAGCAAGTGATCTACACGGTCTTCGTCATTCTCGACGTGGCCATAAAGCATGGTCGCGTTCGACTTGAGTCCAATCTGGTGAGCAAGCTTCGCAGTTTCCAGCCACTGATCGCCGTCAATTTTGTGATCGCAAATGATGTGGCGCACGCGGTCGGCAAAAATCTCTGCGCCGCCACCGGGAAGCGAATCTACTCCTGAAACTTTCAGTTGCTCCAAGGTCTCACGAATCGAGAGCTTGGCCCGCTTGGACAGATATGCAACTTCGACCATGGTGAACGCTTTCAGATGCACATGCGGAAAGCGCTGCTTCAGACCCGAGCAGAGATCGAGGAAATACTGGAACGGCAAATCGGGGTGCAGGCCGCCGACGATGTGGAATTCAGTGACGGCCTCGGTATATCCGGATGCGGCGGTCTCAAAGGCTTCATCGAGCGCCATGGTGTAGGAACCAGGCGAATCTTTTTTGCGGCCGAAGGCGCACAGGCGGCAGGCGGCAACACACACATTGGTGGGATTGATGTGTCGGTTGACGTTGAAATATGTCTTGTCGCCATGCATGCGTTCACGAACGTAGTTGGCCATCCATCCTACGGCGAGGATGTCACCGGTGCGGTAGAGGATGAGAGCGTCGTCGCTGTTGAGGCGGTCGCCGGCCATCACTTTAGCGTGGAGCGGCAGGAGCCGGGCGTCGTCGGTTTGAAAGGAGTGCAGCGAAGGCATCGCAATTGATGATAACGCACAAGGCGGCCAAAAATCATTTCGCGTGCGTGCACCGGCTGCGGGATCGCAGCTTACCGAGAGGCAATAATGCGGTCTTTGATTTTGTCGAATTCTTCCTGCGGCACAATACGACGGCTGACGAGATCGTGGGTATTCGCGAAAGGGCGTTCAGCGACAATGCGGTCAGCCTCGTGCTCGGTAATTCCGGGAAGGCTTAGCAGTTCATCTTTTGAAGCTTTGTTCAGGTTGAGGGTTTTGTCCCGGCTCAAACCTTCTTTCACACCTTCCGCCATGGCCTTGGCATCGCGGCTCACTTCCGCGGTGGCTTGGGCAGTCTTCTCCCGAAGCTGGTCGGGACTCTGGTTGGGAGCGCAGGCGAGAGTTGCACAAGCGAGCACGCATCCCACGGCCAAAGCGGAATAACAACGAAAGTTTTGCAGGAGCATGGAATTCTGATGCGGCGCCTTTGCCGGTGGTTGTGCTCTAAAGGCGAACGCAGCGAGCAATCGAATTTCATTCTACGGCTTGATGAGGCAAGGTGCCTGACTACCTCTGACGGACAAACCGCATCTATAACATGAGAGCCATCGATAAAGCAGTCTCGCGCGACTTCGTACATGTTGAAAAAATTTCTATTTAGGAGGTCGCAATGAGAGGATTAACATTAGCCATTCTTAGCGCAGCCTTGACAATCGGCATCGCTTTCGCCCAAGACCCGACTACTGACCAAAACAGCGGAGCAAAACCACAGCCAGAATCCGCTGTGCCAGCGCCAGCGGCGCAACAACCGGCTCCGCCATCGAATGCAGCGGCGAATCCGCCCGCAACGAACGGTCCGACGCGCATCGCGCCGGGCAGCGTGATTCCGGTGGAATTGGCGAAGACCATTGATGCAAAGAAAGCGAAGACCGGGGACGAGGTTATCGCCAAAGTCACGATGGACATGAAGAGCAACAACGGCGACGTGCTGGTGACGAAAGATACGAAAGTCGTTGGTCACGTCACGGAGGCGCAGGCTCGCAACAAAGAACAGAAAGAGTCGGAACTGGGAATTGCTTTTGACCGCACGGTAACGAAAAGCGGCGAGATGCAGATGCCCATGTCGATCCAGGCCATCATAGCTCCGCCGAATGCGAACTCTAACAATGGGGCGAGCGGCAACGATCAAAGTGCTGCATCAGCGCCGAGTTCAAGTCCTTCTTCGACGCCGTCGTCCACACACATGGGAGGGGGAGGCACGGCCCCAGCAAATACTTCCCCCGCGAATACCATGCCGACCGCCTCAGACGCCGGTACCAATACCAGCGCGAACGCGCGGCCGCAGATTACGGCAAAGACCGAGGGCATTATTGGAATATCCAATATGAAGCTGGCGCCTGCGCCGAGTGCGGCACAGGGCTCGCTCGTAAGCTCGGATAAGAACAATGTCAAGCTGGAGAGTGGAACGATGATGTTGCTGCGTGTGAATCAGTAGCTTTTGCGGGTCCCGAAGAGGCGGCAGAAACGCATCTCTTCGGGCCTTCGCTCTTACTTGGTTGTGCCTGCTTGAAATACTTCCCTTCCCGAAACGCTAGCCGTTTGTCCCCTGACAAAGGCCTGTACAATTCTCTTTGCAATGATTTCCTCTTTGAAATCCCGTTTGGGTGCAGTGCGCTTGCTGGCGCTCGTGTTTGTCTTCAGTCTGGCGGCACACGCCGAACCCATCGCGCAGCTCAAGCCCACCGGTTACGTCAACGACTTTGCTCACGTGCTCGATGCAAATACCGTCGCGCAGATGGATGACATTTGCCGGCAGATTGACGAAAAAGCGCATGCGCAGATTGCTGTGGTGACCGTTCATTCGCTAGACGGTTCCGACATCGAGAGTTATGCCGTCGATCTTTTCCATCAGTGGGGGGTTGGAAGTAAGTCTACTAACCGTGGCGTGCTGGTCCTCTATGCCATCGATGACCGGCGTGCGCGGGTCGAGGTGGGATACGGATTGGAACCCATTCTGCCCGATGGCAAAGTTGGCGGATTCCAGCGCGAAGCGATTCCCTTCATACGCAGCAGCGATTACAACAAGGCACTCCTGCTGGTGACTTCGCGGGTGGCGGGAGTCATCGCGCAGGATGCCGGGATTCAGCTGACAAATGCGCAAGCGGAAGTTCCGGCGGCACAACCCGCGGAACAACCAGGTGGCGGAATTTCGCTGGGCGGGATTGTAGTCATTGGCATTGTCATCTTGATCGTGCTCGCTACGCCTTTGCGCAGCGTGCTGTTCTGGATCATTTTTTCGCAGATCTTTGGCGGTGGCAGAGGCGGAGGCTGGGGTGGCGGCGGATTCGGCGGCGGCGGTGGTGGTGGGTTCGGCGGCTTTGGCGGCGGAAGTTCAGGCGGAGGCGGGGCGAGCAGCAGTTGGTGACGGGCTTGGCGATAAGGAGCGAGCGATGATTCCTGGAAACAAGGGCCGCGAATTCTTGGCACGCATACGCGAGGCGGCGCAAGACAACCTGGTCAGCGTCATCATTTACGGATCGGCTGCAGCGGGTGACTTTCACCAGGAGTATTCGGATATCAATCTGTTTTGCGTTCTGCGCGATTGCTCGTTTGCAAAGTTGCAAGGTTTGGCCCCGACGGTGAAATGGTGGGACCGGCAAAAACAACCGCCTCCGCTTTTCATGACGCGCGATGAACTCGAGCGTACGGCTGATGTATTTTCCATTGAACTCATGGACATGCAGCAGCATCGCCGTGTGATTTTTGGCGAAGATGTTTTGCAGGAATTAAAGATTCCGGCAACGCTCCACCGCGTGCAAGTGGAGTATGAATTGGGTGAAAAGCTCTCGCTCCTCCGGCGGCACTTGCTGCTTGCTTCCGGGAACGAAAAGAAAATGTGGGAACTGCTGACACAATCAGTTTCGTCGTTCGCTACGCTTTTTCGTCATGCATTGATGGTACTGGGGCACGAGGCGCCGCTTGGCAAGCGAGACGCGATACAGGCCTTGGCGAGTAAGATTGGTTTTGATAGCTCGGGATTCTTGCAGGTGCTGGATGTTCGCGAGCATCGCATCAAGCCGGGAAAACTCGACGTCACGGATGTTTTCTCGCGATATCTGGCGGCGGTGGAGCAGGTCAACGCCGCAGTTGATAGAATGCTGGACTCCGGCAGCCCGGGCTCGCCGCAACTTTCGCCGGCTCAGTGATTCAGGAAACCCTATTCTTTCAGGAGAGTTTATGAGCAAAGCACTGATCGCGGTCGTCATCGTAATCGCCGTTGTTCTGCTGGTTGTGCTGATCTGTTTTGGGCAGTACGTCGGCGTCAAGAATACTCTCGTCAGCAAGAATGAAGCGGTGAAGTCGGCCTGGTCGCAGGTGGATGTGGTATTGCAGCGGCGCGCCGACCTGATCCCCAACCTGGTGGAGACAGTAAAAGGCTACGCCACGCAGGAACAGACAGTCTTTGGCGACATTGCAAAGGCGCGATCGGCATTGCTTTCCGCAGGCTCGCCGCAGCAGAAGATCGCAGCGAACGGGCAGCTCGACGGAGCTCTAGGGCGTTTGCTGGCGATTTCGGAGAACTATCCACAGCTGCGCTCGAATGAAAATTTTCTGCGCTTGCAGGATGAATTGGCTGGTACCGAGAATCGCATTGCGGTCGAACGCAAACGTTATAACGACACGCTGCAGGACTACAACACCTACGTGCAGCAATTCCCTGCCAGCTTTTTCGCGGGGATCGCGGGATTCAAGGCAAACGACGCGTACTTCACGGCTACGGAAGGGTCGCGCGAAGTGCCGAAGGTGAATTTCTCGAGTCCGGGCGCTGCCACTCCACAGCCAGCGCCGGCACATTAACGGAATCGACATGGGGATAGCCGCCTTGGCTGTCCGCCCGAGCGTAACGTGAGGCGACGTTTTGCCAGCGGCAAGCAATTGGCCGGGCTTCGCCCGGCTGGACAGCTCCCAGGGCGGCTGTCCTCACACGCTTACTTTCGCAGCAATAAGTCACCGGCGACGAATAGAAAGAACACGACCGAGACTACGCCGTTCATTGTAAAAAATGCCGCATTCAGTTTTGACAAATCATCTTGTTTGACCAGCGAATGCTCGTAGCCGAGCAGGAGCACAACTGCGACGATTCCATAGAGAGTCAGGTGCCCGAGGTGAAATGCTGCCAAAAGCGCCAGCAGCAACAGAACCATTAGGAGATGCAGGGTGCGCGCGACCCACAGGGCTTTGCGAATTCCGAGATATCGCGGGATGGAATGAAGTCCGGCCTGGCGGTCGAAGTCGAAATCCTGGCAGGCATAGAGAACGTCGAAGCCGCCTACCCAGCAAGTGACGGCGGCGGTGAGCAGCAAGATGCGCGGGTCGAGCGAGCCGCGTACCGCGATCCACGCAGCAGCAGGCGCGATGCCCAGCGCAAAACCAAGAACGAGATGTGACCAGCGTGTAAAGCGCTTGGTATAGGAATAGAGAAGCAAAACAGCCAGCGCAACCGGCGAGAGCCACAGTGACAGGCGATTCAGTTGCAATGCGGCCAGGATAAAGATGGCGCTGGCGACTACGACGAAGGTTGCGACGAAGGTCGAAGTAAGATGTCCTGCCGGCAGTGCGCGGGTGCTGGTGCGGGGGTTTGCGGCGTCGATGGCAGAGTCGGCCAGGCGGTTAAAAGCCATTGCGGCCGAGCGCGCGCCGACCATGGCCACCACAATCCATGCCAGTTGACGGACTGTGGGCAGGCCTCCGGCGGCGAGCATGGCGCCGCACAGAGCGAATGGGAGCGCGAAAATCGAGTGCTCCCACTTGATCATTTCCAGAGTCAGCCTGAGACTGCGAAAGAGCGGCACAGGAAAATTCTAATGCATCGATCGCGTGCGCGCTTAGTTTTGCGCAAACTCTCTGGCTGCGCCTGGCCGATAAGCGTGAGCTTGTATTGAGTAAAGTCGAAGGCGCGGCATAGATCGCTAGTCCGCGATTAGTGGTACGAAGCGGCAAGGCTCGCGTAGTGAAATCTGTGGAATGCCGTCTTGCATGCGAATCAGTTGCAGTTGTTGTGCGTCGGCAGCGCCTACTGGGATGATCATCCGGCCGCCTTTGGCAAGCTGGGCGAGCAATGGCGCGGGCACCCGAGCGGCGGCCGCAGAAACAATGATCGCGTCGAAAGGCTGATGCTGGGGCAAGCCCTGACTGCCGTCGCCGATCGCAATCTCAACATTGCGATACCCAAGCTTTGCAATCGTCTCTCGTGCGCGGGTGGCTAATACAGCGTGGCGCTCGATTGCGAAGACTTGCGAGGCCAGTTCCGCCAGGAGAGCCGTTACGTAGCCCGATCCGCTTCCGACTTCGAGAACGTTATCTATCGGGCGCAAGCTCAACGCTTCGAGCATGCTGGCTACGATATAAGGCTGAGAAATTGTTTGGCCTTCGCCGATGGGGAGCGGATGATCTTCGTAGGCTTGCTCCCGATACTGTTCCGGCATGAATTCGTGCCGCGGTACGCGAAGCATCGCATCGAGCACACGCTGATCGGAGATTCCGCGGTCGCGGAGTTGTTGCGCGACCATTTCCTGCCGAGGAATCGGAAGCGGGTCGTATTCTTTTTTGATCCCAGCAGCAGCGTCTTTCGATTCACTCATTTCTTTCGCCGGCGAATTCGCAGATCGAAGCTGACGACTCCGTTCTGATCGCGCGTCCCGACTGCTGAAAGATTGCGAGTGAAAAAATATTCGCCCTGAATGATCTGCTGCGAACTTTGCGAAACATTGGTGCTATAGGTCAGGGTGACGTTGTTGGCGAACTGCTGCTCGATGGTGACCTGCGGGCCCCGAGCTGTGGGATTGGTCTCGGTGGTCAGACCCTGCGGGTCAATCTTAATGCGGCTGACGCCAAATAGCTTTTGCACGCGACTGCTGACTGTGGAATTGATCGCCTGGTTAAGGATGATGGCTGAGGCTTGATCGGTGAACGCAGTCTGGCCGGATTGTTCCTGCAATTGCTCGGACTCTTCGCTGGTGCGTCCGAGCGCAAGAAGAGCGATGATATCGGATTGCGGCAATGGAGGCTCGGAGCGATAGCTAACGCGAAGACCTCCGGGTTGATCGGGAGTGCCAGTCACGGTGATCGCGAGATCGTAGTTGCGGACGTGCGTGGAGGCTTCAAGATTTAAGATCGGATCGATCGTTACGGGATTCGCAAACGTGATGTCGCCACGTTCCAGTCGAAACTTGGTGCCGTTGAAACTGGCTTCGCCTTCGAGAATGTCGGCGCGGCCGAGAACCGCAGGATGGGCAACGGAACCGCGCAGCCGTAGATCGGCATCGCCGGAGAGACGGGCGACCGCCGTTTTCATTTGCAGTTCCGGCGAAGTCTGCACCTGAATATCGAGTTTGACGTTGTAAAGCGGAGAACTGGCCGGCGTGATGGAGGTGATCTGGCGGCTGCGCTCCAGATAAGAACTGAAATCGAAGTTCGGAGTTACCGCCAGCTTGGTGACTAAAATTTGGCCCGAAACAGTCGAGGCCGAGCGCGTGCCCACCCAGTGCAGGTCCGCGTTAGCGGTTGAGCTGACGCCGGGCGGATAGCGCAGACGAACTTCTTTGCCGGAAGCAGTGAGATTGAAGTTGAACTGGCGATTGTAAGTTGTGGCATCCCCTTTGAAATCGAGCGTTCCACCACCGGTACGGGCCGAAAGGTTTTCAATATGAAAATGGTCACGAGTAAACAAGAGCGAACCGTTTGTCTCAGTAAGCCCACTGGGAAGGCCGGCGTAGGCGAACGATGCATTCGCAATTTGCAGCCGCCCCTGCGGAACGGGCTGAGACCAGGTTCCACCCACGTTCATCTTGACCGTCATGAGTCCAGAGGCAGCTAGATTCGCGTCAAAACTATTCAGCAGTTTGAGGTCGATGCTTCCGTCGGCTGCGAGATCAAGCTGACGATCGCCAGCGAAGCTCGCGGTTCCTTGAGTGGAAATATCGGTGCCTTCGCCCACCAGATGCACGTGGTCAAAGCGAAGGGTTTGCCCGGCGTAGCTGAGAAGCACCACGTCCTTGTTATGCAACTTTGCATGTTCCACGTCGAGGGCAACGTCGCTTAAATCGCCTTTGAGAACCCATTGCTGCGGATAGCGCAATGGACCTTGCATCGTTACGGTGCCCGCGACGGCAGAGTGTCCGGTAAGTTCACCGCGCAAATAGGCCCGCCATATCGAGTCGAGATCGAGATGATCCATCTGAGCCGAGAAGTTAGCTGGATAATCGTCGCGCATACGCACATTGCCGTCGATAACCAGCGATCCTTGACGAAACTGCGATTGGCCGGTCACGTGAAGGATTCCGGATTGCGACGATGCGTCAACGTTCAGATCTCCTGACAATTCGTGATCGAACGTGAGATCGTGAAGATGCAGCGCAGCCTTTATTTCCGGCATCTCTGGCGTTCCAGAAGCCCGCAGCGTGAAGTCGGCGCGGCCCTCAATGCTCAAGCTATTCAAATGAATCTGCCGCAGGGCAGCGAGATCGAAGTTCTGCCCCGCGAGATCCAACTTGTAGACGCGAGTGGACGAATTGTAGGCCGCACTGCCGGTGACGATTGCGTCTTCGTGCACCAAATGAATGCTGTCGAGCATGGCGTCATCGCCGGCGAGGCGAAGCCCAGCATCGAATTTTGCAATCGATTCGCCGTAAGCAGCGCCGTTCGCTACATGGAGCTGCCCTTGCGCTTCGGGAGAAGATCTTGTTCCCGATAATTGAAGAGTTACGTCGGCTGTGCCCGAGATAGGAACATCGTAGCCCGCGAGCGCCGCGGTCGAGGTTACATCCACCTTGTGCAACGCCACATCGCCGCTGAAGAGGCTGTCGCTCGTGAACTGACCGTCCCGAAGCGCTGCCGTTATGTCGAAATTGGCGCTCGTTTCGTCGCGGTGCAGGCTTCCGGAGCGCAACGACAGGCCTTGCGCAGACCACTGGGCGTTTACCGAAAGGGAGTCCCAATGAATTTCTTTCTCGGCCGACCGGGCGGTCGCGGGGAGAGTGAAATCGAAGTCTTGCGCGGCCAGAGTTCCCGCTACCGTGGGAGAAGAAAAGCTTCCGCTCACTACACCGTTAAAGGTCGCGTCGCCGTTTAGACTGAAGGGGAATTTGGCAGGCCCATGCAACGCGGCGACCAGCGGACGCCATTCGTCAAAGCTCGACGTTGAAACCGAGACCTTAAGAGCGGACGACGAAGAAAGCGAACCCGACGCCTGCACCCGCGAGGCTGGTGTATTTACAAGGAACAGTGAGAGTTGCAGCGCGTCAGCAGCCATGTCGTAAGAACCGCGCGCATGGCCCGCCATCGGCAAAGTTCCCGGGGCGGCATGTGGGGCTGGATCAAGATCGAACACAAAGGCAACTTCCGCATCTCGCGGCGTGCCGACCCACCGGGCATCGAGGCTGCCGCTGGTCAAACCAAGCGGATGAAAACCGTTTAGCGAGTGAGCAGGAGTGTTCACGGCAGCCGCAATTTCTTCCTCCGCGACGTCTCGCAACCGAAGATGGACGACTCCCAATTGCATCTCCAGCGGCTTCTGCGTCTCGCTTTTCTTGTTGGATCGGGGCCGGACGGCGGTTACGACTGCCATATCCTCGGAGCTGATGGTGTTTCTGCGGCGGCGTTCTTCTGCCTTCGACAAAGGCATGCTGTGCAGCCAATTATCGACTTGAGCCTCGCCCGTGATCGTTCCACCCAATAGCCTGGCCTGCAACTTTGAAAGCTTGAGTTGCGAGTCGGTCACAGCATAATCGGAAGTGGCGCTGGCATTCTTTACAAGTGCTCGATCGCTCTGCCAGCCAAAATCGCGAAGCGCGAGAAATCCGGAACTGGAGAACTGATCCAGCGACCAGTTGCCCTTTCCCTTCAGCTCCAATATTCCCGCGTGGAGATCGTGGCGGCGGGAGACCGTTGCAGCTTCAGCAAGGTCAATGAACGCATCGTACATTACTTCTACCTGAGGCTTGCGAAAATCACTGATGCGCCCTTTGGCGTCGATGTGCGTATGTCCGGAGTTCAGGCGCAATGACTTCACGTCGACGAAGGTCGATCCCAGGCTGAATTCAGCGCTGCTCATCCAGGCAAGCGGGCGATAGTCGTCGAATTTAGTTTCCACCCTGCCCAGCAGGAGCCGGCTCTCAAAGCGCGAGCGCAGAAACGAGTAATCCATCTGTAACTCGCTGTCGTGAACTGCAAAATCAAGAGGAATATTGCGATCATCCCAAAGCAGTTCTCCGCGGCGGACATAAAGATGATCGATGGAGAGCGCTAACAGCCGTTCAACCGAAGTCTGATTGAAGAACTTCGGCACTGGATGCGACGGCACGTTGGTCGTGCCATCGGCATCGAAAGCAATGTGAATGACCGGATGTTCGATCGCAACTTCGTAGAATCCAAACTCGGTCCGCAGCAACGAAATGACTTTGACTCGGCCGACGATATGATCGACGTGAGCCAAAGGAACGTCCGACGCGGCTTCGCGCCCATGCACCGTCATATCCCTGATCTCGACTTGCAGGTGGAACGGGACCGTGTGGATGCTTCCAACTTCCGCGCGCCCGCCGGTAACGCGCTCGACCTCGGCGACGATTCTTCGCCGGACAAAGGCCTGAAAGGATTCGGTTGTGAGATACCAGAAGCCTGCGAGTAAAACGATGAGTCCGACCCCGGTCAAGATCAACAGGTATTTCCACCACCTGCGGCGCGGCAAGGGAACGGCAGGTTCGCTCACCGAGCCTGCACTCCCTCGGAAGACTGAGGGGAACCGGGAATCCGAACGTCGCTTTCCGATCGCAGCGTCTGCAACCAGGAAACCAACAACTCGCTGACCTTTTGCTCCGTCAACAATTCACGAATCTTCGCAGAGACATCAGCCAAGGGAATCTCGCCGTCGCCCGACTGTCGCAACTGCGGGACGAACTTGTCGCGGTAATAGGTCTCGATGGTTTTGGAATCGATCTGAATACTGGGGCGGAGGCGGGCATCGACCAGGCGCATGAGGTCGAGTTGCCGTTGCACATGATCGAGCAGATCATTTTCAGTGAGATGATACCGGGCCAGGACAGCTCGCCAGCCCGCATCGGTAACCGCTTCCGGATATTGCTTTCGCGCCTCGGCTACACGCTTGGCAGCCTCATCCCGGGATACCTCCTGGATGTCAGCGAACTTGGTTTGCTCGCCGAGCAATTCCTGATCGATGAGCCGGTCAAGGACGGCGCGACGGTCGTCATCGGTGAACTGACTGAGCGTGCGCCCGTTGAGCAGGGCCTCATAGTTGAGAGCCTCATCCCAATCGGTTTGCAAAATCACGCGTCGATTGACGGTCGCCACGATGCGGTCGATGACTTCGCCCGCCAACGCTGGCTGAGATCCGAAAGCCACCAGCGTCAGCAGCAGCAATACCAACGCCGTAAACGCCGTCTTTGTCGTTAGGTTTTTCACTAGAAAGGCTGGCCTATGCTGAAAAACACATTGAAGTGGCGAAGACGTTCCGGACCAAAAGTCGTCACGCCGCTCGGGGTCGTTCCGGTGCTTTGGAGATAAGCTGTCGGGTTCAGATTGTATCCGAAGTCGAAGCGCAATGGGCCGATGGGTGTCTTATATCGAACTCCCACCCCTAATGCGTGCGAAGTGTAGTCGAAGCCGCTGTTGTTGAAGTAGTTAAGGCAGCCCGAATTCGCCGTGCCATCAGATTGCAGGCAACGAGCCGGATTCGGCTGATGCCACCGGGCGAGTCCCGTTAGCATGTCGTGACCGGCAGTGAAGACGTTACCCATGTCGTGAAAAATTGCGAATCCGAAACCTTCTCCTAAAACAGGCAAGGTCACCGGGGGAAGGCGCAGTTCCAGGTTGTTTACAAACAGAGCCGTGCCGCCGACGGGAAAACCGGAATCAGGATCGCGTGGACCTGCTTGATTTAACCCGAATCCGCGATGCGAGTTTCCACCACCGGCAAAAAATTGTTCCGGCAGTGGAATCAGCGAGATACCGGCACAGGTGCTCTCTCCGGCTGCATTGAGCGGGCACGAACCCGGAGGTAAGACTCTTGTGCCGCGGACTGGTTGCTCCAGGCCAATGCTGGTGGAACGGGCAAAGACAAATTGATGGTTCGGCTTGCCCTTGCCTCCAAACGCCTTGTATGTCGAGTTCTGAGCCAGGGCGCGGGCAAAGTCGGCCTCGGACCCGAAGTAACTTGAGGCCGCAAATGCGTCGAGTGTGAAGTAATCTCCCTTGGTGCTTTCGAGCGGGTTATCGCGCCTGTCGTGAATGTAGGTAAAACCGGGACCTCCAACCCGCGCCGGTAGTGACAATAGGGGAACCAGATCGGTCGAAAAATCCGAAGCGAAGTTGCTGGCTTTTACCCGGCGGTAGTCGAAGCGATAGGTGATGGAGTTCGGTTTGCTGATTTGCTGCCTTAGATCGACTTTTCCTTCCAGGCGCTGGGAAGTAAAGGTGGAAACGTCGAGACTGTTGTCATAAAAGACGGTAAAGATAAGTTTGAACTTTTCGTTATCAAACAGCTTCGGGATCTCGTAGCTAATTAAGCCTCTTTGCTGCAGTCGTCCAACGTGTGACTGAAATGTCAGCGTCTGATTTCTTCCTCCGAAGTTGAGCCGCGTAACATCGAATCCCACTCTCGGACTCACTCCCGTCTCACCCTGCGGCGCGCTGGTTCCTGCGGGCAGTCCGGTTTCGAACTCGAGCCCAACGTCGTAAGTGAATGTGTACCGCTTGGCTTCCTGAACCTGGACCAGGACATTCTTTTCGGGATCGGTGCCCTCGGGATTTTGCACCGCGGTGTCTACTTCGCTGAAGATACCGAGATTATAGAGTTTGGTCTGTGTATCCAGCAGATCTTGTTGACTGAGAGGATCACCAGCATGAACCTGCACTTCTCTTTGCACGATGTAATCGCGCGTGTGTTCGAGTCCGGCAACGATCACCTGATTCACAGTGAACCGCTCGCCTTCCTGAATGGTATAGGTCACATCGTCACGATCGGGCTGAGACGAGGGTTGGGTGGTGATATCGAGCGTGGCATTGGGAAAGCCGCGATTGAAATAGAAGTTAAGGATGCTCTCACGGTCGCTGGCCAGGTTCTGCTCGGAGAAGGGCTGCCCTTCTCTCGTATTGAGCTCAGGAAATTGATTAAGCTGCATCACCCGGTTGCCCACGATGTGAAACTCGCCGATCAGAATTTGCGGCCCTTCCTCAATATGAATGTGAACGGCGAGGCGGTTCTCAACACCTTTGTAGTTGTCGTCGACTTTGGTCTGTATTTGCACCTGACGGAAGCCGTTAGAGCGGTAAAGAGCTTCCAGGTTGGCCACGTCGTTCTTCAGCAGAGCGGCGCTGTAACGGCCGTGGGTGAGAAAGCGGGTCGCCGGCTGGATTTCCAGGCGTGTGCGGATGCTCGCATTGTCCAGGAATTTTTGGTTGCCGGTTATATCGATCAGCGCGAGGCGGTGAAGAGGACCGGGATTGATCTGGTAGATAACGCGAAGAATGCCCGGATCGTTGCGCTTCACAATTTCGACTTTCGCATCGAAGTATCCGCGAGATTGCATGTAGTCGAGCAGGTTGCGCTGGCCTTCGTTGAGCAGGTCATCGTCCAGCGCGTCTTCCTCGTAGACCGGAATCTCTTTCTTGAGGACGCCGCGTCTCACATGGAAACCTTCGGCGTAGATCACGACGACAGGACCGGGATCGATCTGAAAAGTATATTCGACCGAATTTTTCTCAGGATGGTACTCTTGCGCGGCGATCGACACCTGCGCCAGCACTCGTTGTTGCCGGGAGAACTTTTTTCTCAGCCGCTGCAATGCGCTGGTGATGCGGGAAGCCGTCACGCGATCGCCGCGATTCATGTGCGCGATATCCTGCACTTGCGCCGACGACAAACTCGAAGTACCGGTGACTTTAACTTCGCCGACATGCGCCGGCTCCCCGGGACTGACGTGAAACAGGATCGTCACCTGCTGCGTTGCAGGATTGAGCGTGCTTTCAGCCGTAACCCTTGCGCGGTAGTATCCGTTTTCCTGCATGAGCTGGCGGATGTTCTGCAGGGCGCGTTCTAATTTTTCGCGCGTGTGAAGTTCACCGAGCTGGAACTTTGATGCATTCACGATCTGATTTCTATTCGGCCGGTTAGGAGCGCCCTCGACATCAAGCGCCCCGATAAAAAAATTCGGCGATGTCACAAATGTGAGAATCACGCCGGCACCGGAGGGCGTGGCTTCCGCTTGAATGTCTGCGAAGCGGCCGGTGGCGAACAGCGCGCGGATGCTGTCGCGGACCTGATTCCGCTCGAGCGGCGTGCCCGCCTTCTGCGGCATCACCTGCAGCAGATGTTCACGGTCCCGCTCCTGCACGCCGGGCAACTCTATCGATTGCACCACACGTCCCTCGTATTGCATCGAGGAAGGAGTGTCGGCTGACTGTTGTGATGGTGGTGTTTCCGCTGGCGGTTTAATGGAGTCCATGCAAGCTGTCGCTCCAGCGCGTGTAGCCAGAGTCGACAAGATCATCGCGATCAAACATGGCGCGTACCGTCTCAGCAAAGTTTCCTTAATTCCGGGTGTTGGTAACTTCGATGGAAAGCGACATTGCCTTCGTCGCCCGGATACGACGCACTGCGGCAGTGCCGGGCGCAGGCAATGGCGAACTCCGGCACTTATAATAAAGGGTTTAGCGGAAGCGATTGGTGATCTCTTTGGCACATGAAATTTTAACGAGTGACAGTACCGGCTGGACGGCGGAGTCTCCCGGCGCAAATAACGAGCGTTATTCCCGCCAGATTCTTTTTTCCGGCATTGGCGCAGAGGGACAGCGGCGGCTTGGGAAGGCTCGGGTCGCGATTGTCGGTTGCGGAGCAACGGGATCGGCACTGGCGGGATTGCTGGCGCGGGCTGGAGTTGGCGCATTGCGGATCATCGACCGCGATTATGTGGAGGCCAGCAACTTGCAGCGGCAGTCGCTTTTTGACGAAAAAGATGCGGCCGAATCGTTGCCCAAGGCGATTGCCGCGGGACGGAAGATTGCGGCGTTCAATTCGAAGATTGTTGTCGAGCCGAGGGTGGAGGATCTAGTTCCCGACAATGTGGATGCGGCGCTTGAAGGAATGCAGCTTATCCTGGATGGGACAGACAACTTCGAGACGCGTTACCTGATCAATGACTACGCGGTGAAGAATTCGGTGCCTTGGATTTATTCCGCGGCGGTGGGAAGCTATTGCGCCACGATGAATGTTGTTCCCGGTCAAACCGCTTGTTTGGCTTGCATTTTTCCGAATTCGCCAAAGGGCATGGTCGAGACCTGCGAGACGGCGGGGATATTGAATTCAGTGGTAAATCTCGTGGCGTCTCTTTCCGCGACTGAGGCTTTGAAATTCCTCGTTGGAGGAACTAGAGCGCCGGCGCTGCGGCGCACGCTGTTGTCATTCGACGTGTGGAGCAATCAGCATGCGGAAATTTCGGCCGATATGCCGCGTAGCAATTGTGTCGTCTGCGGGGAGCGGGAATTCGTTTATCTTTCTGGCGAAGGCCGGCCCCACATCACCTTGTGTGGAAGAAATTCGGTGCAAATTCACGAACGCCACCGCGCGATCGACTTTGTCGAAATGAAGGAACGGCTTGAGGCACACGGTACCGTGCGCCACAACGACTTCGTTTTAAAGTTCTGGCGCGAGCCGTATGAGATGACACTTTTCCCTGATGGACGTGCCATCATCAAAGGCACGACCGACACTGCGGCGGCGCGGAGCCTGTACGCGCGGTACGTGGGAAGTTAGGCCCAAATTTTTTAAGTCTCCGCTATTGCAAGGTCACCAGCACCTGGATGACACCTGTACCTTCACTCCAAGGTTCCAGCGCCTTTCCCACTACAGCTCCTAACATGCGTGATCGGTCGGTGCCTTTCATGGCGCGGCCGGGTGTCGCGGACGTGACGAGCAGGTCGCCGGGCTGGATCGGGCCGTTTTCCGCACTCACTTTGCAGGGAACGATGCCGACAATGGCCAGCGGAATTTCATTGAACGCTGTCTCGTTCATCTTGTGGGTCGTGGCCAGCACTCCTGGTTTGGTGGAGTAGATTCCGGCCACCAGCGTGGAGTACGGCTCCGCGGAGAGCTTCAGCTGGCGTCTTCCCGTCGCATCTACGATCAGCAGATCTCCGGGTTCATGCGCGGCAACCTCTTTTGCGACGGAAACGGATTCGGCGAAATCAGCGCCACCAGTTTGAGTTCCACCGTCGAAGAAACCTTTTCCCGTACTATCGATGCGAAAGACGTTGACTGCGGCTGTGTCGGGCCCAAATTGCCCGGTCACGAGGTCGCCTCCGGTGTGGGCGCGAAATAAGGCAACAATGCCATTTGGGCTGTTGGTATCGGCGAAGACTGCCTGCGCGCTGCCAGTCGTCGCCGTGGCTCGTCCAACCAATCCGGCGCCTCCAGTCTCGCTGGCTGTGTCACCGGCCACGCCGGCTCCGTCGCCGGTTGTGGCAAGCTGTGATCCCAGGATCGCTTCGCTGCCGGGGGAAGAAGTCTGACCGTAAATTCCCAGCGCGGCTCCTGTAGTTGCGGTGGCCACGCCAAGCAGCGCGGTGCCCGTGCTCGATGCAGTACGAAAAAATCCGCCGATTGCTGTTCCGGTCGTGGCGCTGGCGAGTCCGGCTACCGCAGTGCCATCAGGACTGGCGGTAAGACCGAGTACTCCGGTGGTTGATCCTGTGGCCGCAAAGCTGTCGCCGACAATCGCGGGGATGGTGCTGGGGTTTTCGACGTCCAGCTGCGCGCCCGGCGTTTTCGTGTTGATCCCGATGTTGCCGCCGATCTGAGCTACCTTGGAATTTCCCAGACTGCTCTTTCCTGTCCAGATGGGAATTGTGCCGGTGTTCCCCGACCCCGTCACTTGCGCGTCCGCAAACACTGCGCAAAATAAAACCGACAATGCGAGCCAAACAGTCTTACGTTTCATTCCGCCCCTCCTTATTTCGTGTGCCATTTAAACCCCGAGTTGTCGGGGAGACACGTTCCGGCACAAGGCGCTAATTCTGGTTTGAGCGGATAGGGATGTCAAGATGCAAAGGCTTGCACAGCGCTGAGAACCCGGGCCAACGGCGAAGATCCGCCCCTAGCCCGCGCATTTGGCGGATCTATTTGGCCCACCCGAGGCCATCGGCGAACTTGCCGGCAATGATCAGACTCTGGACGTTCCATTGCGCGAGATCGATCGCTGCAACCTTACCGCCCACATTGCACGATACATACGCCACCTTGCCGTCAGGACGAATCAGAATTTCCTGCGGCGAAGTTGCGACGTCGATGCGGCGCGTGACTTGCATCTTTGCCAAGTCCACGACCGCAACCTGGTTCGTGGAAGGAACTGCGACCAGAAGCCAATGGCCATCCGGCGTTGCAGCTGTGCCGTAGCCCAAGCCTGGAAGCGGCACCCATGTCTTCACTTTGTTTGTCGCTGTATCGATCACGGCAAGCTGAGGCTTCGTCTGGTCCGCGGTGAATACCAGTTTGTCGTCAGCGGAAATGGCAATCCGTTGTACTTGGCCGGACACAGGAATTACTGCAATTGTCTTGCGCCCGACCAGATCGAGTACCGAGACGGTGCCCGGTCCAACGTTTGAGGTGTAACCGAGCTTCCCGTCATGCGAGATGGCCAGCATGTGCGACTCTTCCTGCCCGGTCGGAACCGCGCCGATAATCTTGCGCGTGCTCGGGTCGACTATCGTCACCGTCTTGTCCAACTCTGTCGTGACATAGAGCAGCCCACTCGCGGGATCGAGAACAGGAAGATGCGGCCGCACTCCATGACCGAAATCGATGTGGCCGACGACCTTGCGCGATGGCAGATCGATGACGAGCATTTCCTGCCCATCGATGCCCGGCTTGCCCACGCCAGTGCTGCCGTAGATCGGCATGAAAGCGGTGCGGCCGTCGGCGGAGGCAGCGATTTCATGACCATGCACTCCGGGAGTGTTCTCGGCGATGGTGGCTACTTCTTTCGCGGACGCCGGGTCGACCAGGCTCAGATTGCTATCGCCCTGATTGACCACCAACAAGGTTTGAGCGAGGACGGGCGTGATGAATCCAAAGCAAAGCGAGGGTAGAAGTAGAAATGAGAAGATCGGCATTCGCATAGCGGGGAAAGTATAGTCCATTGGGCCAGCTTTCCTCGTCCGGATCGCTTCGTCGAGTTAGGAATTGATTTACTTGATTGATCTCCGCGTTTTTCTGCTCCTACCAATTCCCTTCAATAGCTTCAAAGTGATCACTCTCAACAGCGGGCGCAAGCCCTGGGTCAATCAGGGTGACCTATCTCGAAGCGCCCTGAATAGATATTCCACTGTTCCTTACTCACGTGAGGAGGTTGCGGGAGCCATAGTGTCAGCAATGTCACCGGTCTGTTTTGTCAGGTATGCGCCCGGTCCGTACCTCTCTACCCCACCCCCCTACCTTTCGCATCTGCTTTGGAATCATCACACTAGCGGGAATTTCCCGCCAAAGTACGTGATCCAAATGAGTTAGAGCCAAACTCTCTCGAACGAAGGAGTTACGGACGACTTCCGACTCGGGCTGAGCTAGCTCCTCGATTTGTACGCACTACTTCTGCTGGAGCGATTATGAATTGAGTCTGGAGTGAAGCGCAAGGTTAGATGTCACAAGGGGGCTGTGGATTGCTTTAGCGCTGCGTAGGAGATCGCAGTTCTCGCGTGATTCGGCAGCATCGATTCCCACCCTTCGGCTTAACTCAGGGCAGGCTCCGCCGAAAACCGCGGCGAGTGGGGCAGCCATTTTCGTCGCGGCGCAAGCATGGGCCATCCCTCTATAACCTTGTCGGCATTGTCAAGAGACACGTAGAGTGTCTGAGTTCAGCATCATCATGCGTTGGTGCTGAACTTGAGGTTTTTTGATTTTTACTTATTAGAAAGCTTTTGATGTTGCTTTTGTTTTTGCTCACGCGACCGTAGCTCGCTTTCAGAA
>DATBZH010000032.1:0-8585 GCA_036513255.1 Candidatus Sulfotelmatobacter sp. | reverse complement strand
TTATTGTTTTACGTGAAGCAGTACCAGTGGCCGGTGTTCAACTTGGCGGATAGCGCGATCGTGGTGGGCGCGGCGTTGCTGGTGATTGAAATTCTGTTCTACAAATCGCCGACAGAACAACGCCCGGCCAATTGAGATACGTCGATCTGCCAATGAATGAATTGAGACATCCCTTGGAGTCTTCAGGCGTGGAGGCAAGCTCTAGACTAGGGAGCCCCGTAGAGCTGTTTGTAAACGGCGGCGTTGCGCATGATGGCTTGAACGTACTCGCGGGTTTCAGTGAACGGAATCGATTCGACGAATTCTGGAGAATCGCGATAGGGACCTTGTCCCATCCATTCCTCGACCCGGTCAGATCCCGCGTTGTAGGCGGCCAGAGCGTGCTGGAACGAGCCGCCGAACCTGTCGACCATGCCGCGGAAATACCGCGTGCCCAGTTGCAAGTTGACGGGCGGTACAAACAATTGGGCGGGAGTATAGTGCTTCAGCGATACCTGATGTGCGACGACCTTGCCGGTTTTCGGCAGCAACTGCATCAGACCTAGAGCATTCGCTCGCGAAACCGCGAGCGGATTAAACTCCGATTCCTGGCGGATGAGCGACGCCACCAGATACGGATCGAGTCCATTGGCCAAGGAGAACCTTTTCAGGTCAGCCCAGTAAGGACGCGGAAACAGCGCTTCCCAGTAAGCCCGCGGCAATGTCGGAATGTCGACCGCGAAATAGCTGGGGACGGAATGCTTCATGACTTCGATGGCGCGATCATAGTGGCCAGTATCGATATAGAGCTGCGCGGTTTCCGCTGCTCCCCAGTTGCCGCCATCGGCGCTGGCGGCTGCCAGCAATTCGCGCACGGCAAAATCCACCAGGCCGCCATTGCCAAGCAACTCAGCCTTTTGCAGGTGAAGATCGTCGGTCGGCAGTTCGGATAATGTCACTTTGTCGCCATGCTCGAGCGGAGGAATGTGATCGAGCAACGGGTACTCCCCTGGTGGGTCTGGAACCTGCGGTAGCTTCTGCAACCGCTCCCGCCCTAACTCGGCGTAGTAGTAGTTCCGGAAACGGTCCGATAACTTCTGATAATAGGCGCGAGCCATGCCGGGCTGGTTGTCTTCCTCGGCCAGCCGCGCGCGCCAGTAGAGCGCGGCGGACGTCTCGTTGCCCGAGGGATACAGCCCGATCTGTTCGTCGAACTGCTTCTTGGCTTCTTGATTTCGCCCAAAGCGCAGCGTGAGCCAGGCTGCTTTCCAGTGCGCATATGAAGCGCGCGATCCGGTGGGAAAACGCTGCTGCAGCTCGCGAAACGCGTCGAGTGCCTGGTCGTACTCGTGGTGCACAAGATGGAGATTGGCTACTGAGAGCAGCGCCTGCTCGAGCCAAGTACTTGTCGGCGCAGCTTGTCGCAGTTCATTTACCGTCCGATAAAACTCGTCATTGTCGTTGGACGCCCAGGCGATTTCTCCCAGGATGTAGAGCCGCTGCGCGTTTTGATCCGCAGTAGCGCCCGGAAGGTCGGCCAACTCCGTCTTGGCCTCACGGTTCCGGCCGCTGCGATGCATTGCATCCGCGAACGCGAGCTCTGCCGCCGGGCGCAGCTCCGGAGTTGCATGACTGGCGAGTTCGCGATATTCATCGACCGCGTCGTTATAGCGCTTGGCTTTCATCAGTAGGTCAGCGCGTGTCTTCAGTTGCGCCGGAGTTGGTGGCGGCGCCGACGGAAGTCTTTTCAATTCCGTATAGGCTGCATCCGCTTCTGCCGCGGTCGGCATGTTGTAGTAAACGTTCGCCAGGGCTTCGGCAGCTTTCTCGGTCTGGCCCAGAACGGCGTAGGTCCGGCCCAAGGCAAACTCGATGTCGGATCGCGCAGGCAGGCGGTCTTTCTCCAGCAGTGCAACGGCTTCGGCGGCGCGGCCTTCGCTCAGCAGTGCGGTAGCGTAGCTGAGGTGAGCGTCGCGAATCAGCAGCGAGTCCGGATAGGTTGTGTCGAAGTTGGCGAGCGCGGCCAGACCCTCGGCCTGATGGCCGGTTTGCAGGTAGCACGTTCCAAGATAGTAGGCGACGTAGTCTCCAAGATCACCCGCAAAAGGCTTGGCGCGGTTGAGAGGATCGATCGCCTTGGCGCCATCGTGATCGAGCAGGTGCGCGTATCCCACGACCAGCCAGGCTAAAGCACCGGCGTCTTCTTTAGAGTGCGCGCGCGCGTAAGCTTCAACTCCCGAATATCCGGCGGGAGTGCGATCCTGAATCAATTGCTGGGCCATGGGACGCAAGGTTGTGGACGCGACGAAAGCTTGGCGAATGCGGCGGACGCGAGGGGACATCGGCCGCTTTCTTTTCTTCGCGGCCGCGGACCGGGTAACAGCGGTGCTCGGTTTTTTGCCCGATTTGGCCGCGGGTGGTGGAGACTTCGGATGCGCGGATTTGGAAGTTGAGCGGGTTGTCGTCGCCGACTCACCCTGCGAGGGTTTTGCCGGCGCAGGTGCGACTGCTGGTTTGCCGGAAGAATCGGAACCCTGCTGGGAAAAAGCAGGAGCATTCAGGAGCCCGCTCGATAGGCTCAGCGCGAGCAACCAACAACACTTGAGACCCACTCGAACCACCTTCATATTTCGCGCGGAACGCGAATGCCAGAACCGTTAGATGCTAGAAGCGCCGTGAGACGATTTGGGAGCCGGACGCGGATCTCAGAGGCTAAAGCCCGAATGTTAAGAGGACCAATCGGCACGCCTGAAGGCGTGCCCTTCCCCAAACCAAGTTCCTATTTGCGGAAGTTCGCGCCCATAACCGAATAGTCATCTTCCGCCAAGCTGCGCACCACTTCCTTTTGAAAGTAGTCCCCACTTGCCGCCGCGGTGTTGCCGTAGCGCTTCTGAAACGTCGAACGGCTCTTTTCGATATCTTCTTTCAGGCGATCATAGAGATCCTTGTTGCGGCGGCCTTCCGCCACTTTCGCCTGGTTGTACAACTTGATCTCGTCCACCAGCAGGCGCGCAAAGCGCTGGGCCTTGCGGTGGGTATCGGCGTCATCGGGAGACATTCCCGCAAACGGGTCCGCTGCTGCCGCAGGCGCGGATGCCGCGGCATTTGCAGACGCCGCATGCGTCGCCACCTCGACCAGTTCCGCGGCGGGCTCGGGTTCGACTTCTGGCGCAATATGTTTCGGCGTATGAGCTGCAAAGGGATCGGCAAAAGAACTGACGGCCTGAACGGGCGCTGCGACCGCAGGACGTTCCACAGCCGGAGTGGTATCGGCGAAATCCCTCTGTGCCTGTTTGCGCAGCGACACGACTTCCAGCCATGCACTCGTCGCGAGCACAAGGATTTCAAGCGAGGGGCCATCCAGCATGCCGTCCGCACCGCCATCGGCATAGAGCAACGCCGCAACCTTATCTTTGAGAACCAGAGGCAGTACCAGGATCTGCTCGTTTGCCGGTCCGCCAAAATGTTCGACGAAGCGGGGATCCATCTCAGCGATGTTGGCGGGAGTGGCGTTGCGGTTTTGATATGCGTGGGCGGCAGGTCCGCCGTTCATATCAAGCGCGAAATCCTTCACGGCATCATCCTGGCCTAAGCCGCGCCCCTGCCATCCGGTCGCCGCTCCGGCTTTCATGACGAACAATGCGACGCGCGAACCGTAGAGGCTGCCGGCATCAAGCAACGCGCGCAGAATTTCTTTTTGCGTAGTACCGCCGTGAATGCTGGCGACGGCCTGAACTAGGTTGCCTTGAGTTGGGCTTCCAGCGCTTGAGTGCGCGTCTGCAGCAGCCGGGGCCGCGGGCAATTCCGCCAGAACGCGCGCGACCAACTCTGCCTGCAACTTAGGAAGTTCGCGGTCAAAGACCTGCGCCACCGCACGCTCGACAATGAGTTGGAGTTCCTTGCTTTCCGCCATTTCTCAGAGAACCGCCGCCAGGGTTGGAGTCTCTTTCGCGCGAACTGCCTTCACACGAAAGGACATTGCCCTAAGCGCTGATTATACGGTACTTGTACGCTGACGGCAGGGTACTTCGGTACCTGTTCGTCTGGGTATCCTTCGGGTAATGCCCATCCTTTTGAACTCTATCGCAAAGTCTTGTTTGCGCCTACGTCAAAGCGATTGGGCAAAGAAGCAGGTTACCAAGTAAAATAACAGTCTGGTTTGGTGCTCTGCATCAGGTTCCACCAAACCATAGTTTTTTTGCACCCCGAAAATACTGCATCGCCAAGCAAATGGGAGCCATCCAAAACAAAGTAGCCGGACCAGTTAGCGAAGAGCTGACGCTTGTACAGGCAGCCAAGCGCGGCGACGACTCCGCGTTTGAAGAGCTGGTTCGCCGCTACGATCGCAATGTTTTCCGGATCGCGCAGCACATCACGCAGAACCGCGAAGATGCGGAAGACGTGGTGCAGGAAGCGTTCCTGAAGGCCTACGGCAACTTGGCGCAGTTCCAGGAGCAGTCAAAGTTTTATACCTGGCTGGTCCGGATCGCAGTGAATGAAGCGCTGATGAAGTTGCGTCGGCGCAAGCCTGAGCGCACCGTTTCGCTGGATGAAGACATCAAAACGGAAGACGATTCCCTTCCCCGCGAAATCGCGGACTGGAGTCCGAATCCGGAGCAGCAGTATACGCAAGCCGAGCTGCGCGAGATTTTGAGCAAGACCATCCAGGGCCTGCCCCCCGGCTTCCGGACGGTATTTGTGCTGAGGGACGTTGAAGGGCTTTCAACGGAAGAAACTGCGGCTGCTCTCGAGTTGAGCGTGCCGGCAGTGAAGTCGAGGCTGTTGCGGGCTCGCTTGCAGCTACGCGAGCGGCTGGGAAGATACTTTCAAAGACGAGAAAGCAGCAAAGACGCCGAGGCAAAAAATGGCGAAAGCAAGGGAGATGTTACAAGTGGAGATGGCAACCCGTGAAATGCGCTGAATTCCTGACCGAGCTGACGAATTACCTGGACGGCGTTCTCGACGAAAAGACCAAAGTCGAATTAGAGAACCATCTTTCGTGGTGCCACAACTGCTACGTTGTCTGCGACACAACCAAGAAGACGATTGAGATTTATCGCGACTCCCAGCTCTACGAATTGCCGGAAGACCTTCGCAGCCGACTCCGATCGGCCATCATGACCAAGTGCCAGCAACAGAAGAAGCGCGGCCCGCAGAGCGTCTGAAGGGCTGACCGGGGAACTCCTTTCTGGGCCAATCGCTTTACAATCCGGTCTTTGCGACCGCTTAAGTTCCCGCCAAGGTGTCCCGTGAAAAGTTTCGCCTGCCTGCGTAACTATATTGAATGCAAGGGTTTGCGAATCGAATGCCGGTTGCCGGAGGAGCTTTTTGGGAAACGTAAACCCTTTTGTCAATTGGTGAGTCTAAGTATTTGTTGATTGCCCGCTCGAGTGCGGGGCGTATAGTTAAACTCAGGTTGAGTCCAGGGGTTCGAGCCTCCCAGCTCGAATGTGGAAGGTGATCATGTTCGCTAAACTGGTGGATGTGCTCTTCGGCTGCAGACACTCTCGGTACAGTTTCCCAGTCACTATCCGCGGGGCTAAGCCGCGTCCGCAAGCCGCCATTCTGACCGGCACGTACGTTGCCTGTCTGGATTGCGGCAAAGAATTTCCCTACGACTGGCAGGAGATGCAGGTGATCACTTCGCCCGAGCGCCATCGTGAGCGGCGCGCGGAACTGGCAAAGCACATCGCATAAAGGGTACTTGGCTTTCGCCAAAGCGTAGTAGTGGCGGTCTTGATCTTGGGGAGTACGCCCAACCTCAATTCTGAGGCCCTCCCATTCGAATCCTCGAGCCTGTCGCATAGATTGCTTGAAAATTGCGCCCAACTGGAGAGAGCTGGGCCGTCTTGTTTCGCGCGACTTCTCTAAGCAAACATCAGTCTGCCGGATACTCTGCCGGAATCGGTACCGGAACTCTCTTGTCAATGGGCACGAACTCGCGCTCGGGGTGTCCGGTATAGACCTGGCGCGGCCGCGCAATCTTCTGCTCGGGATCAGTGATCAGTTCCTGCCATTGCGCCAGCCAACCAGTGGTTCTCGGAATCGCAAACAGCACGGTGAACATCTCCGGGCGGAAACCCATAGCCTGGTACATGATGCCCGAGTAGAAGTCGACATTGGGATACAGTTTGCGCTTCACGAAATAGTCGTCTTCTAACGCGATGCGCTCCAGTTCGAGGGCGATGTCGAGCTTGGGACTGCGTCCGGTAACCTGGAAGACTTGCTCCGCGCTCCAGCGGATGATTTTCGCCCGCGGGTCATAATTCTTATAGATGCGGTGACCGAAACCCATCAACTTGATCTGCCCTTCTTTGACTCGCTTGATGTAGGCCGGGACATGATCCTTCGAGCCAATCTCCTCCAGCATCTTCAGCACCTCTTCGTTGGCGCCGCCGTGGAGAGGACCCGCCAGGGCGGAAGCTGCCGAAGCCACCGATAGATACGGATCGGCTTGCGAACTGCTTACCGACCGCATGGCATTGGTGCTGCAATTTTGCTCGTGGTCAGCATGCAGAATAAACAGGATGTCGAGAGCGCGAGCGATCGCGGGATGAGCTACATACTTGGGTTCGACCATCTTCCACAGCATGTTCATGAAATTTTCGGTGTAACTCAGATCGTTGTCGGGATACACGTAGGGGAACCCAACATTGTGCCGGTACGACATGGCGGCGATCGAAGGCACCTTGCCGATGAGGCGCTGAATCTGATGCAGCCGGTTGGCGGGATCATGCACGTGCTGGGCGTCGGGATAAACGCTCGATAATGCCGCAATTGTGCTGACGAACATCGCCATGGGATGCGAGGAATAACGAAAGCCTTCCATGAATTTCTTCGTGGTTTCGTGCAGCATGGTGTGATGGGTGATGTCGTAGACCCAGGTGTTCAGCTCTTTCTCGGTGGGGAGTTCGCCAAATAGAAGGAGGTAGGCGACTTCGAGGAAAGTGCAGCGCTCGGCCAGAACTTCAATCGGATATCCGCGATAACGCAGAATTCCCTTGTCGCCGTCAATATAAGTAATGGCGCTCCGGCACGACGCGGTGTTCATGAACGCAGGATCGTAGGTCATGAGCCCGAAGTCATCGGGGCCGTTCTTGATCTGCCGTAAATCCATCGCCCGGATCGTGTTGTTCTCGACAGGGATGGTGTAGGTCCTGTTTGTGCGATTGTCGATGACGGTGAGTGAATTCTCCGGCATAGGGAAAGTTCCGCCTTATTCGCCGATGCTATGAATCGAGCCTAGCCGAGCCTATGTTTGTTCCTTGAGTTCCATCGTGATCATAAACACAGGCAGTTGTGACTGCGCTCGAATTTCGATTTTACGCCAAATCGCAGATGGCCGTGGTACGACGGATTCGTTCCCATCAAAGAAAACCGGCGGCCGCAGCCGCCGGTGAAACTTCAGGTTCAAAGCCGACAGCCGAGGCGGCTGTCACCGCAATAAAGCTAGTTCGAATCATCCCGCCGCTTCAGCGTGGGACGGTCGTCATCGCTCTTGGTATCGCCGGACTTGTCGGTCGTGTTCGCCGTGCGCCGCAAGCTGGGCTTGCTTGAATCTTTCTCGTCGATGACTTTGTGCTTGTTTTCCATGGCCGCGAGGCGCGATTTGACCTCATCAAACTCCGAGGTCGTCACCACGTATTGCTGCTTCGCGGGAAGGATCTTTCGAATTTCATCTTGGGACTTCTCGATCCGGTCGGGAGTCTGGGGATGCGTATCGAAGGCTTTGGACAGCGTACCCGGCTTCTTCTTCTCCATCGCCTGGATCTTTTCAAAGAAGGAGACAAAAGCCGAGGGGTCATAGCCGGCACGGTACATGTACTCGATGCCAAGATAATCGGCCTCAGCCTCGAATCCGCGAGAGAAGTGCAGGAAGGTCAGAGGAATCCCCAAGCCGGCGGCTTCATATCCGGCATAGCCAATCGCACCGCCCATGAAGATAAACGGGATCGACGCCATTTGCAGGAGATTGGCCCGCGTCATCTCGCGTCCGTAGTGGCAGGCTGCGACGTGAGCGATTTCATGCGCCATCACACCGGCCATTTCTGCTTCTTCGTCAGCAGCGAGAATCAATCCCGAGTTCACGTAGAAAAATCCGCCTGGCAACGCCATCGCGTTCACCACGTCGGAATCGATGACTTTAATCGTGAACGGAACCTGCGCGTCCGAATTGCGTACCAGGTTCTGGCCGACCCGGTTCACATATTCAGTAATAACGGGATCGTTCACCAGCTTAATTTGAGACTCGATCTGCTGGGCGTACACCCGGCCGCGCGCGACTTGGCCCTCCACCGTGTACCAGTTTCCGACGCCGCGTCCGCACCCCACGTTGCGGTTCCCGACTGCATCGACGTCAGTCTTGCCGCCATTATGCTTAATGTCGCTATCATCGGCCGTCGGCAGCGACGCAGGCGCCTGCTTGGGCGCATTCTGTACGTCGCCGGACTTCGGCTGATCTTTATCTTGATCGGAAACTTGCGCCAACGTCCAGGGCACCATGCTGAACGCCGCCAATCCCACAGTGATTGCCAGCCATCTGAGTTTCATAAGGTACTCCTTGAGCCTGATTATACGCCGGGTCGGAAGACACCACGTGCCCAATC
>DATBZH010000031.1:0-2334 GCA_036513255.1 Candidatus Sulfotelmatobacter sp. | reverse complement strand
TGAACCATCCAGGATTGCACGAGTTCGTAACGACGTCCCCAAAGACGTTTGCGCGGCGCGGTATAGTCAGCGGCTTCGTAGAAGCCATACGATCCGAACCACTTGAGTTCATGCATTCGATGCAGGTTGGCAAGCGCATCTTTGCGATCGACGTTCAAAGCAAGAAATGTCGAGTAGGGAGAAACGATCAGCGGTTCTGATTCGTTTTTCTGCAGCGCGAGGTCGGGCACGCCGAACGCCTCATAGTGATAGTCGCCCGCGTCGTTTCGCTTAGCGGAAGCCGACTCTGAAATGCCCCAGACAATGCCCTTTTCCGCCGCATACTCCTGCTGCGTGCGGACGGCGGCGAGAGTTGCGCGATCGAGCAGGGTGTTCGGATAGTTGCGCATCCAGATCGTCGGCATCAAGTACTCGAACATCGTGCCTGTCCACGAGAGCAGCACCTGACGTCCCCGGGTGATGGTAAATGGACGGTCCAGCCGGAACCAGTAATCCTGAGGTATGTCTTCTTTCGCGATGGCAACGAAGACGGCGGTTCGAGGTTCGGTGGCCAACAAATCGTAGTAATAAGGCTGGAGTTCTTCTGTTTGTGCGTCGAAGCCGACGGACATCAACAAGCGCTGCTTTTCAACGAGGAACTTGAAGTCCATGGCCTGAGCCAGCGCATGTGCCTGCAGGCTGGCTTGGTGCAAGGAATCGATTAATGTGGTC
Organism: Candidatus Sulfotelmatobacter sp.; assembly: GCA_036513255.1. GTDB lineage: Bacteria > Acidobacteriota > Terriglobia > Terriglobales > Acidobacteriaceae > Sulfotelmatobacter. The sequence goes on along the minus strand of DATBZH010000031.1, from coordinate 1,623 downwards.
GCATGCGTGCGCGCTTCCTCGAGCAAGAGCTTGAGGCGCATGCTCGACGAGCGACTGCCATTTTGAGCCGATGGAAGCGCCTCTCCCAGGCGAATCTCAATTTCTGAAATCAAGTCGGGAAGCTGCCGCAACGGCAACGTGTCCTGGACTTGCGCTGCCTTGGCAAGTACCTTCTCCCGCAAATCCGTAAACTCTGGGAGTCGCCAGGGCATGTAGGTTTCTACGAGTGCATGAACACTTTGAATTCGAGTTTTTGTTTGTTTCTGGAACCATGCGAGATCGGCAGAGGATCGGGCTGCCGCATCAGTATTTTTTTCCGCCAGACTCTCTACTGAAAAGTTCAGGAAGGCCGTTAGCCAATCGTCTTTTCTGAAATTCTCTTCGCAGTCGGAGACGACGCGTTTCGGAATCGCGCGAAAATTCGCGAGAACTCGAAGATGGTCGATGAAGCCGTTGGCAAGCGCTTTGGAAAGCAGCGGCCGCGACAAGCGATCAAGGCAGCCCTGCTGGAGCGTCCATAGGGATGCCACAAGATTTCCGCTGTCGACTGATGAAATAAAAAACGGAGCTTTCGCTTCGAGTGTGTGGGTGTCGTACCAGTTCATCAAATGGCCGCGGTATTTACGCATCCGGTCCAAGGTGGCGAGGGTCTTCTGCGTCGATTCGACCATTTCCGCGACGGTGATGTAGCCGAATTCATGTGCCACCTGCCTTGAGTTCAGCAGAAGGCCGACATTCGTAGGAGATATGTTGGCCGCAACTTTTCGTGGTTCATTCGGCAGCGGCGAACTCTGGACATTGTCGGGAATGAGCCAGTTTTGCTCTTCGCCAGAAAACTCAGAAAAATAACGCCAGATGTACAGCGCCGACTTGCGCAGCAGCCGGGCATCTTTTTCCGTGACCGGCGGCAGCGGGTCAACCGGAAGGCTGTTCAACCACATGGCAAGCGGCTTACTGCACGCCCACAATGCGAGAACTGGAAGTGCCGCCGCAAGCGCGTGGGGTCGCATGAACCAAATCAAGACTCCCAAGCCCACGGCGAGAAATGGCATCCAATCGATGTAGCGGTCGATGGCGGCGCGGCGAAGGCCGGCCTCAGCCTCTTCTGCCGTTTCCCACTCCAACAGGCGTTCGCGCGTCACCAGCGAGCGGACCAGGGCGCGCACTACGGCGTCGATGGCTAGAAGCGCCTGATGCCCCAGCAAGGTCAGCGTAAGCAAGTCGGCGAAATTCGCGGAAAGAAGGCTGGTTACAGCGTCGCGCACGCGGCGTATGCTGCGCGCCTGCACGAGCGCAAAAGCGAACTCGACCCAATCCGGAAAAAACAGAATGGCGACGGTGGCCAAGGTCCACCATGCCGGCGATTCCATGTCGAACCACGCGAACAGCAAAAGCACGAACGTAGCCGGCTCAACCAGACTTCGGCGCAGATTGTCGAGAATCTTCCAGCGCGAAACTCGCGAAATTGGGTTTTTGACACGTGCGCCAGATTCGTCGGGCACGTTATCCGTGAGCCATGCCAGGATTTGCCAGTCGCCGCGCAGCCAGCGATGCTTGCGGCGGTTGTAGGCGCTGTAATGTGAAGGATAGTCTTCGATGACGGTAACGTCAGTGGTCAGTCCG
>DATBZH010000030.1:0-2423 GCA_036513255.1 Candidatus Sulfotelmatobacter sp. | reverse complement strand
CAAACACGACGACGTTGTCCGATTTCTGGTTCTCCGCAAAAAGAAACTTGCCGGTCGGATCGATCCCGAAACTGCGAGGGATTTTGCCTTGCGTAGGAGTGTATTCGATCGGCGTCAGCGTGCCTTTGCTGGAGTCGACAGCGAAAACGGCAATGGTGTCGCTTCCGCGATTCGAAGCGTAGAGGAACTTGCCCGACGGATACATCTGGATTTCGGCATCATCATTTTGGCCGGTGAAGCTCTTGGGCAGCGTCGAAATGGTTTGCAACCGATGCAGCGTCCCCGAATTCGAGTCGTTCGACAATGCCGTCACCGTGGATTGCATTTCAGCCACCACGTAAGCGAACTTCCCCGATGGACTCAAGGCGAAGTGTCTTGGTCCCGCCCCTGCATCAAGCTTCACAAACGGGGGACTGTTGGGCGTGAGCGATCCTTTGCTGCTGTCGAACTTGTAAACGAGCAGTTCGTCGAGGCCGAGGTCGTCGACCATGGCAAGGCGATTGTCGGGGGAGAGATCGATCGAGTGCGCGTGTGCCTTCTCCTGGCGCTTAGGATTTGCTCCATGGCCGGAGTGCTGAATGAAGGCCGAAGCCTCGCCAAGCGTTCCGTCCTCTAGCACCGGGAATACAGCGAGGCTGCCGCCCGTGTAGTTCGCCACCAAGACATATTTCCCCGTTTTGTCGACGGTGATGTAGCAGGGATCGGCGCCACGAGACGCGACTTCATTCAGGAACGTGAGCTTGCCCGTAGCGCGATCGATGGAGAAAGCGCTGACGCCTCCGCTGTCCGGGCCCTTGTAGTTGCCAACCTCATTGACCGCATAGAGAAAGCGGCCGTTCGGATGCAACGCCACGAACGACGGATTAGTGGTTTCCGCTGCCAGGCCCAGTTCAGCAATCTCGCCAGTGTCGGCATCAAAGCGGTAAGCATAGATGCCTTTGCTCTTGCTGCCTTCCTCAGTGTAGGTGCCGACGTAGAAAAGATATTTGCGGTGGTGCTCCGCCGGTGCGGCAGCGGCAAGGAGCGTCGAACAGAGTGCAACCAGCAGAATGACTGTGCGAGCAGAACGCCGGGAAATCGTCATGCTGCTATAGAAACCTATTCAGCAGTATTTGCGCAAGCGATGCGCTTCACTTCGTCAAGGTCACTGGAACCGTCTGGTCATAGGGCCAGATCACCACACTAACGGACTTTCTCTGGTTGAACACATCGAGAGCCACGGGAAATGCGACGATGATGCTGCGCGTAACCGATTCGCCGGGCTGAATCTTGGTTTCCGGCGGAAGGGCCGGCTGCGCAGCAGATTTCAGTGCGGGGAATGCCTGAAAGTAGCGATCGAAATCGACCGCGGAAACGGCATCAGCCGTCGAGTCTCCTCCCGCCGACTTCAGACTGCCTTGAAGGGTATGAACGTAGAGAGTTTTATCGCTCGTATTGTGCAGGGTGAAGGTCAACGCGACCATGGTGGAGCTCTGATCGGGAATCTGCACGGCAGCCACATTGTCGAGAGAACCAGAAGCTTGCGGCGTGGCGCGCTTCAGGAACGACGCGATCAGCACAACGAGGGCGACGACGCCAATCGCGATCAGAACGATCTTGGCAGGCGGCAGATTCTTCTTCGCCGTGCCGTATTCTTCGCCAATGTTGATGGTTGGGCCCGCGGGAATGGCCGGCGGACCGGCCGGCGCAGGAGGGGTTGGCGGAGGAACCGGAGTTTGGTCAGGCATAGGCTTTGGCCGTACTCGCCGATTCTACGCCAGATGAGGTTGAAACTGGTCTTGAAGTCTCCGGATCATCATATTCTCCGAAGGTCATTCCCTTGAAGTTTCCATCCGAGGCTCGAATCCAATTTTTTGGGCGGCGCGATGCCGATTCACTTAAAGCGTGTGCCATTGGTATAGATTTCGCGGCCAAGTACCGCGGGATCTCGTTTGAATTGTGCCTGCCATCGCCGGTCACGGATCACGGCTACGGCGTCGCGATTGGGCAAGGCGTCTTCTTCCGTGCAAAAATTCTCTTCCGAGTGAAGGTGGAATTCCCAGCAGGCTGGAATAATTGGCGGATATAAACTCCCCGCGAATTTCCTCGGAATCACTTCCATTTACCAGATGCAATTGCGCTACCGGCGCCTCCAACGATAAGGCTGCGAACGAGAAGGGATGATCGCGCACCAACTCGAATTCGGGGTAAGAAAAGCCAGCACCATAGTGCCCTGCGGGACCCTTCGCATAGAGGCGCACTTCCGTCCGCCCCGAAATCACCACCCATGCTTCATGGCTTTGGCGAATTGCTCGGCAGGCAGTGTGTTGAGCACGTCGGCCTGGGTTAACCAGGCGCGGCGGGCTTGCAGGATGCCGTAACGGATTTTCTCCATGTGGGAAGTGTGATGAGAATCGGTGTTGATCACGATCTTCACACCGTGC
>DATBZH010000029.1:0-2659 GCA_036513255.1 Candidatus Sulfotelmatobacter sp. | reverse complement strand
CCCCGCCACACTCACAAGCCGTCCTCTCATCACGCACTCCGCAACCGTCATTCGCACACCGCGATTTCCAGCCTTTGTTCATCTCGTTGCGACCCCCGAATCCGCGACCACTTCCAAGTCCAATAAAGCAACCACAACCCTTTGTCATTTCGCCGTCCAAATCGCAACAGCATAGCCATCTAATCCCCAAACTGCCCAGCAACCCCCTAGCAAACGCGCCACAAACACCCCCATTTCCAGACCACCGCCCCGCATCAGCCCCAAATCATCCGAGAAAGTCCCCAACCCAGCCAATCAACGCAACGCCCAGGAACATAACCTATTCATTAGCGGAAGTTTCAACAGGGCGGCGGGCATTGTTGGGGGCGCCGATGAAGCAGAGAATGTGGCGACGCGGGATGTGGGGTGATTCGTAGTTGGAGAAGCAAGTGGGAACAACGCTCTTGGCCTTGGACGACGACCTGAGCATTGGGGTGACCGGTCGAATCAGCTATTTAGGCTCATCTTGCCGACTCAAGCCAGTCGCTTAGCGGCTGGCGGTTTGTTGCAGCCTGGTCGGCGAAGAAACGCGTCACTGCGTGCGGACTTCAGGCGGCCTGAAAAGATTTTACAGAATGCCGAGATTGAAAATGCGGGGGAAGCGCGGGACTCAGGAAGCTGGTGCTGCGGAACGCGGCGGCCAAGATTCGAGTAACTGTTCTTTGCGATAGATGAGGGCGTTGATGTCGTATGGAGCCAGTTCAATGTTGTGACCGTGTGTGATGGCATCGGTAGGGCAGGCGTCAACGCAGTAGCCGCAGAAGATGCAGCGGGAATAGTCAATATTGTAGACGCGGGCGTAACGCTCTCCCGCTGAAATGCGATTGGCTTCGTGGTTTTCAGCGGCTTCGATGTAAATACAATTCGCAGGGCACGCAGCTGCGCAAAGAAAACAACCAACGCACTTCTCGAAACCGTTTTCGTCGCGTTGGAGGACGTGAATGCCGCGATAGCGAGGCGCGACGCTGGGGGGGACTTCCGGATAGCGCTCGGTGGTGGTTTTGCGAAACATCGTGCGCAACGTGATGCTAAAGCCTTTGTAGAGCGTTGAGAATGTTTCGCCGACTTCGCGGATTATGGACGCCATCGCGGATGCACCTTAGCAAGACTCGCACACACTTTGCAAATCAACCCGATGAGCAATAGACCTTTCGCATTACTCAGCATGCGAACTCGAAGTTCTAACATGAACGAGCTCGCAGCAGAGCGTCCGCCAAAAAATCAACAAATCAATGATGCTGAATGAGCTTCAGAATATCGCTGTACATGACAAATCCAAAAATGCCCAGAAGGAAGACGAGGCCAACCTGAACGAAGCGTTCCTTCACCGTAACGCTGAGATCGCGGCGGAGTACGCCTTCGATCGCGAGCATCAAAACGTGGCCGCCGTCTAGAATCGGAATCGGAAGCAGGTTCAGCAAACCGAGATTCAGGCTAATGATAGCCATGAATTCGATCAGGCGCATCGGACCGCCCTTGGCGGCGCGTCCCGACTCTCGCGCGATACCAACCACGCTCTGAAGCTGGCGAATCGAGACCTTTCCAGTGAAAAGTCCGGCAAGGACGCCGAAGATCTGGCGCATCCCGCCGGCCGTGGCTAAGCCCGCGTCGGTTATTGACGTCACGAAGCCCTGACGGTGATAGCTATCATTGGTGCGTGGGGAGACGCCGATCTGCCACACCGATTCGCCATCGCTACCCAGGTTATGTGTTGGAGTAATTTCCAGGGGGATTTCCTGCCCGTCGCGCCGGACTACAAAGTTGATCAGACGGCCTTCGGAAGCCCTTACGACCTCGACCAACTGTGGCCAAGTTACGACCGGCTTGCCATCTATCGAGGTGATAGTGTCTCCCGGTCGCATGCCCGCTTTTTCAGCGGGAAAGCCGATGGCAATCTCATCTGCTATCGGAGGCATGGCCGGATATCCGAGAACATTAGAGGCGTCGGATTTGCCTAATGGGACAGGAACCGTAATTTCCTGCTCGGCGTTATTGCGAGACACGGTAATCAACGCAGAACTTCCCGGCTTCGCTTTGGCAATTTGCTCGAACACCTTGTCCCAAGTTGACGTTTTCACGCCGTTCACGGCGAGGATGCGATCACCCGCCAAAAGATCAGTCTTGACGGGCGGATTTTGCGGGATGGCGGCGACTTGCGGCGACTGCTGCAAATACTCCGGTTCAGGCACGCCCTTCAGCCAAAATATTCCCCAGAAAATCACAAACGCGAGAAGAATGTTCATCGCCGGCCCAGCCACCGCGATGAGGACTCGTACCCAGCGAGGCTTCGAAAGAAACTCGTAGGGTGCGCCTGTGCGTTCCTCCACCGGGTTGTCTCCGGCCATGCGAACGTAGCCGCCGAACGGAAGCGCACTCAAGCGATAGTCCGTGTCGCCGCGCTTGACGCCGAACAGTCTCGCGCCAAATCCAAATGAAAAGACCTCGACCCGAACGCCTGCCAATTTTGCGGCGATAAAATGTCCCCATTCGTGCACGAAGATCATTATGCCGAGCACGACGCTGACGGAAACCAGAGCGATTAGACCATTCTGCAAGTCAACCATGATTGCCTCATTAAGATTGTACAGCGTGGCGCGAAAACAGGCGAATCAACTTCGTG
>DATBZH010000028.1:0-17366 GCA_036513255.1 Candidatus Sulfotelmatobacter sp. | reverse complement strand
GCAATGTCAGCCAGAAAGCGATGGGCTTTTTCGCGCAGGATTCATTCCGCGCCACGCCTCGGCTGACATTAAATCTTGGCCTGCGCTACGACATCACCGATCCCATCAAAGATTCGCGCAACCTTCTCGCCAACTATTTGCCTTCGCAGGGACTCGTTCAAGTGGGTCGAGGAATCAGCAGTCCTTATCCCACGAACTACAACAACGTCTCGCCGCGCTTGGGGCTGGCATGGGATATGAGAGGGAACGGCAAGACCGTCTTGCGCGCCGGATCAGGATTGATCTTCGAGCAGCCCTCCATCCGCACCTTCATGTTCAGCGGCGGCGGATTGAACCTGAATCCGACCGGCGTCCCATACGTCGACCTGAACGGAAACACAATCCAGCCGAAGGGAACCATCAATTCGTTTCTGGTGGAATCGGACGATCCCACGCAGCTCACCTGGAACCAAACCGGACCGATCTTTCCCGCCGCAGCCGGAGCTTCGTGCAGCGTTGACAGCCAGTGCAACGTCTTCGGTGTCGATCCGCATTTGAAGACTCCCTACGTATTGAATTGGAATTTAAATATCCAGCAGGAAATCGCGCCGCAGACGCTGCTTCAGATCGCCTATGTGGCGCAACACGGAGTGAAGCTGTATAGCGTGGAAGATATCAATCAGAACAATCCGGCGCTCGATCCCGACGAGACCGAAACTGTAGGTCGGCCGCTCGTTACCAACTGCCCCGTGTCGGCAAATGGAGGGCTTGGCCTCGGTGGCCCGTGTTTTCCATACATCGGCTTTCTGGATCAGCTGAGCAACCACTCCAGTTCCAACTACAACTCGCTTCAGGCCACATTGACCAAGCGCTTTTCGCATGGACTTTACCTGCTCGCCGGTTACACGTATGCCCACGCCATCGATACGGCAACCAGCAATCTGGCCGGCGTGCCGCCGAACAGCCTGAACTACAACGCCGAACGCGGCAACAGCGACTACGACATCCGCCACCGCTTCACGCTCTCCGGAACCTACGAACTGCCGTCGAGAAAAACCAAGTCGCAGATGCTGGAGGGCTGGGAGATCACCAGCGTAGTGACGATCCAAAGCGGCGAGCCCTTTACGCTCGGCGACTTCAACGACGACATCAGCCTGACCGGCGAGTTCAATGACCGCTGGAACATGAGCGGCCCGCCCAGCGAGATTCACTGGTCGCCCATCAATTCGATTCCCTTCATTAACCCCGACGCCGACACATCTCCGTTTGTCTACAACACGAACGGCGACGTAGTCAGCGGCGCTACGCCGGCTGCGCAATTGTGCGTGACGCAGGCATACGCAACCGGAGGCGTGGCGGCCGCCGATCAACTCGGCGCCAATGGCGGCGACCTTGGCTGTTACGTATCCGGCAAGACGGTGATCACGCCGCCAGCATACGGTTCGCAGGGCAACATGGGACGCAATATCTTCCGTGGGCCCTCGTTCACAAATTGGGATTTCTCCGTCTCGAAGCTATTCCGGCTGGGCGACAGGGCACATTTGCAATTGCGCGGAGAATTTTTCAACATCCTCAACCACGCCAACTTCGATGTGTTTACGATGAATACCGATCTCTCCGTGCCTTCGTCAGTCGGGACCGTTGTGTTCACTCCCGACGTCGCCGCCTCGAATCCGGTAATCGGCTCGGGAGGATCGAGGCATATTCAGTTGGCGGCAAAAATAATCTGGTAGCGGCGAAAAGATAAAACAGTTCGCAGTCGGGAGCTCTGAGCTTGTCGAAGGGGTGTCCGGCCACACTTATTTTGCGAAGAAATAGTCGAACGACTTCACGGCTTTGAATTCATCGTCCTTGATGTCGAAGACCGTATAGAGCTTGGTGACGTTGAGCACGTCTTGCACTTTCTGCGTCAGGTTCAGCAACTTCAACTCTCCGCCGCTGTTGCGGACCGCCGTGAAACTCGCCACCAACTCACCCACTCCGGAACTATCGATGTAATCGACCTCGGCCAGGTTGAGAATGATTTTCTTTTTGTCCTTAGCAATCAACTCGCGCACCGTGCGGCGCAGCATGTCCGTCTCGCCACCCAAAACGATCCGGCCGCGGACGTCGACGATGGTAACGTGATCCACTTCGCGATTGCTTGTTTTCATGTACGGACCCGTGCTCTCGTTGGCGGGAATGTTAGTGGTCTTGAGACCGACAAGTCAACGGGGAACGCAGATTGTTTGTAAAGAGCCTACGCTACAGGCCAGTCGCGAATTTCCTGGATGGGCGAGGTGATGATGGGCGTCGGATACTCAGGATGATGAAATTCAAGGTGCATGCCGCGGCCCACGAATTGGAGCTTCAGCATCGAACCTCCCCAGGTGGAACCGGCTATAGCGACTTGTACCGGATGAGGGCAGATTTCCGGATGCCCGGAGATGAGCGCGTCGCTGCCGCCGAGCAGCACGGCTTTGTAAACGTGGTGCAGGGTTTGAATCTCAAGGATGGTATCGGGGGGTAGATCCTTAAGGAAAACACCGCCTTCCACTTCCGACTGAACGATTCCCCGGTTGACTTCGTCACTCAGATTCGGGTGCGGAGAAAACATATTCACGTCCCATTAAGGCTTACCTGACTTACCCAGCCTAACGTCCCGGTCTCCCTTAGAGGCGGCAACGCTTCAGGGAGTTTACCGCAATTTCCGAATCATCGTAAGGATATCAGGCCAACCAACACTCCGTCGAGGCACGAAAGTGGACTCCTAGGTCACCAAATCTTGCTCGGCAAGCCCGGCTTTAGTGGCTGGCGGCAACACTAACCAACGTACCTTTCGGCCCTACGAAGAGAGCCCCGCCTCCTGCAAAAGCGCCGACCGCGTTGAACTTCAGCTCGGCCTTCTTTCCCGGGCTAATCCGGGTTGGGTTCTCAGGCGCTCGCAGATCGAAGATAAAGCTGGGGTTCACGGCGAATACGGCATTTTCGTATTCCCGGCTGGCCTTGAGGTCGTAAGCTACGGCCGAAAAATAAGCCTGTGGGTGGATGCGGGGAACAGTCCAGGTCTTCCCTCCGTCGCGTGTGAAGGCGAGGTTGGGACCATCCTCGTCGGGATGCTTGTAGTCGCCTCCGGCGATGACGCCGTGTGTGGCATCGCGAAAGGCGATGGAAAAAATTCCAGCGGAATCGGGCCCATGCGCAATGGGAGTTTGAACGGCTTGCCAGGTTTGTCCCCGGTCCGCTGAATGGAAGACGCGCGCGACAGACCCTCCCGTAGCGAACCAGATGTTCGAATCAGGATGGACGATTGTTTTGATGCGCAGCGTGGAAGCCGGTTCGGCTTGCTTAAATGGATCGTGCCGCCCCGGAGTTTCGCTTGCAGCCATAGTCGCGGACGGCAGAATGGCGATGCAACTGTTGCTCGCCGCAAATGCGCCTTCACCGGGAAGCGCCGCTGGGAGACCCGCGGACGGACTTTGACTCCACGTCTGGCCGTCGTCGGTAACCAGGATTTCGAATTTCAGAGTTCCGGTCTCGTCAGCGATCGGATCGCCGAGGAGGATGCCGTGCGTGGAATCCCAAAAAGCCATCGAATCGAAAAAACCTTTTGGATTGCTGTTGGTGATCTGCAAAGACCAATGCTGCCCGGCGTCGACGGTGTGATAAATGCGCGATTGTTCGCCGGGTCCGGCGGACATGAGAAAAGCCTCATCGGCCGAGAAGGCGACCACCGCGCGAAAATCGAGCGCCTCCGCTCCAGGAACGTTCGATGCGATCCAATGACCGCCTGCGTCGACGGTGCGGAGATAGGTGCCGTGAGTGCCGGAGGCCCAGGCTACTCTTCCCGAGACGACGCTAACGCCTCGCAAGCCCTCGGTAGTTTGGGAGCGTTGAGCCTTGGGCGTGGATTGAGCGAAAGAAGCAGTGCTGACCAGGAGCACAATGAGGATTTGGCGCATGTGAAAATTGTCGCAGAGAAACGGGCAAAATTGGGCAAATTGCAGTTTCGGTTCGATCGAAAGCCCGTCCTTCAAGCAATCCCAGCGGATCTCCTGTCGTTACTTCGCAACGAAGTCGGCGAAGGCCGCGCTCTTACCATAATAGATACGAAGAGTACATCTCGTTCCCACGTGAGCGAAAGCCACTTCGAGTGCGTCGACCGGCTGTGGCACTTGCGCGGTCTCCATGGGCGCGCGCGCCAGATCCGATTTTTCGTCGTATGCGGTTCCGGTCGAAACGTTCTTGTTGACCGCGAGGGTCCAGTGGTCGCGCCCGGGTATTGGATAGACCGTATAGGCGCCCACGGGAATCAGCGAGCTGCCGAGATTCAATTGCGCCTCGGTGAACAACGTCATCGGCGTACCGCCCGGACTCCAGGGCTTGCCGTTCACAATTTTTTCTTTATTCGAGGCCACGGGGCTGTAGCGAATGTATACCTGCCGGCCATCATCGAGATTGCACGTCGAAGTGGATGAAGCACCCCCGGCCGGTTGCTGCGCGTGCAGCATGGGAGCGAACAAAAACGCTATCAATATGGTTCGGCAGACGAGAGCATTTGACATGGCGCGATTCCTCGCGCATGAGTGTAGCTCTGGAAACGGCAGAAAAGAAAGGGAATTTACAGTTTTAAGAATTTCGATCGCGTCGAACGGGCGCTCTGATCTCCGTCAAGCCGGTTGTACGCTGGCCTTCGGTGACGTTCTCACGCGTTAAGCCGGTTGCTAGCTTTAGTGCGCGCCTTTAAGAGGCGCCCACGGGGGCTAGACGAATGGCAAAGGCAGCTAAGTTGAAGATTCTGTACGGCGAAGGCGATGCGGAGGTGATGACACAGCAAGCGGCGGCAATGGCGAAATGCGGCCACACCGTCCAGCAGGCGGTGGGGCGCAAGGGCGTGCAGGAGGCTCTTAGCAAGGGCTGCTTCGACCTGCTTGTGCTGGGACCAACCCTCAGCCGGAACGACCGCCATCATTTGCCCTACATGGCAAAGAAGGCGCAGGGGCAGACCAGCGTTTTGGTGATGCACGCCGATGGAAGCCGGCATCCTTACGTCGATGCCTGTACCGATACCGGCGCAAGCATCGAAACAGTTCTGGCGCGAATTGAGGGTATGACGATTGCCGGAACTATTACCGAGTCAGCCGCAGCAGGAGCGGGACGATAGCAATCAGTTCTTATTGATGAGTTGATGAGGGGGAAGAGGCGGCCATAGCTTCATGGCCGCCTCTTCCCGTTTCAGGTTGCGCGAGACTATACGTGCGAGAACCATAAGAGACAAGAATCACAACAGATAACCGGTGGGACCACACAAGGGTCACGGCTGCGCGAGAACTTCGTTATAGCCGATCTTCGGTCCGCAGGTGGGAATTCGATCAGGGTCGTGTCAACGAACCAAAAGCGTAATCGGTGGGAAACTAAAGCCGCGCGGGTTGAGAATTCTACGAGCGCAGTGGTGGTAATCCCTGGCTCGCGCGAGGAGAAGTCGTTCCCGGCACTGCAAACACAAGCGAGTTAAGGGATCGTGCGCCGGGCGGGTTTGCCAGCAGCAGGTTTGTAGTCCTTGGGATAAACGACGACGCATCGCCTTGGACCTTCTCCGTCGCTTTCAGTCAGAAGATCGGTTTCTTCCCGTAGAGCCAGATGCACAATGCGACGCTCCCGCGATGACATGGGAGCAAAGTGATGCGGAGTACCAGTGCGGCGGACGTTCTCGGCGGCAACCGTGGCCGCCATACGAAGTTCCTGGAGACGGATCGATCGCTGATTCTGGCAGTCGAACGAAATTTTCTCGTGCTCTCCCGAGGGCAAATGGAGAATCTCCTGCCCAAGGAGTTCGAGCGACCGAAGCAGTTCACCTCCCCGATCCAGCAGCAGCACGGAATCGGGCCCCGCGAATTCGACAAGAATTTCCGGCTTTTCCCAATCGCGTTGATCGGCCATAGGCGGGTCTACAGTGATGCGGTACTTGAGATGTAGCCCTCCATCCGTGACCACGGATTGCAGGAACTCGTTGATCTTCTTGGCGGCGGCGAGTTTATCGGGAATTGGCATAAGTAAAGCGATCAGTTTTCAGCTGTTAGCTCATAACGCGACGACGCTGGAAAAACGTCGCCTTGCACGCGCAAGAACCACTGAAGCAGCCTGTGATTTTAACACGCAAGGTATGGAACTCACATCAGTCGCGGCAGGCGCAAGTTACAGGTTCACCGGAAGTTTCACGACTCTTTTTTGAATTGCCCACATGACAAGTTCGGCCTTGTTGTGAATTCCGAGTTTCCGCATGAGATTGAACTTATGGGCATCTACTGTCTTCGCGCTAAGGCCAAGCACCCCGGCAGCCGAACGCACAGTCTGGCCTTCAGCCAACAATTTCAGCACCTCACGCTCACGACTGGTCAAACCACGCTTCTTGGACGAGGTCAAATCTTCGGGGAACCACTCGCGGTCCCGCGGACTTGGCATTTCGTGCAGGCGAAGCTGGGGCATTTTCGCTCCTCCCTTGACCATGGCAACCAACTCTTCGGCGGAGGTTTCAGGCGGGATATAACCCAGGTCGCTTTGAACTGGAGCGCTTAATTGGACGTCGAGACCCTCCCGGACGCCAAGAAAAAGAACCCGCGTCGCGGGAGACTCTTTCAAGATCAATTGCTCGGCATCGTCGGCCGAAAGCTCGATCGTAGCGGCATCGGCCAGCACCACGTCCGGCCGGTGCTCGAACACCCGTTGCAGTGCTTCGGAGGCATTGCCAGCTTCCGCGACTACCACCAGTTCGGCGTCATCTTCAAGAAGACGCCGCAAGCCCTGGCGCACTAATGCGTGGTTGTGCACCAGGATGCAGCGGATCTTTCCATCGGTCTTGCCGCTGACTTTCCCGGTAACGTTGCCGGTGGCGAAAATACCTTCCCCATGGATCTGTGGGTGGGGGCGCACAGTTCCTCCTCGATAAGACAAAAAATGATCGGCCAGAAAATTTATCGATGCAGCGCAGGTACGAACAGGTAACTACGACTGAAAATCCGATGGAGCAAGGGTTTTGACTTGCCGTAATTGTAGCGCGGACGGCGGCTTTCTGCGCGTAAAACTAATATAAAAGTTCTATTTAGGGAAATAGACGCAGCGTAACGGGCCCGGCGGCAGCGTTGCATCAGGTACAATCAGAAAATTTATGTTGCGCTATTACACTGCCGGCGAATCCCATGGCGAAGCTCTGGTCGCCTTCATCTCCGGCCTCCCAGCCGGATTGAAAGTAGACCAGGCATTCGTCGACCGCGAGCTCTGGCGGCGCCAGCAGGGATACGGCCGCGGCGGCCGCATGAAAATCGAGCGTGACAGCGCACATTTTCTTTCCGGCGTGCGGCATGGGGCAACCATTGGCTCCCCGGTCGCCATTCAGCTCCAAAATCGCGACTGGCAAAACTGGCAGGAGGCTCTCCCGGTAGCAGCCGGCGATCCGGCGAAACACAAACGCGTCGCCTCTCCGCGCCCCGGTCACGCGGACCTCGCCGGAGCTCTGAAGTACAACTTTTCTGAAGCCCGCTATGTCCTCGAGCGCGCATCCGCCCGCGAATCCGCCGCCCGCGTCGCCATCGGAGCGCTCGCCAAGCTTTTTTTGCGCGAACTTGGCATCGAAGTGCTAAGTCACGTCGTCGCGGTTGGCGGCGTCTCGTTGAAAACAGAGGTTCCCTGGGAGAAAATTCGTTCCCAGCACGCGCTCGAGCAAGTTATCCTGAATTGCGCCGATCCGGAACTTGAACCGAAAATGAAGGACGAAGTCGACAAGGTGCTGAAGAACGGTGATTCCCTCGGCGGAGTCTTCGAAGTCGTCGCGCACCGGGTCCCACCCGGCCTCGGCACCTACGCCCAATGGGATCAGCGGCTTGACGCCTTGCTCGCTGCGGCTGTGATGTCCTTGCAGGCGGTAAAGGCGGTAGAAATCGGCGCAGGCGTCGCGGCAGCGTACTCAGCCGGTTCTTCGGTCCACGATGAAATCGCTTACACCGGCACCGACGGCTTTACCGCATTCTCCCGCGCCCGCAACAATGCCGGAGGCATCGAGGGTGGCGTTTCCAACGGCGAAGAGATTCGCGTGCGCGGCTACCTGAAACCGATTTCCACGCTTCGCCGCCCGCTGCAATCGGTCGATTTCGCCTCGCGCGAGCCGGTAAAGGCCGCGTACGAACGCTCCGATGTCTGCGTGGTACCCGCTGCCGGCGTGGCGGCTGAATCCATGGTTGCGCTCACTCTGGCGGGGTGCGCTCTAGATAAATTCGGCGGCGATTCCATCGGCGAAACAGTGCGCAACTTTAACGGTTACTGCGAACAATTGAAACGTTACTGAACTGCTGATTGCTCATAGCTCGGGACTCGTAGCTCATAAATGATTTATCCCATCGTTAAGTTCGGCAACCCGGTGCTGGAGAAGTCGGCGGAAAAAGTAACCGTCTTCGACGCGGAATTGCAAACTCTGCTCGACGACATGTTCGAGTCGATGTACGCCGCGCACGGCGTCGGCTTGGCCGCCCCGCAAATCGGCATCTCCCGGCGCATCGCCGTAGTCGACGTCACCTTCAAAGAAGATCCCGACGCCAAACTGGTTCTCATCAACCCCGAAATCATCCACACCGCCGGCAAACATACCCAGAGCGAAGGCTGCCTGAGCATCCCCGACTTCCGGGAAAACGTGACGCGGCCGAAAACGGTCACCATCCGTGCCCAGGATGCGAAAGGGAACGTCTTCGAAAAAACTGGCGAAGAACTCCTGGCCCGCGCATTCCAACACGAAACCGACCATCTCAACGGCAAGCTCTACATCAGCCACGTCAGCGCCCTGAAGCGCGACCTCATCAAGCGCAAAATTCGCAAGCTCGTAAAAGCGGGCGAGTGGTAGAAACAAGCAGCTGGTCAGTTTGCAAGATGCTCACGTGGGGGACAGCCGCCCTCGGCTGTCCAGTCGAGCGAAGTTCGACAGGTTCTTTCCCCGGACCGGCAAATTGACCGATAACGGGTTCTAAATTACCCAATGCCCTCCGCCCTTAATCTCGTCTTCTGCGGCACACCGCAATTTGCTGTCCCCACTCTGGAAAAGCTAGCCGTCGCCGGACACCGCATCCATCTTGTCGTGACCCAACCCGATCGCCCCAAAGGCCGCGGCCTTGAACTAGTAGCATCGCCAGTCAAGCAGTCCGCAGTGCGCTTGGCCTTACCCATAACGCAGCCCGACAAAATCAAAACCAACGACGACTTCCGCGCCCAACTCACCAGCCTGAACCCCGACGCAATCATCGTCGTCGGATACGGCCGCATCATCCCGCAGTGGATGATTGATCTTCCCCGTTTCGGCAACATCAACCTCCACGCCTCGCTTCTCCCTAAATACCGCGGCGCAGCCCCAATTCAGTGGGCAATTGCAAAAGGAGAAACGACAACCGGCGTCACAACCATGCGCATCGACGCCGGCCTCGACACCGGAGACATTCTGCTGTACCGCGAACTCCCCATCACTATCGAGGACACCGCCGAAACCCTGAGCCCGCGTCTGACAGCGATCGGCGCCGATCTAGTAGTCGAAACTCTAAAAGGGCTGCAAAAGGGTTCCATTCACCCTCGCCTGCAAGACCATGCACGCGCCACGCTGGCTCCGATTCTGAAGAAAGAAGATGGCATCGTCGATTTCTCCAAGCCAGCGGTCGAAATCTTCAATCGCATCCGCGGCTTCCAACCCTGGCCGGGAATGCACACGAAGTTCCGCGGCAAAGGTCTACGCATCTGGAAAGCGACTCCGGCTACAGTAGCCCTGATTCCAAGGCTGACGCCCAGTCAACTTCACGTCCTTGATGATCGTCTGTTCGTCGGCTGCGGCAATAAAACTTCGCTGGAACTAATCGAGCTTCAACTGGAAGGCAAGAATCGCTCTTCAGCCCGGGATTTTCTTCACGGCTATCGCCTCGAAGATGGCGAGAAGCTCGGCGAATGAAGTTGCTCATGTAGGGACAGCCGCCCTCGGTTGTCCAGCCGAGCGAAGCTCGACTGGGTTTGGCTCGCGCTCGGAACCGGCCAGCAAGACGAGGCCTCACGATCAACACCTTGCTGGACGCCGTATTTCGCGGTTTTTCACAATCGCAATAGCAAGTGTCACGATCTTCTGCCGCGCCGTTTCATATCTTCACAGAGCCTCCGCCGCGCAGCCTCTGCACCAAACTGAATCAGCCGCTGCACCAAATCCTGTCACACGCCTGTGAACCAGCTGCACTCGATTGAAAATACATCCACTTACAAACTGCGATTTTTTATTGACTGCAAAAATAGAAAGCGTAGAACTAAATCGTTCTTTGACAGCTTCTCAGTTTTCCCGGTTGGTGCGGCGTCCGGGACTCAAGCGCAGTCACCTTCGAGCATCGCAAGATGAATCAGAAGGAAGGCAAGCAAGGGTCTATAGCAAAGCGCTGGTCGAGGAGAACAGGAAGAAACGTTGAAGGCAGGATAGAGTTCCGAGGCGTAGGGTAGGTTTATCCGGTTGGCGGTAAGCCCGGAGCCCAAGCGAAGATCGCGCGCAGCAACTCTGCAAAGAGAAGCAGCGAAAGCAGGTCGAGCAAGGGTCTAACGCGAGCTACTGGCCGAGACGAACGGACCCTACACCACCTCGGAACTCTTGATTTTTTGTGCGACCGTTTTTCCACTTAGCGGCTCTCACTTCAAGTTCCTCTCTCACTTTTCCGGATTCCCCGGCCCGCCTACCGAATGGAGTTTCGGAATCCGCTCCTCCAGCGGCGGCAGCGGGGAGAAAGCGGCATGCGGCTCCGTCTGATGCACGCAACCATTTGGTAAACGGAATCGGCGAATCCAGGTGAAAGCGATACAGCGACCAGCGGCCGCCAATGCGTTCTTCACCAACTACCGGCGCTCCGAAAAGCTGATAAGAAAAAGAATGCCCGCCAAAGTCCCACGCGCCCAGAAAATAATCCTCGGATCCTGTGCCGTTGATCGACGGCAGCGCTTCTCCGTCGACGAAAAACATGTCATCGCCTTCGCCCCACCAGCCGTCCTGATTCTGCAACACCGACATGGTCACGCCGGCGAAGTGCCCGCGCCCAGTCGCTTCCAGCCAGACATAATTGCCTTCGCCGTTCAGATTTTTCTTGTCGTTAACGATGGCGTCACCGTTCGACTTCCACTGATTGGTCCAACCATGCGCTGGCGCAGCCTGGCGATATTGCGCGTGAAAGTAAAGCGTATCGACAGGCAGAGGTTTGGAATATGCGCGGTAGTCGATATTGAAGTAGAAGCTGTTGGTTCTTTCCGACCCCTCGTTGGTTACAGTAATTCGCGCGTGCTTTTGAAACGGCATGGGGAAGAAACAATTCAACGCCTTGTCCGAGCCCACGGCGAGCGGCGCAGATTGATAAAGAAAATAATTCCCCAGCCCCAGACCAAAGAAATCGCCGATAGGAGTCTCGACGCTCGGCGTGGATTCACCATCCCAATACATGCGCAACACGAGCGCCTTCAGATGATTGGGATCGTCGCTGGCGATGGTCGCCCAAAAATGTGTGATCAACCCCGGCCCGGATTCGTCGAGCAGCGTTAGCGTCCCGCCCGGCGGGATCGGCCGCGCATCAGCATTGCCGCCGCTGCGATCGTAGCTGGAGGAGCGGTGCTGGACGTAGTCCTTGGGCTGGGGGAGCTGGTTAAGCCATGTGCTGGCGTCTTGGGCCGAGGCCGCCAGGGTGAGCGAACAAAAAACAAGTAACAGTTGGAAACGCTTCATCGATGCGCTCCTGGATTTCGGGCTTGACAAGTCTTAGGCGGTAATCGGAACTAACGATGACCCTGCTGCGGTTCTCAGGAAAGAATCTGCGATGTCGCGAGCAAACGCCAAACAATTTTCTCTCTCGGGAATCGCCGAGGCAACTCGTTGAGGGTATTCATCGTAGGTACGCCCATCAAGCAGCCTGCCGTTTTTCTTTTTGCGCACGCCGCCCCATTGCTTGAAGAAGAACGGGGCATGCGCTTTACGGCACTGGTCGCGGATGGAGAGGACCCAATCTTTTTGCATGGGACGCGCTCCAGGGCCGCTTTCGCCGCCGACGATGGCCCAGCTTATGTTCGAAAGATCGAACGATCCCAGGTCTTTAAGCAGCGGTTCGATGGAGAGGAACCGGACGCGGGCGGGAGTTCTCTGCAAGTCGGCGATTCGGGGCAGGCCGTATTGGCGATCTTCGACGCTGACGCCCCACCAGATGTGATCCTGTTCGGCGGCGAAGCGCAGGGGGCCGCTCAGCAATTGTTGGAGCCTTTCCGAGCGCTTGGTGAGCACCTGAAAGGTGTGCCACTTTGCCGTGACCATGACCTAGCAGACGGCTTCGATGTAGGCGTCGGGGACGCCGGGCTGGAAAAGGTCGCTCATCGAGTTAACGAATACGAGTTTCGGCGAGCGCCAGGTGAAAGGCTCAGTAAGCTTGTGGGGAACCAGCTTCAGGTCGAAGCCCTGCTCGTAGGGATGGCCCTTGACTCCGCGGAAGCGCTCGGCAAAAGTTTCGGCATAGCAGTGCTTGCAGCCGGGGCTGATCTTGGTGCAGCCGCGGACCGGGTTCCAGGTCGCGTCGGTCCATTCGATTTGGGAGTTGAGGGACACGCGGATCTACTTTTCGGACTTCCTAAGAGCCAATTGTTTAGTCGTCATTTCGACTTTGTAAGATTCAGAGGCCAGCGCTCGCTCAGGCTTTTCAATAATCGCATCTTTAATCTTTTGACGTTGTTTGTCTGAGAGCGGCTTCAAGTGACCCTCTTCAACACACGAATTCAGAAAATCAAGAAACATAGGCATTTCGATCGCCTGAGTCGCAGTGAGCCTACCGGCAACTGAATGAACCCTCGTGCCAATCCATCCCGTCGGGGATGCCGGTACCAGAGGCGAGAATATGAGGGTTCTTAAAGCCTTTGTGTAGACGAAAAAAGTGCGTGAACTGTCTACTATTGCCGTGTCAATACCTCTGAGTAAATAATGTAAGGTCTTCTCATGCAATCTGGTAGGCATTCCTTTCGGGATACCTGTAATCACGAACATGTGCTGCTCACTTCCAGGCTGTTGGCGTTCGCCTAGTAAAAATTGACGCCAGTTTTCCAACGTGCAGTTAACTATTTCCAGAAAATTTGGGTAGACCTTGTTCATCAGCCCTTGTTGGGTAACGAGTACTCGCCAGCTAATAGACACTAGAAAAAGTAAGAGGGAAGAGTTATATTCCAATTCTGTGAAATGATCGCTCTGGACTAAATGTAGAATATTTTCTTTAAAGTATTTCTCCAAAACTGCGAACCTTCCTTCGCAGTTGTCACACAGCAGCCTTTCCTTCGGCAGATCCTGCCGCCTCAAATTTGGCTGATCACCGTTTCGCATGTAGCCGGTGGCAGAAGTCTCCTTGAGATATGCCCCGAAGAATGACGGGATGATGTGGCTTTCACATAGCTCAGCATCTTGCAAGCAGAGCGCGCACTTTCTTTGAAGCGACATAATCATCTCTAGAGTGGGATATTGCCATGCTTCTTCGGCGGGTTCTTATCGCGCTTGGTTTCCAGCATGGCTAAGGCTTGAATCAGCTTCTTGCGCGTCTCCCTGGGCTGGATGATTGCATCGACATAACCGCGTTCGGCGGCGACGTAGGGGCTGGCGAAGCGGTCGCGGAATTCTTCTATTTTCTTTTGGCGAAGGGATTCGCGGCTCTCGCTGCCCGACTCGCCGCTCTTCGCCGAATCCAGTTCACGCCTGTAAACAATATCTACTGCTCCTTCCGCTCCCATCACTGCGATCTCTGCCGTGGGCCATGCATAGTTCACGTCTGTGCGGATGTGTTTGGAGGCCATGACGCAATAGGCTCCGCCGTAGGCTTTGCGGGTGATGACGGTGACCTTGGGGACGGTGGCTTCGGCAAAGGCGTAGAGCAGCTTGGCTCCGTGCTTGATGATGCCGCCGTATTCCTGCGCCAGGCCGGGAAGGAAGCCGGGAACGTCTTCAAAGGTGACCAGAGGAATATTGAAGCAGTCGCAGAAGCGGACGAAGCGCGCGCCTTTGACCGAGGCATTGATGTCGAGCGTGCCGGCCAGCATGGCGGGATTGTTGGCCACGATGCCGACCGATTTACCGTCGAGGCGGGCGAAGCCGACGACCATATTCTTGGCGAAGTGTTCCTGGACTTCGAAGAAATATCCGTCGTCGATGACGGTGTGAATGACGTCTTTCATGTCGTAGGGTTGGTTGGATTGCTCGGGAACAAGCGTGTCGAGGGCTTTATCCGCACGGTCGATTGAATCTGTTGTCGGCTTGCGCGGCGGGTCGTCGAGATTGTTCGAGGGCAGAAAACTCAACAGTTCACGCACCATCGATAGACATTCTTTGTCGTCATGCGCCAGAAAGTGCGCCACGCCGCTGGTTTCGTTGTGCGTAGTTGCGCCGCCGAGTTGGTCTTTGGTGACTTCTTCGTGCGTGACGGTCTTGATCACGTCGGGGCCGGTGATGAACATGTAGGAAGTTTTATCGACCATGAGGACGAAGTCGGTGATGGCGGGCGAGTAGACCGCGCCGCCGGCGCAGGGGCCCATGATCGCGGAGATTTGCGGGATGACTCCGCTGTAGAGAGTGTTGCGCAGAAAAATGTCGGCGTAGCCGGCGAGCGACATGACGCCTTCCTGAATGCGAGCGCCGCCGGAGTCGTTGAGGCCGATGAGGGGCGCACCCATTTTGGCGGCGAGATCCATAATCTTGACGATTTTGGCGGCATTGGTTTCGGAAAGCGATCCGCCGAAGACGGTGAAATCCTGGGCGAAGACGTAGACCAGGCGGCCTTCGATGCGGCCGTAGCCGGTGATGAAGCCGTCGCCGTAATATTTTTGTTCGGCCATGCCAAAATCGGTGGCGCGGTGGGTGACCAGTTTGTCGGTTTCTTCGAAGGTGCCGTCGTCGAGCAGGAAGTCGATGCGCTCGCGGGCGGAGAGCTTGCCTTCTTTGTGCTGGCGTTCGCGGCGGGCGGCTCCGCCGCCTTCTTCGGCGAGGTGATTGCGTTGTTGCAACTCTGCTAGTTTTTGTTCGCGATTCATTCCGGGAGGATTATAGCGGGCGGCGACACAATCGCGTCTGAGATGCGAAGGACATAGGCAAGAGCTTTTTCGAAAGTGGGTTACACGAGTATCTCTATTCAGGGGTGAACTGAAACTGAAGCCCAACGGCAAGGCGATGATTTTCCATACACCCTCGCTCTGTCAAGGCTCAATCGTGGGCAACCGTTGGGCGGATGCGCGATCAGGCTTCGGCTTTGATCTCGCGCCGCCGCCGCATCTGCAAATAGATTTCCCGGTGCCGCGCGGCTTTTTCGGGATCGCCTCCTGCTTGCTGATACAAAGCGGCCAACCACCGATGCGCGGCAATCAAACCGGGCAACATGGTGAGTGAAGTTTCAAACGCCAGCGCCGCGCGCTCGCGGTGGCCAAGCCGCGCCAGCGCTACTCCCAAATAGAAATGACCGAGGGGAAGGAAATGCTGCAACCCGACCGCATGCAGTGCCTGCTCTGCTGCCTCTTCATTGCGCCGCTTCCGCAGATGGACCATGGCTAGGCCCAAATGGGCCGCGGGGCTGTCGCCGTCGATTTCCAGAGCGCGCTGGAATGCGCGTTCGGCGTCCTCGGTTCTTTTTTGCCGCAAATAAACTTCGCCGATGCGCAGGTGCAGATCGGGGAGCCTCGGATCGAAGCTCTCAGCTTTCAACAAGCTGGTCAGAGCCTCATCCATGTTGCCTTCTTCAAACTGAATGACGCCCATCAGCAAGTCGGCCCAGGGACGAGGCTTGGGTGTTTCAGGCTCAGCAGAAACGGGTTCAGTTGAAACTTGTTCTCCAGAAGGTTGTTTCGGAGAAAGTTGTTCGGCAAGCGCAGTTGCGGGAACTGTCGCGACCTCCTCATTTGCCGGGGATTGTTCCCCTTTTGGTTTTGGAGGAGGCTGCGGCGGCCTTGCAATTAGATCCTCCAGAATTGCCTTCGCCTCGGCGCGACGGCGCAATGCGAGATAGCACTGCGCGAGTTGCTGCGCGAAGCGGCTCTGATCCGGCCATTTCTTGGCGAGCTCTTCCATGATCGGCAGAGCATCGTGATAGCGGCGCGAATCCAGCAGGTTGGCGGCGAGATTATATTGTTGCTCGCGCACCGCTACTTCGACGGCCTTCGCCTGATCCTCGCTCGGAGGTTGGATGTAGCCCAGCGCTACAAACTGTTGCAGAACCGCTTGCGCCGCCGCCGGGTCCATGCGCAAATCGGAGGGATGCATGCCGGCCTCTCCGGGTTCCTGCTCCCAGCTGGGAATACGAATAATCTCCGGCGGCTGCTCGAAGGCCTGCACCAGAACGCGGCCGTCCATATCCTGGCCTACGGGCAATCCGAAAAGCGTCAGCATGGTCGGCGTCACATCGAGCAACGTTGCGCCGTAGATGCGTTCATCCTGCTTGATGTGCTCACCCTTCATGCAGATGATGCCAAAGGGACGATGTTGCACGGCCGGCCCCGCAGGTTCGTTCGGAATTCCACGCGGGCGCAAGTGATCCGAATGGAAACCGTGATCCGACACCAACAACACGGTCGCATCCGGCCCAGCCAAGTCGAGCAAAGTTTCCAGCATCATGTCGTGAAAACGGTAGGCGCCGTTCACGACGTCTTTATAGATTTCAAACTGGTCCTCCGGCACTCCTTCCATTCGCGGTGGATGAAAGTGCGAGAACCCGTGGCAAAAATGATCGATGCCGTTGTAATAAACGGCCATAAAATCCCAGGGCTCGTTCTTCAGAATCCACGTAGCGGCATTGTGAATGGAAAGGTTCTCGGTAAGAATCTTGGCAAAGGATTGCAGCCTCTTGTCTTTTTCCTGATCGATCTCCGCCGCCCGCGGAATCCAGGGAAGAATCGCGGCTTCGGTCAACTCCGCAGGATGCATGCGCAGTTTGGCGAAGGTGTCGCGCATTTTCTCCGGGTGAACCGCTCCCGGAGGCAACGGCCATTCTTTATCGAGTGGTCCCACTGCGTAAGGGAATAGATCCGAAACCGAAATCCCGTTGATCGGTTCGGCCGGATGGCCGGCAAACCATCCCAGCACATGCGCTTTGTATCCGCGTTGCGTAAGAATGTTCCAGATTGCCTTAACCTTGCGCGAAGTGCTCGTAACCGGACGCACATTGCCCGTCTGCGGGTCGGGTTCCATGAATCCGAGAATCCCGTGCTTGTCTGCCCGCTTGCCTGTAGCAATCGAGTTCCATAGCATGGGTGAAAGGATGGGGCGCAGCGTGGCCAGATTGCCCATCACTCCGTGGTTGATAAAATTATCCAGCGTGGGCATTAGGCCCTGATCGAGGAGTGGGTTGGCAATCTTCCAATCGGCG
>DATBZH010000027.1:0-27994 GCA_036513255.1 Candidatus Sulfotelmatobacter sp. | reverse complement strand
TGACGATCTCGCCGCGATGATCGATTTGCATGATGCAGGAGAGCACCAGGCGCTCGACCTGCGGGCGCAGACTGCAAATGTCGGTGGAAAGCTCGAGCGGCAGCATGGGAACGGCGCGATCGGGGAAATAGACGCTGGTTCCGCGGAGGCGGGCTTCCTGGTCGAGAGCGGAGCCATCTGTGACGTAGTGCGCGACATCGGCAATGTGGACTTGCAACTCGAAGTTGCCGTTTGGGAGCATGCGGACGAGGATGGCATCGTCGAAGTCACGGGCGGTTTCGCCGTCGATCGTAACGATAGGCAAGGCGCGAAAGTCGCGGCGGCCGTAAATATCTTTGGAGGAGATTACCGGGGAAGTTTCTTCCGCCTCGCGGAGAGTTTCGGGCGGGAAATGGTGAGGGAGGTGGAACTTGCGGACGGTGATTTCCACGTCGACGCCGAAGTCGTCTTCGCGGCCCAGAATTTCGACGACGCGTCCACGGGGGCTTTGCGTTGGCGTGGGCCAGTCGGTGATTTCCGCATCTACGATAATGCCTTCGAGGTTGTCCCAGTTTGCGGGGCGAGAGACCTCAGTTCCTAGTACGCGGTCGATGGATTTCGTGCGCGCCAAATTCTTTACCACAGAGGACACAGGGGAAACACTGAGGTTAGGCTTCGGCGGTAGCTCCAGGCCTGCGGGAATCACGATTTCCTGCGTGATTTTTGTGTCGATTGGGGTGACGTAATTGTGACGGCTGCCGTAGTGAAAGATTCCTACTACCGTGGGATGAGCGCGCGCCACGGGGCGAACGATGCGCCCTTCGGCGCGGCCATCGGGGCGGATGGCGCCGATATCGACCAGCACGCGGTCGCCATGCATAGAATTCCCGATCAAGTGCGGAGGGATGAAGATGTCCCCGGTCAGCCGCGACTTGAGTTGCGGAGGAAGCGAACTCGCGTCGGGGATGACGAAGCCGAAGCCGTCGCGGTGCATGGTGAGGCGACCGGCGACGAGATTCTTGTCGGTAGAGGGTTGAGGCAAGGCGTAGCGATCAGAGTTGAGCGAAATTAGTCCGCCGCTGGCGACGAGTTTCTGGAGGCGCTCGTTGAGATCGCGGCGAGCGTCGCCGTGCAGGCCAAGTTCGCGAACCAGTTGTTTGAATCCGGCGGAGCGCTTGGGCTGGCGAGCGATGTGTTTGAGGATTACGGAGTCGGAAAGCATGCGGAGCTGTCAGCCGTCAGCTTTCAGCATACCGCAGCAGGGCACGACAATTGGACAGGCCGGTTTAAAAAACGTGCAGCTTGATGCTCAAATACTTCTTGGGATTTTCGCGGATTGCTTTTATCAGGCCCTGAGTTTCTACCAGCATCTGGTTCGCGTTGTTGTATAGCGCCTCATCCTTGAAGAGCTTGCCGGCGGTGCCTTGACCGGCCTGGAGTTCCGTGGTCAACTCCGACAATTTGCTGATTGTGTTATCCAGCTTGCGGGCGAGATCTTCATCTTTGGTCAGCTTGCCCAGTGTGCCCTTGCCCGCGTTGATGTCATCGGTCATCTTCTTGACGTTCGCGATGGTATCGTTCGCGTTGTTGTACAAGGTTGGGTCTTTCAGGAATTTCCCTGCCGTGCCTTTGCCCTGCTGTATGTCGTCGATCACCGAGTTCATTTTGTCGAGCGTGGCGGTGAATTTGTCATAGGCGTCGTTGCGATTGATCAGCGCTCCCAGGCTGCCCTTGCCTTGCGCAATCTCGCTGACGATTCCCTGGAACTCGGCGACAGTCGATGAGAATCGGTCATAGAGAGTGGGATCGTAAATTAATTTTCCCAGCGATCCCTTGCCGCTTTCGGCAAAGGCCAGAATGCGGTCGGCGCGCTTGAGCAGGGCGTCCATGTTTTCCAGAGTGCTCTGGCTGGAGCGGACGACTTCGTTGAAATCGGGATGGATGCGCGTGGCAAGCGTATCGCCATCTTGCGCCTCGGGGCCAACAGCCTGCGAGCTATCGATGTCGAGGTAGGTTTCGCCGAGCACGCCCGCGGTGTCGAGAGAGGTCATGGAATCGCGGCGCAGGTTGAATTTATACCGGGTGCTGACCTTCATGATGATTTCTACCGGCGTTTGTTGTTTGTCTTTGGCGGAAACGATCTCAATCTTGGATACATTGCCGATGTCGACGCCGCTCAGTCGCACGGGTGCGCCCTGGCGCAAGCCGCTGGCGTTGTCGAAATAAGATTTGAGCGTAATGCGACGGGTGAACACGCCGCCGGTTCCTGACATCAGAAACAAGAGGAGTCCCAGCGTCAAACTGGCGAAGATCACAGTGAGTCCTACGCGCAACTGCGACCATTTGAGCTGTTTTTGACTGGGCAAGACAATTTCCTCAGGGCGCTGGAACGCTTCACCAAACGCCTCGCAGCATCATAACAAACCCGCGCCAGTTTCTAGGCGACGACATTGTCCGGCAAGGTCGCGGTCAACAAAAGGGCGCAGAGATAGGCCGCAGCGCCACAAGCCAACGTTATGGTAAGCCCGAACTGGATGGCGATGACCATGGCCAGGACTGAGCCCATTACGCTGGCGGCGGCATTCATTGCCCAAGCCCATTCCACCAGATTTTCAGACGATTGTGGGGCGCTGTCACGGCCGCGATTCACGCCTGCCAATGCACGCAATCCGGTGGGAAATGGCATTCCCATCACAAAACCCAGAGGGATGAGAATCACCGCGCTCACTGCAAGGCGATATGCAAATGCCAATCCCACTAGAGACGTCAAGCGGCTGGGCAGAAAGAATACGTCGGCGAGCAGGGTGACGATGACCAGCACCAGAGGCATCCACGCCAGTTTGGTGTGCGGGAGCCACGTGCGCGAGAACAGGCTGCCAGCGCCGCTGGACAGCATCATGAGAAAAATGACGACGGTGAGCGCGTAGGTGGGATGACCTAGAAACAGAACGAAGCGCTGGATGAAAGCGATTTCCACCAGGATGTAACCGAGGCCGACGGCGATGAAATAGAGTGGCGCCAGAGATCGCTCGCGCGCGTGACTCCTTTTAAGCACCAGCGGCAGAATCAGAAACAAAAGCACCGCGGCCACCGAGATTACGAGCACAAGAAAAAGAACCAGGACGCCCAGATTCACTTTCCAGTCAATGCCATCGCGGAGGCCTTGTTCGCCAAGAACCTGGCCGGCTTTCAGGGTGAAGAAGAAAAATGGCGCGTTATCGGTGACGGGAGCGACGTTGTAGGGATATCCGGCGGCGAAGGCGTAGGGATCGTTGCGCGCAATCAGAGCGGAAAAAGGATTGTTGCCGGGCTGTGATGGCAAATATAGGGCATCGAGTTCGTTATAGCGGTCGAGATGCGCCAGCACGGTAGATTCTTCCTGTGGGGTGAAGGCAGTCTTCTTGGCTAAGACGACAACCGGAATGCCGTCTTCGTCAAGCGCGCCTTGCGACGCCACAATAAAATTCCGCGCGGGATCGGCGACGCCCAGCCGATGCAAAGCCTCCATGGCCACCGAGACGACGCGCAAAGCCTCCCGCGGATGGCGGAATTCCCAGCGCGTGATTGCGATCATGCCATCCGGCTTGAGATGGTCGAAGTATTCGCGGAAGGCCTCGACCGTGTAGAGATTGTTTTCGCTCAGGGCGAACGCACCGGCCGCCGTCGAGGCCCAGGTGTCGACCAAGGTCATCTGCACGACATCAAAATGCTGCGGCGTGGAGCGGAGGAATGAGCGACCGTCGGTGACGTGGATGTGAACGTCGGGGCGATCGTAGAGATGAAGAGCGTAGTCAGCGTAGCGGCCACGCATGATCGTGTTGGCGATGATGGGATTGATCTCGATGCCGGTGACGCTGGGGCTGCCATTGGCCGCGGCGCGGAGCACGTCGACTCCGCCGCCCGGTCCGATGATGGCGAATTCGCCGTGCGGCCGCAGAACATTGGCCAGCGCCGGCGGAGCGGACATGAGATTGTGCTCCCACACGCTGCCGCGCCACTGCGACAGATCGGCGTTCATGATGTAAGTGGAAGCGTCGGCGTCGATGACGATGGCCTTGGCCGGACCCTGACGGTCTACTTCCACGCGCGAGAGCGCATTCCAGCGGGCAAACTCCACCCAGGCGGGATCGCGGAACATACCCTTGGCGTAGACGACGTCGATGAGACGCCCGGAATAATTTGCGGCGATCAGGATTGAAATTGCCAGGGCAATCAGGCCGGCGTTTCTTTGCGCTGTTTTCGATTCTGCCCAGATGATCGCGGCCACCGCCAGCGCAACGCCAGCGACCAGAATCGTGTTCGGACCTCCGAGCCAATTCAATAGCGGGACTACGGCCAGGCAAGCTAGCGAGCCTCCGCAGAGATCGGCGCCATACATGTGCGGAATGCGATGAGTTTCGCGCGCAAAGACAACCGAGAACAGCAGGCCGGTAAAGAAAAAGGGCACAGCCGCCGCCAAGTAGAGCACGGTGAGCCGCAGGAAGTTTCCGCTGGAAACTTCGAGCGCGACTCGCGTATGGAGAACAATTTCCAAGACGAACAGCACGACGATGGAATTGGCGACGCAGAGGCGGCTGGCGAGCGGCCGCGTGGCGATGGGATTGAGTCTGGCCTTGAGCAAATGGGCAAACACTCCGCCTGCGCCAAGGCCGAGGAGGGCGATTGAGATCGCAAGAAATGCAAAATGATAAAAAAGAACGACTGAGAACAGACGGGTGAGAGAGAGTTCCAAAAGCAGCGCGGCGAAACTGGTCAGCGCCAACCCTGAAAGCAGGGTTCGCTCTGGAATCTGTGTGGAAGTCGAAATCTCAACAGGTGCTTCGGCAACGGCAGACATGGGAATGAGCCGACAGGATAGCAGACGCGGCGGGGAGGAATTCATTCAACGCGGAGATCGCAGAGTTCGCCGAGAAAAACCGTTCAACACCTTAGACCGCTAGAACAGCATGTCTCCGCGATAGAGCAGTTTGCCGTCTGCGAGTCGAGCCTCTGCGGTTAGACGATGAGGCTTCGGGGGACGCACGCCATCGATGTGCAAAACTTCATGGCCATGCGCCACCAGCCAGTCTGAAACCAGCATGCGATGACAGTGGAAGTAGACGCGCTCCGCGCACATGTACGTGGTGCGTGAGCTTTCCGCCAGGCGAAGGAGTTGGGCCATCGCGTCTTCGAATTCCTGCGTGAGCATGTAGTCGGCATAATTGCGAAAGCTGGCATTCCGCATGGCAATGTTTGGAGAATCTTGCATGATCTTTTTGCGATAGCCGCCCAGAGACTTCATCCACACATACTTGATTCCCGCCGCAGGGAGGCTTGCTTCCAGTGACTCGCGATTGAATTGCGGGAGACGCTTTGAGGCGGGAAAGGCACGAATGTCGACGAGCGTCTGAATGTCGTGAGCCTTTAACGTCTCGATCAGTTCATCGCCGGTGCGCGTGGAGTGTCCGATGGTGTAGAGGGTAGCCACGTCTAATGTAGCGGGGAAAACCGTGTTCTCATCATCACGAATGCTTAATCCGAGATGGTATATTCCAAGTAAGGTCGCGAAATCGTTACGATTTTGTCGTTGGGGCTCTCGTTCTGCTGATCGTCAGAGGGAGAAAACTCAACGTCGACTTTTATGTACGGACAATGTTTGTAAACGTAGCGCCGCTGCGAACGAGTGGAAAGTCCACCTTCTTCTACAAGAACTCGGAAGAGGTCTTTTCGCGCCATGCCAGGTTTTATGGTCGAGATCGAGCGCATGACCTGATCGACCCACTGAGTGTGTTCGCGGTCGGATGAGGTGACATTCCGAGCATCGGAGTCAGCCTGTTGAGCAACCGCGCTAATGACCATCATCGCGAGAAGCAACGTCGTCCACTTTAGCTTTCCCACGTAAATCCTCCAATCCGTTCCCAAGACGTTCATTGGCCGAGCGTTTTGAGTATGCTCCCGAGCGCCTCATCCTGTTCGCGGAACACGGTCCGAAGATCCAGTATGACGCGCCCTTCTTCGATGCGCGCAATTACGGGCGGGCGGGCTGCGCGCAATCGTTCCGTCAGTGCATCCGCGGTTATACCGTCGCAACTCAGCGCCAGAAGGCGCGTGGGCAGAACAGATGATGGCGCGGCGCCGCCGCCGATTACTGATTCTCCATCCATCAGTTCGGCTTGCAACCGTGGGCTGCGGACGACGGCGGCGAGAGCTTCAGCTCGTTTGCCGATGTCTTCCTTTTGCAGGCGCATCATGCGCAGGGCGGGGATGGAATCGTGATCGCGCTTTACGTAGGCGAGCAACGTCGCTTCCAGTGCGGCGTAAGTCAGTTTGTCCGCGCGGAGGGCGCGAAACAACGAATTGGAGCGCATGCGGGAAATGAGGTCAGGATTGCCACTGATCAATCCGGCTTGCGGGCCACCGAGAAGTTTGTCGCCGCTGTAGGTGACAACGCCGATGCCAGAGCGCAAGCTGTCGAATACGCTGTCTTCGCCGCCGATGCCGATCGAGTTCAAATCCAGCAATGCGCCGCTGCCCAAGTCTTCCATCTGCGGCAGGCTATGTTTGCGAGCAAGCTCTGCCAACTCGGAAGTTGAGGCGCGTTCGGTGAATCCCGTGATTTCAAAGTTCGAGCGATGAACGCGAAGCAGCAGGCGCGTGCGCTCGTTGATCGCATTTTCGTAGTCGGCAATGCGCGTGCGGTTGGTCGACCCCACTTCGCGCAGAATCGCTCCCGACTTCCCCATTACATCGGGAATGCGAAACGATCCGCCGATTTCAACCAGTTCTCCACGGGAAACGATCACTTCGCCGCCTTCGGCCAGAGTATTCAGCGCAAGCAAGACCGCGGCGGCATTGTTGTTGACCACTACGGTCGCTAAGCTTGAGTGCGCGCCGTCGGTTTGATTTGCCGGTAACTTATTTTCCGGCAATCGATCGGTAAACAAGCTTTGAAATAAGCGGTCAACGTGCATGTCCCGCTTGCCGCGCTGGCCGTCAGTCAAATCAAATTCCAGATTCGAATAACTTGCGGCCGTATGGCGAATGTGCTCGATTGCCGCTTCCGATAGGGGAGCCCGGCCGAGATTGGTGTGCAGAATCACACCGGTAGCGTTGATCACTGGTTGCAGCGAATAGCCCAGCATCCGCCGGAGTTCGGCGTCTACAGCATCCGCAACGCTCGATAGCGCCAAATCCAGCGCGGATTTAGCGAGCAACCCCTCGGCGATTCCCTGCCGCATTTTGTTGAGCACTGTGCGCGAGGCATCAGTTACCGCGGCGAAGCCATGCGAAGTGACCAACGGGGCCAGCGCATCGGAACGCGTCAACTCATCGACCGAAGGGAGCTTGCGGAATGACTCGGATTTCGACGTGATCTTTTTTGTTGCCTGGTTCGATGCCTGAGGCCTCACCCGCAGATTATCCCATGAAAGCATCGACGCGCTGTTCGGAGCCAATGTGCTCCGACGCCCTCAAAGCGTGTGCAAGTAGGCCAGCAGCTCTTGGAGTTCCTGCTCATTGAGGCGCTGACTGTAGGCGGGCATGTCCTTTCGGCCGTTGCGAATGATGTCGGTGACGCGCTCGTCATTGGCGGGAAGTCCGCTCAACGACAAGTATTGGTGTTTGAACATTCCGCTCAGGCTTGGGCCTTTCTTGCCGCGAGTGGAATAGGGTTCGTGGCAGCGGCCGCAGAGAGAATCGTAAATCTTACGGCCGGCAGCCTGCTCAGCGTTGAGACCTAGCTCGGCATCCGACTTGCGGCGCTGAATGTCGCACGCAGAAAGCAGCAGGATCGCGAACAAAGAGGCCAAGACCAGTAATCGTCCGGGCTGCAGTTTGCGGACGACAGAGGATATGAGTGGGTTCTGACACGTCCATCGCATAGAGGGAGTCGTCGCTGCCAAGCTGTGGAGCACGCGTCTACAATTGCAATCATAGAGCATCATGCTGACATCGCAGACGCTTCACGAAGGCGTCCTTCATCATTCTGCATCATTTAGAATCGAGCACAATGAGAGCTGTTTTTCAGTGGAACCTGGGCACGCGTACGCTCGAACTGGGCAAGCGGACGCTGATCATGGGAATTGTGAATGTCACACCGGATTCTTTTTCTGACGGCGGATTGTACTTTGATCGCGAAAAGGCCGTCGAGCACGCGGAACGGTTGCTCGAAGAAGGCGCCGATATTATCGACATTGGCGGAGAATCGACCCGCCCCGGCGCTCGCGTGGCCGTGGTGAACACCAACAATGCAAAGAATGAACAGCCGAAAGATGCGCTCGCGGCTTCCGGCAAAGTCGCTGTCACGGCGGAAGAGGAACTCTCCCGTGTTGTTCCTGTCGTAGCGGAGCTGAAAAAGAAACATCCGACAGCTTTCATCTCGGTCGATACATATAAAGCCAGCGTGGCGCGAGCTGCTGTTGTCGCTGGAGCGGAAATCATCAACGATGTGAGCGCGTTTCGCTGGGATCCACTGATGCGCAAGACCGCCGCAGAGTTGAAATGCGGCGTCGTGCTTATGCACATGCGTGGACGACCGGAGGAATGGCGGAATCTTCCTCCCGCAGGCGACATTGTTTTGCAGGTTAAGCGCGAACTGAAGGAATGGGCGGAATCCGCTGTGCTTGGCGGAGTGCGCCGCGAGCGAATTATGCTTGACCCTGGTTTTGGTTTTGGCAAGAGCTTCGATGAGAACTATCCGCTGCTGACTCGGTTCAGCGATCTGCAAGCTACTGGTTTTCCTCTGCTGGCGGGGACATCCCGAAAATCGTTCATCGGACGAACGTTGGCCAGAGATGGAAAAGATGCCGGACCTGCGGATCGCCTTTTCGGAACCATCGCTACGCAAACTGCGCTCATTCTGAAGGGCGCACAAATTCTGAGAACTCACGACGTCAGAGCAGCGGTGGATGCGGCTCGTGTGGCCGACGCGATTTTGCAGGCCCGGTAGAGTGCTGCGCAGAGAATCCAACATCAGCGGGCAGGATTCGCCCAAATCCCTTACGTTGTTTACAATAGGAAGTTGCCCATGGACCTAGCCGCTATCCAGTCTGCGCTGCGCGAACGTAACATCGACGCCTGGCTTTTTTACGATCATCACCATCGCGATCCCATCGCTTACCGGGTACTGGGTTTGCCCGCGAGCCTGATGGTGACACGGCGGTGGTTTTACCTGATTCCGGCGCAGGGCGAACCCGTCAAGCTGGTGCACAAAATCGAAGCGGGACATCTCGACTCGCTGCCGGGGAGCAAGCACCTTTATTCCGGGTGGCAGGAGTTGTTTGAGAAACTCAAAACGATTCTGTCCGAGTATCGCGATATCGCGATGCAGTATTCGCCGAATAACATCGTTTTCACAATCTCCCTGGTGGATGGCGGAACGATCGAACTGTTGCGGGGATTGGGAAAGAACGTGGTGAGTTCAGCCGATCTGCTGGCGCAATTCGAAGCGACGTGGACGGATGAGCAGATCAAATCGCACTTTGCGGCTCGCGACAGCGTGGACAGCATTGTGGCTGCTGCTTTCAAAGAGATTGGCCGGCGAGTGCGTAATGGCGGCACGACGGAGCATGAAATCCAGCAATGGTTCATGGAGGCGTTTGGCCGGGAAAATCTTTTGACCGACGATCCGCCAATTGTGGCCGCCGGTCCCAACGCGGGCAACCCGCACTATGAACCGCGCGCCGACCATCCAGTTCCGATTCGCGAGGGAGATCTGGTACTGCTCGACGTGTGGGGCAAGAAGAATATTCCGAACGCGGTGTACTACGACATCACATGGATGGGCTTTGTCGGCGCGACGCCGCCGGCGCGCATGCGAGAAGTTTTTGAGATTGTGCGCGACGCGCGCGATGCCGGAGTGAGCACCGTGGTTGACGCTGTGAACGCGGGGCGCCATATTGCCGGATTCGAAGTAGACCGCGCTACGCGCGGACATATTCAGAAGGCGGGATACGGGGATTATTTCATCCATCGCACGGGACATTCGATTGGCACGGACATTCATGCCAACGGCGCCAACATGGACGACCTGGAAATTCACGATGAGCGGCAGATTCTCCCGAATTCCTGCTTCTCGGTTGAGCCGGGAATTTATCTGCCGGAGTTTGGCGTGCGCAGCGAGGTCAATGTACTGGTGCGGCCCAAATCGGCGGAAGTGACGGGAAAAATTCAGCGAGAGATTGTGGCTATCTAAATGGCGAATTCCACGGCAGAAAAAGCGCGGGCGGCGGCGAACGAACAAATCAACATGATGGCAGTGATTGCGCCGGCGGTGGGATGGCTTATTCCCGGCGCGGGGCACATGATTCAGAAACGCTGGATTCGCGGCGCGCTTCTGTTGATTTCGATTTCCACACTGTTCATGCTAGGTTTGCTGATGCAGGGCCGCATCTACAAGGCGAACGGCGGAGACATTCTCGACATTCTGGGTTTTGTGGGCGATGTGGGCGCGGGCGGTCTTTACATCGTGACCATGGCCAAAGACTGGGGACAGGGCGCGATCGCTTTCGCGACGGCGGACTACGGAACGAAATTTATGATTGTCGCGGGTTTGCTGAATTTTATCGCGGTGGCGGATGCGTATCACATCGCGATTGGGAAGAAACAATGAAAGTGCAGCTATCAGCTATCAGCCGTCAGCCGTCAGCTAAAAACTCTTCTTTCGGCGGTTGGCTATGACCGTTACGCTCAATCACTTTAGCGCCGCTTTTGTGTTTGCTTTGTTTGCGTCTATCGTGTTCGGCATTACTCACCGCGATACCGCGCGAGACATGATCCGCTACGGTTTGTATTGTTTCGCAATGTTTTTGGGCGGGACGATTGTGGCGGGATGGGCGATGTGGGTGTTGAGAAGATAGCTTTTTTTCTGTCAGCTTTTAGCTTGAACCGCTAGCGGCAATCGACTCCTTGATTACTAACCTTTTGATTTTGTATGGTAGCTAAGACTAAGAGTTATCAGCTAAGAGCTTCTTCATCCCTCCCACACGAACGCATCAAATATCCGCTTCGAATCAAAATTCAGCCTGCGGTAGAGAGCCACGGCGCGTACATTTGCCTCAGTCACCGTCAACGAGAGTGCCGAGAAATTTCTCTTCGTCAGGTTCGCGACCGTGGAAGCCAGCAGGGACTCGCCGATGCCGCGCGAGCGAAACTCCGGCAGAATGCAGACCTGGGTCACGTGGCCAACATCGTTGCGGACGCGCGAGCAGAGAATCACCCCTATTAACGTTTTCGCGCTCCGGTCGATAGCGACAAAGGACGATTCGATGTCGAACAGGCCGCATCCGGGGAAACGGACGATGTTGTTGAGAAAGCGCAACGAACCGCTCAGCGTGTGATATTGGTCGTTGATTTGGGCATCGACGTGGCCACGATAGGCGGCGGTGATCACGGCGGCCGCGGGCTGGTAATCGGCCTCAGTCCAACGGCGGATCTCCACTTCGGGATGCGTTGCCGCCGGGCGTTTTCCACCAGCCGCAAGCTCTGTTTTGTCCAGGGCAAGGACCATGAATAGCCTCCGATGACGCTGAAATCCCGTTTCCAGAAACGGACGGGAGACGGCGCCGGAGTCATGAGCCAGCAATTGTGCTTCAACGCGATGGATGCCGGGAGACTGCTGCAGGGTTTCGATGACGTGAGTCAGCAGGCGCAATTCCACGGGACGCGAATCGGGAAGGCGGCTGCCGTTCGCGACAAAG
This sequence comes from Candidatus Sulfotelmatobacter sp., assembly GCA_036513255.1. GTDB lineage: Bacteria > Acidobacteriota > Terriglobia > Terriglobales > Acidobacteriaceae > Sulfotelmatobacter. Next base: position 16,340 of record DATBZH010000027.1, on the reverse strand, counting down.
AGATCGCCGATCACTCCCTTGCTGCCTTCATAGACGAAAAACGAATAGCCGAAGATTTTCCCGCGGTCAATGGCGGCATAGCCGGGAAGGATTTTCGAATCGACGTAGCGCAGAATCATCTCCGCCGAGCCGCTGTAGTCCCAGGAGAGCAGGCGCGACCATACTTGCGTTTCCTCTTCCAGAAGAGGACGCAAATCCGCAGAGGAAAAATGCCTGAGGTCGAGAATCTCCAAGGGGCTCCTGCGATGGCCGTGAAACGTGGCACAGCGGCAAGAATCCGAGTTTAGTGGGTTCCTGCGGCAGAGGCAAACCTGATGAACACCAGCCAGCAACATTCAGGACCAAAGGAGCGATTGCCCGCTGGCACGAAGAATCGAAAAATACTTTTTCAGCATGACGCGATATCGAAATCCGGCAACTAATCATCTAGATCGACTTAAAAGGAGGACTGAAATGTACAACCTGGTGAAGACAATCCTGAAAACTGCGGTTTACATCATGGATCAGGCCGATCGTGCGGCTGACGACCTGCGGGATCGGGCGGAAAAGGTAGCCGACAAGGCCTCCGATCTTGCCGATCAGGGCCGCGACTACATTGTGGGCGAAGATCACACCATGCGGAACGTATTGATGTTTGCTGCTGGCGTAGGTGTGGGCGTGGGCGCGGGAATGCTTTTGGCGCCGTCGTCGGGAGAGGATCTGCGTAATTCCATGCGCGATAAGGTGGAAGATATTGGGGATAGAGTGAGGGGGCGGTTCACCCCAGCTACCCGTGCGCGAGCTACAGGCACGGAAGGCGGAATTTAGCGTTCACTGGCGGCTACGACGCGGGGGCGGAGTGTTGGTTAATGGCGGAGACCCAATAGTAGTCAACGTGCTGAGCCGCAAAGTGGCCGAGGAATGACACGCGCCTGCCGGCCGTATATTTTGCAACGCCGGTTTGCCATGTATCAGGAGCGATGAGCAGATGCTCGCCCGAAGGTATCGCTCCCGCTTCATAGCGGGGGATTGACTGGTTGCGGTAAAAAGTCAATCCATACTCCATCTCTCGCGGCACACCATAAACCGCCAGCGGGAGCGGACGCGTCTCCATGCCCGAAACTTCCTGGGCCAAGGGCCGGGCAGAGAGCGTCTGATTGAGAGCGACTGAACCGATCTTCAGCACTGCAGCCATCGACAACAGCACAGGTATCAACGTTACGAAACGTAACATGCGCAGGCCGGCGCGGCTGGCTAGAGTGAGCGCTATGCCTACTGCGAGCACGAATGCACCGCCGATAGCGATTAGCGTTGGTCTTCCGGCAGGCAAGCGATGCTGCGTTACCAGATAAGCAAGCATCAATGCCGGGACAAAAGGCGCGGAAGCGAGGAGAGCGTGGAGAACGATCAACCACTTGGAAACGGGAACCGGTTTTGATTCTTCACCTTCTCGAAACTGACGTTCCCGAAGATAGTCCGCCAGAAGTAACGCTCCAGCGGGGACTGCGGGAAGAATGTAGCCGGGCAACTTTGATTGCGAGATCGAGAAAAACAATATTGGAACCAGCAGCCAGCAGAAGGCAAAGACTCTGAAATCAGCGGCAGTTTCAGTTGCTGGCTTTCGGGATCTCAGACAGCTTTTGACCGCGGGCACGCAAGCCGCAATTGCGAAAACTGTCCAGGGAACAAGGGCTAGCGCCGTGACGGGAAAGTAATACCAGAACGGCTCGCGGTGATGGTAGAGATCGCTGGAGAAACGGGCGAGATTGTGTTGCAAGATGAATTGCTGGAAGAAGGTTGGATTGCGAAGTTGAACGGCGACGTACCAGGGCAGGGCGATGGCGCAAAACAACAAAATCCCTGGGAGCCAAATAGTTTTTAGTAGCTGGCGAAATTCGCGGCGCAAGACGGCATGGGCGGTCAGAATCAGGGCCGCAAGGAGCGGTGCGATTGGGCCTTTCGCGAGCATTCCCAGAGCCAGCGAAGAATAAAACAGCGAAAGCCAAATCTTCTTTCCACCACCGTTCCAAAGCCACCACGCGAACATCGCGAAGGCAAAGGTCGCGGCCAGCGCCATGTCCATCGAAGCCGCGCGGGCGTAAGCGATCACTCCCGCGCTGGATGCTGCAATCAGTGCGACGTCGAGCGCGACTCCGGGATACAGTCGCCGAAAGAAAAGGTAGATGGCGACGATCATCGCCGTCGCGTCGAGCGCGGACGGAAGACGGGCAGCCCAGTCGGTTACTCCGAATACCGAATAGGCGAGCATCGCCTGCCAATAGTAGAGTGGCGGCTTTTCCAGCCAAGGCTTATTGTTTAGCACCGGAGTGATCCAGTCGCGGCGGGCCAGCATTTCGCGAGCTACCTGCGCATAGCGCGGTTCATCGGCGCCGATGAGTCCAAACTGCGCGAGACCGTAGAAGAAAAGAAAAGCGCAGAACCCGGCAATCAATAAGATGTCGGCGCGGGTGCGTGTGGTCATAGGCGCGAGTCTGGATGACTTGCAGCTAAGGCAATTGCTGATTGTGGATTGATAAGCTCCGGCTTGAGTGGCTCTTCAATCAGCAATCAAAAATCAACGATTCTATTCATTGTATGAAAGGTCCGCGGCGAATTTGCGCGAGCACGTGGCGAACCGTCTCGGGCAACGGGCCGTCGACCGAACAACCACTGGCACACTGGTGTCCACCGCCGCCGAAAGTTTCGGCCACGCGGGCGACGTCAAGCTTGCCCTTGCTTCGCAGGCTCACGCGAAAACGTCCATCGGGCAACTCGCGGAAGAAAATCGCCACCTGCACGTCTCCAATGGAAAGAACATAGTTCACCAGCCCTTCGCAATCTTCTTCGCGGGCCGCGCAGAGTTCCATTTGCTGCTGTGTCACCCAGACCCAGCCGACAGAATTTTCGATGTGAAGATTACGCAGAGCCTCGCCCAGCAGGCGGATTTTGGCCTGGGAATGCGCGAAATAAATTCCTTGCGCGCAGTGGGCAGGATCGGCTCCAGCCAGAACCAGTTCGCGCGCCAGAGAGAAAGTATGTTCGTTCGTACCCTGAAACATGAACGATCCAGTATCGGTCATCAGCGCCGTGTAGAGGCACGTCGCGATCTCGGGAGAAAGTTTCACGCCGGCTTCCCGGCTCAGGCGAAAAACCATTTCCGCCGTGGCAACAGCATGGGGATCGATCCAGTTGACGTGGGCAAACGGACGGCCACTGATGTGGTGGTCAATGCTGATTAAGAAGCGGTCTTCCAGACCTTGCAGCCGGGTACGGTGAATACTGTCGCACTCGAGAATGATCGCGGCCTCATAGTTGCCGTACACGACATTGGCTTGGACCACCTGATCGGCAAAAGGCAGTGAGCGGTAGACACGAGGGACACCGTCATGCAGCACGACATCGGCATGCTTGCCCATCGCGCGCAAGACCTGGCAGCAGGCGAGCGCTGAGCCGATTGCGTCGCCGTCGGGACGAGCGTGCGAGGTCAGGACGAAGCGGCTTCGCTGCTCGATTTGCTGGAGAACGTCCCGCAACATACTCCCTACGCCTTTCGTCGGCCTGCGTCGCTGTGGGCTTTGTTTCTTTTTTTTGCCCGCTCCAACAATTGCTCCACCCGCGCTTTTTCCCGCTCGGCCCGATCAAGGCGAAAATATAGCTCGGGGGCGCGGCGAAGGCGCAAGCGCTCGACCAGTTCGTGACGGATGTAGGCCTTGGCAGCTTCCAGACCTTCGAGGCTACGGTCGGCTTCTTCGTCATTGCCGTCGGCATCGACCAGGACTTGCGCGGACCGGCCGTCATCTGCGATGTGGACAGCAGTCACTCGCACCAGGCCGATACGCGGATCCGCAAGTTCACCTTCGACTAAAGTTTCCAGCTCTTCGCGCAGAGCTTCACCCATTCGTCCGCGATGGTACTTGACTGCACGCTTTTCCACACGAACCTCGGAGTAAAACTGATGAGAATATCAGAAAATGGGACTCTTGTGGCAGTTTCCAGTCACGAGGTGTTGGGTGGATTTTATGTTGAGGATTTTTTAGGAGCCTTTTGCCGTACTTGCCTTAGAAGCAATCGGCGATCCTCTTGCAGCCATTTCGTTTGCTCTCGCTCGTTCTTTAGCGCCTCCATCGTGAAGAACACTGCAAAAGCAGCGCACACTAACAGCCCGCCTCCGAGGAACCGCGATCCCGTTTCCATGAAAGTCATCCTGACATAAGCGGGGTTTTCGTCTCCATCCTCTTCAGCACTGAGAGGCCCATACGGGAAAATGATCTTAAGCGCGAGAAGCATCAACGCCACCATTGCCAAGACGCAAAAGGTTTTCCGAACGCGGTCTCTAGTGCTAGCCTGCCACACCATAACTGACCGACTATACGCGACCGTCGCGTCAAGCGGCTAGGCCGCATTATTGTCGCCCGGCCACGGCTCACCTGCCTTCATTCTTTCCCTGAATAGCCGGATCGCTGCCTTTACCTCGCGCTCCCTAACTTGAATTCGCAGCAAAAGCCGCTCTGCCGCTGCCGTAGCATCTTTCCACGTGGTAAAATTTTTGTATTCGTCGTATACAAAATTATTGTTGACTTCTTTGTCTGTATGTTTCATGATCACTCCTGAAATGACGGATAAGACCACAACCAATGCAGCGCCCAATTTCCGAGCCTTGACGGATCAAATCACTGGCGAAATTAAACGCCTGATGAGGCAGCGCCAAGAGATAGATAAGAAACTTCTCTCCCTCAAGCAGAGCCTCAGAGGGATAGAAAACTACCTTGATGCGGAACACGACCATTTGAGATTCGATCCAATCCCGCTTGATGCCAAGTGGGATGGACTGCGAGAACTTGGATTGACCGACGCCGTTCGGAAGGTAGTCCAGAACTCGATTGAGAGCGTAAACGCAAAACAGATACGTGCTCAACTGGAAGCACTTGATTACCGAAAACTGGCAAAGCTCAATCCCCTTGCTCCAATTCACGCCATTCTGACCCGGCTTGAGAAAAATGGCGAGGTTCGCCGCACGGTCGGCACAGATGGAAAACCCGCTTATGAGTGGGAGCAGATTGTCGATCTCGTAGAACAATACGAGCGGGAGCAACGGGACACTGCCCTTCCCGGATCGCCGGGTGTGACCCTGCCGAACCAAGAAGACGAGAAAGAGAGAAAGCGGCTTCGGCGTTAACTGCGAAAGCCCCGCAGCAACGGGGCTTTCAGGAAGGATGAAACCAGCATGGTTATCCGAATAAAAATCACATTCGCTGTCGGTCAAACCGTAGAGATTACGGTTGAACCTCCACCCTAAACCAAAACTGCTGACGTAATACGCCCCGTCTCCGGCTGGAACCGTAGGCGGGGCTAATCCAAAGCGCGGAGTGACCCACGCCCCAGACCTCAATTCATGGTCGCAGGTTTCTCCGCTGAATTCAAGAGGAGAAACGCCATGACTTGTACTCGTTGTAACTGCGCCGTTGTTAGCCGATTCGGAACCTACGGCAAACGCCGTGTCCAGCGGTTCCGTTGCGCGTCCTGCAAAAAAACCTTTGCAGAGCCTCAACCCAAGTTCGGCAACCACTACATCGAACCCGCGAAAGCCGCGAAGATTCTGGAGATGATGATGGAGGGCTGTTCGATCCGCAGCATCTCCCGGCTCATGGACATCGACAAGGGAACCGTTCTCGCTTGCCTCAAGACTGCCGGAGAACGATGCAGCCGAGTATGGGACGCTTACATGCGGAATATCTCCACTCGGCTTGTCCAGGCTGACAGATGTGGAGCTATGTCGGATGCCACCAGCGCAGACTCCGGCCCGACGCTCCCGCCGAATGGGGCGACCAATGGCTCTGGTACGGCATCGACAGCGAAACCAAAATGATTCTCAGTTTCCACGTTGGCCGACGCGACGGAGCCAGCGCCGACGCTTTTATCCGTGACCTTAGCCAGCGCGTGACCGGGAGATTCCAATTGACGACGGATTCTCTGCGCTGGTACTCGCCCGTTGTCGATGAGCACCTTGGGGCGCAAGTCGATTACGCCATGCTTTTGAAGCTCTACGGGAGCCGCGATATTACTGGCCCTGAATGGTACGGGAACACGAACAAGGTTATCGGAACGGTCCCAAAAGTCATGAACGGCAGACCCGATGCGCGGTACATATCGACCTCGCACATAGAGCGGGCAAATCTCACCGTCCGTCAACAAGTGAAACGGTTCGCGAGAATGACTCTGGCCTACAGCAAGACTTTGGAGAATTTCAAACATGCGGTTGCGCTCTATATGTGCTGGTATAACTTCGTGCGCGTAAACTCAGCCGTTCGCATGTCGCCCTGCATGGCGCACGGCCTTACTAATAAAATTTGGAGCCTTGAGGAATTGCTTGGGGCGGCGTAATATTGCCGCCCTCAGGCGAGGTACGTGTCAATGACGACTCAAAAACTGCCCGTGATTGAGTGTCCAGATTGCCAAGAACAAACTGTTCTCCCGCATGGAAACCTTCGAGGTATATCTGAATTTCAGTGGTACTGGCCCATGGACGAACCGACTCTAAAGTTCGCGTGCCCTCGTTGCGGGCGACTGTCCGTGCATCGTAAAGATGCTGTCCTTCGGGAGATTCTCGATAAATCGGACCTAACGTTACCCCCCAGTGTTCTTTGGAGAGTCGAGTTTGCATGCGACCAAGAAAACTCCGGCCCTCCAATCGTAGTGCATACCAAAACCGACGTAGATGGGTCGTCGCGCGAAGCAGAGGCTTTGGCACGGCGCGCCAAGCCAGCCGCCGTAGTTGGTAGCGAACTCCCGTTGGCGAGTGCAGCCAAACTACTCTCGATTCAGTTGGTCTCGTTTGAGTAGCGGACTTAACGGAGCCGGGGCGACTCATCGCTCACACCCCCCCCCAACATGGAATCCACCCAACGCCCAGTCACGACCAAACCCTGTCGAGCTTCGCTTGACTGGACAGCCGAGGGCGGCTGTCCCCACATAAACACTTCATCCTTTACATATATTCGACAAACGAGTCCGCGATGTCTGCGCCGTGGTTGTTGGCGATGCGCGTGGCCTGGTGCTCGACTTTTTTCATCAATCCATCGAGATAATCGCGCGAGTCCGAGATGCTGACTACGCCGATTGTCGCCGAATTCCAGATGTTGCTGGCGTCGAGTTCGGCGACGGAGACGTTGAAACTGGCGCGCAGCCTGTCTTTTATGCTGCGTACGACCTGGCGCTTGTCCTTGAGCGATTGCGCAGCTTCGATGCGCAGGTCGAGGGTAAGGAAAGCGATGGGCATTCGGTCGTTGTCAGTCGTTGGCCAAGCTCAAATGCATAAGGATTTTAGCTAACGACCGACGACCAACAACGGTTCTTATGCCATCGCTTCCGCAGCCACCTTTGTGGTCACGAAGGCTTCGATCACGTCGCGGGGCTTGATGTCGCCATAATTGGAGATCGAGATGCCGCACTCCATGCCGTTGGTGACTTCTTTAGCGTCGTCTTTGAAGCGCCGCAGAGAGCCGATCTTTCCCTTGAACACCTCTACGCCGTCGCGCAGCAGGCGAACATCGGCATCGCGTTTGATGAGGCCGTCGCTGACGCGGCATCCGGCAACGGTTCCAACTTTGGGTATGCGGAAGACTTCCAGCACCTCGGCGCGGCCCTGGTACGTTTCTTTGATCGTGGGTTCGAGCAGGCCGGTCATGGCGCGCTTGATCTCATCCTGCAGTTCATAAATGATCGAGTGCAGGCGGATATCGACTTCTTCCTGTTCCGCCAGCTCCTGCGCCTTGCGCTCGGGCCGCACGTTGAAGCCAATGACGATTGCGTTCGAGGCCGAGGCCAGAAGAATGTCGGTTTCGGTGATTGCTCCCACGCCGGAACGAATAAGCTTCAGGCGTACTCTGTCGTTCGAAAGTTTGGTAAGGAGATCGCTGAGCACCTCCACCGATCCCTGCACGTCGCCCTTGAGAATGATGTTGAGCTCTTTGGTCCCGGCGGTTTTGATTTGTTCGGCGAGTCCTTCCAGCGACACGCGGGAACTCTTGGCCAACGTGGCTTCGCGGGCTTTCTGCTCGCGGTACTCGGAGATGCCGCGCGCTTTGTCGCGATCGGCAACTACGACAAACTGATCGCCGGCCTGCGGCAGGCCTTCCATGCCGAGGATTTCGACGGGAGTTGACGGCGGCGCGGAATGCAGAGCTGCACCGCGGTCGTCGAACATAGCGCGTACCTTTCCGTAGACGTTGCCGACCACGAAGTTGTCGCTGGCATTGAGAGTGCCGTTCTGAACGAGCACGGTGGCTACGGGTCCGCGGCCGCGGTCGAGTTTCGCTTCCAGCACGACGCCGGTTGCGCCGCGCTCCGGGGTCGCCTTCAACTCGGCGAGGTCGGCGACCAGGCAAATCATTTCCAACAGCAGGTTCAGATTGGTTTTCTTCTTCGCGGAAACATCGACGAAGACAGTTTTGCCGCCCCAATCTTCGGGCATGAGGCCGCGATCGGCCAATTGCTTTTTGACGCGGTCGGGCATGGCTTCCGGCTTGTCGATTTTATTAACCGCAACGATGATGGGCACTTCGGCGGCGTGCGCGTGATCGATGGCTTCGAGCGTTTGCGGCATCACCCCGTCGTCGGCGGCGACTACGAGCACAACAATATCGGTCGCCTTGGCGCCGCGAGAACGCATGCGCGTGAAAGCTTCGTGACCGGGGGTATCGAGGAAAACGATCTCGCGCCCGAAGGCGGGGGATTCCTTGTCGGTGATGCGGACCTTGTATGCACCGATGTGCTGAGTGATACCTCCGGCTTCGCCCTCGGCCACGCTGGTCAGGCGGATAGCGTCGAGCAAGGTGGTTTTGCCGTGATCAACGTGGCCCATGATTGTGACCACGGGAGGCCGCGTTACGGCTCCGACCGAAGATTCTTCTCCGCTGCCGGCGGCGGCATCGATGTCTTTCGATGCTTGCTCTTCAAACGTGATGACATTCGTTTCGGCGCCGAAGAAGCGCGCTATTTCGCTGGCCAGCTCGGCATCAAGAGTCTGATTGATGGTGGCGAACACTCCGCGCCCGAGGAGACGCGAAATCAAATCTTTCGCGCGCACTTCCAGCTTTTCCGCCAGATCCTTAACGCTGATTCCTTCGGTGATAGTGATGCTCCGCGTGATGGGCAGCGGCTCATTCGAGACCACCATGCGCGGCGGCGGAGTGTAGCCCTTCATCGGGCCTTCTTTCACCCCGCGAGGAACGTAGCGCTGGCCCGGACGACGCGCCGGCCCGCCGGGACGGCTGCCGGGACGAGCAGGACCCGGAGGCGGTAATCCCGGACCAACGCCAAGAGGACGGGCACCAGCAGGGGCTTGGCGCGTGGGATGCATGGGACGACGCTCGCCGGGACGCAAAGCAGGTCGTGGTCCGCTGGGACCACCGCTGCTGCCCGGAATTTGCGGACGTGGACGCTGGAAGATGGGCTGGCCGGGCACGGGACGTCCGGGTGCGGGGCGCAACGACCCTGCCGGTGCGCCGGGCGCAGCGGCTGCCGGAGCAGACGGTCTCGGCGGAGCCTTGTACACAGGGCGCGGGCCAGTCTGAGGAACAATCATTCGCGGCGCGGGCGGTGGTGGAGCGACCGGTGCGAGCCGGGGAGGGGACACCGGAGCTTGCGGAGCAGAAGTCGCAGAAACTGTGGGGCGCGGCGGCACCGGCGTGGAATCCACTGGAGGAGCGATTGCTGCCGGCTGCTCGGGCTGGCGCACAGATGGAGGTGCTGCGGGCTGAACTGGCTGAGGCGGCGCTGGAACCGAATAGACCGGCCTTTCCATCTGAGGAACGATCATCGCAGGCGGTCGAGCCGGAGCGACCGGCGACGTTACCGGCGCCGGAGTTGCGGAGGCTGTGATGGACGCAGTGGGCGGCTTTGCCGGAGGCGGCACAACTGGACGACTAATCGGAACCGCTGGTTGGGCGTTTGCGGGGGCCGATATACCCGAACGAGTTGAAGATGCAGTCGCGGTTCCCTGGCGTTGAGTGATTGCCTTCAGCACATCTCCGGGCCGCGAAATGTTGGATAAATCGATCTTGGTTTTGATCTCTTCTTCGCCGCGGGGCGCGCGAGAAGACTTGGAGACGGCCGTCTGCCCATCGGAGGAGGAGCGCAGCTTGATTCTTACCTTTTCCGCTTCATTCTCTTCCAGAGAACTCGAGTGGGTCTTTTTTTCCGTTACCCCGACCTCTTCCAACACGTCGAGGATAGCTCTGCTCTTCACTTCCAGTTCCCTGGCGAGATCGTTGATTCGAACCTTGCTCATCCGGCCTTTCTTGTACTCAGCGTTTGCCTTAAGTCTTCATTGCGGCCTCGCGGAGTTTATTCTTTGAACTTGCACCCCCATCGACTTCAAGTCTTCGGGTGCCATGATTATTCTTTTGTCTCGGTGGCCGCTTCTTCGGAAGCAGCGCTTTCTTCTGATGAATGCTGATGTTCAGGCTGACCGGCCGAGGGTATGGCTTCCACCGAATCAGCAGCGGTGGCGAGATCTTGTGCTTCCTCTTGCTCGTCTTCCGCCGGGGCTCCCTCGGCAGCAACTTCAGTGCCCGGGACCTCCGCCGCTTCCAGTTGCTCAACAGTATCTTCTTCGACGCCGCCCTCAGGAGTCACGACAACTTCATCCGAGGCCGCACCTTCGACAGCAGCTTCCCCTTCAGTGCCTTCAATGGCGGTTGCCTCGGCCGCTTCCAGGCTGGCGAAGTAATTATTCACCGCCAGGCTGATTTTTTCTACCGTCTTCGGGCCGATGCCTTCGATCGCCTCCAACTGCTCGGGAGTCATATCGGCGAGAGCTTCCACCGTTGTCACTCCGGCAGCAGCCAGCTTTTCCACTAATCCTTCACCGAGGCCGGAGACATTCTCCAACGGAGTCGCCGTCTGCGTAACCAGAGCGGACATCTGCTGCTCGACTTCCTGCCGCTTCTCTTCCTCGCTCTTGATGTCAATCTTCCAACCGAGCAGCTTCGCCGCGAGACGGACGTTTTGCCCCTTCTTACCGATGGCGAGCGAAAGCTGGCTGTCGTCAACTACAACTTCAAGGTGCTTATCGGCGCTATCGACGATGGTGACCCGGCTGACCTTGGCGGGCTGCAAAGCTTTTTCCGCGAAGGTGACTGCATCTTCGTGATACTCGATGATGTCGATTTTCTCGCCGCGCAACTCGCGAATGATCGATTGCACGCGCATGCCCTTCATGCCTACACATGCGCCGACTGCATCGACATCTTTGTCCTTGGACATGACGGCGATTTTCGTGCGCTCACCCGCTTCGCGAGCGATCGCGCGAATGACTACCGTACCGTCATAGATTTCGGGAACTTCAGTCTGGAAGAGATTCTGAACCAGCTCCGGCGCAGCACGAGAAGCCACAACGCCTGGCCCCTTGGAAGCCTTCTCGACTCGCGAAATGACCACGCGCACGCGCTCGCCCACAGCAAATGATTCCAGGCGCGACTGCTCTTTCCGCGGCATACGGGCTTCCGCCTTGCCGATATCAAAGATCACGTCCGGGCCTTCGACTCGCTTCACGGTCGCGTTGATGATTTCGCCGACGCGACCAATGTATTCGTTGTAAACCGTGTCCCGTTCAGCCTCACGCACTTTCTGAAAAATAACCTGCTTGGCCAGTTGCGCCGCGATGCGTCCGAGAATGCCTTCCGTGACTTTTGGAATCTGCAACTCACCGCCGACCTCCAGAGTGGGATCGGCCTTCCGCGCATCCTCAAGTGTGATCTGGAGATTGGGATCTTCCACCTGCTCGGGAGTCTCGACTACGGTCTTCACCGCGAACGCATTGATCTTTCCCGTGTCTTTGTCGAGCTTGGCGCGGAGATTCTCCTGCGACTTGTAGTATTTGCGGGTGGCCATGACAATGGCGTCTTCCACCGCGCTGACTACAATTTGCGGATCAATGCCTTTTTCCCGGCTCAGTGCGTCGATCGTGTTGTAGAGCTCGCTTGCCATAAAAATCAAAGTTTCAACGTTTCAAAGTTTCAACGTTTCAAAGTTCCAAAACCAAGCCGCTACAACGACCCGATTCTAAAACCTTGAAACTTTGAAACATTGCTTGCTATATTTCCGGCACCAGATTCGCCTTTTCCACGTTGGCGAAATCGATCTGGATCTTTTCTTCGCCCGCGCCCATCTTCTTGCGCGACTTTTTGCTGGCGGCGCTTGTGTCCAGCGTAAGGCGCCCGTTCTCAAAGCTCTCTAAACGTCCTTCAAAATGCTGGTTGTTGTTGACCGGCTGCCGGGTCATCAGCTTCAACCGGCTGCCGACGAACCTTTCAAAATCCGACGCGCGCGATAACTTGCGATCCAACCCGGGCGATGAAACTTCCAGCGTGTACGAACCGCCGGGCACCGCGTCTTCCACATCCAGAATCGTGCCAAACTCACGGCTGAAGTTCGCGCAGTCTTCGTGCGTAACTCCACTCATCCCTCTCGCATCCGGACTATCCGAGGTGGCGGCAGGCTTGTCCAGAAACACGCGCAACATGCGCGCCTTGCCGCCTCCGCGCAACTCGACATCCACAACTTCCAGTCCACTGGAGGAAGCTACGCGCTCCGCAATTTCCCGCACGCGATCGATCTCAAGCGCCATGAATCCAATAACTTGCGGGCGAATTTTTCAGCGACATGTCCGCTGAAACTAAAAAGTGGGCTTGCGCCCACTGGTGTGTCTCGCCAAATGCTTACTACACAACAGTTCTCAGCTTTCTAATATACGCTGGCGGGGGCTAAAAGACAAACGGCAGACACTCGGTTCTTGCTGAAATACGGGTAACATGCGACGCCTCCATTTGCCTCGATCCTCAGGGCTCTCTACAATAAAAGTTCTTCCCGCCGCGGGGGACATCGAAATAAGATATCCAACAACTTATGATTCATTTTCCCGTTCCCGAAGCTCTCACCTTCGATGATGTTCTTCTTCTCCCCGCGCGTTCCGATGTAATTCCAGCGCAGGCCAGCACGCAGACGCATCTCACGCGGAATATCCGCCTCAATATTCCAATCGTCAGCGCAGCTATGGATACCGTCACCGAATCGCACATGGCGATTGCTCTGGCGCAGCAGGGCGGGCTCGGAATCATTCATCGCAATCTGAGCATTGACCAGCAAGCGAATGAAGTCGACAAAGTAAAGCGCTCGGAAAGCGGAATGATTGTCGATCCCGTGACGATGAGCCCGACGGACAAGGTTTCAGACGCGCTCGATGTGATGCGCAAATACAAAATTTCCGGTGTGCCCATTACTGAGCATGGGCGGCTTGTGGGCATTCTTACCAATCGCGATCTGCGCTTTGAGACTCGCTTCGATATTCCTATCGACCGCGTGATGACCAAGAAAAATCTCATCACGGTTCCGGTAGGCACCACGCTTGAAGACGCAGAGAAAATCCTTCACGAGCACCGCGTGGAAAAGCTACTGGTGGTCGACGATAAATACAACCTGAAGGGTTTAATCACCGTAAAGGACATTCAGAAAAAGTTGAAGTATCCGAATGCGGCGAAGGATTCGCAGGGGCGGCTACGGGTCGGCGCGGCGATCGGGGCCACCGGAGATTTTCTCGAACGGGCGCAAGAACTGGCCGAAATGAAAGTGGATGTGCTGGCCATCGATAGCGCCCACGGGCATTCCAGCAAAGTGCTGGAAGCGGTGAAGCTGGTGAAGTCGAAGCTGCCGGAAGTGGAATTGCTTGCCGGCAACGTCGCCACATTCGACGGGGCTTGCGAGTTGACTCGCGCCGGCGCGGATGGAATCAAGGTGGGAATCGGTCCCGGTTCGATTTGCACCACGCGCGTGGTCACAGGCGCGGGCGTTCCGCAGATTACGGCGATTGCCGAAGCGTATCGGGCAACAAAAGACTCCGGCGTTCCTATCGTTGCTGATGGAGGCATCAAATATTCCGGTGACATGACCAAAGCGCTTGCTGCGGGAGCCAGCACGGTGATGATCGGATCGCTGTTCGCCGGCACGGACGAGTCGCCCGGCGAGATGATCCTGTATCAGGGGCGAACGTTCAAGTCGTATCGCGGTATGGGATCAATTGGAGCCATGGCGCAGGGATCGAGCGAACGATATTTTCAAAGCACCGAGGGAGAATCGTCCGCCGCAGTTTCGGCTGGCGACGGAGATTCAAACCGCCTGGCGAAGCTGGTGCCCGAAGGCATCGAGGGGCGCGTACCCTATCGCGGTTCCGTGTCGATGATCGTTCATCAGATGGTTGGCGGACTCAAGTCGGGCATGGGATATTGCGGCTGCGCCACGATCTCCGAACTCTTGCAGAAGACACGCTTCGTACGCATCAGCGGCGCGGGCTTGCGTGAGAGCCACGTTCACGATGTTATGATCACGCGCGAGGCGCCGAATTATGCGATCGAGTAAGAGGCCGGACAGAGCTTGAACTCCGGCAAACACGAAGTTCTCAAGACATGGATTGCCGCGATCCTATGGCTGATAGTTATCGCCATCGAGTCGACGGCGTGGCTTTCTTCCAACAACACCAGCCGTCTTCTCTATCCTCTGCTGCACTTTCTGTTCGGAGTGGATCCCGTCCGTTTTGAGGGCTGGCATTTTTATATTCGCAAGGGCGGGCACGTTGTCGGCTACGCGATTCTTAGCATTCTCTTGTTTCGTGCCTGGCGTGCGACCTTGCCTGCGTTGGAAAACATCAAGTGGAAGCCGCGCTGGGCAAACATCGCCATCTTGGGGACCGCTCTTGTGGCGAGTCTCGATGAGTGGCACCAGAGTTTTATTCCTTCGCGCACGGGAAGATGGCAGGACGTGGTGCTGGATACTTGCGCTGGGATAGGAGCGCAGATTCTGGTGCTTCTTTGGTTGAAAATATTCTAGGTTTTGAAGCTCTCTTGGGTTTTCGTTTTCATAAGTAACAACCCTGCTGAAATCAGTGCCAACGCCGCCGAGAAATAGAACGGTACGCCAGTGCCGTAATGCTTCCATAATTCTCCGGTGATCACGCTGGCTGCCAGCGTGGCGACACTGGTCACGAAGGCATAGATCCCCAAAGCCCGGCCGCGAACCCCGGCATCCACCGATTGCACCACCAGGGATTTCAGCACCGGCTGCGTCAGCGCGTAGTAGATACCATAGACCGCCATCGAAATCCAGATCGCCAGCGTCGACGGCGCGCGCCCGAAAACAAAATAGACTGCAGCGAAGATCAGGTATCCGGCGGCGGCGATATAGCGCTGCGAAAAATGGTCGCTGAACCAACCAGCGGGCCAGGAACCGAGCGTGTAGGTGATGTTGAAAACCAAGCCAAGCAAAGGCGCCAGCGCGACCGGGATACCGACACTCTGCGCCCGCATGACGAGAAACATGTCGCTGGAATTACCTAGTGAGAACAGAGTGACGGCTATGAGCACGAAGTAAAAAGCGCCGGGTAATGTTGCATCCGCCGGCAAGGCGACATTTTGTTTCTGCGATTTCTCTGCGGCGGTCGCGTCTGTCTTTCGGCGTTTGGTTTCGACGATGCCAAGCGCCGCGACCAAGACGCACAATGCTCCGGGCACCGCTGCCGCCCAAAATACACTGCGAATCCCATAACGCGCCAGAAGAAACAAAGCGATCAGCGGGCCGGCGATGGCTCCGGCGGAATCCATCGACTGGATCAGGCCATAGGCTGAGCCGAGTCGCTCTTTCGGCACAGTCTCGGCCACCATTACGTCGCGCGGCGCGCCGCGTACGCCTTTGGCGAGACGGTCGCTAAACCGGATCAGCAACACGTGCCACCACGAAGTCGCCAGAGCCAGAACCGGCTTCACAGCATTCGCCACGGCGTACCCGGCGACCACGATGGGCTTGCGGCGATCGATGCGGTCGGTGAGATATCCCGAGAAGAGCTTGGCGAACGATGCCACGCTTTCGGCGACGCCCTCAATCACTCCCAACTGCGCCGGCCCTGCACCGAGCGAGACAAGAAATGCCGGCAACACCCAGTAGGCCATTTCGGTCGCGGTGTCGTTCAGAAATGATGTGAGGCCGAAGGCATAGATGTTGCGCGCGGGAGAACGCTCACGCTCAGGCGGCGGTTGAGGCATTCATTAGGTTTTACCACGAAGATTTGAGGCCTGAGGTCCGCGGTCTGACGCCGGGCTTAATACATCGCGTCGTACTTCGTTACCGCCCAGCCGCCGCCTTTGTTCTCCAGGGTCACTGTGAACAGTTCCTGATCGGTCGCCTGGGCCGCGCCATTGCTGCGCTTGCCGCGATAGTGCAGGATGATCAGCGGCGGAGCCTCTTCCCAATCGACCAACTGCCAGGAGAGCAGCGGGTGCTGCGCTTCGGAGTCGCAGAGGAAGTGAGCATATTTC
>DATBZH010000026.1:0-133889 GCA_036513255.1 Candidatus Sulfotelmatobacter sp. | reverse complement strand
AGGAGGGGTGGTCGCAATCAACGCGATCCACCTCGACCAGATGCCCGCATTTGATTACGACAAATTGCTTTGGGGTGAGCGGCAAATCCGCAGCGTGGCCAACATGACTCGAACCGACGCGCGAGATTTCTCAAGATCGCCGCCGATATCCGGCTACAGCCCAAGACAACTGTATTTTCTTTGGATCAGGCCTACGAAGCGTTGGCCGCAGTCAAGAATGACGCTATCGACGGAGCCGCAGTCATCGTTCCGTAATGCCCTGCCCGAACTCCGAGGTGAGAAAGGGAAATTTGGTCGGGGCGCGCGGATTTGAACCGCGGACCCCCTGCGCCCAAGGCAGGTGCGCTACCAGGCTGCGCTACGCCCCGACATGACTGCAAGATTGATTCTAGCAGCCTCCGACGTTTTCCCACTCTGGTTTTCCCGCGTGCAACAATGCGGAACTGTATGTTTATCCGGCCCCATAAAATGCAGGAACTCGCGCACGCAGAAAGACGGAGTCTCTTGACAACTCGTCGGGACGGCGCTCGACGTTTACTTTTCGTCGAGATATTCGCCGGGAACGTCGTCCTCCGGCACCTCGTGGGTGTGAACTTCCTTCTCGTCGGAGTCATCCGCGCTTTCGACACCAGCAACGGCATCGGCCTCAAAAGCATTCCCTTCCTCGATTAGTTCATCCACACTTTCGGAATCTGCGCCTTCGACATCAGGCAAGCCCTGCAAATCCCCCGATTGCCCCGCCGACCGCGATCCAGGCCTTCGGACATCCAATGCGTCTGCTTCCAGTCTCTGACTTCTGCGTTGAGGCCGTCTTGTAACGTTCACTGCGGGCTTCGCTGCGGTTACCTTCTTCGCGGCAGGTTTTGCCTGCGCTGCGGACTTTTTCAAAGGGGGCTTTTTGGTTGCCAACTTTTTCTTCGGGATGGGCCGCTTTGAAGCCGATTTCTTTTTCGCCTTCTTAGCCTGAGGCCTAGCAGCAGTTTTCTTAAGCTTGGCAGGTTTTTTCTTGGTTTTCTTGTTAGCCATAAGCGAAGTCTACACTGGCTCGATGGCACGCACAAAACCGATTCACACCTGCACAAGTTAGCCGGATTTAATAACTATTTGTGACAAATGTGCGTGGCAATCGTCAATGGGACGCCATGTTGGTCTGCCGCAGCCCCAATTGAGATGGCCAAAATACAACTGGTTCGAGGCGGCGATCCGCAGAACCGCCAGTCTGGCGCAAGAAATTATCACCGACAAGTTGGCATGGACGGAAGTGAGAACCGGGAAACCGATGGAACCAAGTACAGCAGCGGATAATCCTCAATCCGGCAATCGTTTTCCCGCCGAACGGTTTATAATTTTTGTTCGGATATGCAGAACCCGCGTTACGCATTGGTGGCATATGTAAAAAGTCCGGTGGGCGAGTTCGTAGAAAATCTCCGGCGGCAATTGCACCCCGCTTTGCCCCAAATGGCGGCCCACGTCACTCTGCTGCCGCCCCGGCTTCTGAATGGAACTGAATCTTCCGCGCTCCAGACGTTGGAAAGTGTATGCGGGCAAGCCGAACCCTTTGACGTGGATTTGGGCAACGTCGAGACATTTGTGCCCACGACGCCCACTGTATATATTCGCTTGACCGGCGGAGCTGTGCGCATGAGCGAGTTGCACGGTCAGCTAAACACACGCGCGCTCGAGTTTCGTGAGGAATGGCCCTACGTCCCACACATGACCATCGCTAAAATGGGAGCCGAAACGGCTGCGCAGGAAGCGATGCGGGTAGCGAGCGAGCTGTGGTCGCAATATCACGGGAGCCGCCGCATTCGCCTGGAACGTCTGACGTTTGTGCGGGAAGAAGAGCCCAGTTGCTGGGTAGATCTGGCGCCGGTAACGCTGGGGGCGAATTTAGTTCCTCACTGAACCGTGCTGCGTTCTCCGATGTACCTCTCGACCACTTGCTTCCATTTCCCCTGCGCCTTAAGGATGAACTCCACGGCATCGCGAAGGGCGCCGTCGCCGCCCGCGTGGAGAGTGACGTAATGGGCCTCTCGTTTTACTTCCGCCCGGGCGTTCTTCACAGCTATAGCTAAACCGCCGGCGCGCATGGCCGGCAGGTCAATTACATCATCGCCGACGAAAGCGGCTTGCTCTGGCTCGAGGTGTTCCTGCCTAAGAATTTCTTCAAAACAACCGCGCTTGTCCTGCACACCTTGATACACGTGTTCGAGTTTCAGATCTCGGGCGCGCAGGGCGACAGTTTTCGAGGTTCGCTTCGTGATCAGCCCAGTCTTTATTCCGCCGAGCCGGGCCAGCGAAATTGAAGCGCCATCGTGGGCATGGAAGCCTTTGAATTCGATTGAGGTCTGCGGCGAGCCGGCGGGTGCCGGAAGGAAGAACAGCTTGCCATCGGTCAGTACGCCATCGACGTCGAAGAGCAAAAGCCTGATTTTGCGGGCGCGGGCGACTGGCGAGAGCTTCTTGGGCATTGGGGCGATTCTAGCATCGCGCAAAAGATCGGATCATGCAAACCCATTGCGTCCGCCCAACACTATCTCTGCTTGCATACCAGTAGCAACGCTTTACTTTTGCGCTTGTACCGCACTCTCCAAATCACCAGCCGCCTTATCAATACCGCCCCCAATATTAGCGATCACCTGCGCAACCATGGGAATTTGCGCGTCGGCCTGCTGCCATTTCTTTTCATCCATGTATTCACGAACGGCGGCGATGGGCTTGGCGCCGTAGCCGGTATAGGCGCCGGGCGCGTAGATCTGATTCTTGAACCACGGACGCTCGGGCAAGCCCTTTTCGTTCAGGAACAGGCGTGAGATTTCAAGCAGGTCGCCGTTCACTGTATCCAATGATTGCTGCGAGACCGGCGCGCCGCTTTTAAACTTGGCTAATGCTTTCGAGTAACGTTCCGCGCTCTTCTTTAACAGTTCGAGTGAATTCTTCATGGGAGCGAAGTTCATGAATGGCGGAACGGTCTCGGCAGGTGGCGGCAGCAACGGCTTGTGCGGGTCGGATGTCGCGCTGAATACCCCTTCTTGTAGTTCGAGATTGCGTTCCGTGAATTCATCCTGCTTGTCCTTCAGCAATTTTTCCAGGTCAGTTTCATACTTGGCGATGGCCTCGGATTGCGACGCGTAATCGAAAGGAAGCAAATCGGCGTCGGCAATGCGCATAATCGCGGTGCCAGCGGTTTGCGCCAATGCCCGTCCATAAGAAAAATCCGTGTCGGCGAAATGCGTGTACCAATAAAAATCGTCGTAGATTGAGTGATACTGATCGCCTTCGTCCTCACCGCCAAAACCAATGTCTAGTGCCGGAATGCCGGCGTAATCCTGGAATGCGGTGTAGTCCGACCCGTCGCCGAGCGCTCGCACCCGCAAATTCGAGTGCCCTCGGATTTCGCCGCGCTCTTCTTTATCCTTGGCTCGTTCAATGGCGCGCAGGTGTGATCGCTGATAGATCGGAATGTTTTTCTCGGGATCGTTGATGTCGCGAGCCACGGCGCTGATCACGGCTTCCAAATCCTGGGTTCCACCGGCTTCAAAAAAGCCGCGCTCATTGCCGTCAGTATTGATGTAAGCGACGGCATGTTTGCGCAACTCGTCGAGGTGCGTCTCAACCCATTCGGTTGATCCGAGCAGGCCGGGCTCTTCGCCGTCCCAAGCGCAATAAATAATCGTCCGCTTGGGAGACCAGCCTTGCTTATGCAGTTCGCCGAGCAAGCGCGCTTCTTCCAGTTCTGGAGCCATTCCGGCAATTGGATCGTCAGCTCCGTTCACCCAGGCATCGTGATGGTTTCCGCGAATCACCCATTGGTCGGGAGTGGCCGATCCGTGGAGAGTGGCGATTACATCATTCACAGGTTTGGTATCCCAGTTCGATGTGACTTTGAGGTGAACACGCGCCGGGCCCGGACCAACGTGATAGGTGATGGGCAGCGCGCCGCGCCAGCCTTCCGGCGCAACCTGCCCGCGCAGGGCTGAAAGAAACGGCAATGCATCGGCGTAAGAAATCGGCAGCACAGGAATTTTTGTAATAGTCTTGGCGTCTTTGATATCGAGACGCTTCGCGCCGGGAACAGCGCCGACGCCCGGCGTTAGAGGATCGCCGGGATAATCGGTATCCATGACGCTGCCGCGCTGCACGCCTTCGCGCGGCCGCCAGCCGCCCTGGGGATAGTCATCACCGTAAAAATAGCCGTCATTTCTGGGATCGGAATAGATGATGCAGCCAATGGCTCCGTGCTCGGCTGCAACCTTCGGCTTGATGCCGCGCCAGCCTTCACCATAGCGAGCGATCACGATGGCACCTTTGACAGAAACTCCCAGGCGGTCCAGCTGTTCGTAGTCGGCGCGGTTGCCATGATTCACATACACGAGCGGGCCAGTCACGTCTCCGTCGATGGAGTAAGCGTTGTAGGTGGGCAGTTGTTCGGAAGTCTGATTCGATGTTGGATCAACGGCGAGCGCCGGTTCCTGCAACTTGGCGCGGAATTGCGTGGGGCCGAGCAACTCCAGCACACGCTCTTTCGGCGTAGGGAACAAAACATCAAACGTTTCGATGTGCGCGTCGAATCCCCATTCCTTGAAGCGGGCAAGCATCCACTCGGCATTGTCTTTGTCATAAAGAGAGCCGACGTGGTGCGGGCGGGCACTCAGCCGGCGCATGTTCTCGCGGATGTTGGTCGGGACGATGCCATCCTGGAATTTCTTTTCCAGATCGCGCTGCGGGACCGAGGTTTGCGCGGTGTATCCGAGAAGTTGGGCGGACGGCTTGGATTGGTCCGGCAAAGTCTGGGCAAGTGAGAACTGCGCGAAAGCGAAAAGCAGTATGTAACAGGTTAAAGAGCGTAGCGTGGTCAAGTAGTTCTCCCGGCGAGTCAGCAATGGACCGGAAATTCTACCACCACGCACTTGAACACGGTTCGGAGGCGTGGTCGTGATTAACGCGGGATCCACAAGATTGGGAAATGCCGGCCTAGTTTTTCGAAGTCGCGGTCGGCGGTGACAAGAGTAGCCTGGTGCGTCGCGGCAAGAGAGGCAGCCATGCAATCAACATATGGAATCCTATGAAGCGCCTTGATCTCGCCGGCTTTGACGGCTTGAGGAAGATCGACGGGAACAACTTGAATTGGAAGGCGCGAAAGGTCGGCAAGAGTCTCCCGTGCGGATTGTTCTCCGTGCCGCTGCCAGGAGAGGTAGAAGACCTCACCCCAGTTCACTGCCGAAGCCAACAATGGAATGTTCAACCGATCGGCTTCCTTTAGCAACTGCGCTATGCGACTAGCACCGGAGCCGTTAAGTAACAATTCGAGTACCGCACTGGCATCAAGGACATACGTCTTGCTCATCGTGACAAATGGTCCTTTTCAATACGATGCTCGCGCTCACGATCTTCAAGCAGGGAACGCGACCCTTCATAACGGCCTCGTAACTTGCGGATTAACTCTTCGATCGCAGGCGATGTTTCCTTTTCACCTTCCTCTTGAATCGTTTTGCCTTGGTAGCGAACTTCGAAGCCTCGCTCTTTCAGGAGTGCGACCGCCTGATGCGAATTCGTTGGATCATTCGGAGGTACTCCCGCTGCTGCCAGTACAAGTGGCCGCGCGGGCAATTCTCGTCCATCGACAATCGTGCTCCACTTCGGCAGTTGGCGGTTTGAGCGAAAAGTTTTTGCCGCGGCGCTAATGTCTTCCCGTTTCAGAGCCGCAACTCTGGAGCTTGGCATTGAGGTACGCTCCTTTCAATTATTATTCATATTCATCATATTTGCGGTCTTACTCAACGTCAAGGTAAACGAAACGCGCGTAGCGAACAATTGGCGAATATAGTGAGCCTCGGCCACAAGATTCCGGCTACAATGTAGCGATGGCGTCCCTTCCCTCATCTCTCGCCTGGGCCCATCCTCTCGTGGCGGAGTGGTTTGTCCAGCGCTTCGGCACGCCGACGGAGCCGCAAGAACAAGGCTGGCCGCACATTCTTGCCGGGCGGAACACGCTGATTTCCGCGCCCACCGGCTCGGGCAAGACACTCGCTGCGTTTCTCGCCTGCATTGATCGGCTGGTGCGCAAGTCCTTAGCGGGTGATTTGGCGGATCGAACCGAAGTCCTCTACGTTTCACCGCTCAAGGCGCTTGGCAACGACATCCAGAAGAATCTCGAAGTGCCGCTTGGGGAAATTCTCGCCATGGCAGGCGAGCGCGGGCTGCTGATGCCGGAGATTCGCACAGCGGTACGCACGGGCGACACCCTGATGCCCGAGCGGCGCGCGATGCTGAAGCGTCCGCCGCACATTCTGGTGACGACCCCCGAGTCGCTCTACATTCTCCTGACCGCAGACAAGAGCCGGGCGATCCTGCGCGATGTAGAGACGGTTATCGTCGATGAGATTCATGCCGTCGCCGACGACAAGCGCGGCGCACACTTATCTCTGTCGCTGGAAAGACTGGAGGCGCTGACGTATGCTCCACCGGTTCGTATCGGCCTTTCGGCGACGCAAAAACCGATAGAACAGGTCGCACATTTTTTGACCGGCAACGGACGCGCCGATCCGATCATCGTCAACATCGGCCATAAGAGGATACTTGATCTTGCCGTTGAAGTGCCGCCGATGCCGCTGGGGCCGGTGGCATCGAACGAGATGTGGGACGCGATCTACGACCGGCTTGTAACGCTGGTGCGTGAGCATCGTTCGACGCTGGTATTTGTCAATACTCGTAGGATGGCCGAACGCCTTGCGCACAACCTAGGCGAGCGCATGGGCGAGGAAAACGTTGCCGCGCATCATGGCAGCTTGTCGCGCAAATTGCGGCTTACGGCGGAAAAAAAGCTGAAAGAAGGCCAGATAAAAGTTCTGGTTGCTACCGCCTCGCTCGAATTGGGCATCGACGTTGGCACCGTCGATCTGGCAGTGCAGATTAATTCTCCGCGCTCGATTGCGGTGGCGCTGCAGCGCGTGGGGCGATCGGGGCACTGGCGCGGCGCGGTTCCGAAAGGACGATTCTTCTGTACAACGCGCGACGATTTGCTCGAATGCGCGTCATTGACACGAGCGATTCAGCAAGGTGATCTCGACCGCTTGATGATTCCCGAATCTCCGCTCGATGTACTGGCCCAGCAAATTGTGGCCGCATGTTCGGCGGAGGAATGGCGCGAAGACGATATGTTCGCGCTGGTGCGGCGAGCGTATCCATACCGCAATTTGTCGCGCGAGGTATTCGATTCGATTCTGGAGATGTTGTCCGAAGGCATTGCGGCGAAGCGCGGCCGCTATGGCGCCTATGTGCATCGCGACCGCGTCAATGGGAAGTTGCGTGCCCGGCGCGGAGCGCGGCTCGCAGCCATCACCAGCGGTGGTGCGATTCCCGATAACTCGCTCTACACCGTTGTCGCCGAGCCGGATGGCATTGTAGTCGGAACCGTCGACGAAGATTTCGCCGTCGAAAGCATGCGCGGCGACATCATGCTGCTGGGAAATACGTCTTGGATGATTCGCCGCATCGAGACGAATTCCGGACGAGTGCTGGTGCAGGATGCGCAGGGCTCTCCGCCCAGCGTTCCCTTCTGGAATGGGGAAGCTCCGTCGCGGACACAAGAGCTATCGGCGCATGTGGGCGAGCTTCGCGAAAAGATCAGCGAGATGCTGCCCCACACCTCGCTGGTCGGATTTTCAGCGACTCAGCCGGAAGTTGCTGCGGCGGTCACATGGCTCAAGGCCGAATGCGGACTTGACGATTCCGGCGCTGAGCAGGCGATTGAATACGTTTTGCAAGGCCGCGCGGTTCTCGGTGCGGTGCCGACGCAGACGACCGTGATTGCCGAGCGTTTTTTTGATGAAGGCGGCGGGATGCAACTGGTGATCCACGCGCCTTTCGGCGGGCGTATCAACAAAGCCTGGGGACTGGCGCTGCGCAAACGTTTTTGTGTCGGTTTTAATTTTGAATTGCAGGCCGCGGCCACCGACAACGGTCTCAACATCGCCCTGGCTGAGCAACACAGTTTCCCTCTGGGCGATGTTTTTCATTTCTTGCAAGCGGAAACGGTGCAGCCGATTCTCGAGCAGGCGGCTCTGGACTCTCCGATTTTTGGCACGCGCTGGCGCTGGGATGCTGGCCGCGCACTTGCGCTGTTGCGCTTTCAAGGAGGCAAGAAAGTTCCGCCGCAGATCCAGCGCATGCGTTCCGACGATTTGCTGGCCTCGGTTTTCCCCGATGCCGCCGCGTGCTTCGAAAACATTCAGGGCGAACGCAAGATTCCCGATCATCCACTGGTGAGCGAAGTCATGAAAGACGTGCTCACAGAAGCAATGGATTTGGAAGGTTTGAAGTCATTACTGCGCGGCATGGCCAGTGGCGCGATTCGTGTCGTGGCCGTGGACACCCCGGTTCCGTCACAGTTTTCGCACGAAATCCTCAACGCCAATCCCTACGCTTATCTAGACGACGCGCCGCTTGAGGAACGGCGGGCGCGGGCAGTTGAGATGCGGCGTATGTTGCCCGCCTCGGTGTTGGAAGAAGTGGGTGGGCTCGATCCGGCGGCAATCGCGCAGGTGCGCGCAGAGGCGTGGCCGGATGTTCGCGATGCCGATGAGTTGCACGATGTCCTGCACACGCTGCTGGCTCTGCCATTGCATGAACCCGATGGAGAACGCGAGGTTTCCACCGGACTTAGCGACGCGCAACAGATGGAGGAAGTGATTGAGCCGCTGGTTCTGGGGCTGAGTTGCTCAGCTTCGCCGAGTCGGACAGCCTCTTCGATTCTGATAAGGGCGAATTTGGGTGACTGTCCCCACATAAGCGGTGCCACAATTCGATGGCAAGCATACTTCGATCGATTGGTCGGCGAGGGGCGTGCAGCGGTCGCAACGCTGGGCAAGGATACGTCGTCGAGAAAATATTGGGTGGCTGCGGAACGAGCGCAAAGTTTTGAAAAACTTTTCCCTGATGCGAAGTTTGTGCCTCCACTGACCCAGGTAGAAAGCGCGGATCTGTCTCGGGACGATGCATTGCTTGCGTTGGTCACGGGCTGGATGTCGCATTTGGGACCAGTCACCGCGTCACAGCTTGGCGAGGCCTTGGGATTACCGGCGTCTGCTATTGAACAGGCGTTGCTGCGCATGGAAGCTGGCGGAACCGTGCTGCGGGGAAACTTTACCGGCGCTACCTCGCGGACAGGAGTGTCCGCGCCACATCAGGCAACCGCACCGCCCGAGACCGAATGGTGCGAACGGCGTCTGCTGGCGCGGATTCACCGGCTCACTCTGGGAACCCTGCGTAAGCAGATCGAACCGGTCACGGCCGCGCAGTTTATGCGCTGGCTGTTGCGCTGGCAGCATGTGGCGCCGGAGACACAAGTAGTGGGCGAGCGGGGTGCGTTGGAAGTCTTGCAACAATTGCAGGGATTTGAAATTCCCGCAAACGCATGGGAGCGGCAAATTCTGGCGAAGCGCATCGCCGATTACGATCCACAGTGGCTCGACCAACTTTGCCTGACGGGCGCTGTCGGTTGGGGGCGGCTATCGCCGCATCCGGCCACGCTGGACTATCCCAAAGCAGAAAAATCGAAAGGTACCTCTTCACCGGACAATCCGACGGCACCGCGCCAGCGTCGCGTGATTCCCACCAGCGTCGCGCCGATCACATTCTTTGTGAGGGCAGAGGCCGACTGGATGACACCGCGTCATCCTGCCAGCGATCAAGTTGAGGCGCGAGGCCTAAGCAGCAATGCAAAACTCGTTCTGGAATTCTTGAAAAAGCGGGGCGCTTCATTCTTTGCCGATATGGTTCGCGGCACCGGAAAACTGAAGGCGGAAATTGAAACCGCGCTCTGGGAGCTGGTTGCCGCAGGAGTGGTCACTGCCGACGGATTCGACAATCTGCGTGCCTTGATCGATCCCAAACGCCGCGCGGGACAAGGCCACGGCCGCAGCAATCGTCCGCGTCACAGTGCCGGGCGCTGGGCGCTGCTCCATGCCGACCAACCCGCTGAACGGCCCCGCATGGTTGAAGCCATCTGCTGGATGTTGTTGCGCCGCTATGGAATTGTCTTTCGCGATCTGCTGGCGCGGGAGGCGAACCTGCCGACGTGGCGGGAACTTCTGATGGGATTCCGCCGGCTGGAGGATCGCGGTGAAATTCGCGGAGGCCGTTTCGTTGACGGTTTTCTGGGAGAGCAGTTTGCCCTGCCTATCGCAGTTGATTCAGTGCGAGCGTTGCGCAACGTCGCACCAGAAGGAGAAACAATTACGTTATCCGCAGCCGATCCGCTAAATCTTATTGGCATCCTGGTGCCGGGAGAACGCGTACCGGCAATTTCGGGGAGGACAGTCAGCTATCTCAATGGAGTTGCGATACAGCTGACCGTCCCGACCTCCCCGACCCATGAAGCTGCTGCAGTGTGAAGCGGCGCGAACGGACGTTGAACATCATGCGGGAAAAAAGTCAGAGGCTCGATGAGGGGGTCCCCCGAGCCTCTGATTAGCGTTACCCGGCAAAACTTATTCAAAAAGCGCTTCCCCCATCGCTTTTCGCCGAGCTCTCGCACTCTGCTACGTTGCATGCTGGATTCCAAGTTCTCCAACCTCTGTGAAAATCTGCAGAAACCTATTCTTTAGCAATGGGTTACATAATTGCGTTCCAATTTTGGATGTTCCCTACTTGGTTCCTGTAGGCCCTGTTTTCCTATCCGATTGGATAGACCCAGAAACCGTTCGGATATCCGAACTAGAGTGGCTCGGGGAATGCATTTCGCCGGAAGCTGTGATAAGAACGTTGCACCAATCCGAGGGGGTTTGCTTGCATCCCAGACTTCTGGCCATTTCCGGACCTCTAAAAGATTCCATCATTCCGCTGCCTGAGGGAGAGATAACGCTGGGCCGTGAGGCGACCAATGTGGTCGCGATTACCGATCCCTCGGTCTCCCGCAAGCACTGCCTCTTGCGGCAAGAGGATGGGCGCTTTCAGGTCTGCGACTTGCAGAGCCGGAACGGAACCCTGGTGAATGGAGTGTCGGTCAAAGAGCAGTGGCTGCGCCACGGTGACGAGATTGCCGTCGGCGACTCGATGTTTCTCTTCCTTCTCGATGACGAAAACCTGGTGCTCCCGCCCAGCCGGGTTGAATTCGACGAGGGCCATCACACCGCGGAAACGAAATTGATTCATCCCCGGGAAGTGGTCTATTTGCAGCCGGAAAGGATGCTGCGCGAGTTGCCGGCGACGTCCACCCTGGCTCGCAACTTGAATGCGCTGCTGAAGATCAGCCGGGTAGTTCACGCCATTCGCGATCTGGAAGAGTTGCAGGCCCAGTTGCTGGACCTGATATTTGAAGTCGCGCCGGCCGGCCGCGGCGCAATTCTGCTGAGCGAACGGACTGGAGAAGAATTCAACTCGCTCTACGCGCGGACCCGGCAATCCGGGCAGGGACAGTCGGTACATGTCAGCCGCACGATTGCGCAGAAAGTGATGGAGCAGGGAGTTGCCATCCTGGGAACTGACGTTGCCGGAAGCGGCGAGTTACGTCAGGTGGAAAGCCTGGCGGTGTCGCAGGTGCGTTCATTGCTATGCGTGCCGCTGACGGTGTTTGAACGAGTAATTGGCTGCATCTATTTGGACAGCACAAATCCAGCCAAGCGGTTCGACGAGGAGCACCTGCAACTGGTAACGGCAATCGCCGGCATATCGGCCGTAGCGCTGGACAATGCCCGCCGCCTGCAATGGCTGGAACAGGAAAATCAACGCCTGACGGTCGAAATCAGCCAGGAACGCAGCCTGGTCGGCGAGGGCGCGCGCATCAAGGAAATCTATCAATTTCTGGCTCGGGCCGCACCCACGGATTCCACAGTATTAATTGAAGGCGAGAGCGGCACTGGAAAAGAACTGGCGGCTCGCGCGCTGCACCGCAACAGCCCCCGGGCCAGCAAGCCTTTTGTGGCGATCAATTGCGCCGCCATACCTGAATCTCTGCTGGAAAGCGACTTGTTCGGACATGAACGCGGCGCCTTTACCGGTGCGAATGTCCAAAAGAAAGGACGACTGGAAATTGCCGACGGCGGCGTAGTTTTTCTGGACGAGATTGGCGAGCTTGCGCCCTCCCTGCAGGTTAAGTTGCTTCGTGTTTTACAGGAGCGGGAGTTCGAACGGGTCGGCGGAACTCATCCCCTCAAAGTTGATATCCGATTGATTGCAGCCACAAACCGCGACTTGAACGAGGCCGTGGCCGCGAGCCAATTCCGCAGGGACCTCTACTACCGCTTGGCGGTGGTGAAAATCACCATGCCTCCATTGCGCGAGCGCAAGGAAGACGTCCCGATGCTTACGCGCCATTTCGTGCAGAAATATGCGAAGCGTTGCAAAGTGAAGGCCAAACCGGTATCGCGCGAGGCCATGGCAATTCTTTCCAACTATGATTGGCCGGGCAATGTGCGCGAATTGGAAAACGCCATTGAGCGCGCCCTGGTACTGGGCATCTCCGATACGGTGCTACCTGAGGACTTGCCCGAATCTCTGCTGGAGCATCCATCGGCGCCGGAGATGACCGAGGGCAACTACCACTCCAGTGTCAAGCAAGCGAAGAAGCAGTTAATCCTCGACGCGGTCGAACAGACACGAGGGAATTTGGTGGAAGCGGCTTCCCTGCTTGGCCTGCATCCGAATTATCTGCACCGTCTGATTCGTAACCTGGAGTTGAGGGAGATCCTCGACGACCTGCGCGAAAATTCGCGAAGTCCCAAAGGAAACGGAAAGATCGGTGGGCAGACGAAAATATCCGGGGGGAAATTGTAGGGGCCGTCCAACCTTTAGGGAAGACGCAGCTTGATTAAGCGTGCCGGATCAAGATACGTCCCTTGCCAGCGTACCGCCACGTGAAGATGCGGTCCAGTCGCGCGCCCCGTGCCTCCGCTGAGACCTACTTGCTGGCCGCGCTTCACATCGTCTCCTTCTTTTACCCTGAACTGCGACAAATGCATGTAGATCGTTAACAGGCCTTGCCCATGATCGATTACCACGCAATTGCCCTCGAAATATAAAGGCCGGGCCAGCAAGACCGTCCCATCATTCATTGCCGCCACTGGAGTTCCGCTGGGCACGCGGAAATCCAAACCGAGGTGGGAACTCTGCGTTTTACCGTTGAAGACGCGTTGCGTGCCGAATACATCGGAGATTGCAGCCTCAGCGGGCGTATTAAAGTTTCCCGACCACTCCCGTTGGGGCGTTACCCGGTTCAGATAATCTTTCTTAACTTTTTGATCTTCTTCAATTTGCTTGACCTGATCGGGATTGGGTTCGGTGAACTGCTTGGAGACCGTAAGTTCGACTTTCGGATACTTTGCCCGCGCTATGGCAAATTTCCGAGAGAAGGTAAGCGCGTTGGATTTGGCCCTGGCGCCTGAGCGTTCTCCGGTCAGTTCGAGCGCGTACAGGCCGGGAGCGGTTTCAAGATTTACTCCCGCGAGCGCGAACCAGGTTTTGCTGGACGAGTCAAAGCTGAATACGACTTGATGGCCGAGCCATGTGCCCGCAAGCGATTCGGGGCGGGAGAAAGACTTCACCTGAAATAATACCGGCGCACCGTTCACCAACCGCGAAGGCTCCGCTCGTACGGTAAAATTTGCGGCTCGCGTAAGAGGAGCAAGAACGCCGAAGATCGCCGCTGCCAGTAACGCAGTTAAAGCTAATGAGTGGCGAAACACCACTTCAGACTACCATTCCGCATCCACAACCGGATTTCCCTCGATTGATTCCTGGGCATAACCGAGCACGTGGCGGTCGCTTCGCTCCTTATGCCATAAAAAAATTCCCGAGCAGCGAATTTTATTCCTAATGCATAGTATTACTATCGACTTTATGGTATATTGCGCTTGCCTGAACCTCTTTAAACCGGGCTGTCCCCGCGGCCCGGGATTTTTCAATCGGAGTTCTGTTGTATTTCACTGCGCAACATCGCAGTTGACTGAGCAATCGACATTAGATTTTGCGAGGTTGGAGGCGTCGACCCGCAGCCGCTTGCCTCCATCGCAAAGGCCGTTGGATACTCCCTTATCCACGGCCTTTCCTTTGTTTGCGGATCAAACTGGTCGACCGGTGCCCGATTTCTGATTTCAAATTGGAACACTGCCCGGCTTCCATAACGTAATTCTGCATTGACCGCGAGCGAAAGGTTGTGATTAGATGTGCGAATCCAGCGCAGCTTGGCGGCACAGTCTTCCGTCATTTGGGCCGTGCAATTGAGGTGAAGTATGAATTGCAAACGGTTGTATTCCATCCTTGCAGTAATCTTCGGTTTAACCTCGCTAACTTCAGTCGCGGGCACCAACGCACGGGAAGTCGCTCTCCCCGCTGGTACTCTGCTTCAATGCACGCTGAACGAACCTAACTTCTCTTCGGCGACGGTGGATGTTGGCGACCCCGTTCTATGCCACTTGCGCGGCGTAAATGAGTTCGGCCAGCAGGCATTCCCTCGCGGCAGTTATCTGGTGGGACATTTGGAGTCCGCCAAAGATCCAGGACACTTCGTGGGTAAGGGATCTCTGAAGCTACAGTTTGACCGCATCGGATTGCCGAGCGGTGATCTGCCGCTGGAGGCGAAAGTGATCGCAACGCGCGGCTACCGCGTGGACCGCGAAGGCAAGATCATCGGCCACGGACACGCGACGCGAGACGTGGTGGAGTGGATGCTGCCGCCGCTATGGCCGTGGAAGGTGATGATGCTTCCAGCGCGCGGTCCGCGCCCCAAGCTCAAAGGTGAAACGACACTGGAGTTGCGATTAATGGACGATGTGCTGGTCCCGCAACTTGCCAGCACATTGCAACCGGGATTGGCGCCGGGATGGCGTTATTTTGGCCAGCCACAGAGCCAGTCGTTCTCCGGACGACCGCTCTCTGACGTGCAGTCCGGTGAGCTGAGGCCAACGCTGGCGGTGCGTGAATCCGTGCATCCGCGGGCGGTTGCGGAAACTCCGCAGGCTACGTATGCCACATATCTTTCGGAGGAGGTGAATTCGGCGCCGCTCATCAGGAGCGCCTCCGCACTCGAATCCCCGGCGCCGCAAGTGCCCGTCTTCGTGCTCAAGACTGGAACGATACTCTCCATCGGGAACTACACTTATAGAGACGGTCGTATCACCTACACACTCGCGAGCGGCGGCGGTGGCGTGATCGGCTCCGACGAAATCGACTGGAGCACTACGACTCGAGTAAATTCCGCGCACGGCGTTCGTGTGACGCTGCGCGGCGGGCGCGTCAGCCCGGCGACGCCTGGACTATGAGCGGGTTTGTTTCTGATCGAAGCCGCCGGCAATGCCGGCGGCTTTTTTTCGAGAGTTCGAATAACCGAAGCTGAACCGTTGTGTGACGATAAGAATTTGTGCGCCGGAGTGATGGAGCGGAACATCTGAAATAGTTCGCTCATGGCGCCTTCAATGCTGAGGGAGAAGCAATGGAAAAGGTCAACATCGCAGAGAAGTTCGCCAGGATTTCCGAATACTGGAAACCTCGCATCGCCGGCGAACTCAACGGACAGCAAGTTAAGATGGTCAAGTTTCAGGGCGAGTTCGTCTTTCATCATCATGACAATGAAGATGAGATGTTCCTGGTGGTAAGAGGACGATTCCGCATGGAGTTCCGCGAACGCCACGTGTGGATTGAAGAGGGAGAATTTATCGTGGTGCCGCGCGGAGTGGAACATCGTCCCGTCGCCGAAGAAGAGTGTTGGATCTTGCTGTTCGAACCCGCTTCGACTCTCAATACCGGCAATGTCGTGAATGAACGGACGCTCGCACAATTGGAGCATGCTTAAATGGCGCAGGCCTTCGGACTTTTATCGTAATCTAGGAACCTATGGAAGTGACCGTCTACTCTGCCCTCTGGTGTCCGGACTGCCGCGAAGCCAAGCGCTTCCTGGCCAAGCACAATATTCCCTACAAGGAAATCGACATTGAGACGGTGCCGGGCGCGGCCGAGGAAGTGATCAAGAAGACCGGTAAGCGCGCGATCCCGCAGCTTGTAATCGACGGCGAATGGGTTCAACCGTATCGCGCCGGACGAGGATTTCTGTATGAGGAAATGGCGAAACGCCTGGGCGTGGACCATTCGTAACCGCCATATTTCAGTTAGTCGTAGAGGGTTTCGCGGTTCCTAAACTACATTTCTCCCTAAGAAAAATTTAACCATACCTGCCGTACATCTCCTTCCGTACCGTGGAAAAGCCGCGCCGGACGCGGGAAGATGAGCACTCCCCTACTTCAGCCTCCCCTCGCGAAAAGACTGAAAGCAAGGTCACAACAGCCAGGATCGCCTGGCAAGATCCGTCCGCAGAGGCGAACTCGACTCATGCCCGAAGGCCAGATTCCGGAACCAGGCACTCCCGAACCGCAAGCGTCCCAACTTCCGTCTTCCCGGCTTCAGCCTTCCGAAGCTCCGATCCCGGCCCCTGCGTCCACCCATGAGACCAGTGAAGTCTCCGAGAGCTGGCAGTTCATGATGCAGGGGATAATGGGAGTAGCTTTGTTGCTGGGAGCAATAGCTATGTTCCACTACTACGCACCGATGGCGGCGGAAGGCGTTCCGCCGAGCGACTTGCAGCAGCAGGTGCATGAATTGAATTCTCAGGTTGCGGAACTTCAGCAGGAGCGGGCCATGCCCGCGACCGTGCTCAACCGTTATCGCAATTCCATCGGGTACATTTACGGCGTGTATCAAGTGGGCTTCGCGGATCAAAAGCCAGCTGTGCGGGCGCGAGTTTCAGGCACAGGATTTCTTGTTGCTAACGGATTGCTCGCGACCAATCGCCACGTGGCTGAGCCGTGGTATGGAGATCCTGAAGCTGAGTCTCTGATTCGTCAAGGCGCGAACGCCACGCTGGAGAGCGTGGTCGTGTTTTTTCCCGGATCTCCGACGCCCGTCAACTTGTCTCGCGCGGCAGTTTCTTCGACCAGCGATTTGGCGGTTTTGCGCATGGAGAATACCTTAGCGGTGCCCCAACTCACGGTGCTACCGCTGGCGAAGTCACCAGGATCTCCTGGCGATCTGGTCACTGTGGTGGGCTATCCCATGGGAATTGCGGGAATGGTGGCAAAATCTCCCAATGGAATTTACGCACGTCTCGCATACCGGCACAACGACATCACGGCAGCCAGCGAACTGGCGGCGCTTTCGCTGATTCGGCCTTCGGCCACGTGCGGGCATCTGGGCGACGTGGTCGGCGACAAACTAATCTACGACGCTCCTACCGCCCACGGCGGCAGCGGCGGCCCGGTGTTTAATTCCAAGGGAGAAGTGATCGGAATCAACTCAGCCTATATGGATGGATTTTCCGGCGGAACACTTGGTATTTCTGTCGATTCGTTACGTCCGCTGTTGAACGCTGCCGAAAAGCAGACTAAGTAACATTAAGACAGTGGGGATAGGAACCGGCGAGAAGTTGTCCGGTATCTGCTCTTCTCTCACAAGCACAAGAAATACGGCACGAGACTTTAAGCGGGTCGTAGCGGCGATTTCCGCCTCGATCATGAGACGGGGCGCCGTCTGGAAAACCGGCTCGCCCAACCCAGTTCTCGAACATGTTCTTCATCCAACCGGCGCAACCGGGCCGCCATAATCCCTTGGCGACCCAGATATCCCACGACACGCGCCGGCTGCGTGCGTTCCACCACGGGCAAGCGACCTATGTTGTGTCTAAGAATCTTTGCTGCGGCATCGTGCAACAGCTCATCGGGATGAGTGACAACAACGTCGCGGGTCCCAGCGTCCAACACACTGATCTTGCCGGCACTATCCTTTTCAAACGCCCGCAAAATATCGCTGCGAGTGATGATACCTTCGAGGTCTCCGTCGGCACTCAGAATCAAGAGACCTTCGTGTTTGCTGACCGCGGGATCTCGGCGAGCGATTCTCTCCGCTAGTTCTCCTACGGACATGTCATTTGAAATCGTGGGTAATTCACGATCCATCATCTCTCCCACGGTCACCTGCTGGAGCACATCAGTTTCGTAATCCGTATGGATTTGCATACCGCGGCGCGCCAGTTTCTCCGTCATGATCGACGACTTGGGCATAAGAAGCATCGCGATCCCATCGGCGATGACGCTGACCAGCATCAGGGGCAGCACCGAGTTGTAATCGCGCGTGATTTCGAATGCAAAAATAATAAAAGTGAATGTGGCGCGGGAGGCCGCTCCAAACACGGCCCCCATGGCCACAAGCGCAAAAGCTCCGGCGGCCAGATGGGCATCCGGATACACACGATCTATCACAATCGCGTAAGCGCCACCCAAGGCTGCGCTTGACATAAACATCGGCGCCAACAAGCCCCCTGATGTCCCAGATCCCAGCGAGACGACCAGGGCCACGGCCTTGGCCACCATAACGACCAGGAGCAATTTCAGACCGAGATTGGCGTTTAGAATGTCGCCAATCGTGTCATAGCCGACGCCCAAGACGCGCGGCACAAAGTATCCAATAATGCCGAGCCCAAGAGCGCCGATCGCCGGCCACCAGAGTTCGTCGATGGGCAGCTTTTCGAACTGATCTTCGACCCAATACAACAGCTTGCTGAATCCAACCGCGGCAAATCCGCAAATGACCCCGAGCACTAAGTAGAATGGCAACGCCCTTGGAATTCCGAAATCGATTGGGGCAACAGAAAACATTGGCCCACCGCCCAGCAGCCGAACGTGAACGGCGGTCGCTAGAGTGCTGGCAACGACCAGCGGAATAAACGAACGAGACTTGAATTCAAAAAGAAGAAGCTCGATCGCAAGAATTACACCGGCAATAGGAGTGTTGAACGTAGCGGACATTCCTGCCGCCGCGCCGCAAGCCAGCAGCACCTTGCGCTCCGACGCCGTGGTGTGAAGGACCTGCCCCACCAACGATCCAATCGCTCCACCGGTTTGGATAATTGGACCCTCGGCGCCAAACGGTCCGCCCGTTCCAATCGCGATAGCCGCAGAAATGGGCTTTAGGATTGCGACCCTGGGCTCGATACGGCTGCGGTTGGTGAGCACTGCCTCCATGGCTTCGGGAATTCCGTGGCCTTTGATCTTTGAGGAGCCATATTTTGCCATGAACCCCACAATGATGCCGCCGATCACTGGCGTAATGATGACCCAGGGACCGAGGTGGTTGAGGCGCGCGCTCGTGAAATCGGCAGCGAAACGATGATAGAAAAAGAGATTAGTAAAAAAACCTATGAGCCTGTAGAGCAGAAATGCGATGCATCCTGCCACCAAGCCAATGCCGGCGGCTAAAAAAGAAACCAGAAACATCCGAAACTGTGCGGGAGGCGTAATTACTGACTCGCCCGTCGGCATGACCGCAAGCCGTCCTTCAGACGCTGCATCCTTGGCTTGTGGGCCGTAGCTCAGGTCTACATCGCCGTCTTTTCGGCCTTTGCCATCTTGCGTGGTCATACGGTTCTCCTCTTTAATTTCTTATGCGCGAAAAAAAAACAACAAACATTCCAATTAGTGAAGCGCAACGAGTCCTGCCATAGCGGCCGTGAAGTGCATTGTTCTTGAGCATTCGGCCGCCAGTCACTGCCGTTGCGATCAGCCGTTGTTTTTGGCTCTTTGCGGGCGTTTTCGTTCTCGCGGCGCGGAGACTGGCGCTCTCGGTATAGACTTGATTTCCGCTCGCATCAATCGCCGAAGACTTGTCACCAGAGTGGGCGCTCTGCTCTGCAACTGCTCATGGTGGTGCATTGCAAGCTCGGCCAGGATACGTTCGCCTTTGGGCGTCAATTCCAGGAGAACCTCGCGACGGTCGCCGTGCGCGCGTTCCCGCCGCACATGCCCGCCGGCTTCCAGGCGGTTGACCAGTTCGACGGCGCTGTGGTGCTGGATCTGCATCCGGCTGGCGACTTCGCGAATACGAGGACGCACTCCATCCGGCATGCCTTTTATCGCCAGCATGAGTTGATATTGACCGCGCTCCAAGCCCGCGCGTTTTATAGCTTGTTCGCTGAAATGGAGAAACTGGCGAATTTGATAGCGGAACTCGGCCAGAGCCTGATAATCCGAGAGGGTGAGCTTTTTCATTCTGCTGCTGGCCTTAACGGTTACATCGGACGATAGGGCAAGATGAAGTATATCGTATCGCGATATATATGGTCTACCTGTGCGCATGATGCCGGTGCACGGACGTTATATCCAAACCAGGCGCGCAACCAGGCTAAGACGCTTCAGGCGCACTGGCCTCTTTCCCATGCGGCCATTTAGAATCCTTTGTCCTAAGTTTTGCGGATAACAGCCAGGAGGATTCCCGCTTTGATCCCTCGCTACACTCGCCCGGAGATGGGCCGCATTTGGAGCGATGAAAATCGCTTCCGCAGCTGGTTGAAGGTCGAAGTCGCGGCCACGGAAACTCTGGCTGGGGCCGGCATGGTGCCGAAAGCGGCGGCCAAGGCTATTCGCGAGCGCGCCGACTTTCAAGTCGCGCGAATCTTCGAAATCGAAGCGGAAGTACGTCACGACGTAATCGCCTTCACCACCGCGGTGGCGGAAATTGTCGGGCCCCAGGCTCGATGGTTCCATTACGGCCTGACATCGAACGACGTCGTCGACACTGCACAAGCTCTTCTTATTCAGGAGGCTTCAACAGTAATCGCGCAAGACTTGGAGAACCTGGCGGCTGCGCTGGAAAAGCGAGCCTGGGAATTCAAAGACACGCCGATGGTGGGGCGGACGCACGGCATTCATGCCGAGCCGATCACGTTTGGATTCAAACTGGCGAACTGGTATTCAGAAACGCAGCGCAACATCGCACGCTTTGCTGCCGCCGCGGAAGATATGCGTGTGGGCAAGTTTTCCGGTGCGGTTGGCATCTTTGCTCATCTCACGCCGGAGCTTGAAGAAAAGATTTGTGCGTGTCTGGGGTTGAAGGCTGCGGCGATTTCGTCGCAGGTAATCCAGAGAGACCGCCACGCAAACTACCTGGCCACGCTTGCTGTGATTGCTTCTACATTAGATAAAATCGCTACCGAGATCCGGCACCTGCAACGCACTGAAGTGCGCGAAGCGGAAGAATTCTTCAGCGCAAAGCAGAAGGGCTCCTCGGCAATGCCGCACAAGCGCAACCCGATTACTTGCGAGCAGATTAGCGGACTATCCCGAGTGGTACGAAGCAACGCTCAGGCAGGATTCGAAAACGTGGCCTTATGGCACGAGCGTGATATTTCTCATTCTTCCGCCGAGCGTGTGATTCTGCCGGATTCGACGACGCTGATCGATTACCTACTGAACAAAACTACGAACTTGATCGAAACGATGTTCGTGTACCCGGAGCGCATGCGCGCCAATTTGGAGAGCACACGGGGGCTGATCTTCAGCGGTCAATTGTTGCTCGACTTGGTGGAGCACGGAGTTTCCCGCGAAGACGCTTACCGGTTGGTTCAGGGACATGCGATGCGTGCCTGGAAAGAAGGCTTGGACTTTCGCCAGGAAGTGCTGGCCGACAAAGAGATCGCTGGACGGGTTCCTCGCAAGCAGATCGACTATGCGTTCGATCTGTCTCGTCAGCTAAAGAACGTGGATAAGATCTTCGCCCGGGTGTTCAGCGGCAAAGGCCATCGCAAGGCGAAAACACGTTCTTCTTCCAAAGGCTCGCGTAGTTAAAATCACTTGCGCGCAGCCATCCCGGATATTCCTGGTATTTCATAAGGAAAAACCTTACTTCACGATTCCGCCAGAACGCGCATCTGATTTCGGCGTATGGAAGGTAGGTTTTGCCTTCTCTTTATCATAGTGCCAAGCGGTCCGCCCGGAGGGCTTGCGATGTCTCTCGACCGATGCGCGCTTACCTCATTGATATTTATTGTGCTTGCACACACAGCTCTGGCCGAGCCAGTTTCCCATGCAGCCGCCAAACCTCTGACCGGAGAAGAAAAGGCGTGGTCAATGTTCGAAGAGGCAGCCACGTGCAAGAACTCTATACAGCGGGCCATTGGCATCCGCGCTCTGGGATTGTTGCGGGATAACGCACGCGCTCTTGGTCTCGCCGAAAAGGCGCTTGATGACCCCGCGCCAGAGGTGCGGGTCGCTGCCGCTACATCACTCGGTCAAATGCGAGCAACGGCCGCGATTCCAAAATTACAAAAGTCGCTGTCGGACCCGAAACTGGCGGTCGTGATGGCCGCCGCTCTCTCCCTGCGCAATTTGAAGGACAACTCATCCGCTTACTCGGTGTATTACGACGTCCTCACCGGAAAAAGAAAAAACGGCGAAGGACTGATTCAACAGCAGCTCGATACTCTGCACAATCCTCGCGAGCTAGCGAAAATCGGCTTCGAACAAGGGATCGGCTATGTTCCCTTTGCCGGGATCGGCTGGGACGCGTGGCGTTACATGCACAAAAAGAACCCCAACCCGGTGCGCGCGGTGGCCGCCAGCTTCCTGGCCCACGATCCCGATCCGGCAGCCGGGGTGGCTTTGGTTCAGGCGACTCGCGACAAAGATTGGATTGTGCGGGCCGCGGCCATCGAGGCCATTGCAGAGCGCGGAGACCCTTTGCTGAAAAGAAAAATTGAGTTCAGCTTCTTCGATTCGAATGCGCACGTGCGCTACACGGCTGCAGCCGCCGTGATTCGCTTGACGGCTAATGAAGAGAGCCGGCAAGAAGCGGAGAAACGCTGACTGGCGCATTTCCCCCGTGTTGTACCAGCACTGTTGTGAACCCCATTGGCTCGAAATAGTTGCGGTGCGAGGTGGAGAAACACGATTGCTTTCGCGTGCATCTTGCCTGTCAAAGCTCGCATCGAATAATTAACTGAGCGGTTAATTCGTAAAGTTTCGTCAATCGGGTCGGAGGTGACCTTTATGACAAGAAAGAGTTGGCTGAGGATAGTGGGTTCGTTAGTGACGGTGGGATTGCTGAGTGCAACGCTCGTCGCACAACCGTCGAGCGCGGCTCGCAATGACAATCAAATTTCAGGCACTGTCACGCACAAACTGGTGGCGAAGAGTCGGTTCGCCGAAGTGCAGACCAGCGTTGAAGACGGGATTGTGACGCTTACCGGCACGGTTGGCCTTTATCAGCACAAGCTGGATGCGGGTAAACTGGCGCGGAAAAGCGCGAACGTGCAAGGGGTTCGCAACCTCATCACGATTGCAGGGCCCAGCGTGAGCGACGAGCAACTGGAGCAGAAACTGGCCCAGAAGCTGCGCTACGTGCGAGTCGGTTACGACAATGCTTTCGATTACTTCGCGCTGGGCGTGAAGGACGGCGTGGTCACGGTCGAGGGACAGGATCGGACCGGCGTTGGTCGCGACGAGGCTTTAGCCGACATTGCGAATATGCCTGGTGTGAAAGATGTGATCGACAACATCGCGGTCGAACCGGTATCGACGTTCGACGATGGGCTGCGTATTCGTGCGGCGCGGGCCATCTATCGTGACCCGGTTCTGAGCAAGTATGCGATCGATCCCGCGCATCCGATCCGGATTATTGTGGCCAATGGCCATGTAACGTTGTATGGATCGGTTGACAGCAAGATGGACAAAGAAGTCGCAGGAATAAGGGCCAACCAGCTCTTTGGCGCCTTCAGTGTGGACAACAAACTGGAAGTGCAAAGATAAAAGATGAAGATAAAGCGAGATAAACGCGATTGAGGGGGAGCGGAGGCGCGGCGCAAAGCCGCGCCTTTGTTTCTTAGCCAACTCTTCTTCGCGTTACACGCTTACGGAAGGCGGTTGATCAGCGAAGCGACGTATCCGGCGCCGAAGCCGTTATCGATATTCACTACACTAACGTTCGAGGCGCAGGAATTTAACATTCCAAGCAGAGCAGTGAGTCCTTTGAAGGATGCACCATAGCCCACACTCGTGGGTACGGCGATAACCGGAACGCCGACCAGGCCCCCGACGACGCTGGGCAGCGCGCCTTCCATGCCGGCACAAACAATTACCACACGGGCTTTGGTGAGCGCTTCTCGATTGGCGAGCAGGCGATGAATGCCGGCGACACCTACGTCGTAAAAGTGATCGACGCGGTTACCCATGACTTCGGCCGTAACTACGGCTTCTTCGGCGACGGGTATGTCGCTGGTGCCTGCCGAAACCACTGCAACAATTCCTTTGCCATATTGTTCTTTGTCTCGCTGGAGCACGATGGCTCGCGCCAGGTTGCGATATTCCGCAGCGCGGACCTTCTTCTTCACGGCGGCGAATTGTTTTTCATTGGCGTGGGTCGCCAGTACGTTGCCGCCATGCTTAGCGAGGCGGGCAAAGATCTCCGCCATATGCGCCGGCGTTTTCTTCTCGCCGAAAATTACTTCTGGCATTCCGCCTCGAAGGACGCGATGATGATCGACCTTGGCAAAACCCAAGTCTTCGAAAGGCAGGTGACGCAGGCGTTGGACCGCGTCGTCAGGCGTGAGTTTGCCTCGGCGGACTGCGTCGAAGAGTTTGCGGATGGAATCTGCGTTCACGGCGGCCGTTATCGTCGGGTGTTTGATGCGGCTCATGCCGCACCAGTCAGCTTAGCATCGGAAGCGAAACGCTAATGCGGAATTGCCGTCGAAACTAGGAAAACTTAGCGGCGGAACGAAGCTTGGCCATTACGGCAACACAAACTTTGCGGGCGAGTCCGGGTTCATTGAGATGAGCAAGAAAGAGGCGACGCAGACCGCTCTTTTTAACTCTGCCGGCCAGATAAGCCTCATAAATCTGGCTGCCGATGCGAAAGCCCCACTCTCTAGCAGAAGAGTCGAACTTGTTCCAGTCACCCCGAACGGCGGACTGCGCCGCCTTTTCACAAGCTGCGCGCGACAACATGAATTCCGCATCGGCGTGATTCCTCAGCCCTGACGGACAAAGGACATTGGAACCGAAACATGCCACAGCATGCTCGATTATGCGAACGTAAAAGCGATCGAGGGCCTTGGACTGAATCGCACTACCGTTGGAAAGATGACCATTCACGCGTTGCGGCAACCCCTGACAGGCTTGATGGAGAAATCGCGTGGCGTCCTCGGCGGCGCTTGCCATTTGAAATTCACGTACGTAGAAGGCGTTGATCTGCGGCAGATAGGCACTGCCGCGTTCTTCGACGAA
Source organism: Candidatus Sulfotelmatobacter sp. (assembly GCA_036513255.1). GTDB lineage: Bacteria > Acidobacteriota > Terriglobia > Terriglobales > Acidobacteriaceae > Sulfotelmatobacter. The sequence continues at coordinate 108,852 of DATBZH010000026.1, read as the reverse complement.
CTGAAGGATCGATTCGCGTTCTTCTTGCGCGGGATTTTGGCGCGAGAGCAAACGGTGAAAAGTTGCGTCGGAGGAATGGCCGTACACTTCTGGCAACAAGTCCACCAGATAGCGGGGTTGCGTGCCATTGTGCGGAGAATATCGGTTGATCTCCAGAAACGCCGCCAGGCTGTTGATCAGGTTGTAAAAGGTGGGTGCGAAATCGGGGTTGCCGTCAAAGTGTCCCCAGCGGTCGAGAAAAAGGCGATAGCTTTCATATTTTTCCAGCGGCGTGGCGTTGAAGACACACAGCACATCGTCGCTGACACGAACCGCTTCCACTCTATCCCGGCGTTCGCCGGCTGCGCGCCAGTAAAGAGCGTCCACATTTTGTAGGATCGTCAAAGGTCTCGCGGCAGGAAGTTCCTCTCGCAAGGCAAGCGGAAGGTGTCCGGGGGCAAGATGAGACTCTCCGAACAGCACTACAATAGCTGCATTGGGATGACGATCGCGGATTTCGGCGAGTTTAGCGGCTGCGTGGCGATCTCGCGCGCCGATCTTGCGCAGGTCTTCGCGGGGCATGCAATCGAGCCCATAGAGAGCGTCGGCGTGATCGCGAGCGGCGACCAGCAATTCATGGAACGGAGTCCAGTCGTAGCCCCAATCGAGATCGAAGCGGATGCGCTCGCGCAGTTCGCTCTCGTCGATTTCCCGGCGCCACCATTCGTCGAGGATGTGCTGGTCGCGGGCAAAAATAGTTTCCACTCCTAGGACGACCTGACGACCCATTAAAGCCAGTTGCTCAATCACCGACGCGGCGTAGCGCTGACAAGTAGCCAGTGCATGGTAATCGCCAACAAGAATGACATCAGCCAAAGAAAGCGCATCGCGAACCTGCCGGGGATCGAGCAGGGCATCGTAGGTGCGAAAGGCTTCGCTGAACTCGCGCAGATATTTTCTGCGGTTGGAGGGATCCTGCGCGCGTATTTCGCGTTCCACTCCGGCGAGCGCGTGCAACTGGGCGGCGCTGCGGCGGGATCGGAGATTCGCGGTTGTGGCCATAACCCTCAGCTTCTAGTTCTTGGCTTGCTCATCTTGACTTCCGTTGCGCAGGCTCCCTATGCTCCAAGAGCCGTTGAACGTCGCATTTGCGCCCGGAGCCATCTTGTCGAACCTTCCCTCAAAGAACCTGACCGTCGCGACGACCGGAGCCAGCGGCTCGATTTTTCTGCGCGAACTGCTGGTCGCCGTAGCGAGCGATGCGCGAGTTCAAACCGTCAATTTCATTGCCTCGGACTCTTCTCTCCGCGTTATGGCGGAAGAGCTTCGCATTTCGGGGCGCGCCAATCTGCTGTCCCAGATTCTTGGCAGCAAAGTTTCAAACAGTTCCGCCAAGGTGGGGGGAACCGGGCCGCGGACCTCCAAATTCGTATCCAAATTCAAAGAGCAATCAAACGCCGATATCGGCGCCAACGTGGCCAGCGGGTCCTATCCTACTGACGCCATGGTCATCATCCCGTGCAGCATGGGCACGCTGGCCCGAATCGCTAATGGAGTCGCCTCGCAACTGATCGAACGCGCGGCCGACGTTTGCCTCAAAGAGCAGCGACCGCTCGTCCTCTGCGTCCGCGAAACCCCGCTCAACAAAATCCACATTCGCAACATGTACCGTGCCGCCGATGCCGGGGCCACGATCTTTCCCCTCATTCCCGCCTACTATTACCGGCCCGCTTCATTAGATGAACTTGCGCGCGAGTTTGCTTGTCGCGTGCTGTCTCATCTGGGCTTGCCCCAAACGGATGCATTCCGCTGGAAAGGCTGAAGTATCAGTCAGTTAGCGGCCTACAGACAAAAATTCCTTCGTTGAATAGATCGGCAGATACAGGGGAGGATTTCAGTGTAGAAGCGGGAAAGTTTCGGTCCCAGATGCCCACTGGACATGTACAAGAGAGGGCGATAAGCGAGCTGAGATTTCGGGGCTGCTGGCGCGACTCTAGGTCCTTCATCTCCAGTCTTTTAGCTCAACTTTAGTGTGCAGCTTTTTTGCTTTTCAGTTGACCCGCACGCCAATTAGTGGCCTACTAGTTGATGCCGAACCGGTTGCTCCCCAAGGTTCGGCGCGGGTGCCGAGTACCCCTGCTATCTTCCCGTTCTGTGATGGGACCGTGTATTTCTGACCCTTTAATGCTGCTTTCCAACAAAAGCTGCACCAAGACAACAACGCTACAACGAGACAACAAACCTATACCTAGGAGAGGTCTGATGCCCAAAGCTTCATTTTTTCGGTTATCTGCAATGGCCCTAACGCTAGTTTTCGGCCTAAGTTTTGCCTCGGCCGCGGCTATGGCGGACCAAGCCAAGCATTCGCGCCCGCTGATCACAACTGCAATCGACGAAAACAACAGGGTTACGCTCGAAGGCAACACCCGTCCGGAAGCTACTGCCAAGAATGATCGCGGCATACTTCCCGCAGATTTCGCGCTGGAGCACTTGCAACTGCTCCTGCATCGCCCGCCCGAGCAGGAACAAGCGCTGCAGCAGTTTATCGAGGAATTGAACGAGCCCAATTCCTCGAACTACCATCAGTGGATGAGCGCCGAGCAATTTGGCGATAAATACGGTGTCGCCAAAGAGGACATCGCGGCGATTTCCGCCTGGCTCACAGGCCATGGTTTCAAAGTGAACTCGGTTTACACCAGCGGTATGGTGATCGATTTCTCCGGTACGGCAGGCCAGGTACAGAAGGCTTTCCAAACCGAGATTCACCAGCTAAACGTGAACGGCAAGAGCCAGATCGCCAACATGAGCGATCCCAAGATTCCCGCCGCATTGGCGCCCGCAGTCGAAGGCGTCATCTCGCTCAATAACTTCAGGCCTCACGCCATGCACAAGTCGAAGGCCAACTACACCTTCACCACCACCAACGGCACATTCCAGGCGGTAGTCCCGGCCGATCTCGCGACCATCTACAATCTGAATCCGTTGTTCACCGCGGGAACCACCGGAACCGGCCAGACTGTGGTCGTTGCCGAAGACACCAACTTCAAAGCCGCCGACTGGACCACCTTCCGCAACAAGTTCGGCCTGTCGGTCACCAAATACACCGGCGCCAAGCTGACTCAGGTTCATCCCGCGTCAACCGGCACCAACAACTGCACCAATCCCGGCACCAACGGCGACGACATCGAAGCAGCTCTGGATGCAGAATGGGCCAGCGCAGCCGCTCCGAATGCCGCCATCGAACTGATCTCCTGCGCTGACACCGCCACCATGTTCGGCGGCCAGATCGCAATCGAGAACCTCCTCAACGCCAGCAGCACACCGCCGGCAATCATCAGCATGAGCTACGGCGAGTGCGAAGCCCTCAGCGGCGCCACTCTCAACGCGTCGTTCAACACCACCTTCCAGCAGGCAGTAACCGAAGGCGTCTCGGTTTTCGTTTCCTCCGGCGACGATGAGGCGGCGGGTTGCGATCGCGATGCGTCTTCAGCCACTCACGGCATCGGCGTCACGGGCTGGGGCGAAACTCCATACAACGTGGCCGTCGGCGGCACCGATTTCGGCGATACGTTTGCCGGAACGAACAGCACGTACTGGAACAGCACCAACACAACCACGTTCGGTTCAGCCAAGTCCTACATTCCGGAAGTTCCCTGGAACGATTCGTGTGCTAACACGCTGGCCGCGGAGTTCGTGACCGGCTCCACAATTACGTACGGTTCCAGTGGATTCTGCAATACGACTACCGGCGAGGAATTTCTGGACGACGCGGGTGGCAGCGGTGGTCCCAGCAAGTGCGCAACAGGCAAACCCGCCACGTCAGGAATCGTTGGAGGAACCTGCAAGGGCTATGCCAAACCAACCTGGCAGCAGGGAATCCTCGGCGTTCCTAAGGACGCCGCGCGCGACGTTCCTGATGTCTCGTTGTTCGCTTCCAACGGTTTCTGGGGACACTATTTCGTGTTCTGCGATTCCGACACAGCCAATGGCGGAACTGTTTGCACTGGCGCGCCTGACACTTGGTCCGGAGCGGGCGGAACTTCGTTCTCTTCACCCATCCTGGCCGGAATTCAGGCTTTGGTCAATCAGAAGACGGGAGTGCGCGCGGGCAACCCGAACCCGGTTTACTACAAGCTGGCGAACAAGGAATACGGGAAGACCGGTAGCTCCACCTGCAACTCAACTCTGGGCAATGGCGTTGCCAGCACCTGCGTTTTCTATGACGTTACGCAGGGCGACATCGACTCCAATTGCACGGGGACGCACAACTGCTACAAGCCCTCGGGCACGAACGGTGTGTTGTCCACATCCAACACGGCGTACGCACCCGCCTATCCCACCACTACCGGCTGGGATTTTGCCACGGGTCTGGGCACGATCAACGCCGCTAACCTGGTCGCTCAATGGGGCACCGTCGCTCCCTAACGGTGTTTGCTTGAGCTATCAATAACTTTCCGGGACAGGGTGCGCGCCAGCGCGCCCTGTATCCGGGAGATATCTCTCCCTTTACATTTCATCCTGATTGCATTGTCATCCTGAGGACCGCTTTTTTCTGCGGGCCGAAGGACCTATGGAATTGTCAGCAGCAGATGTGGCGCGGGCACCCTCGCCTGCGCCAGCGATAGGTTTGTGCGTAACTACAAAAAGAGTTACAATCGACGGCGAAAGCGGGAATGAAATACGAATGGGACGAGACAAAGAACCGGAAGAATATCGCCAAGCATGGTCTCAGCTTCGAGGATGCCGAGCAGGTGTTTTCCGGGCCTTGCGTCACTTTCGAAGACGAACGCTTTCCCTACGGGGAAGAACGACTCGTCACCTTGGGCCTGCTGGCCGGGCGTTTGGTGGTCATAGCCCATGCGCCGCGCGATGAGGGAACGCGCATCATTTCCATGAGGAAGGGGAACCGGCGTGAACAAAAAATCTATCAAAAGCGACTTGGCGCGGATTGACCGCATGAGGGACGCCGATATCGACTATTCGGACATTCCTCCGCTGGACAAGACATTTCTCAAGAAGGCAAACACGGCTTGGCCCCCGGCGAAAAAACAATTGACGATTCGTCTCGATGCGGACGTCCTAGACTGGCTCAAGGGTCATGGCAAAGGCTACCAGACACGCATTAACCGCATTCTGCGCGTAGTGATGGAGAGTCAACCTGGGCCCCGGTCAGCCTCAACATAAATGAAGAACAGTCTTGCAGTGGGGTGAGACTTGATAGGGATAATCTAAGTTCCCCGAGAAAACTTCGATGCCCAATTTAAAGCGCAATAACCACTATCTCCCTGAGTGCTACCAGAAGGGATTTACGGACCCGTCAGGCAAGATATGGGTGAAGTTCGCAGATAAACCGGCACCGGAGCACCGAAAGCCTCTTACGGTAGGAAGAAAAAGAAGTCTCTACATCTGGATGCAAGCAGGGATAGAAAATGACAAAGTGGAGGACTTCTTCAACGAACATGTAGAAATACCCTTCGCCGCTTTATCTCAAAGAATCAAGACTGAACGGCATGAATTCGCGAATATGACGGACGACGAGTGTGGGGTGCTTTGCAGATTCGTTGCGTCTCAGACGATGCGAACGCTGGCGCACAAGGCCACTATACAGCAACAGGCAGGAAAAGCTGTCGATACGAATACCTTTTGTTCGAGTGATGCTGAGGAAGATAATCGCAGTGCTTGATGGCTGGATTAAAAATCCTCCAGAAATTTATTTCCACACCCCCCTTCCATATGTGGGCGAGCAATTCATCACCGGAGACAATCCCGTTTTGGTGGTGCAGACGAACGATAACCAAATCTGGGTGCCCACCGATACACCAACCTTGAAGATTACAGATGTACAACAAATTGTCATGGACCCCAAACACAGACTGTGGCTTTCTGTCTCGCCATACATTTGTGTCTCAATACAAGGGTTCGGCGGCGGCGGGACACATCTGCCTCCGAAGTCTGAAGACCCTCTTTTCGTCAGGAACTTCAACAAACTTGTTCGTGGCCAAAGCGACATATTTACGCTCGCCATGGACAAGGCATACCTCACTTAGTCCTCTCTGGCTTGGGGTACGGCTTGACCGAATCCATTTGGCCTTTAATATCTACGTGACCGCTAAGAGATGAACGCCTGGGATCTCACTCGATATTCCCCTGTTTCCGTCCGAAAAGATTCACAGTCCTCCCCTGACATTTCACCTTGCGCATCACTCCCGATTCGCTTCATAATCGCCGACGCAGGACAATACATCCAACTCATTCGAGAGCAGTTTGATTCCCCCGTTTCCGCATTCTCCGCCAAGCCAAAGGCCGCGCTCGATAATTCCAACTCTCCAATCTGAAACAAAGATCCACAGCATCGTGTGACATCTAACCTTGCCTCCACAATTCAAATCGCGCGATCATGGCGGAAGCCGTGACGGTTCGCCTCAGAGCAGACCATCGCGCGTTAAGTCTTTTGTTTCACGGATTTTGGTATCTAAGTTCTTTGACATGCGGATTTTGCGGGGAAATTCCTGCCAGTGTGATGATTCCGCAAGGCGAGGGGGAGGGGGGTAGGGTAACTAATTGGTAAAAAATCAGCCTACGAACGGCCATCCCGGCATCGGTAGCACCTCCGCCACAAAACTTTATTTTCAGCGGAAATCCTGCCCCGTTACACGAAAATGCGATGCTTTGTTTTCGCACTTGGATATCGGTTGACGCGTACGCGTAGTCCGTACTATTCTGCGATTAACACCGGAAAGGAGGTGGTCGGATGACAAGTTCTGAAGGCAGTAGATGTACCAATCAAAGACCAGGTGAGGTGGCTGAGACTTAGAGCTGGTTGCTCTAAGCGGGGCTTCGGACCCGGCGAACGAATAGCCGCCGTGTCAGGAGCTACAGCCCGCACACTACCGGTGAATGACGATTGGTTCTGCCTGACTTAGGTCGGTCAGCAGTCAATCAGGACCCGGAGTTGCCGAAGAGGCCACGTAGAGTACCCACCTCTTGGTCAATCCCAACCAGTCCACCGGGCGGCCCGCAGGCGTAATGCCTGTGGGCCGTTCTTATTTTTCCGAGCAGAGTTGGTCCATGGGACAAAAATCGCAGTATCCTTGGGCGAATGTCTTATCCGGACAATGCATCTCTCGGTGGATCTCAGTCGGACGAGCAGCGTGAGCGTTTGCGGCTGGCAAAGAATTATGCCGACATGTCCGATGGAGAGTTGTTGCGCCTTGCCCAAGACCCAGAGTCACTTACCGATGTGGCTTGGGATGCGCTCGAAGATGAAATGGATCGCAGGCGTCTCGAGTGTTCGCATGATGCGCCGGAGGCGAGGCAATCGATTGAAATACGAGAGCTCGTAACCATTCGAAAGTTTCGCGATTTGCCCGAAGCATTGCTGGCGAAAGGCTGCCTGGAGTCGGCGGGCATTGAATGTTCCCTGGCTGATGAAAATCTGGTGCGGCTGGACTGGTTTATTTCGAATTTTATCGGCGGAATTAAACTGAACGTACGGGCTGAGGATGTGGAGAACGCGCGAAAGATCCTGGACGAGCCAATTCTCGAAGGCCTCTATGTGCATGGAGTGGGTCTTTACGAGCAGCCGCGTTGCCCCAAGTGCAATTCTCTGGACGTGAACTTTCAGGAGTTGGACCGGCCGATTGCCTTCATGAGCGCTTTCCTTCGAGTGCCGATGCCTGTTCAGCGCAACGCGTGGAGATGCCACGCATGTCGTGCTGAATGGGAAGACGACGGGCCGCACGGCAACTCAGCTGAAGATTGATCCTGCTGCGCAGGCACTTTGACAAGAACGTTCGGCAAATTTCTCTTCTCAGCTATCGTCACGTAAACTGAAACTTCCCGTTGAAGACAATCGGACATCTTCTCGCGCGGTACACGGCATGGATCTGGCACCTGCTCGGTCCGTTGGGAATATGGGGCGTGTTCGTCGTCGCGTTCGCGGATTCCGCACTGCTAGGCATGCCCGTAGACGCTGTCATCGCGGGATACGTCTATAACGACCGGCGGCACTTTCTGCTCTATGTGGCTCTTGCCTCACTGGGTTCAGCGATTGGCAGCATCCCGTTATACGTCGTCGGATATCTTGGCGGCGAAACCGTGCTGCGCAAGAGGATTTCTGAAAAGCAATTCCAGAAGATCCACCGTTCGTTCGAGCGGCACGAGTTCTGGGCTCTCATGTTTCCCGGAATGCTGCCTCCGCCATTGCCGTTCAAGGCTTTTGTTTTGGCTGCCGCTGTTTTTGAAATGCGGTTCGTGGACTTTCTTGTCGCAATTTTTGCCGGACGGTTTGTCCGCTTTCTGATCTTGTCATTGCTGACGCTTTATTTCGGTCCGCAGATTGTAGGGATTGTGGCGGGCATTTTCCGCCGACATCTTATTTGGGTGCTGGCTGCGGCCGTGTTCGCAGCGCTGTTATTGATCTTGCTGCGACGCAAACGTCGGGTAAAGATAGTCGGGTAAAGATAAAAGAAAAACGAGAGAGTGACCTAGCTGAATAGGAATTGGACAGTGACAAAGCCTCAGGCTAAAGGCAGACCTCGCAACCCTCGGCTGGACGGCCAAAGGCGGCCGTCCCCACATGATCCTATTGCTTATGCCGCCGCGATGTGATCGCCGCCGGATTTGTGGAACTGGCCCGATATTGAGTGCAGCAGTCCGGGAATGGCAAACATCGCAGAAGTGAAGATCAAATCACCTTCAACAGCGCGGCGGAAGAAGGGCAGACCAGCATCGTAGCAAGCCATAAGGCCCGAGAAAGTCATGGGATACATATCGTGCCAGACGGCCCAGACCGCGAAGTTGCTCAGCAAAAAGAACGAAACTGAACCGGCCAGCGCGGCTCCGAGGATACGCACAGGTCCAGCGCCGGTTCTAAGCCGGGAGCCAAGCCATAGCATGCCGACGTACCAAGCCCAAGTCACAAAATGATCCCACGTCAAAGGATAGCGATAGACGACAGCAGTGAGAATCACGTCTGACGCCGCGAACAGCGCCAGGGGGAGCCACATTTGCCGACGCGGGCCACGTGCGCCGAAAAACAGCAGCGATGCCGCGACCGGAGTGAAAGCCATGGGATGCGGCAGAAAACGCACCGCGACCGCCAAGAGTACGAACAGGTATGCCAGCATTAGCACCTCAGAGCCGGTCGTTCACAACCACGCCATCCCGGACTAGAGACCATTTTCGGCCTTAGACTCAAGAACGTCAAGAGAGCGAGATAACAACGAAGGCGTGAGTCGGTTTCGCATTCAAGGCGTGGATTCCGCAGCCCGCTGCTTGCCGGGTCCGAAGATGTAAGCGATGGGCTTCAGATTCTTGTCGAGCTGTACTGTTGCGCCCAGCACTTTGCGCGGACCACCACGCCTGCCTATCAGATGATCAAGTAATCCGGGAGACTGCTCGAAGCGCAAATCCTGAAAGTGAACTAGATAACCGCTGCCGGGAGATTCCACTGCTTCTGTCTCAGTAATTGGATATCGCGCCCAGTCGAGGTACACCCGACCGAGATAGGACTTCTTTGCAGCCAGCGTAATTGGTGTTTCTTCAGGTTTATAGCGAATTTCGAGCCGGCCTTCGGGGTCGACCTCAGGTGAAAAGGAATCCACCGGAGCGAGGACAAAAAAGCTGGAAGTTTCAACCACACCGAACCAATGGAAGGGATCGATCATTGTCGGATAGGCGGACGCTCGAAGGGGCTCAGCCGAATCGTATGTGCGGGCGTTGAGTGCGCTGACGGCGCGCCGGTGTTCGTAATCGCGCACGCCCCACATCAGCACCACGCCAATCAATGCGAGCGCCGCGGCGAAACGGCCGCGTGGCCCGCGGGAGCGAGCTCCGATTTCTTTGTCGATCAAAGCGGTAAATGACGGGATCACTAAACCCAACAGCAAGAAAAGAAACATCACAGGTTCGAAAATGAAGACGATATCCCACGAGTACCACTTCTCATAGAACGGCCAGAAGGGGCGAACGCCGTAGTTGTTGGTAAAGTCGAGCAAAATGTGGCTAAGGCCGGCGAGGCAGGCATAAAAGAACAGCAGGCCCCAGCGCGGTGCGTTGCCGTTTGCGGTCTTGCGGCCGCGCAATCGCCAGATTCCGTAGACAAAGGCAATGACGAGCCCCGCCATAAGCACAATGCCGAGAAACGAATGCGTGAAGCCGCGATGATGCGCGAAGCCGAATGCGGGACCGCGGAACTGGCCGAGGATATCAAGGTCGGGAGCTTCGGCGGCGAGCGTAAGCGTAAGCGTCGCCAGGGCGGTTTTGCGATTCAATCCGGCGCGCCCCAGGCAGGCTCCGGTCAGGAGATGAGTGACAGGCTCCAAGTGAAAGCTTATTGTGCCACGCGAGGGACCGAAGTGCGAAGAGGGAGCATTGGCAAATACGATGCAACGCGATTCTCAACCCAACAGCGTTAGCGCGTCGGGAACCAGAAATATCTCGACAGGCAGAGTGCCGAGGAGTTCGCCATCAGCTTCAACGTAGATTTTTGTTTGTGCGCTGGTTTCGTGCGGGAGATCAGCCTGGGCGTAATGACACGAAACGGTTCTGCTGCTCACTAATTCGATGCCGGGAATTCTCGCACGCGATCCCAGCAACCCACGTGCTACGTACAGCAGATATGCGATCCGGCTCGAAGTGTGACATAGAACCAACCGCAGGTCGTCGCGATCCAATGATGCGCCTGGGGCCAGCTCGCGCAAGACTCCGCCGAAATTGCGGATGCGCACGCTCATCAGCTCGGTAAGACTTGCCTGCCGCGGTTCGCTCGATTCGGTTTCCATAAACTCAGCTTGAAAACGAGTCATTGGATACGTAAACCATAGATGCCAGGCCTTCAGGTAATAGGCCGTCATGCCCCATCGTTGCTTGATTTCGCGGTTCAGTTTGTGGAACAGGTGCGCATCCACGCCAACGCCGGCAGTCACGACAAAATAACGCGCACTGGGTTTGTCGTTGGAATCGAGGTATTGGACGCGACCTAACGCGATGCGGCGCGGCTTGGAACTGAGGGCAGCTTTCGCAGCCTCGGTGACTTTGAGTGGAAGTCGAAGGTCGTGCGCCAGCGTATTGCCCGTGCCCATAGGAAGGATCGCCAATGCGACGTTCGTTTGAGCCAACACCTGAATGATGTTGTGAATGGTTCCGTCACCGCCGCAAGCAAAGATAGTGTCGCAACCGTCCTCGATGGCCCGGGACGCATGTTCGCCAGCGTGAGCAACGGATTCGGTAAGAACCAATTCCGCCTCTACCTTCGCGCGGCGGAGGATTTCCAGCGCTGATCGCACTTGGCCCAGACGGCGCGATTGACTTCCGCCGGAGTCAGGGTTGTAGAGCAGAACCGCCTTGCGCATGAGGAATCAGGAGACAGAAGCAGTTCGATTGGCACGGATTTAGATTCGTACGAATTTGGATTGTACCTGAGCATTCGCGACCCAGCAGTTCGTTGCTAGAACAACTCTTTATCGCGATCCCCATTCCCACATTCCAAACATGGCTTTCTGCGGCAGAGGATGCCCGACTTGCCGGGCGAGCAGAGCGATCTGCCCCCGATGGTGAGCGTCGTGAGAAATAAGATAACCCAGAAACCCTGCAACATCGGGACGAAACCCTTTGATACGGCCATCGCCTTCCAGCGCACGGCTGATCACGACAGTCAGAGCGTGCCGGCTCTGTTCCATAGCACGAAGAGCCTGAGTCGGAGTCACTTTCGCCCGATTGAGCGACTGGGGAATCTCGCCGCCTTTGTTGGAAACCTTCAGCCACATGACGCGAACATTGTGCATATGCGCCACAATCGCCGGAATCGACCGCCCTTTGGCGCCCTGCGCGGGAGCATTCCAAGCCGGCGATGGAAGACTATCGATGAGATATTGGTTGATGCGATTGTTCGTATTAAATGCGTTCAAGAGGGCAACAGGAAGTCGACCCGCAAACGGTTTTCCCGCATACACCAAGGCTGAGGGGTCCGGAGGTTTGGACATGATAGACCTGAGAGCCGAGACAAATACTTGGCAGGTCTTTCAATTTCGCACAAGATAGCGTTCCGAGCAAGAGTGTTTTTGTCAACATCTTGTAAATCCCATTTCAGTCGGAGTGCGCTGCGCCCGGACCGACAGTCGAGCGACCGATCTTAAGCCGTTCTTTCCCACTTATAATCGTTGGTGATGGCCGCTACGAAACACCTAGAAAAAGAAATTGAAGGTCTCCGCGACCAAATTCGCCACCACGAATATCGGTACTACGTTCTTGATCAGCCCGAGATCAGCGACGCGGAATTCGACAAGCTGATGCGGCAACTGAAAGATCTGGAGGTTGAGCATCCCACGCTGGTCACGCCCGATTCGCCCACGCAAAGGGTCGGGGGCAAGCCGCGCGAAGGATTCGTCAAGGTTCGGCATTCCTCGCCCATGTTGTCTCTCGACAACACCTACAACGAGGAGGAACTGCGCGGCTGGGAGCGCCGTGTTCATGAACTCAGCGGACGGAACGATGTCGATTATGTCTGCGAACTGAAGCTCGATGGGATGTCGCTGGCCCTGGTGTATGAAGATGGGAAGCTGGTTCGCGGGGTCACGCGGGGCGATGGCATGGTCGGGGAAGACGTGACGCTTAACGTGCGTACGGTGCGCTCCATTCCGTTGTCGATTCCCAAGGAAAAGTTGAAGAAGGCAGGCATTCCTGCGACTTTCGAGGTGCGAGGCGAATTGCTCATGCCGACGGCGGCATTCAAGAAACTGAATGAAGAACGCGAGCGCAACGGCCTGGCAACATTTGCAAATCCGCGCAATTTCACTGCCGGTACCGTACGTCAGCTTGATTCTGGAGTTACGGCTCAGCGCCGCCTCGATTTCTTTCCCTACATCCTGCTAAAGGACGGCCGTACTTATTTCGATCGTCATTCCAAGACTCTCGGCGGCCTGAACGTCGCAGGCTTCAAAGTGAACCCGAACTGGAAACTTGTTCAATCGATGGACAAAGTTTGGTCGTTTATTCAGGAATGGGAAGGCAAGCGCGATTCACTCGCATATGAGATTGATGGCATCGTCGTGAAGGTAGACCGCATATCGCTGCAGGACGAACTCGGCTTCACGGGTAAGGCGCCGCGCTGGGCGATTGCCTATAAATATGCTGCACGAGCGGGCATCACGAAGCTTGAAGACATCCGCGTTCAAGTGGGGCGTACGGGCAAGCTTACGCCCGTGGCCATGCTTGCTCCCGTGCTGATTGGCGGAACAACAGTTCGCAATGCAACGCTGCACAACATGGACGAGATTGAGCGCCTTGGTGTGAAGATCGGCGACTGGGTGCAGGTGGAGCGTGGCGGCGATGTGATTCCCAAGGTCAGCAAGGTGATCGAAGATAAGGATCATCCGCGCGGCACACGGGAGTTCACGATGCCGCAGAAATGCCCGGTGTGCGGGACAAAAATCGTGCGCACCGAAGGCGAGGTCGATTACCGCTGCGTCAACGCCGATTGCCCGGCCAAGCTGCATGAAACCATTCGTCATTTTGCCTCTCGCGGCGTAATGAATATCGACGGCATGGGCGACGCGCTCATCGCGCAACTCACGGAAAAAAGACTGGTAAAAAATGTCGCCGACATTTACAAGCTGAGCAAGAACGATCTGCTTGGCCTTGAGCGATTTGCCGACAAGTCGGCGCAGAACATCATCAACGAGATCGAGAATTCAAAAAAGCTTCCGCTGGAACGTGTCATATACGGGCTGGGCATCCGCTTTGTCGGCGAGCGGACCGCGCAGTTTCTGGCCGAGCACTTTGGATCGATGGAAGCACTTGAGAGCGCGGACATCGAAGAACTGCAAAACGTGAACGAAGTCGGACCCCGCATCGCCGAAAGCATTGTGGAGTTCTTCAGCATCGCGGCCAATCGCAAGCTTGTCGAGCGCCTGCATGAAGCAGAACTCACATTGAGCGGCGAAAAGAAGCAGCGCGGAACGAAGCTTGCCGGCAAGACGTTCGTCCTCACCGGCACGCTGGCGAAATACACGCGAGATGAAGCTAAGAAGATGATCGAGGATGCGGGAGGAACAGTCACCGGCTCCGTCAGCAAGAAAACGGATTATGTGATTGCGGGGACGGATGCGGGATCAAAACTGGATAAGGCGAAGGAGTTGGGTGTTAGCGTGGCCGGCGAAAAGGAACTGGAATTGCTGCTCTCCGGCAATGAAGGATAGAACTGCATTGCTTATCAGTTAACCATGTAAATCCTGCACGTAATGCTGGATTTTCGTGGTAAAGCAGATCACTCCCCCATCGCCGCCGTCATCCGCTTCCAAGTCTCATCCAGTGTCTCCGGGAGAACCCGCGTCTCACACACTACCGACATAAAGTTCGCATCCGCGACCCAGCGGGGCAGCACGTGCATATGAATATGCCCGGCAATCCCCGCCCCAGCAGCTTTGCCAATGTTCATGCCAAGATTTACGCCGTCGGGATGGTAGAGATCGCGAAGCACCGACTCAAGCTTTTGCGAGAGCGCAATCATTTCGTTCGCCGCTTCGGCAGGCAGCCTCCGTAACTCGTCCAAATGCGCATAAGGCACGACCATTAAGTGCCCCGGCGTATAGGGATAGGCGTTCAAAATCACGAAGCAGTGCTCGCCGCGATGCACGATCAGCGTCTTTCTGTCGTCCCCTGCTTTCACCGCCTCGCAGAACACGCAACCCACAGCCTTCTCTGCGGTCGAGACATAGGCGTAACGCCATGGAGTCCAGAGATAATCCATTACAGGGCAGGGTAGCAGATGGCGGGCGGGAGCGGGTACAAGCCGCCGGATTTGCCAATTTGCTATTCGGCTTCTGTCTTAAAGGTGTTGATCAGGGTTTCCAGTTCCAGTTCGCCTATCTCCCGTGCATGTTGATGCTCTGTCTTGGCTCCGTAGAGCCACACACCAGCCAGAGACGCAGCCAAACCTTCCCGGGAAGCAGAATCGGCGTGAAAGGCTTTCCCTGGGACTTGGCGGCAAGTGAACTATAGAGTTGTCGCTAACGCTTCGTTTTTTACAAAACGCGACATTACGATGCAGATTGGACGGGAAAGGGGCTAGTTTTTGCAAATTACAAGGTGGAAGCGAGCTTCTGTATAAACGCCACGTTAATGTCGTCTGGCAGGCGAAACTATTCCGGTTGATTTAGGTTTGACACTGTTCGGAAGCCGTTGCTATAGTCGAAGAGTTCCCTTTGGACGCGGGTTTCTGTAAAACGTCCGGCAGCTGGGATTGTCCAAGCTCATTCGCCAGGGTGAGCCCACCACAACCAACGACTCACTCCAGCAGTCCGCCACCAGGCCCCGTATCCCCCCGCACCGAGTGCGAGGTTCACCAGAGAGGCTTAACCTTGTTCGACGAAACCACATTCAACGAAACCAACGTCCACCATTCCGGTTCCACCACCGCTGTCGTTTCCGAAGCTGAACCGACAGTACCCGAACATAACGCAGTTGAACCGCGCGAGCAGAATGAGGCGGCCGCAGCAGCAACCGCGTCCCACGGCATCGCCGCAGATATTTCTTCGGAGCAGGATTCGGACGAACATTCTTCGCCCGAAGAAGGTTCGCAAGAAGAAGGTATTCATGCCGCGTCGTCTTCCGACGAAAAGTCTGGCGCGCCGGGCGAAGATTTCGCCTCGGCACTCGAGACTTTTACCACCGAAGCCGAGGAAGCCGTCAGCGAAGACCGGGTGATCAAGGGAACCGTACTGAAGCTGACTTCGACCCATGTTGTGGTCGATATCGGCGCCAAGTCCGAAGGCATGTTGCCGCTGTCTGAGGTGCTGGATCATGAAGGCAAGCCGCGATTCAAACCTGGTGACGAAATCGACGTAATGCGAGACAAGGGCGAGGCGGAAGAAGGTTACATCAACCTCTCGCACCAGAAAGCGCAGCGGATCCATGCGTGGGATGAAATCGAGAAGGCTCACAACGAAAAGAGGCCGATCCAAGCGGTCGTGATCGATCGCATTAAAGGCGGCTTGACGGTGGACATTATGGGAGCACGCGCGTTTTTGCCCGGCTCTCAGGTTGACTTACGTCCGATCCGGAATCTGGATGGCATGAAGGGCCAGACGCTGGAAGTTGCCGTCATCAAACTGAACAAGAAGCGCGGCAACATCGTAGTTTCGCGCAAGGAATTGCTTGAAGGCGAGCAAACGGAGAAGCGATCGAAGACGCTCGAACATCTGGAAGAAGGCACGATTCTCACTGGCGTGGTCAAGAACCTGACTGAATACGGGGCGTTCGTTGACCTTGGCGGACTCGATGGCCTGCTGCACATCACAGACATGTCGTGGGGACGGCTTACACACCCGAAAGATCTGGTGAATGTCGGCGATCAGATTCAGGTCAAGGTACTCAAGTACGACAAAGACAAGCAACGTGTTTCGCTGGGGTTCAAGCAGCTAACACCTGATCCTTGGCTCGATGCCGAACATCGCTATCCCGTGGGCGCACACGTTGGCGGCCGCGTGATCAGTGTGACCGACTACGGTGCGTTCGTGGAGCTGGAACAAGGCATCGAAGGACTCGTTCATGTCAGTGAGATGACGTGGTCCAAGCGCATGAAGCATCCATCGAAGCTGGTCAATGTCGGTGATCAGGTGGAATGCGTTGTGCTTAACGTAAATCCGACCGAGCGTCGGATTTCCTTGGGAATGCGGCAACTGGCTTCCAACCCCTGGGACTTGCTCCACGAGAAGTTCCCGGTTGGCATGACGGTCGAGGGACGCGTGCGTAATCTGACCGACTTCGGAGCCTTCATCGAAATCGAAGATGGCATCGACGGCCTGGTACACGTAAGCAATCTGAGCTGGACCAAGCGCGTCAAGCATCCTTCCGAAGTGTTGAAAAAAGGCGACCGGGTAAAAGCCATTGTGCTGGCGATTGAGCCCGACAAGCGGCGCTTATCTCTCGGCGTGAAACAGCTTCAGCCGGATGTGTGGGAATCGTTCTTCGAGACCCATCACATTGGCGATGTCGTCCACGGCAAGGTTCTGCGGGTGGCCGCATTTGGAGCTTTCGTCGAAATTGCCGAAGGCGTCGAAGGACTGTGCCACAAATCAGAGGCGACTGACGAGAACGGACAGCCATTGCATCTTGAGCCGGGGCTGGAGCACGACTTCAAGATCATCAAGATGACGCCCGAAGAAAAGAAAGTTGGGCTTAGCATCCGTGCCGTTGGCGAAGAAGCCTCCCGCTCGGAAGTGGAAGCCTACAAGCAGCCGGTTTCGAGCACCAGTTCCACCATTGGCGAGCTGATTAACTGGAAGCGCGCCAGTAACGAAGGCAACTGAACCAGCCATCAGCACTCAGCAATCAGCATTCAGCCCAAGCAAGAACTCAGAAGGGCTGAATGCTGACGGCTAAGTGCTGAATGCTTTTTGTCCCTTCCCTGTTCTAGAATCAAACGTTTGCCCTTGATCATCTGTTCCTACTGAGGAGCTTCACTTTGCCAGAAACTATTTATGACGTGGCCATCATCGGCAGTGGACCGGCCGGATATACGGCTGCCATTCGCGCCGGCCAATGGGGCCTGAAGGCCGCGCTTATCGAAAAAGATAATGTTCTCGGCGGCACCTGCCTTCACGTGGGATGCATCCCGACGAAGGCGTTACTGTTCAATGCTGAGCTTTGGGATCATTTGAAAGAAGCCAAGGAATACGGCATTGAAGGCGTGGATGCGCGCAAGCTGAACTGGGGCGCCATTCAGGATCGCAAAAACAAGATCGTAGCGAAGCACACCAAAGGCCTCGACTTCCTGATGAAGAAGAACAAGGTCGAGACCATCCACGGCTATGGCAAGCTCACCGGCGGCGCGCAGAACGGAATTTTTACCGTGGAAGTTGTCAATGACAATAAGGCCAGCCATCTCAAGGCGAAGAATGTGATTCTCTCGACCGGCTCGGAGGCTCGCATGATTCCCGGCCTCGAAACCAATGACCGGGTTTTGACGAACATCGAAATCCTCAGCCTAAAAGATCTGCCAAAGTCGTTAGTGATCGTCGGCGCTGGCGCCGTGGGAGTGGAGTTCGCTTCGATCTACCGCTCGTTCGATTGCGAAGTCACGATTGTCGAAATGTTGCCGCGGTTGGTTCCGGTGGAAGACGAAGAAGTGTCCAAAGAACTGGCCCGCGTCTTCCGCAAGCGCGGCATCAACTTCCACACCAGTGCAAAAGTGGACAAAGTCGAAAAGACAAAGGCTGGAGTCGCAGTCACCATTACAGTTGATGGCAAACAGCAGAAGATAGAAGCAGAAAAAATCTTGATTGCCGTGGGCCGCAAGCCGCGCACGCAGAACATCGGCCTCGAACGCACCAAGATCAAGCCTGATCGCGAGTTCATCAAGACCGATTCCTGGATGCAGACCGCCGAGCTCGGCGTGTACGCCATTGGAGACATCGTTCTGGGCACGCCGCAACTGGCTCATGTGGGGGCGATGGAAGCGATCGTAGCGGTGTCCAAAATCGCGGGCAAACCAGGCAAACCCATCAATCCTGAGCACATTCCCGGAGCAACTTACTGCCATCCCGAAATCGGAAGCGTGGGCCTCACCGAAACCAAAGCGCGCGAAGCGGGATACAACGTGAAGACCGGCAAATTCCCCTTCAGCGCGAACTCGCGCGCCAGCATCGTCGGCCAGCACGAAGGCTTCATCAAAATCGTCAGCGACTCCGACTACGGGGAGATTCTCGGCGTTCACATCATCGGCCCCCAGGCGACGGAACTGATTGCCGAGGCCGTGACCGCGATGGAGCTCGAAGCGACGGTGGAAGATTTAATGTGGACTATCCACGCCCACCCTACGCTGGCAGAAGCCATGCTGGACGCGTCGAATAGTGTATACGGGATCGCGATAAATGCTTAATTCACCACAGAGCCACAGAGTCACAGAGAAAATCCAAAACGGGTTTCTCTGTGACTCCTTGTCTCTGTGGTAAAGGGTTGGTTTGGCGGAATGATCTCGATCATCCAACTCGGCACCATCGACTACGCCACCGGCCTCCGCCTGCAACAGCAACTAGTCTCTCTACGCAAAGAAGAGAAGATTGGCGACGTGCTGTTGCTGCTTGAACACAGCCCTGTAATAACGCTCGGCCGCAACGCCAAAACTGCAAACGTAATCGCTTCACCGGAACTGCTGGCTCAGCGCGGAGTTGAACTCTTCGAATGCGACCGCGGCGGCGACGTCACCTTCCATGGTCCCGGACAGATCGTCGGCTATCCCATCTTCGATCTGCGCGGCCACGCAACGCCTGACGGAAAACGCAAAACGCTGGGCGCAATCGAATTCGTCCGCCGTCTGGAAGAAGTCCTGATCCGCACCTGCGCCGACTTCGACATCGAAACGCAACGTATCGCCAGCCTAACGGGAGTCTGGACCAATCCCAACCCTTTGTCATCCCGAGCGAAAGAGAACGATTCGAAGAATCGTTCTCTGGAGTCGAGGGACCTGCTGTTAGCTGGAGCCACCACGGGCTCAAATGCCGCCGCAGAAGCCAAACTCGCCGCCATCGGCGTCCACATCTCCCGCTTCGTCACCTCGCACGGCTTCGCCCTCAACGTCAACACCGACCTCAGCTACTTCAACCTGATCATCCCCTGCGGCCTTACCGCGAAGCCAGTGACCTCGATGCAGAAAGAACGTGGCAAAGAGTTCGACCTAAACTCCGTGGCCGAATCCATTTCGCGCAATTTTGGCGTCGTTTTCCAGAGTCAGATCCTCTGTGTCGACACACTGGACGCGCTTCTCGGACGCACGGTCGGCGTCCCCGTGCGGCCACCGGACGAACTCCGCAAGCTTCACCGGCAAGACGACAACGCTCGGGCGTGACCTCGCAGCCGGAGCCGTGTATATTGCGGCTTTGTTTTTCGGCTCTAATCCCGCAATGAACGCGATTCGAGGAGGGATCACCATGGCGACAGCGCGAAAGATCATCACCTACATTGCCACGAGCGCTGACGGCTATATCGCTCGTCCGGATGGCGATGTGGAATGGCTCAATCGGCTGCCCAACACTGTCGACTACGGCATGCGCAAGTTCTATCCCACAATCGACACCATTTTGTGGGGTCGCAAGACTTACGACTGGGCGCTGGCGTATCAGAAAAAGAGCGGCAGCAAAGAAAGCATGTTTGATAAAAGCGTCACCAACTACATCTTCTCGCACAAGCCCCCGAAAAAGCCGGCCCCGGGCGTGATATTTGTCTCCGAACCTGTAAAGACTTTCGCGTGCAAGCTGCGCACCACGCGCGGCAAACATATCTGGATGATGGGCGGCGGAGAGCTGAACGCCTCCTTCCTCGACGCCGGCGAGATCGACGAATTCGACATCCACGTCATCCCAGTCTTCATCGGCGAAGGTATCCCGCTGATCGCACCGCGGCACCGCGACGTTTTGCTGGGCCTGCTCTCCACGCGAAAATATCCCGACGGCGTGGTTCGCCTGAGCTACCAGGTCAAACGGTAAGTATGTGCTGAAAAATGAACAACAACTAGGCACTCGAACTGAACGGCGTAGCCAAATCCATCTGCTGCAACTTCGGCCCGCGTCTTACCCTGGCAAATCCTCTTCGGACCCACGGTCGCCGCCCAATTCTGCAACTCGCGCATGACCGCAGTAACATCGAAACTTTGTCGCTTGCAAACGATAATTAGTTTTATGAGGTTTCAGCACCTTGAGGTTTTCCTTTGGCTGGCGTTCTTTCTCCACGTCTGCGCGCCCACTTCTCTTCACGCGCAACGAGTAGATACTCTTGATGGCAAACTTTTCAGGGCAATTGACAATGATGACATCGTTTCCGTCCAACACCTCCTCCTCGACGGAGCGAATATCGAAGCCCGTGAAACGAATGACACAACCCCTCTTATGGAGGCTGCGGAACACGGGAGTGTTCCCCTGATAAGCTTGTTGCTCGAAAATGGTGCCAACCCAACCACAGGGGATAAGCAAGGTGACACCGCCTTAATTTATGCTGCACGAGGCGGTAGGGTGCGCGTCGTAAACCTACTTGTCAGGCTTGCTGACGCAAAAGACAAGAACCGTGCTTTATTCGAAGCGGTCGAAGGTGGGCCCGTCGTGATTAAGACAGACGACGCTCCGGCTCCAAACCGCCTACAGACCCGGCCGGCCGAAGTGCAGGAATCATGGACCGCCACAATTGAGACTCTGCTGGACAACGGCGCCGACATCGAAGCTAGAAATCAAGACGGATCTACCCCGTTAGATTGGGCTGCGACTTTCGCACAAACTGACGTCCTCAAGCTGCTGATTCAGCGAGGGGCAAAGACCAACGTTGCTGACAAATACGGAAATACCCCTCTCATCTCCGCTGCATGTGAGTGTGCAGTGGCTACGATGAACAGCGCCTATGACGTGATGAAAATCCTCCTCGACCAAGGCGCGAACGTGAACGCGCGCAATAAGGATGGGAAGACAGCCCTCATAATGGCATCGGGCATGACAGGCGACGCCGCAGTCCTAGATCTTCTCCTGAAAAATGGCGCCGACCCGCAGGCTAAGGATCATAAGGGCAATACTGCGCTCAGTCTCGCCAAGCAGAGCGGACGCGAAGACAAGATCGCGATCTTGAAAACTGCCACAGTTCACTGAGAAGCTGTTTCGTTGCTCTCCGCCTAGCTCTTCACACCATTCTCGCGATACCATCATGGTGTCGCATCGGAACAGTATTTCCATGGCAATCAAAAAGAAAAAAGCTTCCGCCAACAGCGCGAACGGAAATCGTGGTCGCAACGGCGCATCTCGGCTCACTTCGAAAGTGAAAACTTCCGACCTTCGCACCTACTTCATCCCCGACCTGCGCCTGGAGCATCCCGATCTTTCCGTTCGCCAGCGAATAGAAAAAGACAAAGACGGCGCCGAGCATGTCCGCTACGAAGTCACCGGCAATCTCGACGCACCCGTGCCGCCCATTCGCGACTCCAACTATCTGACCAAGCAGCAAGCCATCGAGATCTACCGCTTCATGCTGCTCAACCGCAAAATGGAGACCGCGCTCGAAAATCTCTACAAGCAAGGCAAGGTCGTCGGCGGAGTCTATTTCGGACTCGGCCAGGAAGCCTGCTCCTGCGCCTCGGCCTACGCGCTCGACAAAGACGACTGGTTCGCGCCCATGATCCGCAACCAAGGCTCGCTCCTCGTCCGCGGCTTCGCCGCCAGCGACACCATGATGCAATACATGGCCAAAGCCGACTCGCCCACCAAGGGCCGCGACGGCACATCGCACTTCGGCGACATCGAAAAGCGCAACATGGTCTCGCCCATCTCGATGCTCGGTGATCTTATTCCCGTGCTCTCCGGCGTGGCCCTCGGGGCACGCCTGCAAGGGCGCAACGTCGCCGTCATGACCTACATCGGCGACGGTGGCCAGTCCACCGGCGTTACCTATGAAGGTATCAACTTCGCCGCCGTGCAAAATCTCGGCCTCGTGCTCTTCGTCGAATCGAATCTCTGGGCCTATTCCACGCCGTCGGAAATGCAGTACCGCTGCCAAGACCTCGCCGAGCGCGCCATCGGATACGGCATCCCCGGCGTGATCGTCGACGGCACCGACGCCTGCCAGGTCTACGACGCCGCCCGCGAAGCGGTCGAACGCGCCCACCGCGGCGAAGGCCCCACCATGATCGAAGCGAAAATGATGCGCATGAAAGGCCACGCCATCCACGACGCGGCGGCATATGTGCCGAAGCCGATGTTCGACTTCTGGAAAAAGCGCGACCCTATCGCCCGCTTCGAGAATTATCTGGTGAAAGAAAAGAAGTGGTTGACGCCGAAAGAGAACGCGGACTTAATTAAAGAAGTAGAGCGCATCATCGAAGAAGAGCGCGAAATCGCCGTGAACTCCCCGATGCCAACTCCCGAATCCGCCGAAGGCGGCGTCTACTGCGAAGACGGCTGCCACGAAATCAAACCAAAATACGGTATGCCGAAGGTGAAGAAGCGAACCGGCGGCTACAAAGCCACCGACGCCGCCGTGCATCTACGCTAGCTCGTACTCGGAGTGTCGTCATGCCAGACAGTCAAACCGTCCAAGAGATTTACTCTCTGATTCGCCAGGCAATTCTTGCGAAAGATATTGTTGCGCTGAACTACCACGGCTCAGTTCGTGAAATGTGCCCGCATGTGCTCGGCAAGACAAACGGATCGCCATACGCCCTCATGTATCAATTCGCTGGCGAAACCAGAACTGGCCTTAAGCAAGATGGATCGCCCGATAACTGGCGTTGCATCCGAATTGAAGTTCTTTCTGACGTGGCTGTAAGAACATCAGGAGGCGAATAGCATACGGCATCGAACTATTCAGCCATGCAGAATTGCGTGAGCGAAATTGATGTCCGAGTAGAAACAAGAGCTGCCTAGCGGCGGGGTTTCAAAAGCAGATTTAGTTTGATCCGTGTAAATCCGTGGCAAGGAATTTGATCTTATGCAACTTACCTATCTCGAAGCCATCCGCCAGGGAATCTGGGAAGAAATGGACCGCGACCCCTCCGTCTTCTGCCTCGGTGAAGACATCGGCATTTACGGCGGCGCCTTCAAAGTCACCGACGGTTTCATCGACCGCTTCGGCCCCGAGCGCGTCATCGACACGCCCATCGCCGAGTCCGCCATCGTAGGCGCGGCCTTCGGAGCGTCGCTCACCGGTATGCGTCCCGTTGCCGAATTTCAGTTCATGGATTTCATCCCCTGCGCCATGAATCAGATTTCCAACATGGTCGCGAAAACGCATTACCTCTGGGGCGCGCCCGCACCACTCGTTCTGCGCGGCCCCAGCGGCGGATACGTTCACGGCGGTCCCTTCCACTCGCAGAATCCCGAGATGTGGTTCGTACACAATCCCGGCCTGAAAGTCATCTGCCCGGCCACGCCCTACGACGCCAAAGGTCTGATCAAAGCCGCCATTCGCGACAACAATCCCTGCATCTTCTTCGAGCACAAATATCTCTACCGTCGTATCAAAGGCGAAGTCCCTGCAGAGGATTACGTCGTCCCCATCGGCAAAGCGAACATCGTCCGTGAGGGCCGAGATCTCAGCGTGATCACTTACGCCGCCATGGTTCACACCGCCTTGGATGCGTCCGAAGTTCTAAAAAACGACGGAATCGATCTTGAAATCCTCGACCTGCGCACCGTTTCGCCGCTCGACCGTGAAGCCATTGCACAAACAGTAAAAAAGACCAACAAAGTCATAATCCTTCACGAACACTCCCGCACCGGAGGCCTTGCCGGAGAAATCGCCGCCATCATCAACGAAAAAGCCTTCGACGATCTCGACGGCCCCATCGTCCGCATCGCTGGCCTGGATTCTGCAATTCCATTTTCTCCACCGCAGGAGGAACACTACCTGCCGAAGGTCAGCGATGTTGTTTGCGAAGCGCGCAGGCTAAACGCTTATTGATGTCGTTGAGGATCAAGCAACAATTGGATGCTGAGTACTTCGTGCGCAGCAAGCAAACTTTAGAGACCGAAGAGCGGCAACCTTAAGACAATCAACAACTAGCGCCCTACCCCAACTATCTGCAACAATACGCACTTCGGAGGACTCATGGGAAGGTTCATTCTCGGTGTAATTGTTACGTTGCTTGTACTCATTCTTGGCTGCCTAGGATTTGGTGCACTCGGTTTTTTCCCCACGCGGGCCAATGTTCCCCCGCCAACGTGGGAGAGCCGCATTGCGATGAGCGCGGTTGACAGTTCCACGGAGCGCCATGCGCCGCGCGCGACAAATCCTCTGCCGCTAACCGATCAGAACTTGGAAGATGGCATGAAGCTCTACACCATGAATTGCGCGCTGTGCCATGGAAGTCTCGATCAGAAACCCGCGGCTCTCGCGCATTCGTTCTACCCGCCCGCTCCCAATCTCGTCTCTGATCCCCCTGATGACCCGGAATGGCACACCTTCTATACCATTCGTACAGGCATTCGCTATACCGGTATGCCTGCATGGGAAAAAACACTCAGCGAGGAGGAGATGTGGAAAATTACCGCGCTACTGTCACATCTCGATAAACTTCCGCCGGGCGTGCAGGAGTACTACAAGACTTCCTTCGGAGTAGCTCCTGGTGCAGGGAGCGAAGGCAAGAAGGATAACGACAAATAATAAATCGAAAAACAAGTGAAGGCGGCCCGGACGTATTTGGTCTGCTTGATCTGTGTCGAGCCAGCTAAAAATTTCCGGTGTCGGCCCTTAGATATAATGAAAGTGCGCGGCCAAGCTGATTTTATTTCCGAACCCGCGTGTGGAGACTAAAATCATGCCAACTGACATCATCATGCCCCAGATGGGTGAATCCATCGTCGAGGGCACTATTACCAAATGGCTTAAGAAGCCTGGCGACAAGGTTCAGCGCGATGAACCCCTCTTCGAAATCTCTACAGATAAGGTCGATGCGGAAATTCCTGCTCCGGTCACCGGAGTTCTGCAGGACATCAAAGTCAGCGAAGGCACGACAGTCGGCGTAAACACCGTTGTCGGCACCATAGCAATTGACGGCGAAGGCTCCGCGACCCTCGCAAAATCAGCTTCGCCCGTCTCCGCTGCACCTGCGAAAAAAGAGGAAAAGAAAGAAGAGCAAAAAGCAGCTGCCGTGTCGCCAGCTCCCGCTACAACTGTTAGTGAAGGCGAAGACGAAGAGACTCGGTCTTCGCCTTTGGTCCGCAAGATCGCCCGCGAACACGGAGTGAATCTTTCTCAACTTTCCGGCACCGGTCTCGGTGGCCGCATCACCAAGCAGGACATCACATCGTTCATCGAAAAGCAACCGGCTGCTCCCACATCTTCAACATCTGCCGCTCCACCGCCCGCGGCGCCGGCATCCAGTTCCGTCCCTCCGCCTGCGCCCGTAACCTATCCCGGTGACCTCGTTCCCATGACGAACATGCGCAAGATCATTGCCCAGCGCATGATCGAGTCGCGCCGTACCAGCGCCCACGTTCACTGCATGTACGAAGTGGATTTCACCCGCATCGTGAACTTGCGCGCCAAACACAAGAGCGGATTCGAGCAACGCCACGGAGTGCGCCTCACGTTCATGCCGTTCTTCGTGCGGGCCGCCATCATCGCCTTGCAGCAATGGCCGATCATTAACGCATCGCTGGAAGGCGACAACATTCGTTACCATCGACATATCAATGTGGGCATCGCCGTGGCTCTTGATTGGGGATTGATTGTTCCCGTGCTCAAGAACGCCGGCGACCTCAACTTCCTCGGACTGCAGCGTGGAATCACCGACCTCGGCGAGCGCGCCCGCACCAAAAAGCTCAAGCCCGATGATGTCGAAGGCTCAACTTTTACCGTCACCAATCCCGGTCAGTTCGGAGCCGTTTTCGGCCTGCCCATCATCAATCAGCCGAATTCTGCCGTCCTCGGCGTCGGTGGCATCACCAAGCAGCCCATGGTCATCACCGACAAAGACGGCAGCGACTCCATCGCCATTCGCTCTGTCGTGCATTTGACACTGGGCTACGACCATCGCCTGATCGACGGCGCCGTCGCCGACCAGTTCATGGCACTCGTGAAAAAGACGATGGAAACCTGGAACGAAGAGGTGGGCTGAGTACCGGTGCAGGGCCTAGTGTTGAATTCCCGTGGTCGATTTTCTTTACTTCGCCCCGGCTGCTTGAGTTCTGCTCGCGTCAGGCTTAGCCCATGCGGAAGCATTCAGACACTCGACCACTCCATTGATCACCAATCCGAGTCCCGCTCGAAATTTATCGGGATCAATAATTTCCCGGGCTGCGATTGCATCGGTCATGGCCAATGCATTTTGAAGAAATGACATCGCGGCATCTTTCTTGTGCTCCCCGGACTTACTGCCAAACAGTCCTTCGATCCCACTAACCAAAGCAGGAATGAACGCGATCCCTTGCAATAACTGCGTCAGAAAATTCATGATCTCCTCGCTGACTTTTTTACCAGGCAGATTCTGTACTACGTGTGCGATACCGGGCTGCTGCGGTTCAGTAAAATAACTATGTGAGGCTTGCCAAGATATTGTTGAGTGTCGCGAGGTTAGGGTCAGCAGTGTCAGTCACGTGCGCCAGCAGGGTCAGATGGCCTTTCAACTCCAGCGCCTTGGTCTGCGCCAGAGCCAACATCCCGGCCATATCCAGTCCCACTGCGCTCGCCGCTTTCGCTGTGTTACCGGTGGGAACCGTTGCATTCTTCAAGTTGCTGACGATGGTGGTACTCGCGGTTGTGCTCATGTTTTCTCTCCTTTAGGTCATGAGATGAAATTGCAATTGTCACTTGTAAGAGCCCTGGGGTTGACTAGGGCCAGAATGATCGATAGACCAAGAACGAATGCATCTCTACTTACTTCCACCAAAACTTGTGGAGTGCGACGGCCACGCTGATTCCCGCGCTGATTGCCCCATTCACCATCCGGTTGTAAAGGCTATTGCGAAGATCATTCCGCTCCAGAGTCGCGATTTTATCTTCCGCTGTCTTCATTCTCCCGGGCTGGCCGCCGCCCATCAGCGTATCCATCTTCGTTTCCAGTCGCACCAGTTTGTCGAGAACTTCGCGCTGAAATTCGCTGTCGATCAAGCGCAACAACGAAAGCTCTTTTTCATTGATTGGCATCCTTCTCTCCCTAGAAATTCAACGGATAATCCACATGCAGTGCGGCCGAATAGCGCGAATAACGCGGCGGCGAGGAATTGTCATAGAGTCGCAGAAAGTAGTTTTGTGTTCGCGCCAGCCGCGGCAATGTGAATGCCTGCGTGCTGAATCGTCCCAGGAGATTGCGGTCGTTCGATTGCCCCCATCCATAATCGTGTTCCCTAACTTCAACACCCGTTCCATTGGCGGGAGCCGCGCCCGCGTCAATCTGCACCGTGGTCGAAGTCACCTGTGTAATCTGCGCATTGCTAAGATTCACCAGGTAGTACGCGCCGACCTGCAAACTCGCAAGCACTGGAGGCATATCCTGCAGAGCAATCACCGTGGCGCTCGATGTAAACTCTGCTGCCAACGGTTGCGCTAGATCGTTGGCGAATTCGATCAGATAGAATCCGCGATCATTCGCGGGATCCAACAGCTCAATCCCAACCTGTCGTACGACCGCCGTAAAAGAAGCGCCACGTGATGGAACGTTCACCGCCAGCGCGTCTCCCGGAAAAATGTCGGCGGCCATCCCCGGCAGAAAATCGCTCCACGTTTGGTAAGCACCGGACCACGCCGCAAGTCCCGCATCGTCCAAGATTGCCAGCGCTGCGTTTTCGCAGTCCGCGTCCGTGCGTGGCTGTGGAAGGCTCATTCTCAAAACGGAGCCTCGTATTCCATTGTCGGCGCTAGTTTGTAGATTTGCGATGCTGGCCGGATTACTAACCTCTGCCACCGCGCGCCCTTGGCCGCGATACGAAACTACGATCAATTGGTTCAGAGGAGGCGAATACTGCGGATAGAAATCTACAGACGGCCCACTTGTGATCTCACATTGCGCCCCATCCGACAGCGCCCCGGCGAGCTGCGTCACATATCCCGCTCCCGGCAAGGCCGTGCGCACTTCAGCCAAAGAGATGTGGGTAACGTACGTATACGCGATATTGCAATACAGGCTCATCGCATTTACCAGCGCATAGGTACAGAAGCCGGGAGCATCTTCAATCACGCCGTCGTAGAGCACCGTCGCAGGTGCAACCAGCGTCGCTGGGGACGCCGGATCAATGTCCTGCACCTCCAGCACAAAACGCACATCCGCGGCCACTGCCGCCCCTCCCCACCCCCCGCCCGCAGGATGCAGAGATGAATGGAACGTTTCCTGCGATCGATAGACCTCCATCGAGTACAAGTACGTCGTGAGAACGTAGCGATGAGTCGCCTGCGTCGCGATCACCTGCCCGGTGGCATTTCCCTCGATCAATGCCTGAATATTCGACCCAGCGCCAGACGGAGTGATTTGAAATCCGGCAAGGCATTGCGCCGCAGAGATTCCGGAAGCATACAATCCACCCAGTACACCTTGCGATGACGCGGCAAAGCTCACATCTCCATGTTGCAATTCCAGCGCACCGCCGAGTTCCACCTGTTCAATAAAATTGACCGTCGTCTCGCCATCATGCCCGGTCCCTCCGTTCACCTGCAACGTCTGTGACACAACGGAGACTGCATTCGAGGGATCGTTCACGGTCCAGATTGTCGGATCGAGCGTCGGGCCGCTAAATTCTTCGTCGATCAAAGCAGGCTTGCTCTGTGCAAAAGGCGTCTGAGAAAGGTAAAAGTTAAGGCTAAGCCCATCTCCCACAAAGTAGTCTCGGACGTAAGCTTGTGGCTCTTCCAACCCGATCACGGTCACGTCGTTCGCCAGCGCATAGGGATTAACCACCTGCAAGCCCATCGGAGAAAAGTTCGGATCCGTTTCGTTTAGCCCATAGCTCACCGCCCCCGCCGGGGCCAACGATAAAGCACTACTCATTGCCCGATAACTTCCGCGGCAAGCAAGAGCAATGTCGGCGGCATGCACCGAAAACTTCTTTTGAGGATTGGCCATGTACGTGGCAAGCGTGTCGACATCTTCGATGCCCGTCACGTTGAACCATCCCGGCAGCAAGTCTTGCGCCAACTGTCGCAGCGCGGACCCAGCAGTCCGGTTCACAAATGCTGCACGGTTAGGCAAGGCTTTCTGGTCCAGCAGGACTTCATCGCTCTCTGCAGTCACGTTGTATCGGTAAACCGGTCCCGCCTGCCCCGAGCCGATGCATTCATACTGCGGCGCCTCGGTTAAATATCCCGTAAAGAAAATCGTCCCGCTGCTTTTTCCCAGGATCACCCGAGCTCCGATTACCGGCACGATAAATGCGGATGAATTTGCCAACAAGCTGAATTGCAACTGCGCTAGCTTGTTGAGCTTTCGCACAATCTTCGGCGAAACCGTGCCGTCCACCGACGCGGTGTAGTCCTGCACTCCCCCGCCTTGCAAATTGTCGATCGTAAGTATCATCTGTTTCTCGCCGCCTCACTCTTGCTGAAGACACGAACTCCTCGGCGCACTTCCGCCCAATGCTGGAACAGCTTTGTTAATGGTTGATGTCGAACGGTTGGAATCTGCCTCTAATACACCGCGGCCATCGGCGCCGGAAAATAGCTGCGGTAGCAAAGCACGGTCTGCCCGTCGTTCGGATCGATGTAAGGCAAGGCAAGGAACGCGGCCCGCAAAGAAACCGATGACAGCGGCTTCACCAGCAGCATCCACTCCTCACGCAAGAACGCTCGGAGTGTATTCGCTGCCGTGCCGCTCGTAATCGCGCTCTTGCCCGTCGCGCTCTTTGTCGATGTTGACTTCGAAGCTGCACCCGGATTGGGACTCAGACGCGGATAGTAAAAGCAGATCCGGCCGCCAGACTCCTGCTCCGCCACAAACAACGCGGACCACTCCTGGAAAAACGCTCCACCCTCGCGATCCACAAACGCGATCACCGCCTGCACCGACGCTCCGCTCGCAGGCGCCCCCCCAAGCAAGGGTTGAACCAGCAACAGCGAAGTCGTCGTCGTTTCCGCCACACGTCCCACGTTGAAAGTCACACGCCTCACATAGTTCAAGTCCTGATTCACTGCAGTCGGACTCGTTACATAAGCTGCTGAGATTCCTGATCCGACGTAGCCCGTCTGCTGCTGATAATCCACATCGACCGCCACCAAGGTTCCTGCTGGAAAAGCGTTCAACGCCCCCGTCCCCAACACCAACTCGCTGGCCGTCGATCCCGGCAGCACAGCCACTCCCGGCAGCGGCACTCCGCCGGAAGGCCCCGTTGTCACATTCCCCGCCGGCGCCAGCACATTCATGTGTTCCGATCCACCGGCAAGAGCCATCTGCAGCTTGCCCCACTCGCGAAAATCGAATTCCACTCGTGCTTCCAGCGGGCCCCGGAATTGGACTGCCGGCAAGAGCTTCGACCCAGATTGCACAACGTCTGTTGGCGTATCGTAAAAGCGCTCGAGGCCTTCCACCCAACCCAAATCGACCCATGGCGACGGAGGCGACGCAAGCGGGAAGGCGCCCGACAATCCCGGATCAAAAATCGTAGGTGTTTCCGTCTCTCGATTCACCGGTGCGAAATAAGCTCGCATCTGGCGAGTGAACGGAACCATGGCCGCGCGTAATGGAGTAGTGCTCATTGCAGGATCACCTCCGAAAAGAAATAAATCGTCAGCTGCGCCTTGCGCTCGACGCGCGCGTCCTGGTATCTCTCAACATTATCCGTAACCGCACTTTTCTTGCTCTCTCCCAGCAAAGGCTGGCCCCAGAAGACGCTAGTCCCCAGATCCGCGCTCGGGGATTGCGTGTAATCCCGCTTCTCAGTATTCGGCGGCTGGCACATTCCCAGAAGTTCTTCGTCAAGCTCGCCGAGAACTCGTCCACGATCCACCATGCTCTGCACCGTTCCCAGTGTGTAGTAAGAGATCGCACATTCCAGGCTCATGATTGCGTTGTTCCCGGCATGGCCTTCGATCACTCCCGCTTCGCCCCATTCCACGTAAAAAGTATTCGGCTGCGGCTCGGCCGATGAGGGAGGAAGATTCTCTACAACTAGAATCGCAGGCACAGTGGCGCCGTTGACCGTTACCACCCGCGATGGATTAAGCGCCGCCAGCCTCTGCTGCAACGCCATTAAAAAACTATCTTTCGCAAATTGCATAAAATTACCCTCACCTCAGCTTTCAGCCGTCAGCTCAACCAATCGCGTTCTTAGACATTCATCAACGTCAACCCTTCCAGCCTCGGCTCTTGATGGAAAGCAAGATCTGAGGTCCGATGCCCCGCCTTTCACTCCACTGCCGTCACCACATAAAAATATGGGGTCCCGGCAAAGTTCTCCGTCACTACCGCCTCAATGTGAAACAGGTCAGTGTCATACATCAGCCCTAGCGCTGCGTTGAAGAATTCTTCCCCGGTACCGATCCCCAGCGTCGGCAATTGCGCCTCAATCACTGAAGCGGGTAGCGTGAACTCGAGTCTCCGCCGGGGGCCCAGATTTCCCACTGGCAACGTATGCACAACCGCCGGACCGACGATGATCGCCTGTACTCCCGGATCGACGAGTCCCAACTGTCCTGCCGCATCAGAAGCTGTTGCGGTAGCTGGCAATAACAAAGTCACCTGATCGCCGCCCAATGCAGTCAACATCGCATTCGCCGCGCGTACCAATGCCGCTCCGCAAATTCCGTTCTCCATAATTCCTCCCTGTGTGGACCTTCACACGTTTGCCATTGCCGGAACACTCTGCCGAAACGATCGACGGCGACTGTCTTAGGCGCCCTTTTGCGCCACGTACGGTGCCAGCAAGCTCTTGACCGTGTCATCCATCAGTGTGTCGCCAAAGTAATCCAGCTTGATGCGATCGATCTTGCTCGACTTCACGTTCAGCCCCGGTGTCGCTTGTGCATTCTTTACAATTTGTGCGCATGCCACCTGCACCGGCGTCGGAATTGTGCTCCAGCCCGCGTTGTAAACCACATCTACTTCGTTAAAAAGCAGCCCCAACGCATTCACCGGAAATGTCAATTCTCCGCTCGTCTCCCAAATATCGATCGTCGTCGGATCAATCGTGTTCCACGACCCCGGCAACGAGAAGGCCAGGGCATACTCCAGGCTCATCTCTGGCAAAGTCCACTCTCCGCGCCGTGGCATGGCGTACCGCGCTTGCACCGAAACGATTGCTGTCGTCAACGGCGGCACCACCGCCAACGGCAAATAACTCAGTCGCACCGTGTTCAAGTCCGGCGGCATCTTCAGCCGCTCTTCATATTGGTTCACCGCAACGGTTGCCCGCCGGCAGTGTGCGTCGATGATGGCCGAAGCGGCTGTGATCCACGACTGGTCGGTCGCAGCGTCAAGCCCATACGTCGTGTAATCCGTTGGCGCGAGATAGTTCATAAATGATTTCTCTTCCAGATGAAATATCGTTGGTCGTCAGTCGTAAGTCTTTGCCCGGGAACAAAGCTCGGGCTAATGACCCACGACTAACGACCAACGACTGTCTTTCTACCGCTGCACGTTCACTTGGTAATGCGCAAAGTTCGCACCCTTTACGACAGGCGCTCCGAACTTCACGACCACCATCTGCTGGGTCAACGCGTTGGGTAACCCCAGCTTGAACACCCGCGGATTCGGATCGCTCAGCCAGTGATACTCGATCAGATCCTCGGTCACAATGTACGCTGGCAATACCGCCGTGCCCGAACCTGGCGTCCCGGTATACGGGACCGCCCAATCCGGAATCAACGGCAACTCTCCAGCCTGCGTGCTCAATGCTTTCACCCGTAGTCCGCCGGTGATCTCCGTAGTGTTGAGCACCACGTTGAACTCCGTTTTCATCTCGCGGTCAATCAGGTCCAGCAGCACTGGATTGGCGTAGATGGCAGTCGGTCTCACCGCATACGCCGCGCTCGATACCATTTGAGCAATCGTGCTTTTGATCCCGTCGACAATGCTTGCAGTGGTCGCGATTGTGGTTGTGTTGCCACCCGCCACGATCTGTCCGATCACACCGAAATACTGTAGCGTAGTCGGCGAACTCAGCGATGTGTCATTGCCGTTCCACAAAGCCACATCGTGCGTCCGCAACAATCCGTCCACGGAATCGGCCAGGTCCTTCGCTTGCAAATAAGCGAACTGACTCTGTTGCGCCGTCACCTCCAGGTCGAATAGGTTGTAGTTGATCTGCGACACCAGCGATTTCAGCGGCACAGCCAGTTCCACCCGCGTCGGCGCGCCCACTGTGGGGGCAATATTTCGTGGATCAACGAATGCCTGCGTCGCTGTCGGCGCATTAATCGCCGTCTCTTCGAAGAATCGCGAAGGATGACCGGTTGCCGGCACCTGCTTGATTCTTTGTCCGAATACTCCCCGGCGCCGCACGATGTCGAAGATCTCGGTCTGGTAACGGTCAACTTCAATCGCGCCGGGCCCAATGTAATCAGCCGACGCGTACAAATCCACAAATTGTCCTCTCATGTTTTCTCCTAAGTTGATTTCTGTGGTTAAAGTCCGATGCAGTTAGCGAGATCGAACAGAACCCATTCAAAAAGAAAAGGCACGACCGAGTCGTGCCAGATTGCAAGCGTAATGTGTTAGCTACTCCGTTCGGCGGAAGCCGGACGCCGAGAACCGGAAGCCCTACTCAATAATTCCCGCCCGCGCCAGTTCCGACTTCACCGCGATCCGCTGTTCGACACTCAAACTCGAGAGCGTCTTGTCCAGCACACCTTTGTCCAGCTTCTCCGAGCCCAATTCCCCGCAGCTCTTCGCCAGAATCGCCGAAACCAACGGAGGCAGAGTCTTCCGCGCCATTCGCGCAGCCTGTGCCTTCAAGTCGGCATTCGATTTCTCCAGTTCCACTACTCGTTCGTGCATGCGCTGCGAGCCTTCGCCTCGAGCCGCCAGTTCATGCCGGGGTTGCTCTTCAATTGCCGCTACAATTCGGTCGACCTTCGCAGTCAGCGCGTCTTGCTGCGCATCGATTCGTCCCATCACGCGGTCCAACGATTCGGCCGCACCCGCCAGCCGCTCCGCCGCCGCCATCAATTGCTGCATCATCTCTTCACTCATGCTTCGCTCCTTATGGGTTTTGCCTTTCGTTGGTGCTCAACAACGTCTACTCACTCAACTCAATCCAAGTGTCCCGATACGCTGCCTTATTCCGGCGCAAAATCGCAGCACCCGTGAACGTTACTTTTTTTAGTGTCCAGATGTTCGCTCGCGTATCGGCCACCTCCACATCAGTCACCTCGTACGACATTCCCAATTCCGCGCTCGATGAAAGTTGGCTGGCTTCGGCCTTTGCTGAGACGTCGATCTCGCTAAGAATCGTCCGCCCAACACCTAGCTTTCGTATCGCTGCGGCAATCGCGCGGGCCTCGCGCGCCACCGCAGACAAAGAATGCCTCCAGTTCGATCCATTCGCCAAAACTGTCTGCGCCGAACTCGTGCTGCTTTCTCGCGGACACCTTGCACTCGAGGCAACATTCCTTGGTCCGCTCTCCGCCTTTTCGATCTCGTCCACTACCTCCGGAAAATCTCGCGCAAATAGATATCCGCTCAGCTCAAGATTTCTTCCTACCAAATCGGCCTGTGTGATCACGCCCACCTTGCGCCGCACATCGTGGCGATCAAAAGACGGCGAATAATCCAGTGCCATGCCCAGTAGAGAAGGTAATGCTGCTTCCGCCGCACTCTTCGACAACACAACCAAATGCCCTTTCGATCCAGACGGCGGTTTTTGCGAAGGCGTATCGATCACCGTCAACACGCCCCGAAACGCCACCCGGTTGGGATGCCCTTTCACTTCCGGCATCGCAATCGCCATACTTTTTAGTTCAATCATGTATCCATTTCCCTTTTCAGTTTGTTTGGTAGATTAGCTTTGTCATCCTGAGCGAAGCAGGGTCGACGCGAAGCGTTCGCACTGCGGAGTCGAAGGATCCCTATTCGCTGAACGGCTTCAACAGTAGTAGCAGAGACTTCTCGTCCAGCATTCAACTCGCGGTTCTCTCACCTAAGTCCGGCAACCCCCGCATCCGCCGTACTTCATTCACCGTCAATACACCGTTCTGCAAGAGAATCTGCTGAATCTGCGCTTCTTCCAATGGATCCTGCGTCTCCAATTCCGCAAACACAAATTCCAGATCGTCCCATCCCAGCCGCTTCTGGATTGCATCTCGTGTAAGGTGTTCAGCCAGCAAGCGCGCAGTGGGCACGATGGCCTGACGAAAAGCCAGGTCGTTGTATTCCTCGGCGGTGGAGCGGTTCACGTCGCGGTCCACCCCTAGGTAAAACGGAGGAAGATCGAAAGCATCGGCGATTATGCGCAAAAGAAATTCCTGCCATTGCAAGCGCAAGTCGGCATCTGTCCCTCCGCTAAACCGCAGTACCTCCGGCTTGCTTTCGACCGATAGGATTGGCACGCGACCGGTACCTTCAATCTCGTCCTGCCACCAACGAATCAACCGTTCATGATGTTCCGGCGTCAAATCCTGCAACCACAGCGCATACTGCACTACGCTGTTCGAAGCCAGCCGCGAGGCATAGCGATGAGATCCAAGGAACGCGGTGATCGTTTCAAACGCCACCTCCAGCCGGCCTAACCCAAATGGCGTGTGCGTCCTCGGATTCAGCCGGATGTAGCTCAGTTCATCGTCGTTGAGAGCAATTTGGCTTTTTGCTCCAGACTGATCAGTGAACTGCATGTATCGCTTTCCTTCCGGCGATCCATCCCAGTCCAGATTCATCCGGATCGATGCTCCGTCCACCGGCCACAAAAGCAGCGGACACTTCTCATCGCCCGAACTCTGCACCTCAACCGCTCCAAACCCGCCCACAATAATGTCTTCCACGACCTGCTCGCAAAACGAACGAAACGAGTCATCGGGATTCGGCGCGTGAAAATTCTTGGTAAGAATCTGCGCCCGCTCGGCTCCAAGAGGAATCTCGTCAAGCGACATTCCCTGGCATGGCTGAATCCGCCAGCGCATCCCGGCAATGCGGTCCTTAATGCAGTTGATCGCTCGTCGCGCCACCGGAATCTCCGAAAACCGGCGTAAGTTGTAAGCCGTCGGCTTCGGCATGATTTCGCCCGGCGGCCCATACGCGTTGAAAATCGACGGCAGAGGCAGAGTCCGCCGCTTCTTTTCCAATTGTTCGCTCGAAGTTCCCCCGGCAGCCACGTCACCGCCAAGCGATCCCAAAGACACTCCCGCCATTCGGCGCAATGCGCCGCGCAACGTTTCAGTAATTTTCATAATGATTTACGCTCCGCCCAGAATCATGTGGGGACAGCCGCCCTCGGCTGTCCGTCGAGCGCAGCTCGACAACTCATGTGGCTCGGGCACTTCTGCCCGCGAACTCTAACCATTCCAGCAAACTCGCAACAACAAAAAAGCCCCGCCGCAGCGGAGCTCTGTGCCCAAAATCAATATCTCGCCCTATCCCAGCAGATCGATTCGCGCCTGCTCGGCAACAGCCCGCATTTCTCCCGCCCGCGCCACCCGAATTTCCTCGTCCTTCATAAATGACAGCGCCATCATCACGTCCTTATTGTCGGCATCGAGCTTATCCTCAACCACTGCCGTAAACTTCGGTATCTCTGTCCTTACTGTCGGCATTCTTGACTTCATCTTCGCTGCTCTCAGCGGAAAGGCGATAGCCTCATGATGCGAGTCCACCAATGACACTGCATGAAACAGCTTCAGTTCGTTCCTCACTACATAACCAAAGTCGATCGTGAAATCATCCAACTCGTTCGTGTAGGGCGAAGCTGGCAAATCCTTGCCCACAAAATCCCAGACGCCTGCCGCTTCAAACGCTGTCGCCATCCGGTTATAGATCCACTTTCTCCCGGCGGTACGAGGTTCTTTCGACTCATCGGTGCCAGTACTCCACGACATCTCCACTAAAGATGACGCCAAATGCTTCATCTCTTTCACCGGATCTTCTGCGAGCACATGGTGTGCCGTCGAAATTTGGATCGCATTCGAATACTGATCCACGAATTCATGCAAGAGCAACGCCCGCTCCTTGACATCGAGAATCCGCTGCCGTATGTCACGCCCAATCGCGTCGAGCATCTCAAGATCAATATCCGGATAGAGATGTTTCGCTCTCCGCCAATCGCCCGTGAAGTGTACGTCCGCAAAGCCGCCGCCATCTCCGCCACTCTCGGTCATCACCAGGCCGATGTTCACAAACTCTTCCCTCACCGCGTTCGGCACATATCGCAGCAGGAAGAACTCGAACGGTCTCCGTTTACCCATCGGTTACCTCTAATACCGGGCCGCTAATCACCAGCCACAGACCACTGTGTCGTCAATTCTCCACCCACCCCGGAAACGGCCGCCGCGCCGAAATCCGAAATATTTCAATCAATCCTCGCACCAGCTCGCGCCGCGAGATCAACTCTTTCACCAGTTTCTCCAGCGCTTCCCACTCCCCGCCATACCACTCCGGGGGGATTTCTCCCGCAACTTGCCACACCACATCCGACTCCATGTTCTCCACCCGCGACAGCCATGGCTCAAACGACTCCCAACTCCGGACGCCGGCGTACACTTCATTCCTCGCATAAACTCCCCGCAAAGGATAATCCGGAAACGTCCACTCTCCCGCATTGAAGCAATATCCCTGATCGATAAAAGTCGCGGTGTATTTTCGCTCCCGCAACTTCCTCCAGAACGCCGCTTGTCGTCCGTTCGCATTGCCAGTCCACTTGTCTATCACCAGCATTCCCGCAAATGTTTCCAGGTTGCGCACACGGTCCAACATCTCCACCGGAATGTAATCGAACACCTGCCCCTCCAGCGGATTCACCACATACCGCGATCCAAACTGTAATCCTGGCTGGCATTGGATCACGTCATGCGCGAGTTGGATGTGCAACTCCGGTGTGTGCTTCACTAACCACTCACCTACCTCAACCACCTCCGTCGCAGGAACAGGCAATCCAGTTCGCTCTGCGAGCCGCGTTGCCAGAAATTCATTCGCCAGTACTCGCAGGTGCTGCGGATTATTGCGAAACTTCACCACGTAGAAGTGCCCGTCGGAGCAGCGCATCAAGTGTCCCTGCGCTCCTCCTCGCATCCTTCTCACGTGTTGGACCGCATCAACCGGCAATGTACTAGTGTGGCGCTGCGTATTCGTCCGCGACTCTAACAACATCCACAGAGCCGTAAATCTTACTCCAACTCGCCACCAAAAAGATGTGACAATGAACCAAATCACTCAAATCGAAAAGCTCGATCATCGGTAGCCGTATTCAGCCTTCCACCTCCAGACTACTCATCTCCATCGCTCGCCTTTTTCCTATCCGCCCGGCGTCTTCCCTTCGCACTCCTAGTGCAATCGCCATCGCCATCACGCAATCGTCGTGTGCCCCAATTGCTGCCGCTGTATTTCCATCAGCATGTCTCACAAAAGTCCTAAGCTCGCCCAGCAGTCGTGGACTGTGAAACAAAGTTGGTTGTGCGCAGACGATCGCTGCCAGGTTCTCGATCATCGCGGGACGAGTCACCACCGACGTCAGCCACCCATCCTGGTTCCCCTGCCGGAACAAATTCTCGTATCCCATATCCTTCAAATGAGCTAGGACGCCATAGCCGTGATTATTTCGCTCTACAGCCAGCAGCGCATTCTCATACATCCTCGCCAAGGCCGCAGCCTTGCGTGCCAAGTCCATCGGAGGGAAATGCCCATGCAGTTCCGCGCACTGCAATCCCAAAACGCGGTCGATGACCTGTGCGCAAGCGTAATCTCCCTCCGACCCGCCTCCCGCTGCATCCACTCCGACTATGTACTGCCGTCCCTGTGTCGGCGGAAACCAAATCGTCA
The DNA here is from genome assembly GCA_036513255.1 of Candidatus Sulfotelmatobacter sp. Taxonomy (GTDB): domain Bacteria; phylum Acidobacteriota; class Terriglobia; order Terriglobales; family Acidobacteriaceae; genus Sulfotelmatobacter. The sequence goes on along the minus strand of DATBZH010000026.1, from coordinate 69,521 downwards.
AGCGCCCATTATCCCGCGCTTGCCCAGGACCGGCACTTGCCGCCGCTCTTTCAACGGCGTCCAAATCAAACACACACTCGCCCGACGCCAAAAAGCACGAAGTCGGATCTTCCGCATACTCCTGCGCCGCCAGTCCGCGGAGACTTTGCCATCGCGTGCGCCGCCACGCGATTTGTTTATCGCTTAGCCCATGCCGGCAAACCAGGTCTTCCTCTTCTTCGGTAAGCGGCTTCACCGTTCCCGTACCCACGTTTTCGCAATAAGCGTCGTCATACCACCACGGGAAAAAGTGCTGCGTATATCCCGTCTCCGCCGCCTTCTGCCACTCATCATAAAAAATCCCCGCAGCGCCATTGGCTGTCGATTCCAGTGCAATCTCCCCATCCGGCACGACCGCCGCCCGCAGAGACGCCAGCGTTTCCATGCCTCCGCGGGGCCAGCGGGAGACCTCCGAGCAATGCAAATAATGGATGGTCATCCCCCGCCCCGCGTTGTCATCCGCCGTCTCTACCCGATACTCGCTGTCGAGCCGGGGAAACACGATCTGGCGGACATTCGAGCGCGACTTCATCAGCGCTCCTCTTTGCATCCCTTTGGGCAGTTTTTCCCAGAAGCGATGCACAATCTTGAAAATTGCCTCAGCAGACTCTTCGCTGTGCGCGACTTGTACAGTCAGCGTTCCCGGCCGCGTGATGGTTTGCATGAAATAACGCGCGGCAATATAGGTCGTCATCCCCAATTGCCGCGCCTTCAACACCACATTGCGCTTGCTGCACCGCTGTGAATATTCTTCCTGCGCCCGGTTAAGCCGCAGCCGCCGAATCGATCCTGTCTTTGGTCGGATCTTCAGCAGGTTCGTGATCAACAGATCGCGCAGAGACTTTTCGCCAATTCTCCGGTCGAGGCACAAGCCGATTTTTTCCAACAAATAGAGATCAGTTGACACGGCTTCTCCTACTTCAGCACTCCACCCGTAGCCCACCGCGACAACTTTCCATGTGCGTGAATTCGCAAGCCAGACGTCGCCTGGTCCAATGCCGGGTTACCAGTCTTGGCCGTCATGGTCGCGTTATAAGAAGATACAAACTCATTGGCTGTAAGAGGAGGTTGCTTCGTCGCCTGTCGCTCGGCCACGTGCACCATCGCCGCCGACGCTTGTGGGTTCACCAAAGGCACGATCGCCGCCAGCGATTGCACCTCGGAAAGCACCACACCCACCACCGCGGTAATCTTCGCCTGCGTTGCTGCGTCCTTAATATGCAGGGTTGGCAGAATCGCCGAAAGGTTCGATTGTGCGGTCTCAATTGCAGTCTGAATCTGATTCAAAATTCCCGGCTGTGCCTGCGCATCGGCCTTCTCGTACTCGGCAATCAGCGATTGAAGAAGTTGCAGGTCCGCGGTTGCCTGAGTCCCCGCGGTCTGAATAGCCTGCAAGTCCTGAGCCGAAACGTTCCCTCCCTGCAGCGCCGCCACCAGAGCCACAATGTTCGCCGCCGCCGGAATCAGCGCCGCCACAATCTCTTCTGCCTGCGAAATCCAAGCCGTCGAACACGCTGACAGGATGACTGTCGCGCAAAGAACCAAAGCTAGAACAACCGTCATCAATCGCTGCATTTTTCCTCTCATTTTTCCCCTCCAAAGTTTTAGTTTTCGAATCGATCTCTTGCTTGAACAGACTGCCGCCTCCGCGGTCCGAACCCTATTCGGCCCACCGAAGCAATTAATTGTTATGAGTCCTATGCTCCTGGCGCCACGGAGCAGCGCCTGTCCGCTCTGCCGAAGCCTTCACACACGGAAATGGAATTCAGCCGCCTAGAAATTACCGCTCACCACCGCTTGCAGCGCGCTCATATAATTCGGCTGCGAATAAGCCGCATACCCCGGATTGCTGTAGCCCGGCGACAAAATCGCCAGCGCGTCTTCGTAGTACATCTCAAACGATGTGGCATGCTCCCGAGCCGCCCACATCAGCAGAGGATTGAGCGGCCCCGTCGTCATCGCCATGCTGGGACATGTTCCGCTTTCGTTGTTGGGCGCGCAACTCTGGAAAAACGTCTGTGTCTCCAGCGGAACGCTTCCCGCATAGGTCGCAAACAGGTTGCACCAGTTGCCTCCACATCCGGCAGCGTTGTTCACGTCCGAAGCCATCAGTCCTTGAGTGCCAAAACCGATACTAAGCGACGCCGCGATGGGAGCCGTGAAGTTCGGCACAGCCGCCTGCGATCCTCCGCTTGTTCCCATCGGCGTGATGCTTATCATCAACTGCAACGGAAGACTCAGTCCCGCCTCAAACGTCATCCCGTTGTGCAGGAACGTCTCCCAACCCGAAAGCGTGTAACCCCAGTCGGTCGTGAGCGTATTGTTCCCGCTCCCGTCAGGACAATTTCCCGTCACGTCCCAATTCGCAATTGGCGTCGTCTCTCCGCCCTTTCCCCAGGCTACCCGCACATATTGGATGTTCGCGGCGTATGGCGACGCCGCCAAGTGCGCCAGCGTTGCCGCCACCCAGTTTTCATAGTTACTGAGATACGCTGTGTTCAGGTAGTTGGGAATCTGCTCTCCGCCACATGCCGTGTAGTTCGCCGAACCCAGAGCAGTCCACACATACGTTGGCGTCCCGTAATTGCCTACGCCGCTCGTTCCGAACCCACTGCCGCCATAACAAATATTGTCGCTGCCGCCGTACGTCACGCCGCCCAGCACCACCATGATCTTCTTCCCCGCGGTCGCCCACCCGTCTGAGATGATTTGGTCGTCGAAACCCGCCCATGTGTAATGCGCCGACGTCCCATCCTGATCCGAACACGCCCAGTAAAGGCTGTAGACGATGCCATGTATATAAGGACTCGGCTTCAAATACGTGTTCACCGCGGGAACGCTCGCCGCTGCTCCAGGTGCAAGAATCTCTATTTGCGGAGCCACATCCCGCATCGGCCCGGTTCCGCACGGCGTCGCGCATTGATATTGTGTCGAATTCTCCGCTGCATCAATTGCCGGCACCGCTACGCCCTGGTCCGTTCCATCCGCCGCTGCGTTCGCTTGCCCCGCCGCAAACGGGCTCGCCTTCGAATTGCAGGCTGCATCGCCCGCGTGGCACAACCGGTATCCATGCCAGTCCACCAGAGTCAGTGGATAATTCGTCGTGCTCATCGCCCCCGCCAATCCGACACAACTCTCCGCCGTCGGATCGCCGCCCATGCAATAAACATTGGTCGGCATGTTCGTACTCTTCGCTGGTTGGCTTCCAGCGAACGTCCCGCCGTAGTCGGTATAGTCGGACCAAAAATATGGAATGTTCGTCTGATTGCCCGGGTTGCTGGCCGAAGTAAAAACAATCGAGCTTGAACTCACCGAATGCACAAGATACGTCTGACCATTCACCTGAACCGATTCCCCTGCCATTCTTGCGTTCTGCGCGTTTGGCGGATCTCCCGATACTAATGTGCACGTAAACGTCGACGCCACACACGTAACCATTCCATTCAAAGACCGGCTCGCAATCACGTTGTTGTTCGCCGTCAGGGTAAGAGGATCCCAAACCTGATCGAGTGTTCGTGTACCTTCGCCATAAGCCGCCGTAATTCCCGCTCCCTGTGTCAGTTCGCTGCCAAGTCCGAGAAACAGATTGTTCTGCATAGTCGCATTGGCCATCAAAGGCAACGGAGTCCCGCTATTCGCGTTGTAAACAGCTGCCGCGGCCGCGCCGGAAGCTCCGCTCGTCAGCACGGTATTATGCGTTATCGAGACATAATTCGGTTTCCCTTGACCGCCCGTCAGCATGCATGTGACTCCGCTCTCTCCTAGGGTCGCGCCAGCTTGGCTGTAACTCAACGACAAGCTTGTGGGAACAGTGTTATAGGCCTGCGGACCCAAAGCCGTCGTCGAAGTATTAAATGTCGTGTCCGTACAACCGCTGGTAAACACCGCATCGCCATTCGCGAAATCGAGTTGTTCCGCCCCCGCCGCTCCGGTGCAAACCAGGGTGATCGCCGTTGTTCCGTCTCCATTCGCCGTTGCCCCAGACGTTGCCGCACACGTCCACGAAACTCCGCCCGGCCCAATCTTTATTCCGAAAGGAGTGGTCGGCGATGACCCGGCGCAGCGAGGACCGCCGTAGCCCAGGTTATAGCCGAGGTTATTGGAAAAATTCACATTCGCCACACCCAGAGACACTCCTCCGCCATTGCCCACAAGCGCATTGCCGCTGTCTCCGCCGCCGGGGCCGTTGCAAGCGTTGCGGAAGATCAGATTTGTCATCGTCAGGTCACGCGTCAACAACCAATAGTTGTCGCACAATCCCGATGAGCACTGCGACGTACGAAACGTAAACGCCGTTCCATTCTGCGCTCCTGTATTGTCCACGTTCTCGTAAATGTTCCCGTCTCGCAGGTACCGCAGACCATTCTTGATCTCTGAAGCATTCTTCCGCACGTATCCATTCGATCCGTTGTTAGGATTCGCCGTCGACGTCATCCAGTTATAGGGATATGTGTATCGATTGCCCCGGTCCTCTATATCCGTGCATCCCACCACAGTCGAAAGCAGCAAATTCCCCGCCTGCCCGCCACAAAATGTCCCAATCGATGCCCCTTCGAACCAGTTATGTACGACTTTGAACGTCTGGCAGAAGAAGCACTGAATAATGTGCGACTCCGATCCCGGCCGCAGCGCCCGGTCCACATAGCTGTATTCCACCGAACAAAACTGGCAGGATTCGAAATCGAATGCATTGGCCAGATTGCTAGCACCGACGGGATAACCCGCCGTCTGCGCTTCGCTCCAGTCGCCATGCGCGTACACGCCGTAAAAGTGAACATGGCTGTGAAACTGACTCGTATTGGTCAGTGCGGTCGCGCCAATCGCCCCAATCTTTACCGGCGACAAACTGGTCGTATTCCCGCCCGTGCACGTTGGCGGAGGTCCCGCATTGAACGTGCACATCGCTGGCCGGATCTCCGCATTCACAATTGCAAAGTGATGCGCCGGCGACCCATCGCTTCCCAGTCCCGCCGTAATTCCCTGCGTCGATCCTGTATATTCCACGGTCCACATTGACGCCACATCGTTATAAGTCGCGCTGGCTGCTACGTTGGTGATCGTCGTGCCCAACTGATAACTCAGGCTTTGCCCATTGCATCCAAAGTTCCGATAACCCGGCGTCATCGACTCCGAAATCACATCTTGCGTTCCATGCGAACAAACTGTCTGTCCTGCCGGCAGCGGCGCATCGCTTGTCAGGATGATGAAGTTGGACGAGTTGTCTCCCGCAGTCTGCGGCAGCACAATTCCGCTCGATCCGGAGAACAACGATCCGTGAGGAACCACAATCTCCGTTCCACTTCCATTCGCCGCCCGGCAGCTTTCCGCGTCATTGACGGCCTGCGCCAACGAACTCTGGTTGTTCGCTGTGTAGGGCCCATAGTTGGTCGCTCCGCAAGCCCAGGCTCCTCCATTTCCCGACGCCGGAAAATAAATCGTATTCGTCGTAGTTCCCCATTCCTCGTTGCCATTCACCCAGCTCTGCGGAAGCTGCACCAATCCCGCTGCCTGGTCCACGCCCCCCACCGTAAAAAACGAGCCACCGGTATTTCCGCCGTAACTGGAGTAACCAATAAAGGCATGCGCGCCAATCTCCCAGCCTGACCCGTTATCGTTCTGGTTCACTCCATTAATGTCGATCTGATACGCTGCCCCCAAGTTCAACCCCGTATCCACCACCGGAGAATTTGCCGTGGGCCGGAAATCCACCGCCGCCGTATTTCCCGTCGATTTGTAATATGAATTTCCGTCAGCTCCCGTCTCCTGCGTCCCGCTCAACAGCCAGTTCACCAACCCAGTATTTGTCTGGATCGTCGCCCCGCTCGCCTTGAAGTCCTGTATGAGGTTCGTAATTTCCGGTCCGCCCACTGGATCGTCATTACTCAGTTCATTCAAATGCCAGAAAATTCCCCACGGCACTCCCCACACCATTTGTTTCCACACCAGCGCCTGAATTTTCTGATTCAACGACACCGGCGGCAAGCCCTGCCACGACGGATTCAGTCCAAAGCTCGTAACATTTTGCACATCGAATCCGCTGGCATAGGTGTCCTTCACTCCCAAATCTTCCTTCAATGCTCCCCGCGCTCCGTTGTAAGGCACGCTCCCCGCGATCCCCTGCATTGCAGTCGTCTCATATCCGCCCGGATAGACGAACACGGGCGTACTAGGCAGCCCCGTCAAGTTAGTCGTCATCCATTGCCGCGAAAGCGTTATCTCATCCGTCGTCAACCGCGTTACATCCAACTGCATGTGATACACCGAGCTCTTCACATCCTGTTCGCTCACGTCCGCCAAATCCTGCGTCAGCAGTGCCGCCGCCGTGTACGCCGAACATCCAGTTCCATAAGGGCCTTGGCAGGGTGTCATGTCACTTGTCGTAAACTTTCCAGTCTCCTCCAGCGCCGCCACCAATCCCAAAATTGTCCCCTGCGGCTGTCCCCGTGCCAGGTTGTAATTCACGCTGTCACTCGCGCCCGTCACCGTAATCGTCAGCGTATTGCCACTGATGCTCAACGTCGCCGCCGTCCCGCTTCCTGTGTATTGGATTTCGAGCGCATCAGTGTTCGTGTAATAGGTGTGCGAAATCGAGTGCGAAGTTACATCCCTTCCCGCATTGATCCATCCCTGAATCTCGGACACAATCGGCGTAATCACGGAACTGTATCCGACCGTAATCGCCGTGCCCACTGGCACGCCTGCCGCATCCGCCACCGGAAGTACTTGAGTCGCGTAGTATGTGTCCGCTCCAGGTGTCATGCCGATGTCATCCACCGTCAGCGTGATCTCCGCCGGATATCTCTGCCACGCCTGTACCGCCGGAGGCGTATCCGCCGCAATATTCCCTGTCCCTGCTGCCGGTCCCGGGCCGCTTATCGACAACACATCGGTCGAACCCGCCACCGCCAGACTCGACGCATAAAAATGACAGTACGAATAAGAGACAGCGCCCGTGTTGTCCACTAATGCTGCATCCCGATTCGCATATGCCTTGTCATTTACCATCGCAATCGCCGTGGCCGCTCCGTCGAATCGGAAGGCGTCGTAATTCATGTGCGCTTCGTCGTTGTAGATCTTGATATCTCCTGGCCCCGGCGCATTTTCATTTACATAGAATCCCAGCGGCTGCGTCCCTTGTGGAATCATCGAGTCCGCTTCCATATTCGCGAACACAAGATGATCGCTCGTTCCCTGCACGTACACGCCATACTGGTCGAACCAGTTCAGCAGGAAGTGTTGAAACGTCAGCCAGGACTGCCCATTAATATTGATCACGGGAACATTGCTGATCGCTATCGGTACGATCGCCGCGTTATAAAAACTTCCCGGATTTCCCACGGAGAACACATACACAAACCCATTCGCAAAATAAAAATCCCACTGCGCTGTCAGGTTCGTCGAAACGGCCGCAACCTTCTGTCCCCACACAGTTCCAAACAAACAAAAGTTGATCGTCGAATAAGTCGTCGGCAACGGTGCCTTCCATGCGTTCACCGAAACCGGTACCCACGCCGAAGAAGGCACCGCATAATATCCTGTAAAATTGGGCGCAGCCCCAGTCCCATACGCATCGAATGCAATCGGATTCCCAGAAGCGCCGGAAGACGGCGGCGTCAGGCTCTCATTCCAAACATCTCCTCGCCGAAATAAAATTTGATCTCCCGGCAAAAATGTCTGTGCGTTCACCTTCGCCACCGTTTGCCATGCTGCCGCTGAAGACGTCCCGCTGTTCAAATCGCTCCCCATGCTCGAACTCACGTAATAAGTTGTCGCCGAAGCACCCACACCCCAAATCAGCGAAAAAACTGCCAAAACTTTCCACGCGGTTCGACAATTCCCTAGCCCTGTCGTGAACGAAGTAAGTCCTGTCATCCTGAGCGAAGCAAGACGATTCGTTTTCCGAATCGTCTTGCGCAGTCGAAGGATCCCTACCCTCAGTACATTGTCACCAGCTCTGTAAGAAATTCTCACTGCGCTCTCTCCCGACTTCCTCATTATTTCGCTCAAGAAAATAACCCGGCCCCGGTGACTAAGGTTTAGCGCTGAACCACAACCTGCTCACATCCATTCCGATACTTCACTCGTGCGCTCGCGCACTTCGGCGGACTTGTTCGTGCGTCACAGTGCATCAGCGTGATCTGCGACGCACAGCTGGCCGGAACCACAAGATTCGGCAACGAAGAGCGTGCCGCTCGCCGCTCACAGCCCACACTCGTCACCAGACCAACCGCCAGAATCAAAATGAACTTGCGACCATTCATGCTGTCACCGTCAAATTTCCTCATTGCGTTCCAATAAAAAAGGCCACCAGCTCTCGCCGATGGCCAACCCAGGTCCGCAACTCAACCCAACCTGCTTAGCGAATGTGAGGACAGCCGCTCTCGCCTGACCTGCGCGAGTCGAACGTGCTGTCCAGCCGGGCGAAGCCCGGCCATCCCGTCAATACTTCAGTCCCGCATTCGGCGAAACTACCGGCGCCTCCGGCGTTACCCGGCTCTCCGTCCCAGCCAGCGATGCCACCTTGCCCGCCGTCCGCCGCAATCCCGCCAATATTCATCGGAGGATTCCGGTCGCTCTGTTCAAATGCCTGTGTCGTTGACGGCATTGCCGCTTCTGGATTGATCGCTCCGCTCATGATTTTTCCTCCTTATTATGTAGGGCGGACACTTTTGTCCCCGCCTCAAGAATTCTCAGCACGTTTCTTCAATCTAGTTCTGCATCTGGTAGGTTACGGTCCCGACAACGCTAGTCGCATTCGTCGTGCAGCCCGCAGCCGCGGTAGTGATTTTCAATCGCAGTTGATGCCCCGCGGCGACGTTGGTACTTCCTGTGGCCTGCGTATAGAAATTGGTGCCCGAAGTAAAGGTCACCGAGTAACTGCCTACTTCCGCGCCGGATGTCCCATCCCACACCTGCAAGACCGGAAACGTAGTGCAGCCAGCGGCAGCCGTACTTGCAGCCAAATCAAACCCTGTCACGGTCACCCCGGCAGGTAGCGTCCAATTGCAGTACTGAGTCACCGCCGTCGTTCCGGCCACAGGACACGACCATGTCATATATGTCTCGCTGCGGACATAAGCCGTGGTCGCAATCTTCGTTGAATTGTCGCCGGTTGTTGCCGTGGGAGCCGTCGGAGTGCCCGTCAATGCCGGCGAGGCCGCCGGCGCAATCGATGAATCCACATATGCCGAGGTAATCGTCGTACAAGTCGGTCCGCCGCTCAACACCGCCGTCACCGCCTGGTTCGTACACGTCCCCGTCCCCGCCGACGCGCTGCTTACACTGGAACCCGGCATGTCGAGGAACATCTGCACTGTCGCCGCTCCCGCGCTTGCCTGCATCACGCGCCCTAGGATCTGCGTCCCCGTCGGTCGCGTCGCACCCGCATCGTGACACAAAGGATAGAATCCGCTGTTCGCCGTAGCAGAGGGCACCACATAATCTCCTACCACCGTAGCGGTCGCATCGAAACTGCAAAACGCGTACCCGGTTCGCGCCAGCGTCGCGACCCCAGACGTTCCCGCATTCGCAATCACCACACCAATGGCGCCGCTTGTGAGCGCGCTCGACGACTTCGCCGCGCATCCACCAGCCGTAAGAACAGCCAGTCCGTTCACGACCGTTCCATTCGTCGCGTCATTGCAGATCTCATAACTCTCGTTCGCGAATTTGCCCAACTCAAATCCGCTGTTACTCGTCGGGCTTCCCGCAACATAAACCGTCGCCGGTCTCAACCCGCTTCCGCTTCCCGCCGGGTTGAACGATCCCACATTGAACGACTGATCGGCCCACGGCTTGAAATTGCTGCTCGCGTCAATCACCCACTTCAGCCCGCTGTTGATCCAGAATCCCAACCCGGGCGCCGCTCCCGAAGTCGAATTCTCGCTCCTCACCACCGCATATCCATCCGTCGCGTCGTATCCCATCGAAGTCCGTTGCCACGTCGAGCTGTTCGTATAACTCGAGTACACGTGTAGGTTTTGCGCGTTTGTCCCGTTGAACTCTCCCAGATCGTTTGCATCTTCCTGAGTCAAATTGGTGAAGAACGAACTCGTCGCCGTCGTCGCTACCTTCTGCGGTGTCCCTGCATTCGCCGAGATATAAAAATTCCCATCATTCGAGATCCCAAGCGCTGACGTCCCCGCTCCTGCCGCCGTCATCGCTCCTCCCGGAATCGGCGACGTCACCGACCACGGTCCCGCCACTAGCAACTGCCCATTCACAGTCAGATTCCCGCTGAATGTTCCCGTCGCCGCCGCAATCCCGCCGCTTCCCGAATAATTCAGCGTGGTGCCGTTGTCCGTCAGCGCGCTGTCTCCGCTAACCGTTGCGCCACTCGCACCATACATCGCCATCTGATATTGGCTCGCTCCCGTCACCGGCAATGCCGCCCAACTCTGCACTCCAGAAGCACTCGTCGTCAGAAAAGAATTGTTCGCCGTCGCCAGCCGCGTCGGCGTCCCACCCGAACCGCCGACGATCATGTCGTTCGCCGCGGTCATCGGGTTCGCGAGTCCGCCTCCCGATCCCGACCCGCAATCGCTCCCTGTCCCCGAAAGCACTCCCGTCGCGCTCACATGCAAGCACTGAGCTCCACTTCCGGTAATGCCCGCAAACGTCACCGTGTTGTCGAACTTCACCGCGACCTTGAATTCCTTGAGTCCCGCAATTAGTCGCTCGCCCCAATTCACGCCATCGCCCACGTTGCCAATGTAGTTCGAGATCGCCGCCGGCGCCCCAAAGCTCAACTGCGCCAGGCTTGGGCTCACCGACCCTTGATCCAGTCCGATATAGACATCGTTGGCGTCAGCCGCTGGCCGGTGATTTGGATCGGCAGTTGTCTTGGTAGGATTAGAGTCGTTGATCGTGATGACGTGTGTGCTATTCACTCCATTAAGCGGAGTCACAGAAAAATTGAGCCGGCCCTTCAGTCCTGCGGTGGGACTTTGATAGCCGTTCTGCAAAATTGTTGCCCCAAACGCGCCGCCATTCGCCAGCGCGCTTACATACACACCGGGCGTGGTACTGTCCGCCCGTTGCGCATAGACGGATGGCGACACAGCCAGCGTAGTGACAATCCCGCTGGCACCCGACACCGGCAACCCCGAATCCGAATACAGAATCGCGCCGCCGCCCAGGATCACCCCGCCCGGCCAGTTCCAAACATTCGGTTGAAGCAGCGGATTGTTCGAGACCGTATACGACTGTAACGTCGTCGCGGTTGAATCGCTCATCGTGCAGATGTAAGTGGAACACTGAGGAATAGCAGCAGAAGTCAGCGACCAGTTTCCCGTTCCATAGGGAGCAACAAAGCCCAACCCCGCTCCCGCTCCTCCGCCGCGCAATATCCAGTAACTCACCGTGCTGCCAGTTTGCGAAGCATATCGAGGCCAGCCAATATTGTATGCCGTGCTGTTCGCTGGCGCCGCCTGCCCGAATCTCATCGGCGCGGAACAGTTCGCCCCGTCACAGATGACCGCCCAGTATTCGTAGTAGTTGATCGACCCTCCAGTGGCAAACTGTGGTTCCGCTCCGGTCACTCCCGGCGAACTTCCCTGCGAGATGTTCTTAACGTGCACCACCCCGCCACCGAGTTGCTCAATCCCAGCCATATTCTCAGCTGCGTAGCTGGTGAATCCGGCAGCCGTCATAATCGGATTGGTGCAGCCGCCGATTTCTTCGTACAGGTTATCCGTGACCGTCTCTCCAAAACCGCTGCGGAACGGACCTGCCGCGATCCCATACTGCTGGAATGCCTGAATGACCGTCGTGTTCGAAACTTCAATTCCTTCCCCCGCTAGCCACTTGATTCCATTCCCCTGACAGCCCAGCGCGAGATTGGAATGCCGGATTGCGCCCAGGGGCGTACCGCTCGTTCCTCCCGGCGCATAAAAAGCCTGACCGCAATACGCTGTAGAACACGCCAACCCGCCATTCGCATTGTTGCTGGCGTAAATGTCCTGCGCTCCGAACGACTGATCGTTATCCACCACAAACCACGAATTCAAATTTCCCGCAGCCCATCCCGGAGGATCGAAATATATGTCCCGCACCGTCAAACCATTGCCCGCGTCTTCCAGGAATGCATGTTCGGGTGCTACTCCGCCCGGCGTCGTAGCCGCTGCAATCGTCCCCGATCCCGTGGATGTAGCATGCGCACAGTTATTATCGGCAAAGGTGAAACTGGAACTAGATGTGGTTGCGACTTGATAGATTCCCCAATAATGCGGACTATCCGTCCACTGAATATCCACCCAGCTTCCAACTTTCGGATTCAGCGTAGTCGTAATCGTCGAAACATTTGCCGAACAGGCCGTCTGCGTAATCGCCGCTCCCGCCAGCGTCGTCTTCGTCGCCACCCGGAATCCATGCACTACCAATTCACCCGTCGTGAAGTAAAAACACTTGTCCGCGGCCTCGCAGTCGATCGATGCCCCACTCCCATCGATGTCCGCAATCCCGTTCGGCACGGTCACTGCCGCGCTGATCGCGTAGTAAGTCGTCGCCGGGGGATTCGTCGGTTGAAAAACAACTGTGAAATTGCTCTTTACACTTCCCGTCCCGCTGGCTTGCGCGTCCAACAGCGCTTCCTGAATTCCCGACGACGCAGAACTCAAGGTCGGATTTGTATACGTGCCAACCGGAGTAAACTTGATCGTCTTCAATGAACTCCCCGGAACACAAGTCCCACCGCCCTGCAACTGCACAGACTCGGTTCCATTGTTAATCGAAATATAGCTCGTCGTATCCGTTCCGAAGATTCCTGCGGGACAACTGCTCAAGGTCACTGTCGCCTGCGCCCCGCCCGTAAGCGTCCCACTGATGTTCTGCGACCAGTTGTAAGCCGAAGGTGCCAGCGTCACATAACGCGCTCCGTTCACGTTATTCACGCCAAACTCTGTTCCCACCGGCTGCGTGATGTTCTGGCTTCCCGCCGGAGCCGTCGAAACATTTCGCGTGCCTCCACCGCTTTCGCAAGCCCCCCACGTTCCATTCCCCAACAGGCAAGTTCCTCCGTTCGCGGTTCCCGACCCTAATTCCGCCGCCGGCACCAGTCCCGCAATCAGATCTGCCTTCGACCCAAACGCCGTGTCCACATACTCCTTCGGAGCCGCCTGCAACGGCGCAACTGGATTCCCGTTCAACGTCAGCGAGCCCGTCATCGTTCCTCCTGCGACTGGCAGGAAGTTTCCCGCTCCTACAGTTCCCACTGCTGTATCCACGTACGCTTTGTTCGCCACATCCCCTGTGTTCACCGGAGCCGGAACATTCGGCGAAAGCGCGAAACTCTTCAACCCCGTCACCGTCTCGTCCCCAGTCAAATGAACCACTGCGTTGTCATTCGCTTTCGTCGCCAGCGCCGTATTCACATACTGGATCGAGACCGGTTGTGCCGCCGTTCCCGACCCCGGAACCGTTCGCACAGTCGCCAGGTTCGCCGGCGAAGTCGTCGGCACCAGCCAGAATTCCGTCTTTGTCGTCCCATCGTCCAGTTGATACACGACCGTGTAATACACCCCAGCCGGATTCGCTCCCGCATTCGGAACCAGCGCCACGCTCAGCGCGCCGTTGGTTGCCAGCGTCACGTTCGTAGTTCCAGCCGCAATTGCCGCTCCGCCACCGGTCACGAACGCCGGCCACGTGATAATCAGCGTTCCTTGCGCCGGATTTCCATCTGCGCGAAACACCGTGTCGCTCACTGTGGTTGTAGCCGGCCCGCTCTGCGGCGCAGGAACGGCCGCCCGCACTACCCCGCCCAGAGACAGCAAATTGACTAAAGCCGCCAAGCCGGCGATCTCCGTTATCATCGCCAGCACCAAATAGAAAAGCCGCCCCATAGGGCGGCGGCCCGCGTCAAACATTGTTCCCTCCATCACGGCCAGAGTGTGCGACATAATAGCCCGCCACCTCAGCCCAAACTTTTACGCGTTCCACAAACGCCACGCTCAAGGGCACGGCATCGTCGTGTCCCGTAATATTGTCATTCCGAATCGGGCTGAAGGCCCGGTGAGGAATCTGCTTCTGGCCGCTGGACCGTACCCACGTGAAAGCCAAGAATTTCCGCTGTTCCTACTCTCTCTCCGCCTCCGCCCGCGCTAAAAAACCTTCCACGCTCCGTACATACACATCCGCAAAATCCGCCACCGGACGCCGCGACTCAATCAACTCCATCGCATCTTCCAATTCCCATCCCGTCGACGCCAGCAACGCGGCTGCCATCATCGGCGCACGGTGTACGCCAGCCGCGCAATGAATAAAAACTTTACTCCACGGTTGTTCCAGTGCAGCCTGCGCGAATTGCACTCCGCGCTGAAACAATTCCGGAGGCTTCAGTGTGAAATCGTCATCCGTCGGATTCCACAAAACTGCAATTCCGCAATCCTCGCCCAGCGGAGTGTCATCAAACTCGATCTGCATGTCGATGATGTGCGTCACGCCCTCACGCCCCACCTTCGCCATGTTCTCCGCGTTCCAGATTCCCCCGCCAACCGCGATGCGTTCCGTCAGCCAGGTAATATCCATCTTTCTCCTGTGTGCTTTGATCTCGCCCGGAGCGGATACATCTATCTGCCAGATCTTCGCGAGCGCATCCATCCATCGGTCCACCGTCTCACGCTCCGTACGGTTTCTCGCACTTTCTGCCCTCGGCGAAATAGCCAGGCCCGGCCCCCGCAAACCCACTCCGTTTTTCATCGCCCGCCCCATTTTACGTTATCGCGTCCGCAGTCTTGTCGATCAAACTTCTCAGTGAACTTCTGTGTCTCCTGTGGTTATGTTCTGGCTCTCGGCGTTAATCACGGGGGAAAGTACAGCCTCGGCATCGCCCTCACGCCCTTGAACACTTTTCTCTTTCGGTTCAGCATTCTTTGCCAGTGGAATTACCAGCTTCATTAGCGGATCGCTATCCTCGCCGCCTGGCAACGGACCATCCGGAAGCCCGAGCGACCGAATCAATCGTTGCGCCAGTGTGTCTTCTTCCGGTCTGTCCATAACCCCTTCGCTCGCCAGCGGATAAAATCCGGCCGCCTCAAACAAGTACTTTGCGGTCGCCAGTTGTCCCTTCAGCGCCTCTACCACCACCGCCATCGTGATGTCCGACGCCGCGTTTCCCACAATGTTCGTGATATTTCGCCGCACTTCCACCGGATTCACGTCCTTGGTCTTCTCCCTGCTTTTCTTCGTTGCCTTGCTATTGGTTGTTGCTTCGCTGGTGCGCCTTGCCTTTGTCTTCGCCTTCGTTTTTCCTTTTGCCTTCGCCATGCCCCTCGCCCACCAAGAAAGAATTCATATTGTGATCCTGCAGCGGAATGGTTTCAGCCTTCTGCCGCAAAATGCGGAAGGCGCGCCTCATGGCGCGCCTTCGTCTGAGAGTGTTTTCTTTTTTTCTCACCCTCTTAAATCCAGAATATCAAATTCGACAGAGTAATCTGGACATTTTTTAAAAAATATATTTGGCTTGTTAACAATCACTTGCAAAAAAATCGTCGCTTTTACCCCCTTGACAAGAATTTTCCCAATTTGAATCCAGACGTTCCAGCAGCCCCATCTTCAGCAAAATCTCGCTGCAATCATCCAGCACCATCGAAACATTCCTGCGAATCGTTTTCTCGTCGCAGTGCAAAAGCCTGGCCGTGTCCTCCAGGTTGTGCTCTTGAAGAACATATCGTGCAATGATCTGCCGCGAGAACTCGCCCAGTTTCTCCAGGCAGATTTCCATGTCATGCACAAAAATCACACGGTCTTCAAACGTGACCACGCCGTAGGAAGTTACTCCGGAACGAAAAAACGCGGATCCCAGTATCGAAGGCAACCGCCCCGTTTCTATCGCCGTGCGCAGATAACGTCGCAACAGCTTTACCGTTCGCCCCCGATACCGCCGCAAGTCGGCTTCGCGATCCAGTTCCTCTTGTCGCTGCATCTCTCGTGCGCGGCGCCGCTCTTCCCATCGCTCCTCCTCCATTTGAAATTCGCGTGGCCGGATTTCTGCGCCATCACCCTCCGGCTCACTGGGAGTTTGTTCCTTCCCTGGAAATTGGTGCGCTCCCAACCCTGCTGTGACAAAGGTTGATGCTGGAGCTTCTGGCAAGAAAGCGCTGCTCTCCAAAGGCCGTTTCTCTCGCTTGCGCGCTGAAAGCGAATTCAAATTCGGGCCTTCGCCCTCGATCCCATCGGCTTGCCCCGCAATCCATGGCACAATTTCGCTCATGCCACACCTCCTCGCCCACGCGGCCGGTCCAACTTCGCGGCGCACGCATCGAAGCTGTACTCGTCGATCGCGGCTCGCTGTCCGATTCCCAGCTTTACCGACTGTGGCCGCTTCTTCAGAATCGGCAATTCAGTTACATCGGGCTGGCAGCCATTGCAGTAGATGAGTCCCGATCCGCATTCCCTCATCCAAAGCGCTCCGCATCGTTCGCAATATTTCAATTCCACGCGAACTTCATTTTTTCTGGCATCGTCGCGTTTGTTTTTCATTGTCCCTTCCCAATTCGTTGGTTTTTCAATTGGTGATTCCTTTGTGTCCTTCGCGAGTCCTTCGCGTGAAAACTCTTCTCGTCAGCTTGAAAAATGGCTGAAGCCAAGGATCCGGGAAGCGAAAAAGCCCTGCGCCGACCGCCACCGAAGGTGGAAATCGCACGCAGGGCTCGTTTCTCTTGCGATGACCTGCTCAGACTATGTAATTGTCAGATCGCCCGAACTTACCTAATTAGTCAAGAATGTCTCCTCTCCCTGTAAGTGCGCGCTGTTACGGAACTACTCGCGCGTTATTGGTTCTGGTTTATACATTCCGCAGGAATTCATCCTTCGCACCCAAAGCATGTACATGTTGGCGGAAGTAGGATTCCTCATAACCGGATTTGAGCACCCGGCCGTTTTGCACAACTACGCTAACCCGGCCCGTGAAGTGTACCGACAATAAAAGCCTTTCCATCGCGGCTGAGAGCACTTCTGCTGCCCTCACTTTTCGGCGGAACTCGCCAAAGTCCTTCTCCTCCCTCGAGTTGTCGTGATTGCTCATGGCGCTTGTTCATCCCCTGATGCCCGGAATTTGGGCAATAGTGGGCCGATCCTATCGCTCGCTAATTTTCGAGTCAAGGTTACATAGACCAATAGATCGCTGTTGTTGTGGAAAACTCAGAAGTCATCCGATTAGCAAGGTGCTATACTTTGCGTGCTATACTCCCGCCATGAAGTTCCGGCTTTTGCAAGATAATTTGCGCAAGATTTTGTGGGAGCGCATCGGCGAAGGCGGGCTCACCGGGCTTCGTTTGGCGCAGCAGACGGGTTTCAAGCAGGCGCACATCTCCAACTTTCTCAACAAGAAGCGCGGCTTGAGCCTGGAAGGAATGGACAGAGTTCTGAACGTGCAGCGCCTCTCCGTGCTTGATCTTCTCGATCCAGAAGAAGTTAACAAACGTGCGTCAATCCTGCCTCCGAGTCCGGACGAGTTTGAAAATGTGCTTGTAACTGACGGTCCCACCGCCGCGACTCAGCAGATGATCGTCAGTATGAACGTCAAAGAAATCCTCAAGTTCAAGAAAACATTCCTCAAACGACTCAAAGCCGAAACCGAAGGCAACCGCGAACATTGGGAACGCTTCGTGCTGATAAAAGTCGACGGAGAGGAAGGCATGGGCATGTATCCTCGCCTCATGCCCGGAGCCATGCTGCTGCTCGACCGCCACTACAATTCACTCAAGCCCTACCGCAAGGGCGAGTTCAATATGTATGCCGTTCTCAAAAATAATAACTGCACAGTCAAGTATGTGGAAGTTGCCGGTAACCATTTGATTTTGCGGCCCCACAACCAATCCTATCCCGTCCAAGTCATGCCCATGGAAGATGACAAATCCGCATCCGACTACCTGATCGGCCGCGTCTGTTACGTCGGCATTGAAGTTTAAAAATCGCTGCGCCGCTTACCGTGAATATAGGAACGTCGCCATTTACGGAATGCGAACAAAAACTATTCACCATCGCAAGAAATTTCCAAAAGCCGAACAGCTTGAGCGTCGTTCTCCACAGCGCAGTTCGAACACCCCGGTCAAAAATTAATTAAATCCATTTCTCCAACACATCATTGAGCACCACGACCGCGTCCTCAAGTTTGGCTAGGTCCGCGGAACCAAGCTTTCCAAGCTGTGCGGCAAAGTTCTCGACGCGGAACCGGCGTCCCCTAATGAGCAGGCGCTTGCCTTTTTCCGTAGCGCGTATGCGCATGCGGCGTGCGTCTTTGGAATCGGCACTAATTCTGACCAGTCGGCTGCGCGCGAGGCCAGAAACGATGCGGCTCATGGTTGGGGGCTTCACCTGCTCCGCGGAGGCAAGCCCGCCTAAGGTTTTCGGCCCGCCAAAAACGAGAACGGAAAGCGCTGAAAGACGTGCCGGACCTTCTCCGAGAGCTGCATCTCGCCGGCGAACGCGCCGGAGAAGGTGAATGACGGCTGAATGAAGGCGGTCGGCGAGGGCCATAGTCTCGGCACGAGACCCGCCTTGTTGAGGCTTGACTTTGTTCATGAATTATAGTTAGCTATGCTAACTAATTTACTTTAGGAGATCAAGGAACATGAATGCGAACGCAACGGGAATCGGGATTTCCCGCGTGGGCCAGGTCGCGATTAACGCGTATGATGTGGAACGCGCCACCGCGTTTTATCAAGATGTGCTGGGACTGAAGCTTCTGTTCAAAGCCCCGCCGGGCCTGGCATTTTTCGATTGTGGCGGCGTGCGGCTGATGCTGTCGCCTCCCTCCAAGCCGGAGTTCGACCATCCCGGATCGATCCTATATTTCTCAGTCCCAAACATTCAGGCCGCTTACGCGAAGATGAAGGAGTCAGGAGCGCGCTTTGAGGACGAGCCCCACATGATCGCCAGAATGCCCACGCACGATTTGTGGATGACGTTCTTCCGCGACTCGGAAGAAAATCTATTGGCCTTGATGAGTGAGGTACGAGGTAGTCGATAGCTCGTGTCTACGCTCGGATCGGCCGTTAAAGAATTGTCACTTCGCTGGCCGTTTGCTTTGCCATTTACACTTCGGCCGCATTCCCCGACTACTTGTTGCCGATCACAAAATTGACAGTGCTGACCTGGCTGCCGCTGACGGTTACTGCTTTTTCCCAGATTTTAGGTTCGGTGAACAGCGGCCGTTCGACTTTGTGCTCGGTCAAAACATCGTAAGCGTGTTCTTTTCCCGCCACGCCCCAACCCTCGTGCCAGGCAACAATCTGGTAGGTTCCCGGCGGGACATCGGTGAATTCAAATTTTCCGCCCTCATCGGTGACCACGTAGTACGGGTGCGCTACCACGAACATTTCCGCATTCATCCAGACATGGCCGCCGTTGCAACGCAAATGAACCAACCCTGGCGTTGCCATGGTGCGCGACGTGACCTTATTCACGAAGGGGAATGGAAGATTAAAAGTAGCCGCGCCGTCCATGTGAACGGTGTGCAGCGTGGCATCGGAACTTTGCATGCTCAATACGGAGTTCTCGGGAACGAGAAGAATGTGGGGAACGTAGCGGCAGTGCTTTTGATCGAGGTGACGCCGCTGCTCCGGCAGGTCCAGCGCTTTGCCGCTGGAAATATTCTTGAGATACACGACCGTATTGGCCACTCCGCCTTGTGGGCCGACCAGCAGGCGTTCCAGGTCCGCAGTTTTTTTGGAGTCAGGATCGCAGATTTGTGGATCCTTGGTCACCGGGAAGTCGAGGTTGTGAGGCACCGGGCCGCTCCACTTCACAGTGCCAGAGATCGTACCTCCGTTCGTGACCGAGATGACATTGTAATTTTGTCCAAAGGCTGTTCCCACGACAGCGAACAGCGCTGTCAGAGATAAAATTTGCGCTATCCGGCGCATGTTGGTCCCCTTCGATGCCCGGGCGTCGACGACGAGGTCAACCCATCCAGGCTAGAGATTCGGCCGCCCATCTTGCTCCGCGCACACTGATCACTCCACAACTTTCGAAAAGCGCCGGACTTCTCCTCCGAACAGCTTCGGAGCGGCACTTGTGTTTGCGGTGTTTACTTAATTCCACAACGGGGGACTGTTCCGCAACGGCGTGTGATTGAAATCACTATCTTAAGGGTGCCCTTAACCCGTGACCGCAGTCGAGATTACCAAAGGGGTACGTCGAGTGGGGTTCCATTCGCTACAACGCGGGCGTCCGTGCAGATAAAAATCATGCTGAGCCAGTCCTGCCACTCCAGGCGAGTTGCATCGATCCAATACCGCCGGGGAGCGACTATGTGATTAAATGCGGTTGCATGACGGTGACGCTGCGATCGTTTGCGAAGATCAACCTTGGACTGCGCATTGGCGCAGCACGGAACGATGGCTTTCACAAACTGCTGACCATCTATCAAACGATCGGACTGCACGACATCATTAAGGTCAACATCGAACGTGGCACCGGCATCGAGATCCGTTGCGCCGACCCGCAGGTTCCGAAAGACGGCTCGAATACCTGCTACCGCATCGTCGAGAGCGCCCACCGCTTTCTCCATGCGAGGGGCCGCGTGATTGTTGAGATTGAAAAACGGCTGCCGGTACAGGGAGGGTTGGGCGGAGCTTCCGCAAATGCAGTAGCGGCGCTGCTGGGATTCGAGAGAGCACTAAAGAAGTTTCTGTCTGCAGAGGATCGCTTGCGGATTGCGGCGGAAGTCGGGTCGGATCTTCCATTATTTCTGGTTGGGGGAACCGTACTGGGAGTAGGACGGGGAGAGCAGGTTTATCCAATGGAAGATTTGCCGGCGATAGCCTGCGTGGTGGTAACGCCGGAAGTCGGAGTCTCTACCCCCAAGGCATTTGCCGAGTGGGATCGATTGACGTGTGAGAAATTGATGTGTTGGAACAAATCTGATTCGGGCAGTTCCGAAAAATTGACGGTCGCTAATGCATCCGATAGAATGGTTGAGCTTAGTCGTGCGTATTCTGCGTGGCTGAGCGTGCCTTACTCCGGTGCTCCTCTTTCAGTCGATTCCAGGAGGAGCCGGGCCGAGAATCCGCTTCTCGCGCTTGTCCGGGCCGGGATCATGAACGACTTCGAACACGTCGTCTTTCCTGAATATCCCGAATTGTGTGAAGTAAAGCGCGCGCTGGAGCGTGCGGGCGCAAAGTATGCGTCACTATCAGGCTCCGGTTCCGCTTTGTATGGTTTGTTTGGCTCGCGGGGCGACGCGGCGCGGGCGGCAGCCCGGTTGCGGAAACAAGGCTGGGCGGCTGAGGCCACGGTTACTCTGACGCGACGACAGTACTGGAAGAAGATTTTCGTGTGAAGGGCCGATCCGGAGTAGAACGATTCGAATCGGCGCCTGGATGAAATTTTTGATTGTTGATTTTTGATTGTTGATTGACAATGAATATGCCCTGCAAAGGGTTCCATCAACAATCGAAAGTCGACAATCAACAAGTTTTACTGGGCCGTCGACTAATGGTAGGTCAAGTGCCTTTGGAGCACTTTGTCTAGGTTCGAATCCTAGCGGCCCAGCCAAAAACGCAGCGTCGAGCTGCGAGCTCCGAGTAATGGCTCGAAGCTCGTGGCTCACAGCTCACGAGCTAACTATGGCTACTTTGGTTTCGCCGACCGAAAAAGTAGAGAAGGCCGAGAAGAAAACTCCGGCAATGCCGGACGAAAGAATGGACCGCAAGCCGCGTCCGCGGGTGGACGAGAAATTCAAGATTTTCAGCGGCACGGCTAACGAGGCGTTGGCGGACGAGGTTTGCAACTTTCTCGGCATGCCGCGCGGTCAGGCGCAGGTCATTCGCTTCCGTGACGGCGAGTGCTACGTTCAGATTCAGGAGAACGTGCGCGGCTGCGACGTGTTTGTGATTCAGCCGACTTGCCGTCCGGTGGACGAGCATTTGATGGAGTTGCTGCTGATGATCGATGCGCTGAAGCGCGCTTCGGCGCGGCGCATCACGGCTGTGATTCCATATTTCGGATACGCGCGGCAGGACCGGAAAGACAAGCCGCGCAGCCCGATTTCTTCGAAGCTGGTGGCCGATTTGCTGACCACTGCGGGCGCGCACCGGGCGCTGATCGTGGATTTGCATACCCCGCAGTTGCAGGGATTTTTTAACATTCCGGTGGACCATTTGTTCGCGTCGCCGGTGCTGGTGGATCACTTTAAGAAGTTGAGTCTACCGAATTTGACGGTGGTTTCGCCCGACGCGGGCGGTGTGGAGCGGGCACGCTTTTTTGCCAAGAAAGTGGATGCGGCACTGGCCATCGTCGACAAACGCCGCGTGGAAATAAATGTTGCGGAAGTAATGAACGTGATTGGCGCGGTAAGTGGGCGCACTTGTTTGATCATCGACGATTTGATCGATACGGCGGGGACGCTGGTAAAAACCGCGGAGGCTTTGCTCGATAACGGAGCGACCGACGTCTATGCCTGCTGTTCGCATCCGGTGCTGTCGGGGCCGGCGGTGGAAAACATTGCCCGCTCGGCGATCCGCGAGGTGGTGGTTACGAATACCATTCCGCTTACCGAAGAGGCGAAGCGGGAACCGAAGATCCGAGTGCTTTCAATTGCGGGATTGATTGGCCGGGCGATTCAGGCCAATCACGAAGAGACTTCAGTCAGTAAATTGTTTACTTAAAGCAAACAGAAGACAGGAATTGAAATTATGGCAACGGCATTGGAACAAAATATATTGGAAGCCCAGCCGCGGGAATCGGGTACCAAAAACCAGGCTCGCCGCGTGCGGGTGGGCGGCAAGATTCCGGGCGTGCTTTACGGCGCGGGAAAAAATTCTCAGTCGGTAACGGTGGATCCCCGGCATGTGCTGCGCATCCTGCATTCAGAGACGGGGCACAATACCATTTTCGATCTCGCTCTGGGCGGCGAAAACACCAAGGTCATGATCGTCGACTGGCAGTATGAGCCGATCAAAGGCCATCTGCTGCACATCGACCTGAAGCGCATTGCGATGGATAAAGCCTTGCGGGTCAGCGTACCGATTGAATTGCAGGGAGTGCCTGCTGGGGTAAAGACCGAGGGCGGAATTCTGGAACAAATGTTGCGCGAAGTGGAGATCGAGTGTTTGCCAGGAGATATTCCCGGCCACATCGATGTCGATGTCAGCGAGCTTACTTTTGGCAAAGTGTTGCGCGTTTCGGATTTGCCGCACAACGAAAAGATTAAATTCCTGACCGACGAGAATCAACCGGTTGCGCACGTGACCTCGGTGAAGGAAGAAGTTGCGGCCACGCCGGAAGCTGCGGCAGCGGACGCGACAGCAGCCCCAGCCGAGCCTGAAGTTATCAAGAAGGGCAAAGTGGAAACTGAGGAAGGCGCCGAATCGGAGAAGAGCGATAAGAAGGCCGAGAAGAAAGAAAAGAAGTAGGTTTTGTGGTGGGAAGAGTTCATGTGGGGACAGCCGCCCTCGGCTGTCCGCCGGGCGCAGCCCGGCTCGCAGCCGGAGGCAATTGACAAGGCGTGAAGCTGATCGTCGGTCTTGGCAATCCGGGTGAGGAATACAGGCTCACACCACACAACATCGGTTTTCTGGCGATTGATCGTATCGCCGGAAATTTGAAAGTCGAGGTCAGGAACAGGCACTGCCGGGCACTCACGGCGCGGGCTGAGATTGGCGGCGAAACCGTGCTGCTGGCCAAGCCCGAGACGTACATGAACCTGAGTGGCTTATCGGTGCGCGAATTGCTGGAAAAGCATGACGCGAAACCGGCATCGGACCTGATCATAATTCAGGACGAACTGGACTTTCCGCTGGGCACATTGCGGATTCATACGCGGCGCAGCTCGGCGGGGCATAACGGGATCGAGTCGATCATCGATTCGCTGGGCACGAAAGATTTTTTGCGTATCCGGATCGGAGTTGCGCCGGAGCACAAAGTACAGGATGGCAAGGGCTATTTGCTTGCGCCCATGCGCAAACCGGAACTGGCGGTTGTGGATGGAGTTCTCGATACCGCCGAAGAAGCGGTGAAAGTGATTTTAAAAGAAGGTGCGGCGGCGGCGATGAATCGCTTCAACCGCAGGGAAGAAGAATGAAAGATCAGCCACGGATTTACGCGGATCGCACAGAGCAAAATCTTTGAGATAGTTTTATCCGTGTAAATCGGTGAAATCCGTGGCCAGGTTTTGAGATTTGGAGACAGCGAATGAATCGTACTTACGAATTGATGTTTATTGTCCGGCCGGATATGGCGGAAGAGGACTTGGACAAACTGATTGCCACACTGGAAGCGGCCGTGCCGGCTTCCGGAGGAGCCGTTAAGGGCGTGGACAAGATGGGCAAGCGCCGTTTGGCCTACACCGTGCGTAAATTCCATGAAGGAATGTACGTTCTCATGACCGTGGAAGGCGGCGGCGCGATGGTCCATGAACTGGAACGCCGTTTGCGCGTGACCGAACCGGTGATCAAGTTCATCACCGTACGCACCGACGAGGAACAGAAGCGGCTGGACAAGGTCAAGGCGCTGCGCGACGCCAAAAAGAAAGTAAGCGCGCAGCCCGCGGCGCCGGCTCCGGCAGCGGCGGAAGAACCAGCGCAAGCGGCGGCGGTCGTCGAAGCTCCAGCAGCGTCTTAAGATCGCTTTGGAAGGGCACGGCTTAAGCCGTGCCGCCGAGGGCCAATTAGGGCCGATTGAAAGATACGGGCTTTAGCCCCTGAGGCTGACCGCCCGAGAGACGAAGGATAATTTTATGGCAGACGAAACAAGAACAGCAGCGCCGGCAAGTGATGGGCCGCGCGAAACCCATACACCGCGTACTGATCGTCCTGTGGGAGATCGTCCCAGCGGCGACCGTCCGCGCTTTGGCGGTGGCGGACGCGGCCCCGGTGGCCCTCCGCGTGAAGGCGGTGGACGCAAGTTTTTCCGGCGCAAGAAAGTTTGCAAGTTCTGCACCGAGAAAATCGAAAACATCAACTACAAGGATTACCGCATGCTCGGCCAGTTCGTGGCCGAAAGCGGCAAGATCGTGCCACGGCGGCTGACCGGCGTCTGCTCGCCGCATCAACACCGCCTGTCGAACGCGATCAAGATGGCGCGCAACATCGCGCTGCTGCCGTTCGCGGGAAGAGCATCGTAGAGCAGCTTTTAGCCATTAGCCATTAGCCTTTAGCTCTTAGCTCAACTGAGCGGGAGCTGAGGGTGTGGTTAAAGGCTAAGAGCTAACAGCTAAGAGCTGCCAGGAGTCACACATGGAAGTCATTCTCAAAGAAGATATCGCGAAGCTGGGCGCGCGCGGCGATGTGGTGAAGGTCGCCGAGGGTTATGGACGCAACTATCTGTTGCCGCACAAGCTGGCCATTGTCGCCAATGAAGGTAACAAGGCAGTCATCGTGCAGATGAAGGCCGCGTCCGTCCGCAAGTCAGCCAAGGAAAAAGAGCAGGCGGAAGAACTGGCCAAGCAGTTCGACGGCGTCGCATTGTCATTTCAGCGGCGCTCCGGCGAACACGATCAGCTCTTCGGCTCGGTCACGTCGGGCGACCTCGGCGATGCTCTGGCGAAAAAGGGATTCAACGTTGACCGCCGCAAGATCCAGCTGCACGAACCGCTGAAGACCGTGGGAGAGTTCACTGTCCCGGTGAAGCTGCACAAGGATGTCACCGCGCATCTGAAGGTGGTCATCGAGAAGGAAGCGGTCGCGGAGTAATTTACGGCGCATTATGGCCCGGGCGCGCCGCGTCCGGGCTTTTTGTATCTACCCTCACTCCGTCAACCGGAATTCGCCGTGCAGATTTGCGCCTGAGTCTTCACCGATCCATACGTCGAACTGCTCCGGCTCCACGACCCAGGTTTTCACCGCCGGACTCCAGAATTGCTGCTCGTCTTTACCCAGCGTGAAATGCACCGTGCGTTTCGCGCCCGGTTCCAGCGTTACTTTTTCAAATCCCTTTAACTGACGAATGGGCCGCGAAGCGCTTCCTGCGCGCTGGTGAATATAGAGTTGGACGACCGCTTCGCCCGCGCGACTTCCCGTGTTGATCACGTCGGCCGAAACTTCAATCGTGCTGCCGACCCGAGCGCTGGGAGCGACTTTCAAATTATCGAACAAGAAGGTCGTGTAGCTGAGTCCGTACCCAAACGGATACAGGGGTGTGCTGCGAATATCCCAATAGCGCGACTTGAAATCGGGCGCGGTTTCCGGATTTTGGGTGAGGTTGTGGTTGTAGTAAAGAGGCTCTTGACCGGCGCTGCGCGGCCAGCTTACGGGCAAGTGTCCGGAGGGATTGGCGTCGCCGAATAGCACATCTGCGATTCCATCGCCGCCCTGGCTGCCCGGATACCAGGCTTCCACAATCGCCGGAACGCGTTCGGAGGCCCACGTAATATCCAGCGGACGTCCGTTGATCAGCACGAGAACTACCGGCTTGCCAGCGGCTGCCACAGCCTCCAGCAGATCTTCCTGTCCGTTAGAAAGCTTGAGAGAAGATCGCGAAGCGTATTCGGCGCTCATCAAGTCGATTTCGCCAAGAACCATCACGGCTACATCGCTTTTCCGCGCTAAAGCTACCGCATTTTCGATCGACTGCCGCACTTCGTCCGCGCTCTGAAGCGGCTGCTCTTTCATTAACGAAGCCATGGAAAGATTCTCAAACGGCGAAGGAGTATCGCGATGGAGGTTGGGGCCATGCGCATAGGCAACGCTCACAGCGGTGCCGACTTTTTCCTTTATGCCCTGAAGAATGCTGACTGTCGGTCCCGGCTTGACCAGCGCGCCCCACATCGAAAGCTGGTCGTTCGGGTCGTCTCCGAGCGAGCCGATTACCGCGATGGAATGAATCGTCCTGCCGGTCTTGTCCAGAGGCAGCAGCGAGCCTTCGTTGCGCAAAAGGACCATCGACCGCTGCACAGCCTTGCGCGCGACTTCCTGATGCGCGGGATCGTTCAGCGTCGCCTCCATACGCGATTCGTCGATGAATGGGTGCTCGAACAGTCCCATGCGTATTTTGGTTTCAAGAATCGGCAGTACTGCGGCGTCGATCTGCTCCACGCTGATGTGTCCCCGCTGGACTTCGATGGGCAGGTATTTGAGATAGGTGCCGCTGGCCATATCCATGTTCAGGCCGGCGGTGAAGGCCTTGTGCGCGGCGTCCTGCGAGTCGCGGGCGTAGCCGTGGATCTTCAGGCTGCGGACGGCGAACGCATCACTCACGACAAATCCGTCGAACTTCCATGCGTCGCGCAATACGTCGTGCAGCAACCAGCGATTGCCGCTGGCGGGAACGTCGTTGAGATCCATGTAGGCGCTCATCACGCTGCCCACGCCCGCATCCAGCGCAGCCTTGAATGACGGCAGATAGACATTCCACATTTCTTCTTCTGGAATGTAGGACGAATCGTAATCGCGGCCGCCGTCCGCGGCGCCATAACCAGCGAAGTGTTTGACGCAGGCCAGCACGCGGTCGGGTGCGCCGAATTGCCTGCCTTGAAATCCCAGCACCTGCGCGCGAGCCATCGCGGCTCCAAGATAAGGGTCTTCGCCCGCGCCTTCGACCATGCGTCCCCAGCGCGCATCGCGGGCGATGTCGACCATGGGAGCGAATGTCCACTGAATACCCGCAGCTCGAGACTCCTGCGCGGCCACCGCCTGCGCCTCTTCCACCATCTTCGTATCCCATGAAGATGCCATCGCGATGGGCGCGGGGAAGATCGTGTGGTAGCCGTGAATTACATCGAGCCCGAAGAGCACGGGAATGTGCAGCCGCGTTTGCTCGACCGCAACGTGTTGCAGGCGGTTGATCTCTTTGGGATCGGAAACCCACAGAATGGAACCCGCGCCTTTTTGCTTGAGCACCTCTTCCATCGGCTCGCTGACGTTCTCTTTGAACTCGGGAGCGCGGAGACCGGGAAGCTGCGAAAGTTGAGCGATTTTCTCGTCGAGGGTCATCTGCTGGAGGAGGGCTGCGGCTTTGTCGTGGACTTGAATTTCGGATAACGAATTCGTGGACGCTGCGTTGCTCTGCGCTGACGCCACCGCTGACCAACAGATCGCAAATACAGTCACAAAGTACACGGAACTGCCCGCTACCTTCCGCACTTTCAAGGCCAACCTCCGGGGGCGTCGATTTTGCCGGAGGCGAGTATATACCTGGGGGCGGAAGGAACGCATCTGGGTTTAAGACCGTAGCGGTATAACTGCAGAACGCTACTCGTCGTCAGTCTCGTCGATTCCCTCAACGCTTCGCAGCCGCGTTTCGTGATCGGCCTCAGTGGTCCGGTTTCTTATTGAGAACCAGAACCTGACGCAACGCGACCTGATTCCTCAATTTGGTTCGGAGAGCGCCGTTTCAATGTTCCTGGCGGGGAAATGAGATCTCACCCTTAAGCAAGTGCGTAGATTGAGCCTTCGGTTTAAACTTCCCGCCGACGTTTTCATCGGCAAGCGGCATAGGAAAAGCGGAGTATAAAGTTGACAACAA
This sequence comes from Candidatus Sulfotelmatobacter sp., assembly GCA_036513255.1. Taxonomy (GTDB): domain Bacteria; phylum Acidobacteriota; class Terriglobia; order Terriglobales; family Acidobacteriaceae; genus Sulfotelmatobacter. The sequence continues at coordinate 41,081 of DATBZH010000026.1, read as the reverse complement.
TCTTCAAGGCAGGTCGCTCTCTTAACTTGTCCTTAAGGGCTAAGGCAAAACGCGGAAAGGTACATTGCTGGTGAGCACAACGCCGGACGTTGTCACCGTGACTTCGCCGGTAATCGCCCCGGTGGGCACAGTAGCTTTGATTTGCGACCCCGAGACGACTGTAAAGGTGGCTGCCGTGGCACCAAACGCGACTTCCGTGGTGCCGGTCAAATTATTCCCCAGAATGCTGACGGTTGCGCCCACTTTGCCCGACGTCGGCCGTATTGCTACGAACGGATCCAGACCCACGGATAGGCGGAACGCTGTGCCATCGCCGCTCGTCCCGCCGTAGACCGATGTCCCATAGAGGCTTCCATTGGTGGCTTGCACGAGGCCGTTGGGGATTTGGCCGTCGGTTTCGTCGAAGCTGTGCAGTGTAGTGAATGTGCCGGCCGGACTAATTTGGAACACCGTACCCGCGGCGCCGGAGCCTCCGCTGGCTGTTGTTCCATAGAAATTTCCGTCAGTGGCTTGGATCAAGCCAGCCGTAGGATCAGAGCCATCAAGGCATTGCGCCTGGATGCAGAACGCGTGCAGCCTTGTAAGGTGGCCTTGCGAGGTAATCTTGAAAATTGTGCCGCACCCTGACGGGCAAGCAGCGCTAGCGATCCCGCCAACCGTCGTGGTTCCGTAAAAGTTGCCGTCAGCACCTTGTATCAGAGCGCCTGCTGGCTGGGCGCCGTCGGCGCAGGCGGCATGAGCGCAGAAGCTGTATAGCGTGCTCAACTTACCCGCCGGGGTGATGTCGAATACGGTACCTTGATTGTCGGCTCCGCCGAAAACGGTTGTCCCGTAGAGGTTTCCGTTTGTCGCCTGAATCAACGGGGCCTCAGGCAAGTCGCCGTCGATACAAATTCCTTGGCTATTCGGTTGACCGCAAAAACTATATAGAGTCGTTAGTTTACCCGCCGGAGTCACTGCAAAGATTGTTCCGCATCCCCCGAATGCAACGCAGTCATTCCCAATTCCATCGCCGCCTGTAGTTGTTGCACCGTAGAGATTGCCGTTACTTGCTTGAATGAGCCCCACCGTCGGGTCCGTACCGTCAGGGCAGTTTCCCTGACTGTCCCGTTGCAAGCAGAAAACGTAGATCGACGTCAGTTTGCCGGCCGGCGTAATTTCGAAGATATTGCCATTACCCACCGGACCGCCGTACCTGGTTGTCCCGTAAAAATTTTCATTGGTGGCTTGAACCAGTCCACTGCTGGGATACATGCCGTCGGTGCAAACGTCCTGAGGACAAAAACTGTAAAGCGAGCTCAGCTTGCCTACCGCACTAATTTTGAAAACCGTCCCGTATCCGTAGGAGCCACCATTGTACGTCGTTCCGTAAAAGTTCCCATCCGTTCCCTGTACAACTCCCGCATAGGGGAGTGCGCCGTCGGTCCCGTCGAAGCTCAGCAGATCGGTGAAGGTCTGGGCAGGCGAGCCAATCGCCGTAGCGACGCAGAGCAGCAGCACAGCGACAGCGAGTTTTAGGATGTTCCACGGCCGCGGCGCAAAGCTTGCGTTTTTGATCACGAACTACTCCTTTGGGGCGGCGCCAATTAGGGCGGAAAGCCTCTTGCTGCGAGGCCTAGTGGCATCGGACAACAGTGAAGCCGCGCCCAACGCGACTGGGGGCTTGCGAAGCATACGTTGAACCGGACGGGGCGTCAAACCTAATCTTCACCACAGGGATGGCGGCTTTGCGGGCGCTTGTGGCCTCAGAAAAAGCTTGCCATATCCAACGCCAGTTAGTTGAGCAGTGTTCTGTTCTAGCTAACTCATTACCAGACAGTAACCTAGCTCCGCAATAATCCTGAAGAAGCCTATAATTCCTGCTCACGGTTTCGCTGATAACGCGTCTATTCCAATGCCAGCCCGAATGAGGACTGAAAAGAAATATCGGGCGGTAGAGGACACAGAAAACAATGCCGGCCGGCACATGGGCACTACCTTTTGCGGTTGGCGAACGGGCCCACTCGGGAACGAGAGACAATAGAGCAGCAAGAGTCAGCGGAAGGCACGAGACTTACCCATCACCCCAGGGCCGCATGGCTGGGCAAGAACGCCGCATAGACGATACGATGCTGATCCGCGAGGCCCAGCGTGGCAACCACGCTGCCTTCGAGGAATTGGTGCGGAACTACGACCAGGCCGTGCTGCGGCTGGCCATGCACCTGACGGGCAACGAGACCGAGGCGCAGGACGTTTACCAGGACGCCTTCCTCAAGGCCTACAAAAACATCGGCAGCTTCCGCTTCGAGTGCTCCTTTTACACATGGATTTACCGCATCGTGACCAATCTGTGCCTGGATCATTTGCGCAAGAAAAATGTGCGCAAAGAAGACGCGCCGGTGGCGACAGATGCTTCCGGCGGCGAGTATAGTCTGCTGGATCAAGTGGCTGACGGGCGCGCGGGCGCGAATCCGGAGCGCGATTTGATGCGGCGCGAGTTAGGAACGCGGATTCACGGCGCCCTGGAAAAACTGACTCCGCGTGAGCGCATGGTCTTCGAGTTGAAGCATTACCACGGATTGAAGTTGCGGACTGTTGGCGAGATTTTGCACACGACGGAAGAGACGGCAAAGAACACGCTGTTCCGCGCCACGCAGAAGTTGCGCGGCGCGCTGGGGGAGATGCGGTGAGGATTGCTCCAGCAGATTCCTCACCGGCTTTTAGCCGGGTTCGGAATGACAGAGACAGAAGGTGCGAACTATGAAGTGTGAATGGGTGCGAGAAAATATCGTGCTGCATGTCTACGGCGAACTGGCCGATGACGCACGGCACGAACTGGAGCAGCACGTGGCCCGCTGCTCGGATTGCGCCGCCGAACTGAAAGCAGAGCAGGAATTCCATGCTCTGCTGTCGAAGACTCCAGCGACGGAACCGTCTCCCAATCTGTTGGCGGCTTCGCGTATGCGCTTACAGGAAGCGCTCGAAACGGCGGAACAGGGTCGCTGGTGGAATCGCCTGGCGTTTGACCCCCTGAACTGGCTCCGCCAGGTCAGCTTCTCTCCGGCGCTGGCCTCGGCAATTTTGATTGTGGGGTTTACCGGTGGAGTGGGCGCGACCTACAAGTTCGTTGGACTTCGCACTGAGAATAGCGCGGCGATTACGACTGCCAACACTGTGCCGGCCGACGCTTCCGTCACCGGTATCAGCTCAATCACGCAGGTTCCCGGCAGCAATCAGATTGATATCAAGTACAACACGCTGGCCACGCAGGATGCACAAGGCTCGTTGAACGATCAGAAAATCCAGCAGTTGCTGCTGTTTGCCGCGCGCAATAACTTTAACTCCGGTGTGCGTATGGATTCGGTCGATCTGCTGACGCAGAAGCCGAACGACGTGCAGGTGCGCGATGCGTTGCTGTACTCGCTGCAGAATGACACGAATCCAGGGATTCGCTTGAAATCTCTAGGAGCGCTGGGCACCTTTGTAAAAACTGACGTGCGCGTGCGCGATGCGGTGTTGTCGGCGCTGGTCAATGACACCAATTCCGGCGTCCGTACCGAGGCGCTGCACCTGATCGAGCCGGTAAAGGCCGATGGCAGCGTGCGCGGAGTGCTTATGGCGCTAGCGGCAAAGGACCAGAACCCTTACATCCGGTCGCAGGCCCGCACCATGCTGGCCCAGTTGCCGGAAATCGATTGAGATTCGCCATGCGGTTGAGTGAGAAGGAATTCGTGACGATAAAGAAAACGAGAAATATGCTCATGGAGAGCGAGAAACTGAACTGAGGATCAATTTGAAACATTCACCACAATTTATACGGCTGGCATGCCTGCTCGCCCTGCTTGCGCAGCTGGGCCTGGCGCAGGAAACACATGTGTCCCGCGAGAGCGGCTCATGGGGCGAGGTCACCACGGGATCGCTGGCAACGGTTAAGAACTTGCGAATCAAAGTAGATATGGGATCAGTCGTGGTGCGTGGCGGACATCAGCAGGCCATAAATTATTCGGCTCATACTCGTTCTTATACATCGTCGGAACAGGAAGCCCGCCATCAGTTCGAATCCTACAAAATCAGCGCATACGTTAAGGGAGACACAGCCTGGATCGTCGGCGACTGGCAAGGCCGGCATCCACGCCGATTTTCCGGAGAGTTCACCATCGAGGTGCCTCGCGAAATGGCCTGGGTCAAAGTCGAGACCGATGGCGGCAGTGTTGACGCGACCGGAGTGTCCGGGCGGCTTGACGCGGAAAGTGGAGGCGGAGGCATTCGCATCGACGACATCGGCGGTGTGGTCAACGCGGAAACCGGTGGCGGCCCGATTGATGTCGGCACAACCAGCGGAGATCTCGGTCTGCACACCGGCGGCGGTTCGATCGTCGTGCGTCACGCCAATGGCAAGGTAATCGCGGAAACCGGCGGCGGCAGCATCGAAATCCAGTCCGGAACTCAGGGAGCCATAATTGAAACTGGGGGTGGCAATATCAATGTCCGGCAGTGCAACGGAAGAGTAAAAGCTTCTACCGGCGGCGGAAATATTGACCTCGGAGACATCGGCGGCCCGGTCGATATCGATACAGGCGGCGGCAGCATCCGGCTCACTTCCGCCAAAGGGCCGGTGCGCGCACAGACTGGCGGCGGTGGCATTGAGCTTTACGGAGTGCCTTCGGCACGTGCCGAAACCGGCGCAGGCGGAATCACGGTGAAGTTGGTGAATGCAGGTGGCGAGCGTAACGACTCCGTGCTGGAAACTTCGGCGGGCGATATTACGGTTTACATCGCATCCGATGTTGCGGTCAACGTGCGCGCCAATGTGGATATGGGAAACGGACACCGCATCACCTCTGACTTTCCCGACATTCACATCAGCAGCGAAGGCGATCAGTGGGGGCCCAAGACTCTGTCCGCGGAAGGCAAGCTGAACGGCGGAGGCCCGCTCCTGAAAGTTCGCACCACGACGGGCGATATTCATTTCAAAAGGCAGTGATAAGTGATCAGTGGGCAGCGGTCAGTTAAAAGCGCCATGAGATAAAGGGTCTACTGGTTCCCTGACCGCTAGCCACTAACTTTAGAGGAGTTCGACCATGCGTAAATACGTTCTCACAGTCCTCGCGGTATTGCCGCTTCTGATTACCTTATCGCACGCGGCGCAGTCGTGGTCAGTCGATCCGCAGCCCGCCCCCTTCGGAATCCCCAGCGAGGAATCGGGCACCAGCGCATATCTCGGTGTCGATGTTTCTGACGTCACCACCGAGCGCCTGGAGACTCTGAAGCTCAAGGAAGAAAAAGGCGTCGAAGTCACGATGGTCGACCAGGATGCTCCCGCAGGTAAGGCTGGCCTCAAAGAGCATGATGTAATTCTGACCATGAATGGCGAGCCCATAGAGAGTGGAGCGCAACTGCGGCGCATGATCCATGAAACTCCCGCAGGCAGGCTCGTCACTCTTGGCGTCAGCCGCGACGGCCAGTCGCTGACCATTAAGGTTCAGCTAGGTGATCGTCACAAGGAATTTTCCTATATCGCGCCGAAGGCCAAGGAATTTCACTTCGAGATTCCGCCTATACCCGCCATGCAGTTCGAAATGCCCGAGATGAACTTTGTCGTTGTGCATTCTTCCGTCCGCAGCGGCTTGATGGTCGAAAACATGACTGCGCAACTGGGAGAGTTCTTCGGCGTTAAGAACGGCAGTGGGGTGTTAATTCGCTCGGTGGAAAAAGGCAGCCGCGCTGAAAAGGCCGGCTTCCGGGCAGGCGATGTGGTGGTCAAAGTGAACGGCCAGCCGGTTCGTGACACCAGCGACTTCACTCATGCGTTGCGTTCGGGCAGCGGCCCTGTCAGCATCAGCGTCATGCGGGACAAGAAAGAGCAGAATCTGAACCTGGAGTTGCCAGACCGCAAGGACTCCGGAGAAATAATTGAAGAGAGTTTCGAAGATTCTGATCTCGATGCCTCGACGGAAGTGGAACTCAGCACACTGAATGAAGAAATCGCCAGGCTTCGTCCACAGATGGAACTGGTTAACGAAGAGACCCGCAAAGCCTCGGGCGAAGTGCGAAAGACCCTCTGCGATCAGCAGAAACAATTGAAGCAGCAGGCTGAAAAAATGAAGAAAGAGATAGAACCGCAGGTGCGGGAAAAGCTGAAGCATGACCAGGAAAGACTCAAGATTGAACTGGAAAAACTAGAACGCGAGCGGCGAAGACAGTGGTTGGATATCTAACGAACCATAGCGCCAACTGAAAGCCTAATTCCTGGGAGAAGCGCTCCGTGCCAGTGGCGCAGCTGCAACTCTGTTCCGCCCATCTTGCTTGGCGCAATAGAGTCCGTTGTCGGCAGCCCTGACGAGTTCATCGCGTGTGGTTCCATGTTCCGGAAACGCTGCCACTCCGGCGCTAATCGTCACGGTTCGCGGCACTCCCGGAAACTGCCAGGTCTCGACAATTTTTCGCAGTTTATCGGCCACGCCCATGGCGTGCTGCACGCTGGTCTGGGTCAGTAGGATTCCGAATTCTTCCCCGCCATAACGGCACACCACGTCGATCTTCCGCAGTTGTTGATGAAATAACGATGAAACCTGCCGCAGCACTTCGTCGCCGAGCAGATGCCCAAACTCATCGTTTAAAAGCTTGAAATGGTCAATATCCGCCATGATCACGGCCATGCCGTTTCCGTACCGGCGGGCGCGTTCGATCTCTTCCATAATCCGCAATTCAAAAAAGCGCCGGTTGAATATGCCGGTAAGGCCGTCGAGATAAGCCAGTTGTTTCACCCGCTCGACATAGTGAGCGTTTTGAATGGAAGTGGCGCAGATATCGGCGACCGACTCCAGTGAGCGCAATTCTGTTTCGCGGAAGGCGTTAGGTTTCGCGCTGTCGAGAACCAGCACCCCAAGGGTCTGTCCAAAGGACACCAACGGAATACACATGCGCGATGCCGACTCGGCCAGATAACGGCACTCGGAGCCCGAAAAGTCTTTTTCGATAAGGGTGCTGCCGCTGACTAGAATTTGCGACCAGGGCTCTCGGTTTGTGGAAAACCGTCCGCCGTCCGGAATTTGCGGAGTCAGCGTGCCGTGGTGGGCGCGCAGTACCAAGTCGCCTTCTTCGCGAAGCAGCAGCGAAACGTGCGAAACCTGAAATGCCTGCTGAATCAGGCAACAAACCCGTGATGCCAATTGCTCCAGGTCCAGAACGGCTGTGCTCTGCTGGGCGATGTCGTTAATCGCCTCCAATTGGCGCGCGCGTTGCTGTTCCAGCGAATAAAGGCGCGCGTTCTGCAACGCCATCGAAGCCTGGGTAGAGAATAGAGTCAACAGTTCGATGGTGTCATTATCAAAATAGTTGACACGATCGCTTTGACAGTCGAGCACACCCACCACTTCATCCCTTACCATCAGCGGTATGGCCAGTTCCGAGCGGGTGGCTTTGGTGGAACAAAGGTAATTCGGATCCTTGCTGACATCAGGCGCGTATATAGGCTGTTTTTTGAGAGCGGCGACGCCGTTCAATCCCTTGCCTACATCGAGACGGAACTGGTCCGCACCCTCATCCCACCCAATCTGTGAGCGCACAAACAACTGCTGGGCTTCCTGGTCGAGCAACAGGATAGCCACGTTCTGCAAATGAAAATAGTCGCGCGCAATCGCCAAAATCCGCTGCAACACCTCGTCTAAATCGAAGGTGGAAAGCAGGGCCTGGCCTGCGTCGTAAAGGACCGCAATCTTCGCCATCTATAAAGGAAGTTTAACGTCGAGTGTGCAATTACCCTACGTTCCGAAAGTAACCTCGGCGCAGACCACCTTGGCGCGACCTATTTCCACCTCCGCGCCGTGCGGATCAGCCCGTAGGCCACCAGGCAAAACCAGAAATCCAGCACAACTCCTAGGTCTAGGCGGAAAGGATGGTGCCGTGCTATTGGCGGCAAGGAAGGAGCAATCACGAAGTAAACCACGTTTCCCAGCACCACTGCCAGGAAAGCCTGCAGCAGATTAACTATCACCCCTGATTTAGACACCGCCTTATCCTCACTGGTTGCCGGGCGCGAACAACGAGTCGCCTCGCTTTTGCTAACATTCCTGCTGGAGTATCTTTCTGTACTTCGGCCATGCTCGAACTGTCCACTCCGGTGCAATATGTGAAGGGCATTGGCCCGCGCATCGCGGAAATTCTCGCGGGCAAGGGCATTCATACTGTCGACGATCTTCTGCATTATCTGCCATTTCGCTACGAGGGCCGCCTGAATCCGCGCGGCATTTCGGAACTGCGCGCCGGAGAAATGGCGACCGTTATCGGGGAAGTCCGCAACTCGGGATTATTTCGCACCCGCCGCATGCCCATCTTCCAGCTTACTGTTGGCCAGGGACGCAACCGCTTACAATGCCTCTGGTTTCACGGAGCCTATCTCCACGACAAGTTCAAAGCTGGCCAGATGATCGCACTTTATGGCAAGGTAGAGCAGGATCAGCGCTCGCGCGAGTTGCAGATCATCCAGCCGCAGTTTGAAATTCTTGGCGATCCCGCAGAATCTGGTGGTGGAGCGGAGAAAAAAGCCGCAGAGTCTCTCGAAATCGGCCGGATCGTTCCCATCTACGAATCTATTGGCCAGCTTACCCCGCGCTTTTTCCGGCGCATCATTCGCACTGCTCTGGAAGATTTGAACCCTGGACTACCCGAGCCGATTCCGGCTGCTGTAAGGAGCCGTCTCGGGCTGATTTCCCCGCGCGAAGCCTTGTGGAATGTGCATTGGCCTGAGCCAGGCGAAAGCTTTGAAGATTTGCAATCATCGCGCACGCCGGCTCACATTCGCATGATTTTCGACGAGTTGTTTTTCGTGGAACTCGGTCTGGAACTGAAACGGCGTGAGCAAAAGGCGCAAACTGGAATTGCGTTTCAACTGGACAGTCGCGTGCGCAGCGCAATTAAGAAAATCCTTCCCTTTCATCCGACGCAGGCGCAAAAGCGAGTACTCAAGGAAATCGCCGCCGACATGGAGAAACCTTATCCCATGCGCCGTTTGCTGCAAGGAGACGTTGGATCAGGCAAGACAATCGTAAGTTTCGAAGCGGCGATCATCGCCATTGAAAATGGCTTCCAGGTCGCACTGATGGCTCCCACGGAAATTCTGGCGCAGCAGCACTACTTTTCGGCGCGACAGATTTTGGAGCGCGCCCGATATCGCATTGTGCTGTTAACCGGATCTCTCGAAAGCGATCGCAAGCGCGAGGTTTGCCGTCACATCGCGCAAGGCAATGCGCAACTCGTCATCGGCACACATGCCCTGCTCGAAGAAAGAGTCGAGTTTGCGCGGCTGGGGCTGGTTGTTGTTGACGAGCAGCATCGTTTCGGAGTCATGCAGCGATTAAAACTCATGAGGAAATCAGCGGACACTGATGGATCCGGCGAGGCCCCGCGCCGAGAAATCGCTTCGACTCCAATCGGTGAGCCGGATGTGTTGGTCATGACAGCGACTCCGATTCCGCGAACTCTGGCGCTGACGTTATACGGAGATTTGGACCTCAGCGTTCTCGATGAGTTGCCGCCGGGCCGCACGCCGATTGTCACCAGGCGCGTGTCCGATGAGCTTTCGCCCAAGGTGTGGGACTTCCTCCGCAAGCAGGTGGCCGCGGGACACCAGGCATACGTCGTATATCCCGTGATCGAAGAGAACGCGGAGACGGAACTAAAGGCGGCGATCAAGATGTACCGCGAACTGAGCGGGAATATTTTTGCTGACCTGAAAGTCGGGCTGCTGCATGGTCGGCTCGACGTTGCCTTGAAGGAGCAGGTCATGCGCATGTTTCAGAAAAATGAGTTGCAGATTCTGGTCGCAACCACCGTGATCGAAGTTGGCGTCGACGTGCCCAACGCGACGGTGATGGTAATCGAACATGCCGAACGTTTCGGCTTGTCGCAATTACACCAGTTGCGCGGACGCATCGGGCGCGGGGCGGCGAAATCCTATTGCATCCTGATGACCGGCGGAAAAGTAACCGAAGAAGGCGAACGCCGTCTCGATGCGATGGTGAAGACGAGCGACGGATTCAAGATTGCCGAACTCGACCTTGAACTGCGCGGTCCGGGAGAATTCTTCGGGACTCGGCAGGCGGGCATGCCAGATTTTCGCGTTGCCAACATCATTCGCGATCGGCAACTACTCGAAGCCGCAAAGCAAGAAGCTGCCGCCGTCGTGTCGGAATCCGACACCGAAATCTCCGCGGAAGAAATAAGCCGCGCGCTTGTCCACATGCGAACTCGTTGGAAGCATACATACGGACTGGTGGAAGTCGGCTGAGTTTGCCTGCCTAACTTTAATTCTGATCTCCCGCTCCGTGGCTGCCTTTGCAAATCTTGCAGAATGTTGGCGGAAGAGTGTTGTCGACGCGATGCCGCACGGGCTTGAGTGTATGCAGATCGGCGAACATCGCATGGAGATCGTTATCGGTCATGCCGCGCAGCATACCCCAGGGCATGATCGGATTGAGCGCTCGCACGCCGACTTTCCCTGTACGCAACACCTCAAAGAAAATTTTCTCATCGTAATATCCGATGCCGGAAGGATCGGGTGTAATGTTCGCGCTCGTCAAAGTTCCGAACGGACCCTTGAATTCCGACCCGCCCGCGAAGGCCAATCCTGGCAAGGGCTGCCCTTTCTGCTGTGGCGTGTGACAATCCGCGCAACCGGAGATTCGCACTAAGTAAGTTCCATATGCCGCACTTGTATCGTGCGTCAACGAAGCGACCACGGTTTCCACGGGCTCTGGCGCGCTGCGAATTAGATATTTCACTGGGAATATGATCTCAGTGCTTGGCAGAGAATTTCTCACTGGGGCGAGCGAACGAAGGTAGACGACTACCGATGCCAGATCCTCATCCGACATCGCCCGGAAATTTTCGTAGGGCATCAGCGGAAATAAGGCTCTGCCATCGTGCGCAATCCCTTCGCGAATACCGCGGGCAAGCTGGTCGTCGCTCCATGTTCCAGCGCCGGTTTCGGCGTCAGGCGTGATGTTGGGTGCGACGATTCTGCCGGGAAGGCCATCCAACGGAAACACATCGCCCGCGCCCAACTTGCCTTCCAGTGCCGGCGCTCCTGGAGCTTTCCAATCGTGCGGGCTGTGGCAAAACATACAGCCCGAGACGGAATTAGCCAGGTAGTTTCCGCGAACCAACCTTTCCGGAGTGACTTCAAACTTGCGGTCGTTGAGTACCCTCGTCCGTGGGCCAATGAACGGCCGCCAGCCAATCGTCGCACTGACGGCAACCGCCAGGATCACTGCGACGCTTGCGACCATAAAAAGCGAAATTCTCCAAAAGCGTTTCATTACGTACGCCTCTTCGTCCCAAGTACACGGACCGGTGAGAACAAGGTTGGTCCGGTTGCAGAATTGGTGGGAATTCTAGGGTACTCCGACTGAAGGCTCAAGAGGCAGGTCGAACTGATAAAATCGAAACGATGGCAGGTACGTCTCAACTGATCCAGATCGATCTCGCGGCGCCGGTGAGGCTGCCGAAGCCGGAATGGTTGCGGGCAAAAGCTCCGGTCGGCGAGAACTTTCACAATCTGAAAAAGCTGGCGCGCGGATTGGGCTTGCATACGGTGTGCGAGTCGGCGCAATGCCCAAACATCGGGGAGTGCTGGAACCACCGCACGGCGACGTTCATGCTTCTCGGCGATATCTGCACGCGGCGTTGCGGCTTCTGTGCCGTGCCCAAGGGGAAACCCGCGCCCATCGATTGGGATGAACCGCGCCGCGTGGCCGAAGCGGTTGCGACTTTGGGCTTGAAACACGCCGTCGTGACTAGCGTGAATCGCGACGATGACAACATTGGCGGCGCTCGCGTATTCGCCGAGACGATCCGCGAGATTCGCGCACTGATTCCGGATTGCCGCATCGAAGTGCTCATCCCTGATTTTCAAGGAATGGATGAGGCGCTCAAAATCGTACTCGACGCTCGGCCGGATGTTCTGAATCACAATACCGAAACTGTTCCCCGGCTTTATCGCACCGTGCGATCCGGCGCGCGCTATCAGCGCACTCTCGACCTTCTGGCCAACGCCAAGAGGTTTTCCCCCGGCATGGTCACCAAGAGCGGTGTGATGGCCGGCCTCGGCGAAACGTCGGCGGAACTGATTGAAGTCTTTCGCGACCTCGGTACCCGGGGCGTCGACATTCTTACGGTTGGCCAATATTTACGCCCTTCCAAAGATCATTTGCCGATCGCGCGCTTCTACACTCCGGCGGAATTCAACTACCTGCGCGACGAGGCTTTGCGGTTTGGTTTCCGCCATGTCGAATCTGGTCCCATGGTGCGCTCCAGTTACCACGCGCACGAGCAGGCGGAATCAACCGCTGCACCGCGGACGGTATCCTAGCTTGCGCCGGGTTGGCTATTTCTCCTCTCAATCTTTTCTTCCACGACGGAGGTTCATCACAACGTGGTGAGCGTTCTGCTCGTGGTGCTGGGATTCTTTGCCGGATTGCTGGGCGCCCTCACCGGCATCGGCGGCGGCGTTCTGCTCACGCCGATTCTCGCACTGCACTTCGGCATCCCCATTCGCCAGGCCATCGGCACGAGCCTGATCGCGGTCATTACTACTTCAGCTGCAAGCTCTTCCGTTCATTTGCAGCGGCACACTACCGATATTCGCCTCGGCATGACGCTCGAACTCGCAACCGCTCTGGGCGCAGCGGTCACCGCGTATCTGGTCGGCTACTTCAACCGCAACGCGCTTGAAGCTTTGTTCGCGGCGTTTCTGCTTTACAGTTCATTCACGATTGTGCGGCGCCGCGGTAAAGTGAAACCGGCAGATGCTCTCGCGCCTACGGCAAATGTTAGTCAAAACGGCGAACAAAATGGCGGGCAGCTTGCCATCCCTCCTTACGAGCCGCAGCGCTATCCGCTCGGCCTGGCTATGTCGCTGGTGGCGGGCGCGCTCTCTGGATTGCTTGGCATTGGCGGCGGTCCGATTAAAGTTCCACTGATGTATATCTTCATGAAAGTTCCGCTGATGGTTGCGACAGCGACTTCTAACTTCATGATCGGCGTTACGGCCGCGGCCAGCGCCATCGTCTACTACCGGCGCGGCGACATTCTGGTTGAAGTTGCCGCTCCGCTTGCCGTCGGCGTGTTCATGGGATCGCTGCTGGGAGCGCGCATTGCGCCGCGCATTCGCACGCGTTACGTTGTGGTTCTGCTGGTCGGCATCATGCTTTATCTGGCTGTGCGCCTGCTCATTCATCTCTATCACGGAGGATTTTCATGAGCCAGGTGCGCGAACCTGAATTCGACCGGGTAGTAGCGATGGTGCTGCGCATCGGCGCCTTCAGTTGCTTCTTCGTCATGCTCGCCGGCCTGATCGATGGCTTAATCATCAAGGGCCATATCGCCGCAGACATTGAACGCGCCGGGGTGCTGCTCATGCTGGCCACGCCTGCGGTGCGCGTGCTGGTCGCCTGCATCCTCTTCTTCCGCGAGAACGATCGCAAGTATGGATTCATCTCGCTCGGCGTGCTGGTGATCCTGCTGCTGGGCGGGTTGTTTGGAATCGGGGAACACTGAAGACAGTTGTACTCTCCGCCGGGTGCCCCATTTCTCGCGTTCTTTGCGAGAAGTGGGCACCGCGGACGTCAATTCTTTGGTCATTCGGTGGGGCCGGACTCATGGGTTCCCTGGAGCTTGCGGCAACAGAGCAGGTTTCTCCACCCACCGTCGCTCAACTCGGTCGAAATGACAAATTTTTCTGGGACTACTTCATTTGATCGAGAATCGATCCTACGATCCCTCCCACCACGCCACTCTGGACATTCTCTCTTCTGGTTTCCCGCGGCATGTATTCGGCTAGAGCGTGGGCGAGTTTCGCGATAGGCAGCGTTTGCAGCCAGATTCTTCCGGGGCCCGTGAGAGCAGCGAGGAAAATGCCGTCACCGCCAAAGATCATGTTTTTGATGCCCGGGACAGTGGTGATTTGAAACGAGACGCTGGATTGAAACGCTCCAACATGGCCGGGATGAACACGTAAGGTTTCGCCGGGCTGGAGATCGCGGACGACCAGTTCGCCGGAAAGTTCGAGCCAGGCCATGCCTTGTCCGGTGGCACGCTGAAGCAGGAAGCCATCGCCGCCGAAGATTCCCGCGCCGAGCGATTGCTGGAAGCCGACACCAATTTGAATTTGCGGAGTGCCGCAGAGAAAACCGTGACGGTGAATCATGTACTCGTGCCCCGGTGAGACTTCGACAGGAACGATGTGGCCGGGAAGCTTGGTAGCGAAAGCTAGTTCACCGGGCCCGCCAATGGCGCGATACTCGGTCATGAAGATCGATCCGCCGCCAGCCACGCGCTTGAGCACGCCGAAAAGACCACCACCGCCGCCGAACTGAGTATGCGTGGTCATTTGGATCGAACTGGACATCCAGGAAAGTTCACCGGCTTCGGAGATGATGGAGTCGTTCGGATCGAGGATCAATTCGAGAACAGGCATGGTGGTGCCGGTGATGCGGGTCTGCATGGCGGAATCCTTTGAATGAAGGCGGTTGATGTGGGCTCAACGAAGTGACGGTGCGTCAAGCCCGTAAGCCTAAGCAGTATACATTTCCAGGCGACGTCGACGTAGTGTTTCGAGTTGTCGTTTTCAACCTCGATTTCAAACCCAGATGACGAGGCCATCCCACCCTTTTCCTGCCGACAACTTCCACAACTGAGGCTGCCCCGGTACCGATGAACATCGGTTTCCGCAGCCGAAATCCCCGGCCCATCGGTAAGGCTCATGGCAGGCTCTGGAGAAAACCGCGCAGACCGGGGCAGCCTCAGTTGGGATAGCGTCAGCAAGGAAAGGCGGGCCAACCGGCCGTCCCTTGAGTGTCAAAAGAAATTTAGCCTGGGCCAACCGCTCTGCTGTTGCCTGTTGTTCAGTGTAAAATTTCAACCGTATGATACGGCTACCAATGAGGCTAAATGAACGGCTGTCGCGCGTTCCTGCGCTTCACGGGCTAGTTCTTACCACCGCAGCAAATTGCGCCCAAATTTACGACGATCATCCCACGTTCTTTCCAGAGTATACGGATCACGCGACACGACACGTCGAATCCGTACTGATGACCGCCGATGCACTAATTTCCGATACCGCCTACTCAGTAAAGTCAGGGGTCACACCGGTCGAACTCCTTAGCCCTCAAGATGCAGCGGCTCTCGCTGTTTCAGTATTTTTGCACGATATAGGCATGCACTTGACGTTCGACGGCTTCATGACCCTAGTTGAGCAAAGAAGCGAAGACTGCCGAGACAATAGTGAACTATTTTTTACGAGCCGGTGCGACATACAGGACATCGGACGAGTGGAAAGATAAACACACAGTAGGTGGCAGGGGCCAGAAGAGTAGAGTTCTGCGCTCGGGTCGCTTCGGAATTGGAGTCCTGGCAGCGTTTCTGCTAGGCGATGAGTTAAATGTGGAAACCCGCCATCTGCTTGCTCCTGCGTCGGAAGGGATCAGGTTCTCGGCGAGGTTGGACACTCAGGAAATTGAGCTCAAGCGTGCAAGTTGTGTTGCTGGTACAGTCGTGCGCGTTAAGCTGCGCCAGAAAGCGGCTGAACAGATTGTCGGCGCACTCCGTGGTGGCACAAGAGATTTTCGCAAGTTGCCTTTGGCTACCTCCTCCGGGATCCCAGACTCCGGCTAACCGTAAATAAAAGCGAGGTGCGAAGAGGTCAATTCTGGCCATCCCAAAGCGAGCCGCTTCCACCTGGCTGGCATCGACTGCCGATCAAGGAATTTACGGACGTGCAGTGGTCATACCCCAAGAACAATGTCATTATCATCAGAGATCGATCTAGAGTTGCCTTGAACGGGATTGCATTGACCGCGCAAGCCTATCAGACCCAAGACTTGGGAGGTGGCCTCCATCTCTCTCTCCCCGATGTTTCGGTTTTCGACCCGGATGGGCGTCTTGGAGTAACGCTTGACCGAAGCGGGCTGACTGACGGCCTTCCCTTCGAGGGCGAATTGTTTGAGGACGTTACGCGGGAACTTATAGCGCGCTTACTGCTTCTCCCGGAAGCCAATGTGACACGACGCTTTGAGCATCCCGGTATATTGCACTGGCTCACCCTCGCACGCTCGAAGTACGGCTACTCAGTTGTTCATCCAGCATTTCTGCAAAATCAGAGCTGGCGTGCCTTAATGGTATCTGGTCCCTTTCATTCGGAGTGGACTGAGATTGTCAACATGCTACCGAGGACTTTAAATTCCTGCGTGATACATGATTTCTACGCTAATAGTAAAGCTCAGGAGTACGTTGCTCTGAATAGGGATAGAAACCGTTGGGCAGACGGCTTACGAGTAACGCGCGGGCGTGTTTTTTTGCATGATGCCGTCCGAAAGAAATGGCCTAATAACCGAAATTCGAGAAAGTGGACGAAAGTTACTCCGGAATGGAAAGGATCAAGTTGGATATCACTTGTGAACGGCGAATTTGAAGAACCATTAGTCAAACCAGATCTCCTTGAGGCAGCTCTAGAGAAGGGCGGCGCATCCTTGGCTGTTGAGTATCGGATTGATGGGATCTCGTCACCGGCCCCAGAGCGGCAATCGCTCTGGACACTTGTTCAACGCTATTTCGGGGTTTCCCCGTGGATCCCGTATGCTCTCAACCATCGTCGCCGCCACTTCGCTAAAGCGTTTAAAGAACTCAAAAGTTACATGAATATTGGCGTTGAACCTGATTCCTCAAAGAATCCGGGAAGAACGACCGTCTGAATTCAAAACATAACTTGGGACAGGAACATTTGAAAAATTGATTCTGCCCATTTCCTACAAATTATTTTCCGACTGGAGAAAGTATGCCCGGGTGCAAAAGATCGTTCATGGAGCTTCTAATCGGCCGGTTGGCCCACTTTTTTCCTGCTGACACTACCGCAACTGAGGCGCCTCGGTCTGCGCGGGGTTCGCAGGCCGGGGATTTCGGCTGCGTACCCGCACGTGAACTAAACAGGGAGGAAACCACCACTTTCAACTCTATCTTCCCCCTGTCCGTTTCTTCCCCTCCATCACACTCTTCTCAATACCCGGTTGATCCGCGTCTGGTACCCCGGACCCTTCGACTTGAACCAGTCCACCACTTCCGTATCGATACGCAACGAAATTCTCAGCTTGCGCGGACGGTTCCAGCGCGGCTCCGCCCCCGTCGCCTCATCCGCCAGCAACAACAGTTCGTCTTCCACGGACGCTTGTAGGTCGCCAACCCTCCCCGGCCGCAGTCTAGGCAACGACCGCGGCTTCCGCCGCTTTGTTTTCTTACCTTTGGCTGTCATCACGCTATCGTACATCCGAAACCGTCATGACGTTGTGTTCGCGCGCGAACACGGGAGCGGTATGAAAACAAGAATAGGAATCGAGGGGGCCGACGACGACCCTCCCCCGCTTGCCCCGCCGCGGCTGACTGTGAAAAACTTATTGCAGACAAGTCTTCGCGACTCATGCCTGAAAAGAAAACACTCTTCGAAAAGATTTGGGACGCGCACCTGGTGGCCGAGCCAGCGGGGCGGTCGCCGATTCTTTATATCGATCTGCATCTGGTGCATGAGGTGACTTCGCCGCAGGCATTTGATGGGCTACGCGCTGCAGGCAGGAAGGTACGACAGACCGCCCGCACGGTGGCCACCGTCGACCACAACATTCCTACCGAGCCGCGGGGAACTCCCATCACCGACGCAATTGCCGCCAAGCAAATTGAGGCGCTGCAGAAAAACTGCAAAGAATTTGGCGTGCGGCTGTTTGATATGGATTCGCCGGATCAGGGAATCGTCCATGTGATTGGCCCGGAGTTGGGACTCACGCAGCCAGGCATGACGATTGTTTGCGGCGACAGCCACACCAGCACCCATGGAGCGTTTGGCGCATTGGCGTTCGGCATAGGAACGTCGGAGGTGGAGCACGTTCTGGCAACACAGTGCCTGGCGCAGCAGAAGCCCAGGACGATGAAGATTGAGGTGCGTGGGCGGCTGGCGCAAGGCGTTGGAGCGAAGGATCTGGCGTTGGGAATCATTGGGCAGATTGGAACCGATGGCGCGACGGGGCATGTGATTGAATACGCGGGCGAGGCAGTGCGAGCGCTTTCGATGGAAGCACGCATGACGCTGTGCAACATGAGTATTGAAGCGGGAGCGCGCGCGGGAATGATTGCGCCGGACGAGACCACATTCGCGTATGTGAAGGGCAAGCGGTTCGCTCCGCAGGAAACTGAATGGGAAAGCGCGGTAGAACGCTGGCGCGGTTTGCCGACAGAAGACGATGCGCGGTTCGACAAAGTGATTGAGATTGATGCATCGCAGCTTTCGCCGTTTGTGACCTGGGGAACGAATCCGGGGATGGTTGTGCCGGTGACGGGTAGCGTGCCGGAGATTGCAGGCTCGACGACTGCTGATCGCAATGCGACTGAGTTGGCTTTGCAGTATATGGGATTGGAGCCGGGGAAGCGCATTGAAGAGATCGGCGTGGACCGCGTATTTATAGGATCGTGTACGAACTCGCGCATTGAGGATTTACGCGCAGCGGCACAGGTGGCGCGGGGACATCGGGTGAGTCCGAAGGTGCGCGCGATGGTGGTGCCGGGATCGCAGGCGATCAAGCGCGCCGCGGAGCAGGAAGGATTGGACCGGATTTTCTTGGACGCGGGGTTTGAGTGGCGCGAATCGGGATGCTCGATGTGTCTGGGAATGAATCCCGACATTCTGCAGCCTGGCGAGAGATGCGCTTCGACCAGCAATCGGAATTTTGAAGGGCGGCAGGGGCGCGGTGGAAGAACGCATCTGGTGAGTCCGATGATGGCGGCGGCGGCGGCCATTGCGGGGCATTTTACGGATATCCGGAATTGGAAGTTTCAGTAAAGGGTTGGCGGCGCTTTGTGACGTAGCACCGCACGCCAGATTCTTCGCTCCGCCTGAAAAACGTCTGCACTCAAAAATGACGCCACAGAGTCGCTTCAGGAAGAGGAATTCTCAATGAATCCGTTTCGCGTGCATCGCGGTTTGGTGGCGCCCCTCGACCGCGTCAATGTCGATACCGACCAGATTATTCCCAAGCAATTTTTGAAGCGGATTGAGCGCACCGGCTTTGGCCAGTTTGTTTTTTTTGACTGGCGATTTGGCGCGGATGGAAAAAAGAATCCCGAATTCGTTCTGCATCAGCCGCGCTACGCGGGTGCGAGCATTCTGGTTGCCGGAAAGAATTTTGGCTGCGGGTCTTCACGGGAGCACGCGGTTTGGGCTCTTGCGGACTTCGGCTTTCGTGCGGTTATTTCTTCTTCGTTTGCCGACATCTTCGCTAACAACTGCACCAAGAACGGATTCCTCGCGGTTCGTCTCACCGACGATGAAGTTTCGGAATTGATGCGGCGCACGAACGAACTCGAAAAATATCAACTAACGATTGACCTGGAACGATGCGAGGTGCGCGACGATCACGGGTTCCAGGCCAAGTTCGACATCGACGATTTTGTTCGCCGTTGCCTGCTCGAAGGACTGGATGACATTGGCCTAACGTTGCAGCATGAAGCCAATATCTCTGCCTACGAAGCCCGACACCCACAGCCCGCTTCCCTTCAGCAACCCTAAGACTTTTCTTATTAGCCCGCGGGGCGTCATGGGAGTAAAGATTTGTAAAACATTCGCCCCGCCCTTGACCGCTTGAGGGTGCGAAGTGGATGCTGAATAGGTAGAATTCTACTGATGTAGTTGCTTTCCAGACCCAACTGGAACCGTTGCGGGCGGGAGGTCGCCTCTGCTGACAATTCCGCATTCCCGGACCAAAGTTACCGCAACCGAGTTCAAAATGTACACGTCTAATAGCAGAGTCTCCAGTGGTCGGAGTAGTGCAAAGCATGCGTACCGGACTAATTCCTTGAAAAAAAGCCTATCAGTCTTTTCTCCGCAGAATGTTGTCTCTGGGGTGCGCATGCCGCACCTTTCACTGGCCTTCATCTTGTCCGCTCTCTTTCTGTTTCTCTCGGCGTGCAGTGGCGGCGAATCGAAGCAACAAAAGGCGCAGGCTGCCGCGCCGCGAGCGGTTTCCGTCGCGGTGTCTCCGGTCCAGAAGCAGGACATACCGGTTTATCTGGCCGGGCTGGGATCGGTTACGGCGTTCAACACGGCGAACATCAAGAGCCGGGTCGACGGGCAGATCATGCAGGTGAACTTCAAAGAAGGGCAGAACGTGAAGGAGGGCGATCTGCTGATCGTGATCGATCCGCGTCCCTATCAAGCTCAGTTGGATCAGATGCAGGCGCAGTTATTCCGCGACCAGGCAACGTTGCGCGACGCCAAGCTGAACCTGGACCGCTACACCACGCTGATTCCTTCGGGCAGCATCGCGCAGCAGCAGGTGGACACGCAGAAAGCGACGGTCGATCAGTTGGACGGCACCGTGCGCACCGACCAGGCACAAATTGAAACCGCCAAGTTGCAGATCGTCTATTGCCACATCACGGCTCCGTTCAACGGCCGCGTGGGGCTGCGGCAAGTGGATCCGGGAAATATCGTTCACGCCGCCGATACAACTCCGATGCTGATCCTCACGCAGTTGCAGCCGATTGCCGTCATTTTCACGCTCCCGGAGGACCTGTTGCCCAGCGTTGCGCAACACATGAAGAACTCGACGCTGCAAGTCGACGCTCTGAGCCGTGACGATCAAACTAAACTTGCGACGGGAAAGTTGCAGACGATCGACAACCAGATTGATCAGACCACGGGCACAGCGAAGCTCAAGGCCGTGTTTGACAACAAGGACAACCAGCTCTGGCCGAACCAGTTCGTGAACATCAATCTGCTGTTAGAAACCCGCAAGAACATCACGGTTTTGCCAACAGCGGCCATTCTGCGCGGACCGCAGGGCACGTTTGTATATTTGGTAAAGCCGGACAAGAGCGTGGAAGCACGTACCGTGACGATTTCTCTAACCCAAGGAGACACGACAGCGGTCAGCGCCGGCCTCAATCCAGGCGACACAGTTGTGACCGATGGCCAGGACAAGCTGCAGACCGGCAGTAAAATCGAGCCGCGAAATCCTACCCCCGCCAGCACATCCGGCGGTAAAACCCCAAGCGGCAACAACACGGACGGTTCAGGAACTCCTGCTTCATGAGTCCTTCACGCCTATTTATTCTTCGCCCGGTCGCCACCACATTGCTGATGGTGGGCGTGTTGATGGTGGGCTGGGTGGCGTTCATGCAGTTGCCCGTTTCCGCACTGCCCGAAGTTGACTATCCGACAATCCAGGTGGTGACGTTTTATCCCGGCGCCGATCCCGATGTGATGGCGTCTTCCGTCACTTCGCCGCTGGAGCGGCAATTTGGCCAGGTTCCCGGCCTCAGCCAGATGACCTCGACGAGTTCGTTTGGCAGTTCGGTCATCACGCTGCAATTCGGTCTCGACCAGAACATCGACGTGGAAGAGCAACAGGTGCAGGCCGCGATCAACGCAGCCCAGACCTTCTTGCCGACAGATCTTCCGAATCCACCGATTTATAACAAAGTGAACCCCGCGGATTCGCCGATTCTGACGCTGGCAATGACCTCGGACTCGTTGCCGCTCTCCAAAGTCGAGGATCTGGCGGACACCGCCCTGGCGCAGAAAATTTCGCAGTTGCCCGGCGTGGGTCTGGTTTCGATCAGCGGAGGCCAGAAACCGGCGGTACGGATTCAGGCCAATCCGACCGTGCTGGCGTCATATGGGCTGAGCCTCGAGGATGTTCGCACCGCCCTGGCGGCAGCCAATGTCGATCAGGCCAAGGGCGTCATTGACGGCTCGCGCCAGTCCTACACCATCGGCGATAACGACCAGTTAATTTCCAGCGTGCAGTACAAACCGATTGTCATCGCCTATCACAATGGCGCGCCGGTTCGGTTGAGTGATGTCGCCAATGTGATCGACGGCACGGAGAATAACCGACTGGCCGCGTGGATGAATCTGACTCCGGCGGTCATCGTAAACATACAACGGCAGCCTGGCGCGAACATTATCAGCGTCGTCGACAAAATCAAGAAACTGCTTCCACAATTGCAGGCGTCGCTGCCTTCCGCAGTCAAGATCCAAATCCTCACCGATCGCACCAACACCATTCGCGCTTCCGTTAAAGATGTGGAGTTCGAGTTGATGTTGACCATCGTGCTGGTGGTCATCGTTATTTTCTTCTTCCTGCGAAACCTGCGGGCCACGTTTATTCCCAGCGTGGCGGTCCCGTTGTCGATCGTGGGTACATTTGGCGTGATGTACCTGCTGGGCTACAGCCTGAACAATCTGACGCTCATGGCGCTGACTATTTCCACCGGCTTCGTGGTGGATGACGCCATCGTCATGATCGAAAACATAGACCGCTATCTGGAAGCCGGCGATTCCCCGCTGGATGCGGCGCTCAAAGGATCGGGTCAAATCGGCTTCACTATTATTTCGCTCACCGTCTCGCTGATTGCGGTGCTCATTCCGCTGTTGTTCATGGGCGACATTGTTGGACGATTATTCCGTGAGTTCGCCGTAACTTTGTCGGTCACGATTCTGGTCTCAGCCGCGGTTTCTTTGAGCCTGACGCCGATGATGAGCGCGAAACTGCTCAAGCACCGCAAGGAAGGTGAGAAGGGCCGTTTCTACGAGGTCACGGAAGAGTATTACAACAGGGTAATTGCGTTCTACGGGCGGACAGTGAAGTGGGTGCTGAAGCACCAGACCGCGACCCTGATGGTCACCTTCGGAACGCTGGTGCTGACACTGATTCTCTACGTGATCGTTCCCAAGGGATTTTTCCCGGTACAGGATACGGGAGTGATTCTTGGCATTTCAGAAGCGCCCGACAGTGTTTCGTTCGATGCGATGTCCGAGAGCCAGCAGGAACTGGCGAAGATCATTCTGAAAGACAAGGACGTTGAGAGCCTGTCGTCTTTCATCGGGGTCGACGGGACCAACACAACGCCGAACAGTGGCCGCATTCAGATCAATCTGAAACCTCGCGATGAACGCAGCGACGACGCTTCCGCGATTATCCGCCGCCTCCAGCCGGAGTTGACTCGAGTAGAAGGCATTATGCTCTACATGCAACCGGTGCAGGATTTGACCGTGGAAGACCGGGTGAGCCGAACACAGTTCCAATATTCGGTGGAAGATGCCGACGCGCAGGAACTGGCGCAATGGACGCCCAAGCTGGTGGACAAACTAAAAACACTGCCTGCGCTGCGTGACGTGGCCACCGACCAGCTCAACAATGGGCTGAAGGCGAACGTCACGATCGATCGCGACACCGCGTCTCGACTGGGAATTTTGCCTCAAGCCATCGATAACACGCTCTACGATGCCTATGGCCAGAGGCTTGTCTCGACTATTTTCACGCAACTGAATCAGTACCATGTTGTGCTCGAAGTCCTGCCAAGCTTCGCGACCAATCCCGACATGTTGAAAGACATTTACATCCGGCCCAGCAGCTCGACGCCGAATACGGGCGCGCCCACTGCCAATGCAGCCAGTGCGACAACGAGCGGTTCGCCGGTTCCGATGACCGCTTTCACGCACATCCAGTCGACGAGTACTTCCTTGGCCGTGAACCACCAGGGGCAGTTTCCCGTGGTAACGCTTTCCTTCAACCTGGCTCCGAATGCGTCTCTGGGTGACGCGACCAAGCAGATCCAGCAGGCGGAAACAGAGATTCAGTTGCCGCCGAGCATTCATACGGCCTTCCAGGGTACGGCGGCGGCCTTCCAGAACTCACTGGCGAGCGAACCTTTTCTGATTCTGGCGGCCGTGATTACCGTGTATATCGTTCTGGGAGTGCTGTATGAAAGCTACATTCACCCCATCACAATTCTTTCCACGCTGCCCTCAGCAGGTGTAGGGGCAATTCTGGCGCTGCAAGTCACGGGCAACGACCTGACGGTGGTCGCGCTCATAGGCATCATTCTGTTGATCGGCATCGTTAAGAAAAACGCCATTATGATGATCGACTTTGCCCTTGAGGCCGAGCGGGAAGAGCACAAGCCGCCCGAGGAGGCGATCTATCAGGCATGCCTGCTGCGCTTTCGTCCCATCATGATGACGACCATGGCGGCCCTGCTGGGTGGGTTGCCGCTGGCTTTGGGATCGGGGACCGGCGCGGAGCTTCGGCGGCCGTTGGGCATCACAATCGTTGGTGGATTGCTGCTAAGCCAGTTGCTCACTCTTTATACAACGCCCGTGGTCTATTTGTGGTTTGACCGGCTGGCGCAAAGATTCGAGAAATACAAAATTGGCAATCCGATTCCGCATGAAGCTGTATCCGGAGATGCACCCGGCGATTAGATCGGGTTATTAAGTATGAGCATTTCTGCTCCATTTATCCGGCGACCGATTGGCACTTCGCTGCTGGCGGCGGCGTTGTTGTTGTCGGGCATTCTTGCGTTCAATTTTCTGCCGGTGGCTTCGCTGCCCCGAGTGGATTTTCCCGTAATTCAAATAGGTGCTTCGCTGCCCGGAGCCGATCCGCAAACTATGGCATCGGCCGTTGCGACGCCGCTGGAGCGGCAGTTCGGGCGTATCTCCGGCGTGAACCAGATGACGTCGACGAGCCAACTGGGATCGACGAGCATCGTCTTGCAATTCGACCTGGACCGTAACATTGATGCCGCAGGCCGCGATGTGGAGGCTGCCATCAACGCGGCACGCAGCCAGCTTCCCGCGAACCTGCCGAGCAATCCAACCTACCGCAAAGCGAATCCCGCGGATGCGCCGATTCTGATTCTCGCGCTGACCTCCGACACGCAGACGGTGCCACAGATGTACGACGCGGCAGATTCGATCCTGTCGCAAAAACTCGCACAAGTGAGCGGAGTGGGGCAGGTCTTCGTCGGAGGTTCGGCACAGCCCGCGGTACGGGCGGAAGTGAATCCTACGTTGCTGAATAAGCTGGGCGTCGGCCTGGATACGGTAAGGAACGCCCTTAATGCGGCGAATGCCAACCTGGCTAAGGGTCAGACGGAAGACGCCACTCGCTCCTCTTCTTTCACTGACAACGATCAACTCTTCACTGCCGATCAATACCGGCCTTTGATCGTTTCTTATAACAACGGAGCGCCGGTACGCCTCGGAGATGTCGCCGACGTCCAGGATTCGGTCTCCGACGTTCGCAACATAGGACTGGCCAATGGCAAACCCAGCGTTCTGATCATCGTTTTTCGCCAGCCGGGCGCCAACATTATCGACACCGTCGACCGCGTCAGGACGTTGATGCCTTATTTGCAGTCGTCAATTTCTCCGGCCATCGCGCTGACAATCGCCATGGATCGAACAGTGACCGTGCGAGCGTCGGTCAAAGACATCGAGTTCACGCTGATCCTGTCGATCGTATTGGTGATCCTGGTGGTGTTCGCGTTTCTGCGTACGGTGCGCTCCACAATTATCCCCAGCATCGCCGTGCCGTTGTCTCTGGTGGGCACCTTCGGAGTGATGTATTTGCTGGGGTACAGCCTGGATAATTTATCGCTGATGGCTCTGGCTATTTCCACCGGCTTTGTGGTGGATGACGCCATTGTCGTTCTGGAAAACATCACCCGCTACGTCGAACATGGAATGGAACCGGTAAAGGCGGCGTTCAAGGGAGCAGAGGAGATCGGTTTCACAGTGATTTCGATGAGCGTGTCCCTGGTCGCGGTGTTCATTCCGCTGCTGCTGATGGGAGGGATTGTCGGCAGGCTTTTCCGCGAATTCGCAGTGACGTTGAGCATCGCGATCGGGCTCTCGCTGCTGGTTTCGCTCACGACCACTCCGACCATGTGCGCCAAGTTCCTGCGTCCCGTTACTGACGATTCCCACAACCGCTTTTACCGGGCCAGTGAATGGGTTTTCGACAAAATGCTGGATATCTACCGGAGGGCTCTTGGCGTGGCGTTGAGGTTCAGCTTTGTCACTTTGCTGGTGACGATTGGCGTGGCCTGCCTAAGCGTGTTTCTTTACATCAAGGTGCCCAAGGGATTTTTCCCGCAGCAGGATACGGGGCGGCTTTCCGGCTCAGTACAGGCGGCGCAGGACATTTCTTTTCAGGCGATGCGCGACAAAATGCAGCGCTACGTCACCATCGTGATGAAAGATCCGGCGGTGAGCACGATCGTGGGATTTGCCGGAGGAAACACCGTTTCGAACCAGGGACGTTTTTTCATCATGCTGAAGTCGCTGGAAGACCGGGGCGCCTGTAAGAACCTGCATTTCTGGCAGCGTTGCCCGCTGGTGACGGCCGACGATGTAATCAATCGCCTGCGCGGAAAGCTGGCCGTAGTACCGGGGGCTACATTGTATTTGCAGTCTGCGCAGGATTTGACCATCGGCGGGCGGCAAAGCAACGCGCAGTATCAGTACACGCTCCAGGGCGAGAACCTGAACGACTTAAATAATTGGGCTCCGCGACTGCTGCAAGCCATGCGCAAGCTGCCGGAGTTGAAAGACGTAAACACGGACCAACAGGATCAAGGACTCGAGGCGCAACTGGTGATCGACCGCGACACAGCCAGCCGGCTGGGCGTGGCGGCGCAGGACATCGATAACGCGCTCTATGACGCGTTCGGACAGCGTCAGGTTTCCACCATGTATCGCCCGCTGAACCAGTATCACGTTGTGATGGAAGTGGCGCCGGAGTTTCAGCAAACTACGGAAGGCCTGCAAAATATTTACGTCCGCTCTTCCAGTGGAACACCGGTGCCGTTGGCCGCTTTCACACACCTGGCGCCGTCCAATGTGCCCCTGGCGGTGAATCACCAGAGCCAGTTTCCCTCGGTAACGATTTCTTTTAACCTGTCGCCTGGAGTTTCTCTGGGCCAGGCCACTCAAGTGATCCAGGATTCCGAACGCACCATCGGATTCCCCACCACCATTGACGCGAGTTTTCAGGGAAGCGCGGCCGCCTTCCAGAGTTCGCTCTCCAGCGAGCCGATGCTGATCCTAACCGCGCTGATTACTGTCTACATCGTCCTGGGTATGCTGTACGAAAGCTACATCCATCCCATCACAATTCTTTCCACACTGCCATCGGCGGGCGTTGGAGCGTTGCTGGCGCTTCTCTTGACGCACAACGAACTCAACGTGATCGGGACCATCGGAATCATTCTTCTCATCGGCCTGGTAAAGAAAAACGCTATTATGATGATCGACGTGGCGCTGGAAGTAGAGCGTACACAAGGAAAAAAGCCGGGAGAAGCTATCTATGAGGCGTGCATTTTGCGCTTCCGCCCGATCATGATGACCACCATGGCGGCTTTGCTCGGTGGACTGCCTTTGGCGCTGGGCACGGGCACAGGATCGGAATTGCACCGTCCCTTGGGAATAACGATTGTGGGCGGACTTATCGTCAGCCAGGCACTCACGCTTTTTACCACGCCCGTGATCTATGTTTATCTTGATCGCGTGCGGCTATGGTTGGGCGGCGAAGACAAGCAGCCGTCCGAAAAGCCGGCGGCCAGCGCTCCTCAGATCAGTCCGGCTCATTAGGCGCTCGTACAACCTGCCTCGCAAGAATGGGCATCGCATGGATACGCTGCGATGTGCGTCCAAACGGAATCTGCACGCCAAATCGAGCCTTTGTCCCGTATGATATGAGATTCTGTCATTCTGAATTGCTGAGTGGGATCGCGCCTTATGTGCGCGGATAAGTTTCTTTCTGGCTTCGCAAATTTCTTACGGGAGTTACGGATGCTGAAGAAGGCAGCGGGATTGTTGTTGGTTTGCGCGGGCGTGGCAACCTGGATGAGCTGCTCGGCCACGGTTAGTCACTTCGTGTATGCGGCGTTGCCGTCGGCGAACGAAGTTGGCATCTACCGTGAAGATCCGAACTCGGGCGTGCTGACTCAGCTGGCCGATAGTCCGTTCGCGGCGGGGAATGGCGCGGAATCGGTTGTCGTCCACCCTTCGAAGAAATTCATGTACGTCGCCAACGCGGTGGATAATTCGATTTCCCTGTTCACCATTGCGAGCAATGGCGAAATTACAGAGGTTACGCCGCGGACTCAGTCCGGAAGTACTCCCACCATTCTGGCGATCGATTCCGCCGGGACTTTTCTTTACGAGGCGGATTCTGGATCGAACAGCATCACGGTGTACTCAATCGATGCAAGCAGTGGAGCTCTGACTGAAGTCACGAACTTTCGCACGGGACATCCTCTGAATATAAAACTCAACCCCGCGGGCACCGTACTCTACGTCACCGTGACTGAGTCGCCCACGGGCTTCGTCCTGGCTTTCTCCATGAATTCCGGAAAAGTGTCGTCTGTGATAGGCACTTTTTCCACGGGCGGGGCCAGCCCGTATGGCCTGTTTGTCGATCCCAAGGGGAAGTATCTTTACGTCACAAATGCTGCGCCGGACAATTCAATCGCTGAATTTACGATCGGATCCGATGGGGGGCTTACGCCAATAGCAGGATCTCCCATTGGCCAGGCCGATGGCATAAATCCCTTGTCGGTGGTGGTCGATCCCTCGGGAACATATATGTATGTCGCGAACGAAGGATCGAATAATGTGACCGCATATACCGTCGCATCGGATGGATCAATCAGCCCTCTTGCCACGCCGACCTTCGCCACCGGAACCCAGCCCAGCTTTCTCGTGATGGACCCGAACGGGAAATATTTGCTGGTGGGAAACCAATCGTCGGGGATTGAGGTGTTTAGTCTGAGCACCGGCGATCTGGATACCGTCACAACCTTTGCCACGGGCAGCAACCCCAGTTCGCTCGCCATTACGCCCTAGCCTGCCGCAAAATCCGTGCGCCGTTGCTGGAGTGGTGCGATTTCCAAGCATAAATCCAGTCATAGATTTAACAAGCGGATGACAATTCAGCCCCGGGTTTTTAGAGAATAGTTGCATGGGCTGTGCGAAACGGGTTTCGCAGCGGGTAAAATGGCAACGCTCCGACAAACGAGGGTGGGACGGCACTTTTATCCGCCGGCACCCGGTGAGGAAACCCATGAGAATCGCAAGCGCTGCAAGCGCCTTTCCCCGGCATTACTACCCGCAGGCAGTCCTGATGGAGAAGCTGCAGGAATATTGGGGCGAACGCCTGAAGAATCCGCAGTTGTTGGGACGTTTGCACCGTAATGTGACCGTTGAAGGGCGCCACCTCGCGATGCCCGCCGAGGACTATTACAACCTCAAGACGTGGGGCCAGGCCAACGACGTATGGATCAGAGTAGCGAAGGAACTTGGCGAACAATCTCTGTGCCGTGCGATGCAATATGCGGGAATCGAGGCAAAGCAATTGGGTGCCCTGTTCTTCGTCTCCGTCACCGGCATTTCCAGCCCCTCGATTGATGCACTGCTCATCAATAAAATGGGACTGCCGCAAAATATCCGCCGCGTTCCAATCTTCGGGTTGGGCTGCGTGGCTGGTGCGGCCGGTATTGCGCGCTGCGCCGACTACGTGCGCGCCTATCCTTCGCAAACCGCAGCTCTGGTTTCGGTGGAGCTGTGCTCGCTGACGATTCAACGCGAAGATTTGTCCGTGGCCAATCTGATTTCTTCCGGCCTTTTCGCCGACGGCTCCGCCGCCGCTATTGTTGCCGGAGATGACGTGGATGTGGCCGGTCCGGAGATTCTGGCCACGCGCTCGATTTTCTATCCTCAAACCGAAGAAATGATGGGATGGAAGGTTTCCGAAACCGGCTTCAAGATTACGCTCTCGCCGCAAGTCCCGGTTCTGATACGCGAAAACCTTGGCCACGATATGGACGCTTTCCTCTCCGACAACGGATATAAGCGAAGCGACATTAAAAGCTGGGTGCTGCACACCGGAGGCCCCAAGGTGCTGGAAGCAACGGCGGAAGCGCTCGACTTGCACGATCATGAACTCGATGCCTCGTGGGATTGCCTGAAGAAGGTGGGCAATCTTTCATCGTCTTCAGTGCTGGTGGTGCTCGAAGATGTGATGAAGCATCGCCGGCCCGAGCCGGGCACGATCGGAATATTGGCAGCGATGGGGCCGGGATTTTGTTCGGAGATATTGCTCTTGCGGTGGTAAGCATGCGGTCACGACGATGAAGAACGCCGGATTGGCAGACTCGACTGAAGTTTTCGTGATCGGTGGAGGACCTGCGGGACTGGCGGCCGCGATTGCAGCTCGGCAGCACGGATTTCACGTGACAGTGGCTGATGGGGCGTATCCACCGATCGACAAGGCTTGCGGCGAGAATTTGATGCCTGATGCAATTCCGCCGCTTGAACAATTAGGAATTAGTTTCGCGGAAAACGAATGCCATCGCTTGCAGGGCGTCCGGTTTCTTTCGTCAGGTCTAAGCGCGGGGGCCAGATTCCCGTCCAAATGCGCTATTGGCGTGCGCCGTACGACGCTGCACCGGTTGATGATCGAGCGCGCCGCCGGTCTGGGAATTGATTTACTGTGGCGGACCCCGGTCACCGGCATGTCCCGCGATGGAGTTTGCCTGGGCGAACGCACCATCAGCGCGAAGTGGATTATCGGAGCCGACGGCGGCAACTCGCGTGTCCGGCGCTGGGCCGGCCTCGACACTTCGAGGCCGACAGGTATTCGCTATGGCTTTCGCCGCCATTATCGCGTTGCCCCCTGGACGGATCGCATAGAACTCTATTGGGCTCGCCACGCCCAGGGTTATGTCGCACATGTAACTGAAGACCAGGTTTGCATCGGATTGATGTCGCGCGATCCCCGAATGCGGGCGGACGAAGCTTTGGGTTGTTTCCCCGAGTTGAAGGCTCGTTTGTGCGGCGCGGAAATCATTTCCAACGAGCGCGGCGCGTGTTCCGTCACGCGCAGATTGAAGCGCGTCTACCGGAGCAATGTTGCTTTGATCGGCGATGCGTCCGGTACTGTGGATGTAATCACGGGCGAAGGATTAGGGCTCGCGTTTAATCAGGCGATTATCCTCGCGGACTGTTTGCGATTGGGAGAGTTGAGCCGTTACCAACTGGAACATCGGCGGCTAATGCGGCGGCCATCTTTGATGGCCAGGCTCATGCTGACTATGGACGGACGCACCTGGCTGCAACGCCGCGCCTTAAAAATATTCGGCAAGCGGCCTGAGATCTTTCGCAGGCTGCTGGCTTTACATGTGGGCGAAGTATCTCCGCGGGATATGGCTTTAGACGGACTCACATTTGGATGGGAACTGTTAACCACATAGCATGAATCCAATCTGGGTCCGGGCTTCTAATATTCTTTCTCGCCGCTTGCACGCGACTGCTGCACTGATCTTGTTGGTCGCCAGTATTGCCGCGAAAGCACCCGCGCAGGAAGTCACGTTCCAGCTTGACCCCACAAAAAGCAGCGTAAAGTTTACTCTGGGCGATGTGTTGCACACCGTGCGAGGGACATTCGCGGCGGAGCGCGGGTCGTTGCGTTTTGACCCCGCCTCTGGGAAGGTATCCGGCGAAATCGTTGTTGACGCCCGGAGTGGCCAGAGCGGAAATGGAATGCGGGACCGCAAGATGAATAAGGAAATATTAGAGAGCGACCGCTATCCTGAGATAGCTTTTCGGCCGACGTTGGTGGAAGGAACCGCAGCAGCAGGAAAATTTTCCGCAAGAGTTCACGGCATGTTCAACATTCACGGAGTGGAGCGGGAGATCACCGTTCCTGCGGAAGTGGACATTGAATCAGACCACTGGAGTGCGACCGTGCATTTCACCATCCCTTATGAAAAATGGGGAATGAAGAATCCCAGCACTCTCTTCCTTCGCGTCAATGACTCGGTGGAGATCGATTTGGCGGCAGCTGGAAGTGTAGTGCGGTGAAGCATCGTATCGCCCGCAGCGAAACGCGTCGTGCCGGCCTCCGGCTATACCGAGATTCCTCGTGGCTTCGCTCCTCGGAATGACAAGAAGTTCATCAAAAGCCGTTTTGCGGCGAAATTCCCTTCCCTTCCGTGCATTCATAGCACCGGCCCGCCATGAGATTTCTGTACTCTTCGTTGCGGCCGCTGGGCCAATCGATGACGATACGATCGATGCGGTCGCGTTTGCCGAGACCAAAGGTCAGCGGTAGTTCCGACTGCGACAGATAGCTCGATCCGCCCTTCACCATCCGCGACTGATTGAGATCGCCGGCGACGACCGAGACCGTCGATCCGATCGCGTCACGGTTCGACTTCGTCCCTACCAAACGAAAACGTATGCTGCGATTTCCAGCGAGCTGATCGTTGCGGTAAAGATACGCCGGACCGTTATTCGTGGTGAGCAGAAGATCGAGATCGCCGTCGCGATCGAAATCCGCATAAGCCAGACCACGCCCGACTTTCGGCTGATCGAAGCTTCCACCCACCTCTGCGGCGACGTCTCGAAAACTGGCCTTTGCTGAATTGAGAGCGCCGCCATTGATAAAAAGCTGCGGCGGCTGAGCGTATCCGACGTTGCCGCGAATGTTGCGCACCGTCTCGTCGATGTGGCCATTGGCGACGGCGAAATCCAGCCAGCCATCGAGATTGGCGTCAAAAAAAATGCAGCCGAAGCCCAGACTGTTGCGCGATGCAGGCCCTACTCCCGTCAGCGCGGCAATGTCTTCGAACCCTTTCCCGGTGCGGCGATAAAGACCGATCATTTCATTGTCGAAGTTGGTAATCGCCAGGCCGGGATAGCCGGAGTTTTCGAAATCGGCCGCATCCACGCCCATTCCGGCGCGCGCTTTGCCTTCATTGCTGAAGGCGATTCCGGCGTCAATGGCCACGTCCTTGAACGTGCCGTTGCGTTGATTGCGATAGAGCTTGTTGGGCTGCGTATCGTTGGCCACGAAAAGATCGGGCCAGCCGTCGCGGTCGTCGTCAATCAGCGCTACGCCCAGTGATTTGGAGCTGCTGTCGAAAATTCCGCTGGCGGCAGTAACGTCCTCAAAGGTTCCGTTGCCGCGATTGCGGAACAGCCAGCAGGTTTCGCCGCGATACGCTTCCGGCGTGCAATACGATTTGTGGTTCCCGTCGAGACTGCAGAACACATCGTGTTCGGGCGACCACTTCACGTAGTTGCACACGAAGAGATCGAGCAGCCCATCGCGATCATAATCGAACCAGAGCGCCGAGGTGCTGAAGCTTGTGTGTTTTGCCAACCCGCTGGCGCTTGTGACATCGACGAAGGTACCTTTGCCGGTGTTGCGAAACAGGTGATTCTGCCCGACACAGGTAACGAAAATATCGGGAAAACCGTCGTTGTTATAATCGCCGACGGCCACGCCCATGCCGTAAAGTTCAACGTCCAACCCAGCGCGCACAGTTACGTCGGTGAAAGTTCCGTTGCCGTTGTTGCGATAGAGATGCAGCGTGGATCGCCGCTTTTTGTGGCCGGGCCAAACCATGCCGTTGATCAGCAGAATGTCCTGCCAGCCGTCGCGGTCGTAGTCAAGGAAAGCGCAGCCGGAACCCAGGGTCTCGGGCAATAATTTCCCGCCGTAAGCGCCGCTGTTGTGCTGAAACTGAATGCCGGCCGGTGAAGTAACGTCAGAAAGAAGAAAACCCGGAGATGATTTCGGAGCCTGTTGTGCCAGAGCCCGGAGCAATCGCGGTTGCGACAGCGATACCAATTCTGCCGCTCCCGCCAAAGTTGATTTCTTAAGGAAAGACCGGCGATTCACGGAACATTCACCAGCCCGGAACGGATGGCATAGACCACCAGTTCGGCCGTCTTGTGAATTCCCAGCGCGTTCATGATATTGGCGCGGTGTACCGCGACGGTGTTGGCACTGAGGTCGAGCACGACGGCAATTTCTTTGTTGGACTTGCCATCGACGATCATCTGCAGGACTTCCAGTTCGCGCTGAGTAAGGCCGCTGTTGCGCTCACCTTTCAAAGCGGCAGGCTGCTCTACTTGCGGATCGAAAACTGTTTCGCCGGCAGCAATCTTGCGAATGGCAGGCGCGAGGTCGAGATCTAAGGCGCTCTTCAACATGTAGCCTTTCGCGCCGGCGTCAATCGCCTGTCGCACCCATGTGCTCTCGCTGTGCATGCTCAGCATGAGGACTCCAGTATCCGGTAGGTCATTGATGATCTTTCGCGTCGCATCCAGGCCGTTGATGCGCGGCAAAGCACAATCCATAACGATGACCCGAGGATGGAGCTCACGCGCCGATTTGACGGCCTCTTCGCCGTCGCTGGCTTCGCCGACCACTTCAATATCCGGCTCGTCTTCCAACAATCGCCGGAAGCCGCGCCGCACGAGACTGTGGTCATCCACCAGCAATACTGTGATCTTCTTTGTCATGATCTTTCTTGTCGTGATCTTCCCGTTCATGCTCTGATTGGGCTTCCCCCGCCTGACCCTGCTCTGCAGGAGCATGAGCCTCAGCTCTCTCCCGGGGAACCGTCAAACGCAGGAGCGTTCCACCTTCAGCCGGGCGCGAGAACTCGATTTCTCCACCCAGCAATTCCGAGCGTTCACGCATCGCCACTAAACCTATGCCGCGCCCGGAACGGCACTCAGCGAAACCCGCGCCGTGATCTTCCACTCTAAGCTCCAGTTCCGACGGCGAGAAGCGCAGGCGCACCCAGGCTTGCTTCGCGCCAGAGTGCCTTGCAATATTGTTCACGGCTTCCTGCAGCACGCGATAGATGTGCACTCCTGCGGCGCCGTCCACAGGAAACGCCTGTCCCTGCTTTTCATAGGATATGGTAATTCCTGTTTGCCTTTCTACTGTAGGAATGTACCAGTCGAGAGTCTTCTCTAATCCAACTTCGTCAAGCATGACAGGGTGCAGAGCCTGGGAAAGAGTACGAACTCTGTCGAGGGTTGATTGTGTGATCTCGCGGACTTCGCGCAGATCGGCGCGCAAACTGGATTCTTCCGGGATGTGGTTTCCAGCACGGCCCAGCATCAATCCGATAGCGGTTAGAATCTGCCCAAATTCATCATGCAGTTCCCGCGAGACATAACGCAAAGTCGATTCCTGGGTTGCGATCAGCTTTTGCGCCAGTTCGCCCCGGCGCTCCGACAACTCGCTCATGCGCCCGAATAAAAGCCGGTTCCAGCGAATCAGCGACAAGCTGGACAATAGGATAGCCAGCAGAGTCGCCGCCAGGAATACGTACACCTGGCGCTGCACCCGATCATAAATGCGCACGATGCGCTGTCCTTCCTGCTCTTCGTTTTCACTGTTTTGGACAAGCAGTCGGGCAACAGCTGTGCTCAAAGCAGCCTGTCGGGCCTGCAACGAAAACTGAATCTGCTGCCGCGCTTCCGCTTGCTTTCCGGAAAGCGCCAGAGCGAAAACACGGTCGACCGCCTCCCAGAACTGAGCGAACTGGCTGGTGAGAAAGGCTCCCTGCTCGGGGGTGCGGCCAGTTATTGCCAGTCCGGCTTCCAACCGCATGGCGTCATCGAGATCGGCGCGAATTCGTTGAAACTGCGCAGACCACGCCGTCAGGGGATAAGGTTCATCATTGCTGACCATATCGCGCATGGCCACTGCGAGCAGATTCAGATCGTTCTGGATGCGCAGCAATTGCAAAGAATCTTTGCGATTGCGATCGACCTGTTCGGTTTGCAGCCGCCGCAAACCCACCACCTGCCAGGAAATATAAGCAGAGTAGGCCAGCACCGCCGAAAGGGTGATAATAAGGCCGAGCAAGAGACCCAGGGTCGGCGATCGCTTAGGCGCAGACGGTCCAGACACGCACCGAGCATACACCGGCCACGCGGGACCATGCCACAAGAGACGGCGAAGCTCATACAGAGCGTTTCAACCGTAAAATCGAGGAATTAAAGAAGCGAAGTGAGCAGTCACAGAGTCAAACAATAGATTGAGTCCTCCAACCGAAGCAGTCAAGAAACCTAACGTCCAGAGACTCCGCGCCGTGTTGCCGGAAGTCTGGCAGTTGATGCGCCCGCGGCGCGCGCTGCTGGCGCTGGGCTTTGTGTTGATGATCATCAACCGGGTTTCCGGACTCGTTCTGCCCTATTCCAGCAAGTTTCTCATTGATACCGTCATCAACAAACATCACATCGAGCAGCTTCGTCCGCTTGTTCTGTTGGTGCTGGCGGCTACGCTTATCCAGGGTGCGACCTCGTTTTCTCTCACGCAACTCTTATCAAAAGCTGCGCAGCGCCTTATTGCCGACTTGCGCCAGCAAGTGCAGGTTCACATCTCGCGCTTGCCTGTCGCTTTCTATGACGCGAACAAAACCGGCAATCTGGTTTCGCGCATCATGAGTGACGTGGAAGGCGTCCGCAATCTGCTGGGAACGGGCCTGGTCGATTTTGCCGGCGGCGTTGTGACGTCGGGCATTGCCCTTGTCTTGTTGTTCCGTACCAGCGCGCAGATGACTCTGATCGCGGTTGGCTCGCTGCTCTGCTTCACCATAGCGCTCAACAAGGCCTTCGCGGTCATCCGACCGATCTTTCGCGAGCGCGGCAAGATCAATGCCGAGGTTACGGGCCGGCTGACTGAATCGTTAGGCGGCGTCCGCGTGATTAAGGGGTACCACGCGGAGAAGCGCGAGGAGTCGATTTTTGCCGCCGGCGTTCTGCGGTTGTTGGACAACGTCATGCGCACACTGACCGCTACTTCGGTGATGAGCCTTTCAGCGAGTGTCCTGCTGGGGTGCGTTGGCGCCCTCACCATGTACGTGGGAGCGCACCAGATCATGTCTGGCACGCTGACTGTGGGCGGATTTTTTTCCTACACGCTGATGCTCGGCTTCCTGGTAGCGCCGATCATGCAGATCGTTTCTATTGGTACGCAGCTCACCGAAGCATTAGCCGGTCTTGAGCGAACCCAGGAGATTTTGCGCGAACGTCCGGAGGACCAAGATCCGAAACGCACAGTCACCCTGCACGACATCGTCGGACGAGTTGAATTTGAAGAGGTAACTTTCAGCTACGACGGCGTTCGCGACGTTCTCAAAAACATTTCTTTTCTTGCCGAACCGGGGACCGTGACCGCGCTGGTCGGTTCGTCGGGCTCCGGCAAATCGACCACCATCGGCCTGATCTCCGCTTTCTATGTGCCCACGAAAGGCAGAATTCTCGTAGACAACACTGATCTGAGTACGGTGCGGCTCGATTCCTACCGCACGAGGTTAGGAGTCGTCTTGCAGGAGTCGTTCCTATTCGATGGAACCATTCGCGAGAACGTGGCGTTTGCGCGACCCGATGCCAGCGAAGAGGAGATCTTGCGCGCCTGCAAAATCGCACGAGTGGATGAATTCGCCGAATCGTTCGCCGAAAAATATGACACCATCGTCGGCGAACGCGGCGTAAAGCTTTCCGGCGGCCAGCGCCAGAGAATTTCGATTGCCCGCGCTATCCTTGCCGAACCGCGCATCTTGATACTGGATGAAGCCACATCGAGTCTCGACTCCGAGTCGGAAGAGATGATTCAGCATGGCCTTTCTTATCTCATGCAAGGGCGCACGACATTCGTGATTGCACACCGTCTCTCGACGATCCGCCGGGCCGATCAGATCATGGTCATGGAGCAGGGACAAATCGTGGAGCACGGCACGCACCGGCAACTCTATGCGGCGCGGGGACGCTACTACGACCTCTATACCAAGCAGCATGGCGTGGAAGAAAATCTATTTCTCGCTCCGGGCGAGGGAGATGCGGCAGCTCCCGCGACAAACGGAAGCACCGGAAGCAAGAACGGCGACGTGAAGGCCGCTGACGCTCTAAAAGTTTTGCGAGGCGAGATCCGCTAGAACCCATGACCGTTCCCGCCGCAACTTCCAACTCAAAGGGCACGGTCGCGATTCGTACCGAAAACTTGCATCGCCATTACGCGATGGGCGAGAGCTTGATTCGGGCCGTCAATGGTGTGTCCATTGAAGTAAGTGCAGGGCAATTTGTCGCTCTTCTGGGAAGTTCTGGATCGGGGAAATCTTCAATCCTGAATTTGCTCGCCGGCCTTGATCGGCCAACGTCGGGAAGCGTCACGGTGCAGGATAAGAATCTGGCACAGCTCTCGCGAGAGGATCTGGCTAGGTACAGGCGCCATTCAGTCGGCATGGTATTTCAATCGTTCAATTTGATCAGTGGCATGAGCATTCTGGAAAACGTCGAGCTTCCGCTACGCTTTGCCGAGGTGGAGCGTGAGCAACGCGCCCGGCGATCTCGCGAGGCACTGGAGCGGGTTGGTCTGGCTGCACGCATGAATCACCGGCCCAGCGAACTTTCAGGAGGCGAACAGCAAAGAACCGCGCTGGCTCGCGCCTTGATCAATCGACCTCAGCTTTTGTTGGCCGACGAGCCCACCGGCAATCTCGACAGTCACACAGGAACTGAAATTATGAATCTGATCCGCGAATTCAACCAGCAGATGGGAATGACCGTGGTTATGGTGACTCACGAGCGCGCGCTGGCTGAACGTTACGCGCAGCGAATGATTTTTCTGGCGGACGGAAAACTAGTCGATGATCACGCCAACGCTCCTTCGACTGAGCAGGCGCAAGATGCACTTCAGGGACGCCGGGCATGAAACTTCCTGACCTCACCGAGCTTGCTCTACGCAACCTGCGCGAATCCGTGCTGCGCAATTCCCTCACGACAGTCGGAATTTCTGTGGGCGTGGCATCGCTTGTCGCCATGCTGTCTCTCGGTATTGGTCTGCAACAGTTGGCATCGCGGCGGCTGGTGAAGTCTGGATTATTTGACACGGTGGTAGTCACCTCACGACGCGACTTGCGCAACTTCAATCGCGAAGAAGAGCGCGGCGGCCCTGCGCCCGGCGAAAGCCGCATCCTCAATGAGACTTCGCGGCAAGAGATCGAACGCCTGCCCGGCGTGCTCGAAGCCTATCCTGATATTCGCTTCGCCACGGAACTGCGCTTCGAAGACAAGCCGCATCTGACCATGGTTTCGGCGCTTCCCGCTTCTGCCAAGTCCAATGACGCATTTGAAGGCATGCAGGGAAGTTTTTTCTCTTCCGATTCCGCGCCCGAAGCGATCTTACAAAAGTCGTTCGCCGAGGAGTTACTGGGCAAAACTCCGAAGCCAGGAGACGATGAGATCAATGTCGCTCAGCTTGCCGCACCGCTGCTCGGCAAAGAGTTGACCATGCGCTACGCCCAGCGCGAGGAAACGCCGACTCCGGAACCAACCCGGAAAGCCGCTGATATGCCTGCAGACATCGTCAGCCCCACCGGAGCCGCATACTCCGTGATTTCACGTGAGCAGAATCTCAAGATCGTGGGCATCGCCGATCTCGATCCGGAAAGTATGCGCGGACCGACACGCGCGAGAGTTTTCTTGCCTCTGAAGCTGGCGGAAAGTTTGCACGTGATGCAACCCACCGACCTGCGCGAAATTTCGAGCGCGAACAGTGGCCAAACCTTATATTCGTCGATCAGCGTGCGCGTTAAAAACCCCAGCCAGGTGCAAACCATTGAAGACGCTGTCAAGAAAATGGGGTTCAGCGCATTCTCCATTCTGGATGCAACGCGAAGCTTGCGCCAGTTCTTCGCGGTGTTGGATCTGTTTCTGGGAATCTTCGGAAGCTTGGCGCTGGCCGTCGCTTCCATCGGTATCGTGAATACGCTGGTCATGGCGATTCTGGAGCGGCGGCGCGAAATCGGCATTATGAAAGCAATCGGCGCCAGTGACGGAGATGTGAAGAAACTTTTTTTCGCCGAAGCCGGTGCTATGGGAATTCTGGGCGGCATCGTGGGAGTGGCGCTGGGCTGGGCGATCGGACAAGCGATTAACTTCGGCACCAACATTTATCTCAAGCGGCAAGCTTTGCCGCCGGAGCACTTCTGGGCCGTGCCGTGGTGGCTGGTTGCGTTTGCCGTCTTGTTCGCTTTCTTTGTCAGTCTGGTTTCCGGCTTATATCCCGCGGGCCGTGCGGCTCGGCTCGATCCGGTTCAGGCTCTACGCTACGAGTAAATTCGAGTGATGATTCATTCTTTTCGATCCAATCTGCTCTATTCATTCTTGGCGTTTCTGGGACTTGTGTCGGCGTCTCAGGCTCAGAGCCGCATCGATTGCAATACCCTGAACAGTCAAATCCTCAAGCAGGTCGTCCACTATTGTGTCTATCTGCCCGAAGGCTACGATGGGGCCGCGAAGACTCCGGGCACGGCCCGTTATCCGGTGCTCTATTTTCTGCACGGACTAGGGGACAACGAGCAGACTTTATTCAATAGCGGCGGGTGGACTCTGCTGGACGAAATGCGACATCAGCACAAGATCGGAAATTTCCTGATTGTCGCGCCCGAGGGCCGGCGAAGTTTTTATATCAACTCCGCTGACGGATCGGTTCGCTACAGCGATTTTTTTCTGCGCGAATTCATCCCCCACATTGAGGGTAAATACCGTACAGGCGCATCCCGCGAGAAACGAGCGATCAGCGGCATCTCAATGGGAGGCTACGGAGCGCTGCGCTTCGCCTTCGCTCGCCCTGACTTGTTTTCGGCAGTCAGCGCGCAAAGCCCAGCCTTGATTACCGAGTCTCCCGCTGAACTCGATGCCGCATCTCGTGCAGGCGCTCCACTCGGAAAAATCCTCGCTGCCATATTCGGCGATCCTGTCGAAGTCGCGCATTGGAACGCCAACAGCCCTTTTCTTCTTGCGAAGAAGAATTCTGTGGCCCTGCGTAAAATGGCTATTTATTTCAATTGCGGTCAAAGTGACGACTACGGATTCGAAAAAGGCGCGGCCTCATTACATGAAGAACTCGTCAAAGAAAGCGTCAAGCACGAATATCATGCTAATCCCGGCGATCACAGCGTGTCCTATTTTCTCGCGCACTTCGACGAAGTGATGCAGTTCCACTCCAAAGCTTTTGGGATTTCACGGTAGCCCAGCTGCGGTCGTGTCTTGAGGAAGTTTTCCAGGGCCAGGACTTCGCCGCATTCGCGGTTTGCCGCTGAACTGCCTGTTGTAGACTAATTCAAGATAAACGGGGACCTGAGTGCCCGACTAAGCCGGAGGGATGTGTGAGTGGTTGAAACAGTCGGTCTTGAAAACCGATGTGCGGGAAACCGTACCGGGGGTTCGAATCCCTCTCCCTCCGCCACGCAGTCTGAAGTGCACGGAGTATCTGCGGTGCTTCCGCCGAAATACGCGAAATATGCCCGTATTTCGCGATAATTGCCCACCAAAGCGGACTGGAGAGAAAAGACTGCTCCGCATCAATGCGGTCACTGTCCGGACTCTTCTCTGGGAGGCA
>DATBZH010000025.1:0-183722 GCA_036513255.1 Candidatus Sulfotelmatobacter sp. | reverse complement strand
TGAGCCGGGAGCGGAGCCGGTGGTCATGGACAGATACATGGCGGTGAATCCGTCTTCCGTGTGGCCCGCGCCGGCCAGGAATGGGCAGGGGACCATGAGAAATTGAGCGTCGTGAATCCATTCCTCAATCCCTTCGGTTCCACGGATGGCGATGACTACATCGCCCGCACCAGCCGCCTGAAGAATAAGACCAATGGAGACGCGTGCTTGCCCGCGCGCCGGGTTCATGTCTGTGGCAAGGTCGTTGGCGAAGATGGATGTAACTACGTTGTAGTTCACAGTTCCTGCGGTTATAACCTGCCCTGCCGCGTTGTTAACATTTTCCGGAGGAATGGCATAGGCAGCATTCACCAGTTGTCCATAGAAGATCGCCTGATTGATGTCCATAGTAGATTTCCTTTCCTGGAAATGTTGAGTCGGCCCGCAGAATACGCGCCTTGCGTTCGAAGCGCGGGCTGGTCCACCTTGCTTTTATCTGTACCATCCGAATCTGAGCAGCACGGACGATGGTATCAGGGAACGCAGTTCTTGCATGGAACTCAGGCTGCGGTAGTGACAGATGAGGGAGGAGGCGAGGTCCGTGGCAGCCTGGGTCGCGGGCGGCGCAAAGGTGGGCAGTCCGTCCGTGGTAAACAACCGACGGCAGTGGTAGCAGCAGAAAGTGACGAAATGACTCTGCCCGCTGTGATGAAAGCGCGTTAGTTCCCAGGGCATGAGGACAATCTAGTTTGTTTGTGTCGGCACAAGTCTGTGACGCGTGAACATCCCACTTAAGTCAAAACTGCGCTTGAGCGGACCACCCGTCCTTGTCACTTGCACGGCGGAAGTGTTTGGGGTACAACACAGCGCATGTCTTTTGTCACCGTCTGCCGCGCCGTCTTCGTTTTGACCATTCCTACAGTTTTTCTTTTCTCTCCGCCAAGCGACTGCTTGCTACCGGGGGTCGCTTCATTTGCGATCGCTGGGTTTGTTCCTGCGCAGGCGAATGAGCAGGGTAAGTCCGCTGAATCCACAGCCAAGACCTCGGAAACTTCAGGAAGTAAGACTTCCGATGACAGTGCCGACAAGCCCGACTACAGCAAGGAGGCTTATGTTGTCGAGCAAATGCGGGGGCGGTATCGGTTCGAGAGCGATGGCACGGGGAGAGTGGAAAACTCATTTCGTATCCGGGTGCAGAGCGAGGCCGGCGTACAGCGATGGGGGCAGTTGCGGTTTGGCTACAATTCGGCGAGCGAAAAGCTGGATATTGCTTATGTGCGGGTGCTGAATCAGGATGGCACCGTGGTTACGGCGGGACCGGAAGCGGTGCAGGATGTGAATGGTTCGATCCAACAGGTCGCTTCCGTGTACACGGATTACCGGGAAAAGCATGTCAGCGTGCCGGGGTTGCGCCCGGGTGATGTGTTGGAGTGCCAGTCCATGAATGTGATCCACACGGCATTGGCACCCGGGCAGTTCTGGATGCAGCACGATTTCAACCAGGTGAGTATTGTGCTGAATGAGGAATTGGAAGTTAATGTGCCGTCTGGGCGCGCGGT
Source organism: Candidatus Sulfotelmatobacter sp. (assembly GCA_036513255.1). Taxonomy (GTDB): domain Bacteria; phylum Acidobacteriota; class Terriglobia; order Terriglobales; family Acidobacteriaceae; genus Sulfotelmatobacter. Next base: position 182,184 of record DATBZH010000025.1, on the reverse strand, counting down.
TAAAGTGAAGAGCAAACCGGGCATGGACCCGAAGATTACAGAGGAGAACGGAAGGCGGATTTACCGGTGGACCAGCGTGCATTTGGCTCAGGAGGACGAGAGGAAAGACAAGGACAAGGATAAGAATAACAGCAACGGCAAGAAGAAAAAAAGGAAGAAAGCGGACGAAATACCCGATGTCCAGATGACGACCTTTGCCAGCTGGGAAGAGGTTGGGAACTGGTATGCGGGGCTGGAAAGAGATCGGCGGACACCGTCGAAGGAAGTTCGGGCGAAGGCGGCCGAGTTGACGAAAGGGTTGAATTCGGATCTGGACAAGACCGAGGCGCTTTACGATTTTGCGGCCAAGAATTTTCGTTACGTCAGTTTGTCACTGGGGCTGGCCCGGTATCAGCCTGCGGCTGCGGGCGAGGTGCTGCATAACCAGTACGGCGATTGCAAAGACAAGAACACACTACTGGCAGCGCTGCTGGAAGCCGAGGGGCTGCATTCTTCGACAGTGCTGATTAATTCCTTCCGCAAACTCGATCCCGACATACCTTCGCCTTCGCAGTTCAGTCATAATGGAATGAAGGTCGACGACCTGATCAAGAGCGGGAACGAGGCGCGAAAAAACGGCAACTATGCGCTGGCCATAGATTTGTTTAATCGCGCGATTGCTGACGATCCCAAGACCAAGCTCGCGTGGAACGACCTGGGCATCGTTTACATGAACGACCAGCAGGATGGGCTCGCCATCAACGCCTTTCAAAAGCAGATTGAGGTAAATCTTTACGATTTAAATGCTTACAACAATTTGGGCAGAGTATATCTGCGCGAGCGCAAGTACGACGAAGCGGAGAAGTGGTTTAACAAACAGATCGAAATCCAGCCACTCGATAAGTATGCGCACGAGAATCTGGGCATCGCGTATTTAGAGAGGCGAAAGTATCAGGACGCCGTGCCGGAACTGGAGAAGGCGGCATCGCTGACTCCGGATAACGCCGAGGCGCAGGTGAGAATCGGAGAAGCTTATCTGAACTTGGGGCAGGATGAGAAAGCGATGGCGGCGTTCGATAAGGCGGTGAAGATTTCAGCGACGCCCCCAACGTGGAACTCCATTGCGTATCAATTGGCACTGAAAAATGCCCATTTGGAACTGGCGCAGAGATATGCGGAGTCGGCGATATCGACAACCGCGAGCCGGCTGCGGAATTTATCGCTCGATCAGCTCAAGCAAACGGATTTGGGACTGACCTCGGCGCTTGGGAGTTTTTGGGACACGTTGGGATGGGTGGCCTTTGCCAAAGGTGATTTGGAGAAAGCGAAAACTTACGTCACTGCAGCGTGGGAATTGGGCCAAGTTGGCGATGAAGGCGACCATTTGGGGCAGATCTGCGAAAAGAAAGGGGACAAGGAAGGAGCAGCGCATTGGTACGCCCTGGCATTGAGTACGCGAAGGCCAGAACTGGAGACCCGGAACCGGCTTGCGGCACTCGTGGGTGGCGACGACAAAGTTGACGTGATGGTGGCGAAATATCGAGATGAATTACAACGGTGGCGAACGGTACAGGTGACCAGCGCGGTCAAGCAGGACGGGAGCGCCGATTTCTTTGTTTTGCTGAACGGAGGACAAGCCGCCGGTGCGGTGGTGGAAGACGCGAAGTTTATTAAGGGAAATGACGGGCTGAAAGGGATCGCCGATGCGCTTCGCGCGTCGAAATACAAGCAGAGAGTTCCTGACGAGGCCCCGGTTAAGCTTTTGCGGCGAGGAACAATATCGTGCAGGTCGATGTCGGGGGCGTGCAGTTTGGACCTGGACCTACCGGCGGACGTGAAGTCAGTGGATTGAGCGATTGGGACAAACCGTCGCAAGAAACCGGTCTTGCTTCGACCCTAAACGATACCAAGAGGCAGCTGCCCGCATTTCGAGACCTTCAAGTGCGGCACCTTGGTTTGTTGAAAGGAAGTCAGGCCCCCGCCCTATCGCATAGAACGGGACAAGACAGGGCACCCCGATTTTCGAGTGGGCTAAAGGCTGCCAGCCCCCCATCCGCCCTATGCACGACTCACAGTGCATTGCACGGAGCATTTTGGGTGCAGGTGCTGGCACTGTAGAAACACCCTGCTAAGCCAAAGACGTCACCCCAATTGCTAACGATGCACTCGGCAAAAAATCCTATGCAGCAAGCGACCTGCGCATTGCTGGTTCCTGGTGTGGAACCATGGCCGGGTCCGGGAGTGGCAGTTCCGCACCGACTCGCGCAGTTCTTTGCGCCGGAAAGCCGACAGTCAGTGAGACAATCACCGTAGGCTTGCTCTTTGCTGTCCCGCGCCGCGGGAATGATGCGTTGTCTTTCCCTGTCCAACCGAGAATGTGCAAATGCTTCACCAGAAATAGAGTAAGCAAAACTGATGGAAGTATTTTTCCTCAGGGCCCTTATCAGAGACGCACCTGCGGTAAAGCCTGGCGTGTTCATTGCAAGCCTCCATTGCTACAGCATCACATCAATCGGTTTCTTTAAATATAGAGCTCCAAAAGGATGCAGTGCGCCGCTATCCGCCTATGCAGGCGGCGCGCAGACACAATTGTCGTAGACGTCGCAGTCGCACCATACACTTCTAAGCTTTATGCGTTGTGGAATAATCGTCCCCGCGGCATGATCTGTGAAATTTGCCTTGAGTTCGTAAGCTGGGTTTGTTTCTGACAGAGTTTGTTCTGAAGTGAAGCCTGGTATTTTCATAACACTTCTTTCTCCGATATGGTGTTTACGCTAAACTGCGAGACATCTCGTGAAATTAACAACCTCAATGTCTGCCGGGCCGGGGAGCGGGATGAGCACGCCGGCTCGCTGCATAGGCGGATCACTTGGCGTTTCGAGGACCTTGCCTCTTAATTGCGCTCAGTAACCCGCGTTATTCAGGCGGCTAGGAAGATTCCCGCCCCACCTGGAATCGGCATCTCCAGGCAGTCATCGCAATAGCCACAGCACTTCAGATCGCGCGTGTGTATACAACACTTACATACGTTATGACAGGGGTTCAACTGTGTGTTGACTCCCACGGGCAACTGAGAAACAACACTACCTTCGCCTACACCCCCCCGGGAGAGCGCAAGCCAGTAGCTCCTTTTTGTTGCGTAAAGGCAGGCATCCGCCGCGAACCCCGGCATATAACTGAATGTTTTCATAGAATCCTCCACTTAGACCGCAACCATGAGCGAACCTGGAGCTCCGGGTACCTTCCGCACCACGAACTCCAGGGGCATGAGCAGCAATAGAAGTCACTAAAAACACAACAACAGCTACCGGAACAACTACATCCACAGCCCAACCCGCCGATTGATCCTCATGAGCGAGGCTTCGGCGGTAAATCCCGGCATTATCATTTTGTCGTTCCTCCTAAAATTCGCGCTCCTTCCGAACGAGCGCGCCCATCTGTGACGATGAACACGTGCTCAAAAGTCCCACTCAAGCCAAAAGCGGGCTTGAGTGGGCCATCCGCCGACCCGGGAGCAGGATGAGCACGCCGACCCGTGAAAGACGATTGCATCGCAACAAACATGCCTGCGAGGATGATCCATGGCCTCATGCGGCATAGAGGCTGGAGGATCCGCGCCCAAATAGGGCTGATCCCGCCCAACTAAATCTGTTGGCCGCCTGGCAAGAGCAGGTATGCAGGGTAGTTACGCACTTCTCGTCCACCCCGCAACAACAGGATTGTGTCCTGTCGTCGGATTGGCATGTGGTACCGCAGCCACCACCTTCGCGAGGCAACTGCGGTACTACCGCCCCGGAAAGAGAATCAATCGAGGGACCTGACGCAAAAGGCGTGATGTCGCCCCTAAGTGTCTCTTCCGCTGAAAAACTAAGCATTCTCATCGATAGCCTCCATTGGTGTTGAATAATACCTTGCCTGACTACTGTGAAAGCGTTCAGGCATCTACGAAAAAAAGTTAGCGTCCGGGATTGGATACCTACAGTCACAAATGCAAAACCAATCGATCACGCGACCGTCACGGTCGGTGATGGGATAGCAGGTAATCGGGCAAACTCCTCTTGGGGTTCTGCACTCAAAGTTAGGCATTGCCAATTCGATTCCGGCTACGTTTTGTCCGGGAGATGCAAGAGCAAAGGAGTACTTCTCCCGGGAATGCGACATGGAAACATCTGCGGTAAATCCTGGCAGCATTGGCATTTTTCGTCCTCCCTTAAGTCATGGATTAACCAAGCGTCTGTTTGCCATTCCGCAAGACGAACCGGCGCCAGCGTCCCCGACCTACCTTTCAGTCCCACTCGCAAATGCTCATCTGTTTCTCGGTGTCCTCATAGCAAACGCCAGTGCGGCCACCAACGACCATGAACGTTACCTTCTTCCAAACCTGCGGCACGACGCTACCGGGCTGCGCTGACGAAGGGGCCACGCTAGGTTTTCGGTGTTGGCGACGGTTTGTGGAAATCATTTGCTGGAGCGAAGTTTCTGCATTAAATCCGGGAGTGCTCATTTGCGACCTCCTTATCTTTAATCCTTATCTTTTGAAAAACTTGGGATTCAGCGAGCGTAATACGGCGACAGCTTCGTCACCAGAAACGGGAACTCATCGGTCACGTCGACTCGCGCGAAGCACCTGTCGACCACATCGGTGTTGCGATTGGTGTAGGAGAAAATTACATCCAGTATTTTGCGTGCGCCGCTCAGCGCGGAGACCTGAGTGTTTACGGCGGTGAGCGAGGAACTCTGGGCGAAGTATTCCGCGGCTTTGGCGTAGATGGCCTGGTAGCGGAGGGCGAGATAGTTCAAGGCGCGGTGCTCGTCCATTGATCCCGCATTATCGGTCATCTGCATGATGCGGTTAAACAGTTCGTCGGCCGCGGGGCCGAACTCCTTGACTGAGGTCTTCTCCGGTTTGGGGATCGACTTGATGAGAGCGTCGCGGTCGAACGAGTAGATCTGGTCGAAGAGCACGATGGGAACCATTAAGCCATTGCACATTTCTGGCGGAGCGATGGGACCCTTGAGGCCCACGACGACATCGAGATCCAGAGGGGTGGGATTGGGGCGGATGGCTTCGACCAGAAGGCTGAAGTCTGCTGGATCGCGAGGGCGCAGCAAGTAAGTCTCAAGCCCTTCAATGGTAAAGACAAAGCAGAGTTGGCGGACGAGGTAGCGGTTTTCGGGCTTGGAGAGTACGGCGTGAAGGGCCTGGCGGTCGGTGAGTCCCGCGGTTTTTTCCCGACCGGTGGCCTGGGCGAACTCCTTCTCCACCGAGACACTAGGGAAACGAGGCACAATGTTGCCGATGGCGTAGACCCAGGAGGGTGGTGCGGCCGTTCCGTTGCCGGCGGCGGGCCCGGTACCGCAACTCGTGCAACCTTGCGGAGAGACGCTCGCAAGAGCGCCGGGAGAATTGGTTCCGCCGGGCGAATTGCCGCCCACGAGTGGGTTTGATGCTTGCTCTTGAATTTCAGCTACGGTTTGCTCCACGTTAGTGTCTCCTCACAGCGAAGTTAGAATCTCAAAATCATCTCGACAAAGTCATCCAGCGATTGAGCACGGCGGCACGCTTTTGGCAACCGCCGCAGGGCCGGATGCCCATAGCGTAAGTCGCTCGCTTGACGGCGTCGCCGAGGCCAATTTCCTCCTCGAGGAGAAAACCGGGCAGTCGAAGCCGGTAAGGCTGCCGATCTGTCTGCTGACTCGTGGTTACATCCGGCTTAGCCACCTTTTTCTTGGTCATTGTGGTCTCCCCGACTCCATGGCGGCATAAGCCGCCCAGGCATCCAGCAAGGGCGGGGCAATCGTTCTGCGCCGCAAGCCGCCCGCGTGCATTAGGGCAAGCCTAATTTGGGTGGCGCTGGCGCCGGGAAACTCCGACCAGAGCAGAGCAGCGGCACCTGTAACGAAGGGCACTGCGGCACTGGTTCCTCCCGATGCCTGAGGCTTGCCGTTCGTGCCCAGGCTGGTGATTTCATCTCCCGGTGCAAGCAAGCCATACTTCCCGATGGAGCTGCCAAGATTCGATTCCGCCATCAGTCGACCTTGAAGATTACAGGCAGCTACTGGGATCGACCAGGGATGGCGTGAAATCACCGAACTGCCCACTGTGCCCTGATTCCCAGCCGCAACCACGACGATCACATTGCGTTTGCCGGCATAACTTAGAGCCTCTTCTAATTCGCGCTCGCCTCTGGCCGATGGCCGTATAACGGCGGCGCTCAGGTTGATCAATCGCGCACCGGCGTTCACGGTGTCGATGATGGCGGAAGCCAGTTCTTCGGGCATGGCACTCGGCATTCCTCCGTTAGTGGAGACTGTTTCGGCAAAGATGGACCGCACCATCAACGTGCAACCCGGGCAAATGGCGGCGGCGATGGAGCCTCGCTTTGCCGAGAGCATCCCGGCTACGAATGTCCCATGCAAGCAGGCCACGCTGCTTGGCACGGAGCAAATACCAGTTTCTCTCCCCGCAATCCGGTGAATATTCTGTCCAGCAAGATCGGGATGGTCCACAGTGACGGGGCCATCGATAAGACCAATCTTGATTTCGGCTCGACCCATCGTACGTGCCATCAAAGGAGTAAGGTGCACTAAGTCCAGCGGTCCCATGAAGCTCCTGTCATTAATGGCAAGTTATAAGGAACACGAGAAACGATAGGTATCTGCTCCTTATCTCTCTATCTCACTAGTGTCGCGATGGCGAGATTCGTTTCAAGGGGTTATTAAGATAAAAGCAGAGTCGGGAGAAACTTCGGGAGACGAATGTTCCTCAATTTCGCAGCTTATGTCACAAGGACAGCGGATTTCTCCACTGGCCGTCGCTGTGCGCCGGGGTCTCGGTCGAAATGACAGAGTTTTCGGGCATCACCGAGCACTGCCAGCGCAGTGGCGGAAGCTCCTCGTCAGGGTAGGGGCGGTACTCGCTGCGAGGGATGCTTCGACTTCGCCTGCCCTGCGCTTTACGCAGCGCAGGGCTGCGCTCAGCATGACAAGCTTGGGTTCATGGCTGGTGTCGGCGATAGTGTCTGGATCAGCAAAGAATAATGAGTGCCTGGGCTCTGGTAGGGGTATATAGTGTGGGGCGGTCGGAAAGCTCGCAAACTGCACGGAAGAAACGCCCGCCGTTCGGCGATCCCATCCTGACAACCGACTTAGCGAACGTCGATGGGGACGGAAGGGCGGAATCCAGAAAGTCGAGCTTCGCTCAACGGACAGCCGAAGGCGGCTGTCCCCACATGGATTGTGGCAAAAATCAGGGGGAGGAAAGATTATGAAGCGTATTGGTTTTTATGCGGCACTGCCGGTGATTGTGGCTCTCGTGTTGTTCACTGCCAGCTTTTCTCAGTCCAATTCGACGCCATCTGGCGGGTCCACGCCGATTGGCGCAGCCAACATTGCGTTTGGAGATGCTGAGGTCACGGATGGCGGTCTGGATGTGCGGGCATTTGTTCCGACGGGGAGTTTGAGTACCAACTGTTTGGCGACGCTGGCGGAGTCCAACTTTGCGATTCCCGGACTTACGGTGTTTTGCGCTCCGCGCCAGTTTGATGGACAGGAAGGTTTGCTGTTCTCAGTATTCTCACCGCAGCCGATACCTACTGGACTGATCCTGAGTGCGACCGTGTATCAGGAACATGCGCACGGATACGGGCCTCCTGTTCTGTATACGGGGAATTAGGAGGCTACTGTAACTTTTAACAATAGGGCCTGTGCCCTTATTTTTGCTGCGCGTCGCGGAGGTGGACACACTCCCGCTTGAGAAAGTTTAGGGTGGCCAAGGCGTCTGAGATGGCGACTCTTTCGGAGTGATGATCCTGGTAGAGAGTGATGGCCTTAAGGCGGGTAGAAATAGCGATTTCGGCGGCTTTTATCCGCTCCGGTAGCTTCGCCAGGTCAAACTCCAGGAGTGCCGCTTGAACCTGAGGTTGCCACTCCGGGTATAGCAAGTTTTCTGTCGGGCGAAGCTGGTCTGACATGGACGTGGCGGGAGTTACCGGGGCGCTATCGGTTGGAGCTTATCTTGCGCCGAACGGCCTGTCTGTCGTGTTCCCTACGAAGGGGTACTGCGCTCGGTGCTAAGAACTAAGAACTAAGAACGGCTTTCATCGCATAGATCGCGAAGAGCCGGGAAAATCTTTTAGCCGAGGCGCGACAGAACTTGTTCCTCTCTGGGGGGTTTGGGCCCCCCGGTCTAGGCGAGGCCGAGGTCTTTGTTGAATTGCTCGAAGATTTCGTAGCACTCGCAGGATTGCTGATGCAGCTTGCGGCGGTCGTCGATGGAAATCGAGCCGCGGCTTCCGGTGATTGCACCAAATCGCTCAAGAGCTGCGAGCGCGACGCTGACGGACGGGCGGTCAGTGCCGACAGTCCTCGCAAGAAAGTCGTGAGTCGTAGTGACAACGCGAGTGTCCAGGCGGTCGCGCGTAGCCAGCAGCCATCGCGCCAGGCGTTGCTTGACGTTGTGCAGGCGGTTGCAGGCGGTATTTTGCGCCATCTGCATGGAGCGAATCGCCAGGCGCAAAACGAGAATGCGGCGCAGTTCGGCGGATGCGGGCAGAAGACGCCTTATGGTGGCAGTCTCGACCTGGAAAGCGTCGCCGGGGACCTGGACCACTACGTGGTGAGTCAGTTGGTCGAGGCCGGCGACAATGGGTAGGCCGACCAGGTCTTCGCGTCCGGAAACACCGACTTCGACGCTTCTTCCGTCTTGCGTCTCAACGATTAGAGAGGCAATTCCGCTGTTCATGAAGTAGACGGTTTCGACCGGTTCGTGCTCGCGCAGCAGGAATGCGCCGGGATCGAGCGAGACGAGGTTGAGATGAGGTTCGATGGCGTCAAATTCGCGTTGCGGCACTCCTAGAAGAATGGTGTTGCGTACTCGTGTTCCCGACGATGTCCTTGGCTTTTCAGTCTCGGTTTTATCGGAAGTTGTCATCAACTGTTGGATGACGAATTGGGGCGAATGCCATCCCGAAAGGTTAAGGTATTTGCCTGTAGGGAAAACGCGGGGGCCGGGTAAGGGATTCGCCGAGCAGGAGGTGTCCTGCGACTCTATTGAGCGGGAGGAACGAAGGCGAGGAAACAGTCGGCGGCATTCTGCGGACCTTGGAGTTTTCTCGCAACCTCGATAAGGGGATTGTCCTCCAAGACTTGTGCCTACCGCTCTGGAACCGCATGCTGGGTCCATTCCAACTGTGCCTCGACAACGCAGAACTTTGCTGAAGCTGGCTGTGGCTGCGTCCGTGGCTTGTGTGGTGGCGTTGCTGTGGGTTGAGGCAGGGCCGTTTGAGCAGAAATCGGTGGTGCAAATTCTGGAGCAGGCGGGCGATAGTAAGGTCCGGCTGCGCGCGTTCCACCGCAATTATTTTCCTTCGCCGGGATGCGTGATTGAGGGAGTGGAGTTTTATCACGGGTCGAATGCGGGCGCGCCCCTTATCACTATTCAGAAATTAATTCTGCGCGGCAGTTATCTCGGCGTTATTTCGCGACGGCTGTCGGGGATTACGGCGGAGGGTCTGCACGTAGTGATTCCACCGTTTGGGAGCGGGGAAACTCTTCACACGACACCTTCGAAAATTTCTATTGGGGAAATTGTGGCTAACGGGGCAGTGCTGGAGTTTGCTTTGCGCAAGCCGGGAGCGCCAGCGTTGCGGTTCGAGATTCATGAAGCGGTGCTTCGCAATGTGGGGTGGAATGGGCCGCTGAGCTATCGGGTGAAGGTGGGGAACCCGGAGCCTCCGGGGGAGATTACGGCGGAGGGGAAGTTTGGGATTTGGAATATTGGCGATCCGGGGCAGACTCCGGTGTCGGGCGAATATAAATTCGAGCGGGCCGATCTTAGCGTGTATGGAGGGATTGCGGGGACTCTGTCGTCGGCGGGGAAGTTTAGTGGAGTGCTGAGGCATATTGATATTGCGGGGACGACGGATACGCCGGATTTTGAAGTGCAGTCGGGTGGACATCCGGTGCAGTTGATTACGGAGTTCAGCGCTTACGTGGATGCGACTCATGGCGACACTTTTTTGAAACATGTGGATGCGCACTTTGGGCGGACACATGTGGTGGCGGACGGAAGCGTTGCGAAGTCTTCTGAAGGACACGGCAAGACGGCATTGATCGACTTGCATGCGCAAGATGGGCGGATCGAGGACATGCTGATGCTGTTTGTGAGCGGGAATAAGGCGCCGATGTCGGGCAAAGTGAGCATGGACGCGAAGGTGGAGATTCCTCCGGGCGAGCGACCGTTTTTGGAGAAGGTGAAGCTGCTGGGCGAGTTTGGCGTGGGTGCGGGGAAGTTTTCGCAGGACACGCAGGAGAGCGTGGATAAGCTGAGCGCGGGAGCGCGCGGGGAAAAGGTGACCGCCGATCCGGAGACGGCGCTCAGCGATTTGACTGGGCAGGTTGAGGTGAAGGATGGCGCGGCGAATTTTGCCAATCTATCGTTTACTGTGCCGGGGGCTCACTCGCGGATGCACGGGACGTTCAATCTGATCAATTACAAGATCGATATGCGCGGGCGGATACGCGTGGATACAAAAATTTCGAACACGACCAGCGGAGGGAAGGCGATTCTGCTGAAGATGATGGATCCGTTTTTCCAGAAGAAGCGGCAGGGGGAAGTGCTGCCGGTGCGGATTTCGGGGACGTATGATCATCCGTCGTTTGGGCTTGATTTTGAGGACAAGGAAGCGCAGAAGAAGGAGTTGCCGAAGTTTTTGGTACATCGAGGTAAAACGAATTAGGCGAGTGCCGTGCCGGGGCTTACATAAGGAAAAGGCGCGCTAAGATTTTTGCCGGGAGCGGCACAGGCTGTGCGTCCATTGGGGCTAAAAGCCCGGACTGATTTCACACGACTTACGCGGCCCTGAAGGGCCGCTCTTCCACGTTGCGTACGTGCCCGTAAAAGGCCGTTCTTCCACAAAAGCCGCTCTTCCGCCTTGCTCTGTACATTTGTGCGTTTTTTCGCAGTCTCTAAACAAAAACCCGAAGTACCTAAATAAAAGACAGGAGGCAGCGGTGCTTCGACTGTTGGCATCTGAAGGTAATGTTTCCTGAACCTATTGGTGCGACCTATCACCTGGCTGCAACCTATTCGCTGCGGACACCGGCCGAGCCGATGCCGCCTCCCATCAAAGAGCCTACGGAACCGCCGGAGAATCCCGATGCTCCGGTGCGGGAGCCTGAACCGGAAGGGCCTCCGCAGATTTGAGCGGGACGCCAGCGGCGGCTGTTACACTGGGCCACTCGACCCGCAAACATGAAACGTCAACACTTGGAGTCTTCTGAGTCTGATCGTGGAGCTAAAAGAAAGAGCATCCCTCAAGGGCTAAAGCCCGCATCGTTAGCGGCGCGTATTGGCACGGCTGAACGCCGTGCCCTTCCCAAAGCCAATCCTCCTGACCGCAATCCCCCCAAGCTGATCGGTGCCAAAGCCGCGGATCGCAAGGCCATTCGCGAAAACGGTTATGGGGTGGATAGTTTTACTCCCAAAGAGCTGCGCAAGTTGCGTGGGATGAAGGATCCTTACGGAATTCAGAAATTCCTGGATGATGCGACTTATCATCTGGCGGATACGGCCTGGTCACCGCGGCGCGTTTTGGCCGAGCAGACCGCGCATTGTTTGGAGGGCGCGATTTTTGCGGCGGCGGCGCTGCGGGCGAATGGGTATCCTCCGCTGCTGCTGGATTTTGAAGCGGAGAATGATACCGATCACGTGATTGCGATTTTTAAGCAGCATGGATGCTGGGGCGCGGTGGCGAAATCGAATTTCACGGGATGCAGGTGGCGGGAGCCAGTGCATCGATCGCTACGTGAGCTGGCGTTGAGTTACTTCAATACGTATTTCAATTTGCGGCGGGAGCGGACATTGCGGCGATTTTCGGTTCCGGTGAATTTGAAGCGATTCGACCAGCAGAACTGGATGACGACGGATAAGCCGGTTTGGTTTATTGTCTATCATCTGTTTGAGATCAAGCACTATCCGTTGATTACGGCAGCGCAGGCGAAGCGGTTGCACCGGGCCGATGAACGGCTGTTTCAGGCGGAGTGCGTGGGGAAGGCTGTGAAGGGATAGCAGATCCCATGATTCAGCGCCTGAAAGCGCGATCTGTGACGAGGATTTTGTGATATGCCTGAAGGCAACCCCTGATACGAACCTTTTATCGAAGGCGTATTCTGACCCGAACCTGCTTGATATGAAGTTGCTGTGTCTGGAGAGCGTAAATACAAAAAGGCCGCCGGGTGGCGGCCTTTGTTTCTTACCGTTTGTTGTTTAGAGACTCGCTAGAAATAGTCGATCATCCCGAAGAAGCCGTTGACGTCGTTGGGGCCGGCAGTGAAGAACAACTGATTGGTCTTGCCGTTGTTCGCGGAACCTCCGCCGAACTCGATTCCCCAGATGCCGTTCAGGTGAATGGCATTGCCGGAAGAATCTTTGATCGCGCTGATCAGTTTGCCGGTCTTGAGGTCGAAGCCGTTGATGATTCCTCCAGAGGAATTGTTGGTAATGAGCAGAGCGCCGCTGAAGGGGCCGAAGTTCGAGGGCGCGACAGCCATTCCCCAGGGCTGGTTGAGATGACCGGCCTGAGTGAAGCGCTTCAAGAAGGTGCCGTCTTCGCCGAAAATATCGATATAGCCGCCGGGGCCTCCGTTGGTGGCGGCGTAAGCCACGTAGACCTGGCCACCGATGTCCTGAATTCCGAAGGGTGAGAAGCCGGCGGGAACAGTGCTATCGGTGAACGACCCTACGAGGTTGAAGCTGCCGTCATACATGTCCACTTTATTATTGGCGGCGTCGGCGGCGAACAGGATGTTGCCGGAGGTCTTGCTGGTGATAGCGAGACCGGTGTAAACCGCGCCCGGGTTGGTTGCGCCGATCAGCGCCGCACTGGGATTGAAGGTCGACCAGCCGCTGATGGTGCCATCGAGTGAATCGAAGAGGAAGACTGAAGTCCAGGAGTCGATCTGAAATTCCGAAGAACCGTTGAAAACGATGCCGGTGGGAGTGCCGGGGCCGCTGCCGCTCGCCGGCGGAATTACGACCTGCAAGCTTTCCGCATTGCCAGAACCGTCGTAGAGAGTGGACCAGCCGGACGCTTCGTCGCTGACCCAGAACGGAGCGCCGGGAGCGTAGACAATTCCCCAGGGATTGGCGAGCAGCGTATCGAGATGTTTTGCGCGGTTGTTGAGGTTCGAAGAGAGGTTGATCACGTGATACGACTGAGCCAGGGCCGCGCCGGAACAGATCAGCAACAGGCCGAGAATGGCGGTGAACGTCAGGGAGCGATGCCGCATAAAAGTTCTCCTAAAGGTGAGATTGCGAAACAAGGGGCCGAAAGCGACCGCAGCTTGAGCGAAGCTGAACCGTTTGGCGAGCGGGAAATTGCGGATCTAGCCGGTTCGGTGTCCGCGAGTCCTATTGATGCTAGTACCTCGGAATGAGGACAGATGTCACTGGCGTGTCATGGATTTGTCTAAAATCTGTTTAGAGCAGTTGTAGAAGGTAAGATACATCGGCGGCTGAAGCCGGGCTGAGTTTTCCGACTCTAAATCGCAGCGCTGAAAGCGCTGCGCCACCCAAAGTCGCGTTTCCGAACCAAGCGCTTTAGGCAGAGGTAGAAAGGCCGCCTAAACGGCGGCCTTTGTTGTTTGTAGTGGTTCGGAAAATTCTTACTGCTTGAACGTGATGGCTCCGAAGAAGCCGTTGGTGTCGCTGGGGCCGGCCGTGTAGAAGAGCTGATTCTTCTGTCCGTTGTTCGTGCTGCCTCCGCCAAATTCAATTCCCCAGAGGCCATTAATGGCGATGGCTTTGCCGGCGGAGTTCTTGATCGCGGCTACGAACTTTCCGGTTGTGAGGTTGAAGCCGTTGATGTTTCCGGTTGCGGTGTTGTTCGACACCAGCAGTGTGTTGCTCAACGGTCCGAAATTCGCGGGCGCAACCGCCATACCCCAGGGCTGGTTCAGAGGCATGCCGGAAGCGAAGCGCTTTACGAATACTCCGGCTTCACTGAAGATATCGATGTAGCCGCCTTTGCCGCCTGAGGTGCTGGCATAGGCCACATAGACCTGTCCTTTAATATCCTGAATGCCGAAGGGCGCGAAGCCTGCGGGGATGGTGCTATCGGTGAACGACTTCACCAGACTGAAGTTGGTGTCGTAGATATCTACTTTATTGTTGGCGACGTCCGCGGCGAACAGGAAGTTGCCGGAAGACTTGGCGGTGATTGCGAGACCGGTATAAACGGCGCCTTTTTGCGTCACGCCGATCAGGGCCGTGCTGGGCTCGAAGGTGGACCAACCGCTGATGGTGCCATCGAGCGTGCAGAACAAAAATACCGATGTCCACGTGTCAATCTTGAAATCCGTGGAGCCGTTGTAGACGATGCCGGTGGGCGTGCCTTTTCCGGTGCCGCTGGCGGGTGGAACAATTACCTGTAAGCTCTGCGGCACTCCGGTGCCATTGTAGAGGGTGGAGTAGCCGGTGGCTTCGTCGCTGACCCAGAAGGGCGCGCTGGGACTGTAGGCAAGACCCCAGGGATTACCGAGCAAGGCGTCGGTGTGCTTGGCCGTGGTGGTCACATTGGAAACCAGGTTGGTTGCTACATAAGACTGGGCAATGGCGGCGCTGCTCAATAGCAGCGACAGGCCGAGGAATGTTGCGAGCGAGACAAGGCGATGCCGCATAGGGAGTTCTCCTGAGAGTCGAGTGAGTTGCGAACAGGGTTGAAATGACCAGAGCTTCGCAAGAGTTGACTGCACGGAGATCTGAACTTATATCGGCTCCATGTGTTCAATCTGCGAGTTGCGTTGATGCTAGGGCGCAGGCGCGCCGCAGATGTCAATGGGATGTAATGTGTTTGTCCAAATTTATGTCGGGCGGCGATGCTGTTGAGTGATGGGCTTTGACAGATGTGCATAAAAAATCCCGGCCGCAATGGCCGGGACTGTTACTTGAAGTGCAGAGCAACTAGGAGGCGCGGCGTTGACGGTCGCGGTTCTGATCGTCTTCGTCTTCCTTCTGTCCAGTGGTGCTGCCGGTCGACGGATTTTTCTTGTTGGGGTCGACGTTTTTCTGCTGACCTGGCTGGCCGCTCTGCTGGCCCTGACCCGGTTGACCACTCTGCTGTGAGCCGTAGTTGGTCTGACCACCCTGTTGCTGGTTCTTTGTCTCGTCTGCCATTTCGCATCTCCCTGGTTTGCGGAGCGTTTATATCGCGCTCGCGCGGATTATTTCGTTCTGTAAATTGGTTGCTCGAAGGCGCGCGAGGGTTGGGACAGAAATTAGCGCTGCAGTTAAACTGCAAAAAATCAGAAATGCTCAAGTAAAACGTTATTGTTGCGCATTTGCGCGATTACTGCACAGTGACTTTGACTGTTCTCGCGCTGCGTCCGTATTCGTTGGTGCCATACAGCGTGTAAGTAGTCGTGGCCGCGGGCATCACTACGACTGAGTTTCCGCGGATCGCTCCGACTTGAGGCGAGACGACAAAGTAAGATGCGCCAGTGACCGTCCAACTCAGCGTGACGGGTTGCCCGGCGCTGATTGTCGATGGATTTGCGGTGAAGCTTGCGATTTTGGGCGACGGTCCGGTGGGCACATTGCTTGGCGTGTAGAGCGGGCTGATGAGGATCACATCGAAGGCCGAGGCTGGAACCTGTTTGAGAGTACCGAGATCGTCGTTGTTCCAGCGATTGTCGGGATCGCCGCTGATGTACATGTTGCTGCCGTTGTCGGCCATGATCATGCCGTATTTTTGCAGGGCTGCGAGCACGACTTGCGCTTGCGGCGGATAGGAAGAAATATCGAACGAAGATTTCAGGCGCATGCGCATACCCATAGGCGCGGCATAAGTGTTGGTTGAAGTAGCGGCCCAGTGAGAGGCCGGAGGCGTGAAGGCCTCGAGGCTATCTTGCAACGTGAAACGGAGAGCGTGCTGGATCTGGCCGCTGGCCACTTCGTCATAGCGGGCGAGTCCGGGGAAAATCGAGAGTCCGGCGGCATCGGCTGAAGTCCAGGTGTAAGGGCGTTGCTCGTCGTTGAGAAGATCCCAGACCGCGGCGGAGCCTGCGTCCCAACTGCCATTGGCTTGCAGATACGAACTATAGAGCTCGTAGAGCCAGCAGTTGTCGCGGTCGAGGACGAGCACATGGCGGTCACCGTTGCCAGGGTTGGGGTAGCCTTCGATGGGAGCAGTTTTTGGAACGGGCATGGGTCCGGGATCGCTTTCGCTACCGGATTCGGTGTACTTGATATTCACGAACGGGGAGCCACTGACTGCGACGTAGGGAATGCCGATGGTCTGGCCAGCGTAGAGGCCCGAGCCGAAATCCGGATGCAGGGTTGTCGTGGCGCCGATGAGGTTGATGATGTTGGCGGAGTTGGGATCGACGGATGCGGTGGAAATGTCCTGATTCCAAGCGTTGTCTGCGGGGAAGGGAATGAAGCCGTTGAGACTGGCGCCGCGGCCGAGACTCATGGCGCTGCAAGACTGCGCTTGTGCGACGGACGACAGAAGAGACAGGGCAATTACCGCTGCAAGGAAATGATTGATGGTTCGCATGATTCACCTCTTCGCGTGATTTATCGCAATGTAAGGAAATTCGTTAGCATTACGATAGCAGGATAAGTTGCGCGAAAAAAATGTGCCGCTAGTACATGTTGGAGGCTTGTTCGGATTTCGTAACATTTTTGGCCGGAGGGAAAATAATTTCGGGAGTGGTCTATAGTTTACTTGGTTTTCTACGCAGAAAGCCTTCCCCCATTTTGCATGGCAGATAAACAGCGGACCCGCCAGGGTTCGCTGTCTGCATTTAGGGAGCGCGGCAGCGGCTAAAAAGCCGCTCGATCTTCGGTGGTTAGTGGCATCGCTGAAGCGATGCCTTGATACGAACCCTTTCTTTCTTTAGATTGCGAATAGTTCGGCAAGTTCATGCGGAGTATCGACCAACACGTCAGGGGCGGGGTCGTTCAGGGTGTGCGGGGCGAAGCCGTAGGTGAGGCCGACGGTCCATAGGCCGGCGTTGCGGCCGGTTTCGATGTCGACATGGGAGTCGCCGACGATTGCGGTCTCTTCCGGCTTCGCGCTGAGTTCGTGCAAGAGTTGCTGCGCGCCTGCGGGGTCGGGCTTCTTGGTGACAAAACTGTTTCCACCGTAGACCTGGGCGAAGAACGGGCCGAGGCCAAGTGCTTGTATGATGAGGCGCGCTGGGATCACAGGCTTGTTGGTCAAAACGGCGAGTTGCCGAAAGGGGTCGTTATTTTTGTCATTAGGTTCCTGATCACTGCGGGATTGTCCATTCGGTGGATGCAGCATCGACGATAGGGTGTCTTTAATTCCTGAATAGACGGTGGTGTGATCGAGCTTGTGCTCTCGATAGTAGGCGAGAAAAAATTCCAGTCCTTTTTTCACCACCGACGCTTCGACGACTTCGCCGCCGAGGGCGCGCTGGATGAGGATGGGAGCGCCGTCGCCGACGTAGCTGGCGATTACGTCTTCCGGCAACTCGGGACGTCCGATGTGGCGCAGCGCGGCGTTAACGGAGTGCACTAGGTCGAGGCGCGAATCGATCAGCGTGCCGTCAAGATCGAAGATTACGAGCTTGATGGACCGCGGGTCGAAGGGGCGGAGAGTGCGGATCATTGATTTAAGAATAAAGCGATTTAAGAATAAAGCATTCAGCACTCAGCCATTAGCATTCAGCCCCGATTCTTTATGCTTGTGGTTTCGGCGAGCAGGCGAACTTATGGGTTTTCCACTGTCCCGTCTCCATTTACAATGCAACAGGCTTCGGCGAGCGAGAGCTGCGATCAGAGCGCTTTATCGCAACCGCCGACTGGTGTTAGGAATCTATATATTCGTCTATAGGAATGCAGATGGCGACGACAAGAACTGACCCAAAACTCGGTCTGGCGGCCAATGGCGGGAAGCGCGCTAAACAATACGAAGGCCTGTCCCGCGAGCAACTGATCGAGGCCTACCGCATTATGTATATGGCCCGGCGTATTGATGACCGGGAAATCCTGTTGAAACGGCAGCAGAAAATCTACTTTCAGATGTCGGGCGCGGGGCATGAGGCGATTGGCGTGGCGGCCGGGCTGGCGCTCAAGCCGCGCTACGACTGGTTCTATCCTTACTATCGCGATCGGGCGCTGTGTTTGGCGCTGGGAGCCACGCCGTACGACATGTTTTTGCAGGGAGTGGGAGCTGCGGATGATCCGAGTTCGGGTGGGCGGCAGATGCCGTCGCACTGGAGTTATCCGAAGTTGAATGTTGTGACGCAGTCGTCGCCGACGGGATCGCAGATTTTGCAGGCTTTGGGGTGCGCGGAGGCGGGGAGATATTTTTCCAGGAATCCCAACGCGGCGGATGTGCCGCAAGCAAAAGACCCACTTCTCGCAAAAGATGCGAGAAGTGGGGCACCCACCTCCGATATTGATTATCGTCAGTTCAAGAATGTTTCTTTTCAGGGTGACGAGGTCACTTACGTTTCGCTGGGCGATGGCACTACCAGTGAGGGCGAATTCTGGGAGGCGATGAATGCCGCCGCGCTGGGCAAACTGCCGGTGATTTTCTGCGTGGAAGATAACGGGTACGCGATTTCCGTGCCGGTGGAGGTGCAGACGGCTGGCGGGAGTATTTCGCGGCTAGTCTCGAGTTTTCCGAATTTTCATTTTGAAGAAGTGGATGGCACCGATCCGGTCGCCAGTTATGCGGCGATGCAACGGGCGGCGAAATTTTGCCGCGAGGGACTCGGATCGGCGTTCGTGCATGCGCATGTGATTCGACCGTATTCGCATTCGCTGTCGGATGACGAGAAGTTGTACCGTCCGGATGCGGAGCGGGAGCGGGATGCGGCGCGCGATCCGGTGACGCGGACGCAGATGTTCTTGCTGCGGGAGAACATCCTCGACGAAAAGGGAATCACCGAGCTGGAAAAACGAGTTGAGGAAGAGTTGCAGGCAGCGGTGGATTTGGCGCTGGCCG
Source organism: Candidatus Sulfotelmatobacter sp. (assembly GCA_036513255.1). GTDB lineage: Bacteria > Acidobacteriota > Terriglobia > Terriglobales > Acidobacteriaceae > Sulfotelmatobacter. The sequence goes on along the minus strand of DATBZH010000025.1, from coordinate 163,225 downwards.
CTTTGCCGCCCACGCCGGAGACGATTACAAATTTTGTTTATTCGCCCGACATCGATCCCACGTCTTCGGCTTTCGAAACGCAACCGGTTGTCCCCGCGGATTCCGCTGACGGCAAGAAACCCGCGGCCAAGACCATGGCCGATTTGATCAACGCGACGCTGCACGATGAGATGAAGCGCGACGAGCGCATTGTGATTTTCGGTGAAGATGTGGCGGATTGCAGCCGCGAAGAATATTTGAAGCGCAAGCTGGTGAAAGGGAAGGGCGGCGTATTTAAGCTGACGTTTGGCTTGCAGTGCGAGTTCGGGCCGGAGCGGGTGTTCAACTCTCCGCTGGCGGAAGCGGCGATTGTTGGGCGGGCGACCGGCATGGCGACGCGCGGGTTGAAGCCGGTGGTGGAGATTCAGTTCTTCGACTATATCTGGCCTGCGATGATGCAGATTCGCGACGAACTGTCGGTGATTCGCTGGCGCTCAAACAATGGATTCTCCTGCCCGCTGGTGATTCGCGTGGCGATTGGCGGATATCTCACGGGCGGCGCGATTTATCACTCGCAGTGCGGCGAGAGCATATTCACGCACATTCCTGGGTTGCGCGTGGTGTTTCCTTCAAACGCGCTGGATGCAGCCGGGCTTTTGCGGACGGCAATTCGTTGCGATGATCCAGTGCTGTTTCTCGAGCACAAGCGATTGTATCGCGAGACCTACGGGCGCGCGCCTTATCCGGGTCCGGACTATATGATTCCGTTCGGCAAGGCGAAGATCGTGCAGCCGGGCACGGATTTGACGGTGATTACTTATGGCGCGGTGCTGCCGCGCGCTTTGCAGGCGGCACAGAAGATCGAACGGGAAGCGGGGGTGAAGGTCGAGGTGATTGACTTGCGCTGCCTGAATCCGTTCGATTGGGAGACGATCGCCGCGTCGGTTGCAAAAACCAACCGCGCGCTGGTCGCTTACGAAGATACGCTGAGCTGGGGGTACGGAGCGGAGATTGCGGCGCGCCTTGCCGATCAGCTCTTCGATAAGCTAGACGCGCCGGTGCGGCGTGTGGCAGCCGCCGACACGTTTGTGGCATATCAGCCGATTCTGGAAGATGCCATTTTGCCGCAGGCGAATGACTTGTTTCTCGCGATGAAGGAACTGGCGGAGTACTGAGAGGCAGTGGCCAGTGATCGGTGGCCAGTGGCCAGTCAACCCAGCCATACAGCCAAATGGATCTTCGGAATTTCATGAATCAACGCAAATTCTTTGCATTAGCATGCCCCGCGATTCCAATCGTTCGGGCAGAATGATGTAATGGCCGAGCTGACATCTGCTACTCCAGATTTTCTCTATGGGACTGCGTGGAAGGAAGAGCGCACTGCGGCTCTTACCGAACTGGCGTTGCGCACGGGCTTTCGCGCCATCGATACAGCCAATCAGCGGCGCCATTATTTTGAAGCAGGAGTGGGTCAGGGATTAGCTTCTGCGTATCGGGCAGGCGCGGTGACGCGCGCAGACATTTTCCTGCAAACGAAATTCACTTACCAGCGCGGTCAGGATCAGCGCCTGCCCTATGATCCCGAAGCCAGCCTGTCTGTGCAGGTCGGGCAGTCGATGGCCAGTTCGCTGGAACATCTTGGGACCGATTATGTCGACAGCTTTGTGTTGCACGGACCGTCTTCGAATTATGACTGGACCGACGATGACGCTGAGGTCTGGGAGGCGATGAGAAAAGAGCGCGATGCCGGACGCGCGCATCTACTGGGTGTCAGCAATGTTTCTCTGGGACATCTAGAGCAGATGGTTGCTGTACATGGTGAGACTCCGGCGTTTGTGCAGAACCGTTGCTTTGCCCGGATGGGCTGGGACCGCGATGTGCGATTGTTTTGCCGGAAGCGGGAAATTCGCTACCAGGGTTTTTCACTTCTTACGGCGAATGCGGAGGCATTACGACATTCTTTTGTTATCGAAATCGCACGGCGCATGAATGCGAGCCCAGCCCAGATTGTATTTGCTTTCGCGCGCGCGGTCGGAATGCTGCCGCTGACGGGGACAACCAATGCGGACCACATGAAACAGGATCTGGCGAGCTGCGAGATTGTGCTCTTGCCAGATGAGGTGCGAGGGATTGAGGCAATCGCGGGCTGATCGCCGGTTAGGCGAGGGTGTCGTCCCTTACGGGACTCGATTCTGTTTTCTGCTCCCTTCCCAAGACTTACGTCCCTTCGGCTTCGCTCAGGGCAGGCTCTGGGCTAACGAATGTCGCCCCGTTCCGGGGCTTGTCTCTTCCGGGGACACCGCACCCACGGCTTGCGCCGTGGGCTTTATTCTTGCGCCGCTTCGCGGCTCAACGACGCCGAATCGACGATCATCGCGTCCTCTTACGCGGTGGGCCTCAGTGGCGGGACGGTCATTGCCCGTCTCACGGTTGGTTCGACGGCTTCGGAGAACAGGTTGCCATAGATTGCTCCGCCGATGGTGCCGCCGATCAGGGGCGCGACCCAGAATAGCCAGAGTTGTGACAGCGCCCATCCACCGGCGAAGATGGCCGGGCCGGTGCTGCGGGCGGGGTTGACTGAGGTGTTGGTCACGGGAATGCTGACCAGGTGAATCAGAGTCAGGCAGAGGCCGATGGCGATGGGCGCGAATCCCTGAGGAGCGCGGCGGTCGGTTGAGCCCATGATAACCATAAGAAAGAATGCGGTGAGCACGACTTCCGCGACGAAGGCGGCAAGAAGCGAATAGCCGCCGGGAGAGTGCGCGCCGTATCCATTGGAGGCGAAGCCGGCGTGAACGTCGAAGGTGGAGACTCCGCTGGCAATGACATAGAGAACTCCGGCGCCGGCGAGCCCGCCGAGCACTTGCGCGATCACGTAATGCAGCATTTCCGAGGCGGCGAAGCGCTTGCCGACGACCAGACCCAAAGTCACAGCGGGATTTAAGTGGCAGCCGGAGACGTGTCCGATGGCGAACGCCATGGTGAGGACAGTGAGGCCGAAGGCCAGAGCGACACCGACAAATCCGATGCCGAGAGCAGGGAAGCCGGCGGCCAGTACGGCGGCGCCGCATCCGCCAAAGACCAGCCAGAATGTTCCGAAGAATTCTGCAAGTGCGCGTTTGCTGAGAGGCATGGGGTCTCCTTTTACGGGCTAAGTTTTGAATTCATGGCGGTGGCTGCGGACTGCACAATTATTGCGGCAGAAGGGTAGCACAAAACCGGAGGAATTAGAACGGGGGCGAGAAAATGGCTCTCGTTGAAGGACGACTTTCCTGCGGCGGGAAGGCTCGTGAAATAGAAGTGCAGAGGTCCGCTCTTCGCGTACAGCAAGAGTCACGCAGGCGGCGGTCCACTTTGGTCGAAGCGGTAGGCCAACGTATCGCTGCCGCAGGCTGCAACCAGATACCCATGCTGCACGAGCATGGCAATCGACCCTTCATGATCAGATGCGGTCAGGTGCTTGTGCTCGAAGCGGACGATTGCAGGCCTTCGAGATGCGATGTCGAACAGTTTCAGAACTTCAGCATCGTATCCTTCCGCGTCGATTTGCAGCATGTCCACGTTCTCAACGCCGAGTTGCTTGAACAATGTGGCAAAAGTGATGCAGGTTACCTGCTTGGTTTCGATCATCGAGTGCAGGTTTGGCACCATAAGGGAATGTCGCATCACAACGTTTCTGTCAAAGCTCGCGATCTGGTGTAACCATTCCGGTCCTGTGGCCTCTGGCTTAATCCGGAACAGAGTGGATTCGCCGTCACAGTCGGCGATAGCTGCATTTATGAAACGAAAATCGGAGAACCGTGCATAGTTTGTTTTTAGCTGCGCGAAGGCATCTTTTTGCGGCTCGAGGAGAATGCCTTGCAGGCGATGTTTTTCGATCAACGGGTAGATCGGATCTCCGTGAACACCGTCGAAAGCGCCGATCTGCAGATAGCGGACGTCGGGATGGGCCAGGCGATAGTGGGATAGAACAAAATCGAGGTTCATGGCGAGTTCTGATGCCCGATACTTCAGCATGCCCGGAGGCGTCCCGCGGAACCGCGTCTCAAACCAGTCGCGACCGTAGCGCCGGAAGCCAGACGGTAACCATTGCGCTATGGCATTTGCCAAGTTCATGCAGCCCTCGACAACCTCATCACTATTTGGCCGGATGTTGCGATATTGAGCCTCACGGAGAACTCTTCGAATTAGCGCCATCCCCGATGGCGGCATTTGATGCGGGATTAATTGCTGGTGGCGAAGCCGGCATAGCCGGAGAGCAGAATTTTGCCGACGTCGTCTTCGGCGCGGGCGTTGGCTAACGCCACGCCGATGGCGCGCTCGGCATTTTCCAGTTCGTTCTCGGTGATCTTGTTGGCATCTTTGTCGAGCAGGGTGGTGAGGCCCACGACCGCATTGGCGGAAGCCCAGGCACGATCCTGCAGCGAGTCGAATTTGTGTTGCAGGCCGTAAATGCGAGTGTAGCGGTTGACTTCGTCGTAACTCATGTGGCCGAGAGCGCCGGTGCTGGCGGCGGTGCTCCAACTGGTCTCGTGGAGTTCCATGACAGTCCAGTTCAAATCCAGGCTATTGAGCGGCGTATTGCGATTATTTTCCAGCTGGTGCACAAGCTGAACGAAGGTTTGCAACTGCGCTTCCGTTTTGCGCAGGCTGGGCAGTCCCTTGTTTAGTTCCTGCTGGTTGGCGTTGATTTCGGCAGCGATCTTGTCTTCGGCCTCGTGGACGAGATGACGGTGGTTGTACCACTCGGCAGTTGCTTCGAGGGCGAGCGCAATGAGCAGGCCGATGGTAATGGCGAGAAGATGAATAAGAAAATCTTTCACCGAGTGAATCGGGCTGTGGGGAGGATGGACGTCCAGAAAAATCTCCTTCGAGATGGCCTGCGGTGGCGACCACGGAAGGATACCAAGGGAATTTGGAATAAGACGGAGATTTTTCAGGCTCGATCGTCAGTGGAAAGCATGGGTTACGAAGGCTTGGGGTGCAAGGCGGTTAGGGTTGAACGTTCTTTGAGGCGATGCTAGGCTCCGGGCAGGTGTCTTCTACACTCGTAAATTTGGCCAAGTCTCCGCGTTCGGGCGTGCGGCAGAGGCTGCATGTTCCTTCGCTTGAGGTATGGGTAAGGTTTCTGTTGGCGCTATTGGGATTGGGGCTGGCCTTCGCCGCTGCACTTTTTTCTACTGTGTCGCGCGATGCGGGTAATGTGTGGGCGACGGTCATTCTGGCGTCGCTCGCTTTGTTGTTGGCCGCGTTTGTGGGATTGGTGACCGTGCCGTACCTGGCGCGCCGCGTAGCTCTGGAACGGTTGCGGGACAGCTTCGATTATGAAGTAACGCGGGTGGGGATTGTGTATGTGCTGGTCACACTGGTGATTGGAATTGCGGCGCTGAATACGGGAAACAATCTGCTCTACATTGTGGTCGCGGCGATGTTGTCGGCAATTTTGGTTTCCGGAGTCGCGTCGGCGATGGTATTGCGGCGGCTGGAGCTGGATGTGCGGTTGCCGCGGCATCTATTTGCCGGGCGAGCGGCAGAGGGACGGATCGTAGTGCGGAATCCGCGGCGGTGGCTGCCGTCGTTTTCTATTGCCGTGACGACGGCGCGCAAGAAGAACAAGCATAGTAAGAAGAGCGGCATGAGGTGGGAGTGGGAGGCGGTTACATTTGCCTTTCCCTTGAATCGGCCGCCGGAGGAGCAGTGGCTGAAGTTGCCGGATCGGCGCCTGCGGCGAGTTGCAATCGCTCCCAGGGCTCCTGCGATTTTCCAGGGGACGGCTTACTTTCCGTTCTTGCCGGCGGGAGCGGAAGTTTCCGCAGAGATTGATTTGAAGTTTGAGGGGCGCGGGCGCTACCGGGAGGACAGCTTCGGGCTGGTAACGGGATTTCCGTTTGCTTTTCTGACTAAGACGCGGCGGGTGCCGGTGCAGCGGGAAATTCTGGTCTATCCGCGAATCGAGGCGACGGACCGGTTTTTTGAGATTCTGCCGCTGGTGAGCGGCGAGTGGGAGAGCTTTGTGCGCGGGCGCGGGTCGGATTTGCACAGCATCCGCGAATATGGGCCGGACGATTCCGCGCGGCATGTGGACTGGAAGGCGACGGCGAAATCGGGATCGCTCAAAGTGCGCGAGTTTAGCCGAGAAGATGAGCGCAAGCTGCGCATTGTCTTCGATAATCCGGAAGCGGGAGTACTTTCCGAGCAGGCTTATGAGCGGGCGGTGGAGTTGGCTGCATCCCTGGCCTGGCATTTTACCGAGGAAAATGCAGACGTATCGTTTTTTGTGGCGGGGCAGGGGTGGAGCAGGGATGTGCATGAGTTTTTGGCATGGCTGGCGATGGTGCAGCCGCGGGAAGAAAAATCGGGAGCCAAAGATGTACCGCCGGAGGCTGAGGTCGACGCCTACAGCTTTGTTCTCACCGCGCGGTCACGAGAAATCCTGCCTTCTGCTTTGGCAGATCGATCATTCCTCATATTTTTTCGCGATGAAAACTAAGACAGGTCCCAATATGAAAACCAAAATAACGGTTAGGGTCAATTCCGATCTTCTGCGGGAGGCGAAAGTTCTAGCGGTTGAAAATGGAATGTCTGTGAGCCAATGGCTAGGTTCATGTTTGGAGGATATTGTGAATCAGCGCAAGGTATACGCGCGAGCCCGGAAACGCGCCTTGGCACGGCTGCAAAGAGGAATGGAACTGCACTGGGAACCCACTTGCTCCCGCTATGACTTACACGAACGCTGAATCCCCTCTTTGGACGTTATGATCTCCTACGAAGAAGATTGGCGAGAGTACAAACGAATTAGAAACACGTTCGTCCTCCTGCTCGCATCCTACGTGCCGGTATGCTTCGGGGCGTCATCTCAATGAAGCTGCTGAATACGTTCACTCCTGGTTTTGTGGCAGTGGGTATCTGGATGGTATTGCTTGTACAAAAACAATCCCCTTGTGCGTGACAAGATCTAGTTTTCCGATTGCGTCAGGCGCTTGCCCCGCCAAGTGACCTGCAATCGGCTAGACTTGGGGATATGGTCACGAGCACTTTCAACTCCCTCGCCCGCGCATCTTCCGCCTATCTGCGTTCTGCGATGCACCAGCCCATTCAGTGGCATGAGTGGGGCGAGGAGGCATTTGCGGCGGCGCGGCGGGAGAACAAGCCCATGCTGCTGGACATTGGCGCGGTATGGTGCCACTGGTGTCATGTGATGGATCGCGAGTCTTACGACGATCCTGAAGTTGCGGTGATTGTGAATCAGAACTTTATAGCGGTGAAAGTGGATCGCGATGAGCGTCCAGACATTGATAGCCGCTACCAGGTGGCTGTGAGTTCGATCAGCGGGCAGGGGGGATGGCCGCTTACGGCGTTTCTTACGCCGGATGGCAAGCCTTTCTATGGCGGCACTTATTTTCCGCCGAATGATGGTTATGGACGTCCGAGTTTTCGGCGAGTGCTGCTGAGCATTGCCAGCGCGTACAAAGAGAAGAATGACGATGTGGTGGAGCAGGCGAAGATGGTGGAGAACGCGATTGCGCAGGCGGAATCGTTTGCGGGGCGCGGTGGCAAGGTTTCACAGAGCGTGGTTGATGCGATGCAGAAGGCGGCTATCGGCATGTTCGATGCGGAGCATGGAGGATTTGGGCAGGCGCCGAAGTTCCCGCATCCGTCGGTGTTGGATTTATTGATCGAGCAGTACGGGCGGATGGGGGGCGGAGGGTTGCTACGGCAGGCGACCGAGGGCGGCGGCCAACACATGGATACTGCTGCAGCAGATCAGCTTCGGAATGTCATCGTGACGACGCTGGAGCATATGGCGAACGGCGGCGTTTATGACCAGCTTGCGGGAGGGTTTCATCGCTACTCGGTGGATGAGCGATGGGTGGTGCCGCATTTCGAGAAGATGTGCTACGACAATTCGGAATTGCTGAAGAATTATGTGCGTGGGTATCAGGTCACGGGTGCGGAGTTTTTCGCCAACGTGGCTCGCGACATTATTCGATGGATGGATGAGTGGCTTAGTGACCGCGAGCGCGGCGGCTTTTATGCTTCGCAGGACGCCGACATCAATATGGATGACGATGGCGATTACTTCACCTGGACACTTGACGAAGCGCGTGCGGTTTTGAGCACGGAAGAGGCGCAGGTTGCGGCACCGCGATATGACATCAACGAGATTGGCGAGATGCATCACAAGCCGGCGAAGAATGTGTTGTACGTGCGCGCCTCGGTCGAAGAAATTGCCAAGCGGCTGAGCCTGGCGCCAGACCGGGTGAAAGAGTTGCTCGATGCGGCGAAAAAGAAAATGTATGCGGCGCGGCTGCAGCGGCCTACGCCTTACGTAGATAAGACGGTATATGTCGGATGGAATAGCTTGTGCATTTCGGCATACCTGGAAGCGGCGAAGGTGCTGCATCTGGAGGAAGCGAAGCGCTTTGCATTGCGGTCGCTGGATCGGATTTTGGCGGAAGCGTGGAAGCGAGAACAGTTATTGCACGTGGTGGCTTACTCCGATCCTAAGGCCGATTATCGCGAAGTGGCGGGACTGCTCGATGACTATGCTTTCACCGCTTTGGCGTGCTTCGACGCTTACGAGTCCACTGCCGATCTGAGTTACTTCAAGTTTGCGCGGGCCATTATTGATGCGATGATCGCGAAGTTTTACGACACGACGGCAGGCGGTTTCTTCGACGCTCAGACTTGCGCGGATGGCGAGAGTCTTGGCGTTCTGGCCACGCGCCGCAAACCGTTACAAGACACGCCGACGCCTGCGGGCAATCCCATGGCGGCGATTGCTTTGCTGCGCCTGCACCACTACACCGGAGACACCGCTTACCGCGATAAAGCCCAACTGACCCTGGAAGTGTTTGCCGGCGCGGCCGAGCAGTTTGGAATCTTCGGCGCGACGTATGGCATTGCTACGGTTCATTTGCTGCAAAGTCCGGTGCAGGTTGTGGTGCTGAGGGGAAACGAACCGGAGCGAGCCGCCGAACTTTATGCGGTTGCGGTTGCGTCTTTCGCTTTCAACAAAAGCGTGCTGCTCCTCAATTCGAGCGAAGCGGTCGCGGAGAATCTTCCGCCGGCGCTCGCCGTAACCCTCCCTGATCTACCCCAACTGACTTCCGGCAAAGCGTTCGCGGTGCTGTGTTCGGGGTCTGCCTGCCAGCCACCAGTGACGGAAGTGGATAGACTGCGCGACACGCTATTCTCAGCGATTGTCAGCGGGCGCTGAAACAGCCATCCAAGAAAACAGGGCTGACGGAGGGTATGAAGTTTCCGTCAGCCCAAATATTGCGAGCCCAAAGGGTTCGGCCCAAGTTACTGATGGTTACTTTGGTGACGTTGTCGCCACCCGGTGATTACGTTATTTATTACCTGCATAGGCCAGCAACGGCCGTAGGTGGGCACAAGGGAATCGCGCCTCCGTCCAAGGCGGGAACCTGGGCGACGGATGCAGCGACGAATGTGCCCACGAGTCCGATCATCAGGACTGCAATTCTGATTACCTTCTTCATGGGTTCTCTCTCCTGTTCCGCAACAGAGTCTTCCAAAATCGAAGCTCCGAAGCGGACCGGCATTATAAAGCACTTGTCAATCCCACTTTGAAGGAATCTTCATCTCTTGGAACTGGGGTTGCCTAAAGAGCGGTTCGCCCTTTCATGCACCAGCCTGAAATCCCCGTAAATACACTAAACACCGTAGACGCGTTCAAGTGATACTTTAGCAATTGGACGCAGTAAATTCCCCATCCGATAGATAAGCAGGCTGTTACGAAATCCGGAAAAATGGGTATCTATTCGAATCGCTCTGTCTAAGGGATACGCAGAACAATTAGCGAAAAAGCAGAAAGAATTGAGGACAGCACGAAGCTACTCTTTCGGTGCGCCCATGTTCAAACGATTGACGGAACTGGTTCCACCAGGAGCGGCGGCAGCAGCCGCAGCTCGACTTTCGTTTCCTGAACCTGCTGGCGACTGGGTCTTTAGCAGAGCCCGGTCTACCATGCCTTCAAACATGGGGATGAGCGAATCGGGGGGCAGCGGGTGATGAATGTCAGTGAGGCTTTGTTCCCAGCGCTGCGGTTGCAACAACGTCGAACTAGTTTCGCGGGCAGGACTCTTGAGCACGGAATATCTGAACCAGATCAGCAAGCTGGCATTGTAGGCGGCGATGTTGATCAGGTTGACCATTCCCTGATTCATGTGACCACCCGACCAAAAGGCAATTAAACCGAGTTCCACCATGGCAAAAAAACCGAAGCCTAAAGCAATTCCGAAGCTAAGCTGACGGCGGTTGGTTCCGAGATAACGCGAGAAAAACAGTAACAACAGAACCATTCCTACCTGCACGATGCGCACGCAACGCTCGGCAGTCACAATGGCTTGCATCCAGGGCGCAAGATCGCTGGAGTTCGCAGAGATCGAGACGACGCCGGCCACCAGCAACATGACCAGACCAGCCCACTTGAACAACACGGTACCTAAATCGCGTAACGTATGAAACGGCCGGAAAACGTCGAGAAAAACCTCGTGGATAACCAAAAAGCCCAGAAGCACCCCGACCGCGTTGGTGGTCCAGTAGAGATAGAAGTAAGCCGGATAGTTGTGGCTCACATACGAAGGGAAAATCAGGCTAAAGGTCAGAATCTGCGCGATGATGTAGGCAAAGAAGCATTTGAACTGGCGGTGCAACCCGCGGCGGAGCAAAACGGCAGCGATTCCCCCCTGGATGAGAGGATGAGCGATCCACAGAGCGTTATAGAGAATCGTAGTCTTGTCGCTCATAAGCGATAAAACCTTGATTCCCGGGGCCGATGAACTAACCGGGAGTCAATGTCACGCGAAACTGCCGTGAATTATTACTTGCAGACTAACCTAGCAGAAGTTAAAGCTTTTCCCATCAAGGTTCAACATACGGTGGTAACCGAAAGTAACGTTACCTTCGGGCCATTCGTGCGAACTCATTCCGAGCGCCCAGTTGGTGAACAGGGAGCCATCATCGTCATAACGGATTTCTATGCGTCGGGAACGGAATGAATGTAGGCGCGCATCATACGCATCTCGTCGTCTTTTCGTTCAAGTCGTACAGCAAGATGTCGCGCAGGGAGACCATGCCCACCACTTGCCCATGATGGCAGACGGGCAAATGGCGGAAGTTGTGCAGGCGCATCAGGGCCAAGCAACTGTCGAAATCCTCATTCATTCCAATGGTAAGTGGATCGTTGGTCATGACCTCAGCCATGCAGGTGGTGCGCGTGTCGAGCCTTTCGGCCACCACGCGTTTCATAAGGTCGCGCTCGGAAAAAATGCCCACCAACTCGTCGTTATGCATCACCGGGACTGCGCCAATGTTGCGTTCAACCATGACGTGCACCGTTTCCAGCACGGTCTGGCCGAGGTCTGCCAGATAAGTTTCCTTGATTCTTGATGAGATCGCAGATACGCATTTGCCTCCTCCACTATCTGGAAATTCCAGAATCAAATCGTCTATCGGAGCGCGAGTATATTCCGCAGAACAGATGCAGAAAAAGATCAAACGTTAGATGAGAGCGAAAATATTGTGGAAAAGCCCAAAGCGGGAAGAACGTTAATTACACGTGCTCGTCGAGCGATAAAAATTGCAATCGACGAGAGATTGTCAGCGGAGTTCTTCTTCCCGGTATGCAAGACCTACACCTTCCACAATTGTGCAAAGTAATTGCTTTCCTGGCTCGGGGAGGACGTAAGTTGAGTTTCCGCTGCGCGTTTTTGGCATTGAGCTTGCACTCAATTGATGCGGAGCCGCGCACTAAACCCGGCCTGCCATCGTCTTTCCCCCTCGCCCGGCAGCTCCAGATTGGACAAAATTATGAAAACTGCAGTCTTCGTCTTTTGCCTGTTCTGTGCCTCCGTTAGTTTTGCTCAGGTTAGCTCGATCGTTAGTCAAGCCCAGCCGACGCAGATGTCGGAGCATCCGTTACACGCCGAACAACACGATATGGCACGCCCGCAAAACATTTACGAGCACTCCGACTACACTTATGCTCAGGGCGAGCGTCCGCTGTGGGAGTTTGGCCCGGTGTCTCAGCCCGTGCCGCTCGGCGACATTGCAAGGTTATTGCGCCAAGAGCATGCTTTGGTGCGGAAGGCCGATATTATCTGGGAGAATTAAAGAAGGGCAGTGCCCGACATGCGAGCGGGTGGAGTAGCGTTACCTCGCAGCCGCAGGCTAGCCGTCGCGTGGTTTAAAATGGAGGCATGTCCCCGGAACTGAATTTCGGTCCTTACGTCGATGCGCATGACGGCAAGAGAGTCGTCAAAGATTTAACCTTTGGCAATCCCACGCCAGAGGGCGTGGTGCTTACCACGCTTGACTCTGCCGTCAACTGGATGCGCAAGAGTTCCATCTGGCCTATGACGTTTGGTCTGGCGTGTTGCGCTATCGAGATGATGTCGATGGGCGCGTCGCGCTTCGACATTGCGCGTTTCGGAGCCGAAGTCTTCCGTCCCTCGCCTCGGCAGAGCGATCTGATGATTATTGCAGGCCGCGTGTCGAACAAGATGGCGCCGGTGATTCGCCAACTTTGGGAGCAGATGCCCGAGCCCAAATGGGTGATTTCGATGGGGGCGTGCGCGACTTCGGGCGGCGTATTTCAGAATTACGCGCTGGTGCAGAGCGTCAACCAGGTCATTCCAGTCGACATCTACGTTCCCGGCTGCCCCCCTCGTCCGGAGCAGTTAATTTACGCGATCACTCTGCTTCAGGAAAAAATTCAAAAAGAGCGGGGAACGATCAAGAAGGCTCTGAACCTGACGTAGTGTGTTGCCTTCCGCAGGAGAAATCTGGAGATACTCCCTTGAGAACCGAAGGATCGGTTCATGGCACTTTGAAGATGATCTTAATTTCTTTCTGCACCGTGACCGGTTTGCCATTCAGAAGACAAGGTCGATAGCGCCACTGGCGGACGGCGGCAAGTGCGGCTGCAGCCAGTATCGGCTCTCCTTGAAGAACTCTCGTTTCACCCACGGTTCCATCTTGTGCGATGGACGCCGTTATCGTCACGGTACCGGCGATCCGTTGGGCAAGGGCTTCTCGCGGATATATCGGCTCGACCTTGCGGATGATGCTCGCCTCCACTACGCCTTGAGAGACCCTGAGATCCATTGCAGGCAGACTCCTGGGCGCAGAAGCCAACACAGCTAAATTCGCATTGTTGTTACTCGTTGACGCAAGTACCACCGTTGGAGGATCTTCCGGGGCGGCGGCAGAATCCACCGCGCGGAGAGTCGATTCCCTGTGCGATGCCAGAGGGCTGACGTTTGTTGTGACATCGCTCACCGAGCGCGCGGCGCCCACGTCTTCTGCGGGTTCTACCTTGGCCGCATTCTGCAGAACCACTTTTGTCCGCGACTTGTCAGGCGCATGGTTCGCAATGCTGGCTGAAGGTTTCGAGGGCAACAGTTTCGGTACGGCTGGTTCGGGAGTTTCCGGCAGTGCTGTGCGCGCTTGCGTAGTCACCGGGCTGGAGGAATTTCCTCCCGCTGGTTCACGCCAGGTCCACCAGACGACCGCAGAAGCCAGCAGCAACATAGCTATGGCTCCGCTCAGAATCCAATAATGGTGTTTGGTTTTCGGAGGCGGCTCATCGAATGCAGCTAGCGAGATCTGCTCGTAGGAAGCCGCTACGCTAACAGGAATTAAATTTGTGACGCTGAATTGCCGGGCATAAGCAGCCTCTGCAATTTCGCCGAGACTTTCCAGCAGACTAATCTGCTCATCGCCAAACGCGCCAGCGTCACTGGAGAAGGCTTCCAGAATCCCGATTGTCTCCGCCGACCCGCGCAACGGCACCACGACAATCGAGTGGATTCCCAGGCTACGGCAAACCTCAGGTTCCACACGTGCGTCAGCTTGCGCATCGTTACAGTGGAGTACCTCGGAGGTACGGAAGCACTCGCCGGATATTCCCGACTCGATGCTCAACGCAGATCCCAGAGCGGGAGCCATGTCCCCACTGCGTGCCCGGCAAACAACTACGCCTCCGGTACGCAAGGCGAGCGCCGTTCCACTGGCCCCCGTCAAGACTCGAGCCGCGTCGGCAACCGCCCGGAAAATTGCTTCGGCAGGTTTGGTCTCGTCCGCCAGTGCTTCGCGCAAGACATTCAGAAGATCCGTTGTGCTGGACTGTGGCGAGGGTTCCTCATTCTTGGAAATTGACGTCGTTTGACGCTCCGGTAACCCGGGTTCTGAAGAAGTCGGGATCGACAAATAGCTCATCTCACAGCTCACAATGTAACCGAGTCGAGCAAACGGCTGGGATCGAAGTTGGCGGAACAGCGAGTGGATGAAAGTGTGCCGCAAAGGGATAGTGATGTCAATTCAAAATACGGCCAGAGCCGTACGCGTGGCGCAGTCCAAGGTACAGTCACTCTGACAGGATTTCGCATCCAGTGTGCGGAGTCCGGCGCTATAATGAACAGAAGTTGGCGTTGGGGTGTTTTATGACTCGGTTTTTGGCGGCTGCCCTCCTGCTTTTTCTTTCATCGCTTTTGATATTGTCCTGTTTCGCCTCGGCACAGGTCGATTCCGGCGTACCGGTTGGGGATCATGCCACTACAGGAGTCTCCCCAAAAACCGCGCCTGCGGCCGAGCAGGCACCTGAAGCGCTCCCTATCCCCGCCAACGCGCCGCATATGGCGAAGCAGACTCGGCTGGAAATCATCCGCGACTTTGAGATGCAGCTTGTCTACTCGCGCACCGCGTTCCCCATGGGAGCTAAAGGACTTAGGCTGAAAGACGGGAGCACAATCCCGAACGGTGAAGAATTGCGGCAGGCGCTTACCTTATGGGGTCCGGCAATCAAGCCCGGCGATCCGGTGCATATCTCTTACGTACGGATTCAAAACGATCACATTCATTTTGAAATCAACGGCGGACCGGTGCGGCGCAAGAAGTGGTATCAGCATATCGAGATCGAAGGTGGCGGTGGCCCTGTGGCTACAGGCCCCAATCCAAATGAAACCACCAACAATCCCCATGGCAGTTTTGTCGACCTGTGCTTCGATCGTTACGTGCCTGAACTGACCGCGCAGCAAGTGCGAAGCTTGCTCTATCCAGTTCTCGACTTTAACGCGAGAAATAAAGAGCAAGCTTATCTCGACACGGTCCCGCCGAAGGTGAAGGAGGCGATCCTCAAGCATCACATTCTTGTGGGGATGAATGAGGAAATGGTGATCCACGCCAAGGGCCGGCCTCCGAAAAAGGTTCGCGAGAAGGACGGCGAAACTGAATACGAAGAATGGATCTACGGCGAGCCGCCGCAAGACGTGGACTTTGTGCGGATCGTGGGGGACGAAGTGGTGCGCGTGGAGACCATGAAGGTTGATGGTCAGAAACTCGTCCGCACGGAACGAGAAGTGACTATCGATCACGGAGACAAGGAAGCGAAGCAGCAAGAACCGGATGTCCGAGCGCCGAACGCTCCCAGCCTGCGACGTCCGGGCGAAGATTCTGACGAAGCGCCGCGGCCCGCCGACGGCCCGGGAGCGCCGCTACCTCCGCCAACCATGCCTGAGCCAAGTCCGGGGCCGGGAGGGTCAGGCCCGGGAGCGATCATTTCCGCCGGACGTTAGCCGTCATTTCCGCGTGCTAATGTGTTTTTGCGAATGCCGACCAATAAAGACGCGCTTAGGATTGCGAGAGAGAGATTGTCGTGGGTAGCTATTTTTCCCTTGCTACCACGAATTCCGGAGCCCACAGCAGTGCACGCTTGACTTCGGAATCCGGGAACGTACAGATCGACTTGCGCGCCGAGTCCGCGTATTTGGCGGCGCAGGCAGTTGCCGCATCCAGCGAGCCGTAGCGGTGCAGGATTTCCAGAATCTGCGCATGAGTCACGCCGTTGAAGCCGCGCTCGCGCAGGACCTTTTCTACCTTCGAGCGCTCTTCCGGCGTTGCAGCCTCCAGCGCGTGAATCACCGCCATAGTCACTTTGCCTTCGCGCAGATCGCTGGCGACGGGCTTGCCCAAGACATTTTCGGAAGCGGTGAGGTCGAGCACATCGTCGACGATCTGAAATGCCATGCCTAAATTGCGTCCGTAGTTCCCGGCCGCTTCTTCCTGTTGCGGAGTAGCTCCGCCAAGAATTGCCCCAAGCCGCATGCACACGGAAAACAGGCAAGCGGTCTTTCGGTAGATCAAGTCGAAATATTCTTCGAGAGAAATGAACTCACCAAGCTTTTCGATCTGCAGCAGTTCGCCCTCGACCATTTGCTGGGTGAGTTCGATCAGAGCGTCGAGAATGCGGAAATTGCGTTCCTGCACGGCAACCTTGAACGCCTGCATATAGAGCCAGTCGCCGGCCAGAACGCACTTGGAATTGCCCCACTGCGTATTGGCCGCGGGCCGCCCACGCCGAGTCTTCGCTTCGTCGATGATGTCGTCGTGTACCAGTGTCGCGGTGTGAATAATCTCGACTACCGCGCCGAGTCGTACCGCGCCTTCCCCGCGATAGTCGAAAAGCTTGGCTGAGAGCAGCAGCAGAGCTGGGCGGATCCGCTTGCCTCCGCCGGCGCGGAGATATTCCCCGATCTCGGTGATCGCCCGTACGCCGGATACGGCATCCCGCCCGAACTCGAGTTCCAACGCGGCGAGGTCATCCCGCAACAGATCGAAAACTTCTTTGCCGTTAATGGGAGCGGAAACAGTCATTGAAAATCGGACCTCGGACGTCAGACCTCAGGGCCTAACCCGGTGAGCTGAGGTCCGGGGGCTGACGTCTGACGTCCGGCCTTTCAGTTCGTCCGGTAGTTCGTAAACTGCAAGTCAATGCCAAAGTCGTGTTGCTTGAGCAGCGCGATAATTTCCTGAAGCGTGTCGCGATCTTTGCTGCTCACGCGCACCAAGTCGCCCTGAATGGATCCCTGGGCTTTCTTTTTCGAATCCTTGATAAGTTTCACGATTTCTCGCGCCTTTTCGATTGCGATGCCTTGCTGCATGGTGACCTTGCGCTTTGCCGTGCCGCCCGCCGCAGCCTCGACCGCGCCGTAAGTCAATCCTTTCAGCGAAACGTTGCGCTTCACAAGTTTCTGCTGAAGCACGTCGTTCACTGCTTTGAGTTTGTATTCGTCAGCCGAGTGCAGAACGATCGCATCTTTTTCCAGTTCAATGTTCGACTTCGAGTCTTTCAAATCGAAGCGCGTGTGGATTTCCTTCAGCGCCTGCTGAATAGCGTTCGAGACTTCCTGCAAGTCGATCTTGCTCACGACGTCAAAGCTGCTGTCGGGCATATATTTCTAATCTTTCTGAAAACAATGGAATATAACTCTTGAGATTATCAGAAGATGGCTTGCGCAGGCACGATCAACGCGCCGGAATTTTGTTTTCAGTAATTTCAACCGATTTGAAAAAGTTGTAGAAATTACGTGAGGTTTGTTGGCCGATTGCTTCCGCCGAAAGCCCGCGCAGTTCGCCCAGTTTTCGCGCGGTTTCCGTTACGAACGAAGGCTCATTTCTCTTCCCGCGATTGGGGACGGGGGCAAGGAATGGACAATCAGTTTCAATCAGCATGCGGTCGAGGGGAACTTCCAGAGCGGCGTCACGAATCTGCTGAGCTTTAGGAAAAGTGATGTTGCCGGCGAACGAAATCAGAAATCCAAGGTCGAGAGCGCGCCGCGCATGAGCCACGGTTCCGGTGAAGCAGTGCAGGATTCCGCCCAGCCCGTGCGGCGCCCATTGCTCCTGAAT
Organism: Candidatus Sulfotelmatobacter sp.; assembly: GCA_036513255.1. Lineage (GTDB taxonomy): Bacteria > Acidobacteriota > Terriglobia > Terriglobales > Acidobacteriaceae > Sulfotelmatobacter. The sequence continues at coordinate 145,534 of DATBZH010000025.1, read as the reverse complement.
CGAGTTAAGGCAATCTTCCCAGGCATCATCGCTGCCATCGGAAGGCCGGCAATGAATGATGATTGGCAGCTTCGCCGCCGCGGCTAACTCCATTTGCTTCACGAATACTTGCTTTTGCGTTTCGCGGGGTGAATGATCGTAAAAATAATCGAGGCCGATTTCGCCCCAGCCGATCACTTTGGGATGCCGCGCCAGCCGTTGCATTTCTTTGAAGGCTGTTTCTGTTGCCAGCCTTGCCTCGTGGGGATGAATCCCGATCGTCGCGTAGATAAAGGGATACTGCTCGGCCAGACGAATTCCGCAATCGACGTTCGCGGGTCCATCGCCGATGCCGATGGCAACGATCGTTTCGACGCCGGCTGCGCGCGCGCGTGCGATCACCTGTTCGCGATCGGAGTCGTATTGCTTGCCTTCGAGATGTGCGTGTGAATCTACGAACATTTGAAATCGGACTTGGACCTCAGACTTCGGACCTCAGACCTTGAACTCGTCAGCAAACGGCCAAGCTGGTTTGGCTGAAGTCCGAGGGCTGAGGTCTGACGCCGCTTTTGTTATTTCAGCCGCGCACCGACCGGCACGTCTTCCAGAAAGCTTGCCAGTACGGGCTTTCCATCGTCCAGAGATGCCGCGACGATCATTCCGTTTGACTCCATGCCTCGCAGTTTTCGCGGGGCAAGATTGGCCACGATCACCACTTTTCGTCCGACTAGGTTCTCAGGCGCGTAGGCTTCGGCAATTCCTGCCAGCACCTGCCGCACTTCGGTACCGATGTCTACTTCCAAACGAAGCAATTTGTCCGCTTTCGGCACTCGCTCTGCAACTTTCACTACTCCCACACGCAACTCAATCTTGGCGAAATCGTCGATCGTGATCTTGTTGTTGACCGCCGGGGCCGCGGGCGGTGCAGCCGGGGGAGACGCAACCACCGGCACGCCGGTTTCCGTCTTCGCCTCAGCTACCGGAACTCTTTGCTCCTCTTCCATCTTCTGCATCCTTTCAATCACCGATTTGTCGGCGCGGGGAAAAACCGGATGCACGTCGCCCAACTTTGTGCCCGGCGGAAGTTGTCCCCATGCCAACGTACTTAAGTCAAACTGTTTTATATCGCCCAAGCCGAGCTGCGCCCAAATCTTCGCTGCTGCATCAGGAATTACGGGATACGCTAGCACTGTGGCAATGCGCAATGCTTCAGCGGAAGTGTAAAGCACAGTAGCCAGGCGCTTCTGGCTTTGTTCGTCTTTCTTTTCAGCGAGTGACCAGGGTTCGTTCTGGACAATGTATTTGTCCACTTTCGCAATCAACCCGATCCAGATCGATTCCAACGCCAAAGAAAATTGAAAATCCTGAAATAAAGCGCTGAACTCGGCTATCACGACTTCTGCGTCCCTGTGAATATTGCTATCGCTTGGCAAGCGCTGCGGAGGATGAGACGCATCCGGGACTTCACCTTTGAAGTAGCGGTTGATCATCGTGAGCGTGCGGCTAGCCAGGTTACCCAAGCCGTTGGCCAGGTCGGAGTTGTAGCGCTGCACCAGAGCATCGAAAGAAAATGATCCATCCTGCCCGAACACGACTTCGCGGAGCAGGAAATAGCGCAGCGCGTCCGCGCCCAGCGCATCGAGAATGGTTTCCGTACGCACGATGTTGCCGCGCGACTTCGACATTTTGCTCTCTTCGAACAACAGCCAGCCGTGCGCCACTATCGTTTTAGGAACCGGCAAGCCCGCCGCCATCAGAAACGCCGGCCAGTACACGCAGTGGAAGCGGACAATTTCTTTCCCGATCATCTGCACATCTGCGGGCCAGAATTTCTTGAAAGCTTCCTGCGCTCCGGCATGCGACGAGCCGTAACCGATCGCAGTGATGTAATTCGCAAGCGCGTCGAGCCAGACATAAATGACATGTTTGGGATCGTCAGGCACAGGGATGCCCCAGGAAAACGTCGATCGGCTGATGGAGAGATCGCGCAGTCCGGAGCGCACAAATGAAATCACTTCATTGCGGCGCGTCTCGGGCCGAATGAACTCGGGGTTTGCATATAACTCAAGCAATTTATCCTGGAACGCCGACAGCTTGAAGAAGTAGTTTTCTTCATGCACGGTCTCGGTAATTCGTCCGCAGGTAGGGCAGGGATCGCCGGGCTGCGCGCCGTCTACATACAACTCATCGGAAACGCAATATTGCCCAGTGTACGTGCCCTTGTAGATGTAGCCGTTGTCGCGGATACGGCGGAACAATTCCTGCACGCGCTTGGTGTGTCGTGTTTCTGTAGTGCGAATGAAATCGTCGTAGGAAATCCCCATCCGCTGCCAGAGCTTGCGGAACTCCGCGGAAATTTCATCGGCATACTGCTGCGGAGTTTTGCCTGCCGCTTGCGCGGCGCGCTCGATCTTCTGCCCGTGTTCGTCAGTACCCGTTAGAAAAAACGTTTCCGCGCCGAGCATGCGCTGCCGCCGAGCAATCGTGTCGCAGGCAATAGTCGTATAAGCGTGCCCAATGTGCGGACGCGCGTTCACGTAGTAGATCGGGGTCGTGATATAGAACTTTCTGCTCATAAAATCTTCAACCACAGAGATCACAGGGGTGCACAGGGTAAATCGCCCGTGGCAAATCTGCGCTAAGTCTTCTTACTCGATCCGAGATAAGCGCGGGTCGCTTCCTGCATTATCGCTTTCAACGGCAGATGACGCTCCGCCGCGATCCGTCGGCAATCTTCATATTCGGGAGCGTAATTCGTGACCGTGCCATTCATGCTGCCAATCTTGATTCGGACATCACCCCACGGTGTAGATACGCTTTCCCACCGCCGCGCCAGAATCTGGCGCACTTCATCGCGACGGCGCACGCCGAGCGTCGTCGTCTCGGTAAAGATCAATTGCGTCAGCTTGCCTGCGCCGTCGGGTTTGCACAGCACCGTCAACAACATTCCGGGACGATTTTTCTTCATCTGCACCGGCACAGCGAAAGCGTCCAGCGCGCCTTCTTCGAACAACCGGTCCATGACATATCCAAAGACCTGCGGATTCAGATCGTCCAGGTTCGCTTCCAGCACGGTAATCGTCTCTGAGAGAGTTTTCGATGCCACTGGCCTATCAGTAGATTCTCCTATCGTCAATCGCAGGACGTTCGGATGATCCTGAAAATCACGAGAGCCCGCCCCGTAGCCCGACTTCTCGATCTTCATCTGTGGAAACGATGCGAATCGCTGCGCCAAAGTCCTTACGATTGCGGCTCCCGTGGGCGTGACCAATTCTGCTCGCACCGCCGTCGAATAAATAGGCGCCGCTTCCAGAAGTTCTAAAGTCGCTGGCGCGGGTACGGGAAACGTCCCATGCGTGCACTGCACCGTGCCGCCGCCGACATTCAACGGCGAGCAGACGATCTCATCGACACCCAATGCCTCCGCTCCAACGGCGGCGCAAATAATATCGACGATGGCATCGACTGCGCCTACCTCGTGAAAGTGCACATTTTCCGGCGGCAGGTTGTGAATCTTGCCCTCGGCCGCGCCTAACGCTTCGAAAATCGAAATTGCTGTTTTCTTTGCAGAGTCCGAAATCAGGGACGCAGAAATAATTGTGCGAATTTCGGTAAGACCTCGCCCGTGAGAATGTTGATGCTCGTGTGGCACGGTCGCTCCCCCCTGCGAAATTCCGGCAACATGAGAATGAGAGTGATCACGTGGGGCGGGTTCGTGCTCATGAGAATGAGAGTGCGAATGAACGGGGGCGGAATAAGGAATACTCTGCTGCGCAGCAGGCTTCTGCCAATATTGTTCCCGCGGCAGGTCCTTCTTGCCGTCAACCCAAACATCCACCTTTGTCGCTGATATCCCACTGCGCATCACACGCGAAACCTCCAGCCGCGCGCCAAGATTCAGCATCGCCACCGTGTTTTCGAGCAGCTTTGCCGGAACTCCGGCATCCACCAGAGCACCGAGAAACATATCGCCGCTGATGCCGGAAAAACATTCGAGGTAAGCGATGCGCATGCGAGAATCATTTCACCACAGAGGCACAGAGAAAAACCAAGGCTTCTCCGCGGCCCATGTCTCCGTAGTGATCAACTTTCTCCGAATTTTCATCATAGGGAACACCGTATGCTCCGTCAAACCTGCGACACTGGCACTCTCTGCTAAAATCACTTTTCTTCAATAGCTTGGAGAGGTTTCTTGTACCGTCATCTCGAATATCGTCTCGCCCAGCGCTTGCTGGAGTGTCTTCAGCGCTTGCACCCCGGAATCGCTCTGCCTAGAGTTGTCATTGAGCAGCCGCCCAACGTCGCGCTGGGTGACTTTGCGATCCCCATTTTTCCGTTCGCCAAGCCGCTGCGTTCATCTCCGCTGAAGATTGCCGAAGCAATTCGCTCGGAAGCGGGCGTGATTGAAGGCATCGCCGGGATGCAAGTTGCGCCACCGGGATATCTGAATGTGACGATTGATCGCGCCTGGCTGGCTGCGGAGCTTGCTGCAGACCGGCGACCGCCGGGCGACATTTCCGGGGGCAAGATCCTGGTCGAACACACCAGCATTAATCCCAACAAGGCTGCCCACATCGGCCATCTGCGCAACGCTATTCTCGGCGATACGTTTGCCCGACTGTTACGCTTCGCAGCGCGAGAAGTTGATGTGCAGAACTATATCGATAACACGGGAGTGCAAGTTGCCGATGTTGTCGTCGGCTTCACGCACATCGAGAAGAAATCTCGGATCGAAATCGAATCTCTCGCCAGCCAGCCTCGCTTCGATTACTACTGCTGGGATCTTTATGCGCGTGTCTCGCAGTGGTACGCAGAAGACAAACAGAACCTACAGATTCGATTGCAAACGCTGCACGCTATTGAAGATGCATCGAGCGAAACGGCTGCAATTGCCGATTTGATCTCGACCGCGGTCCTGCGCCGGCATCTCGAGACGATGGATCGCCTCGACATCGAGTACGACTTTCTTCCGCGCGAGAGCGAGATCCTTCATTTGCATTTCTGGGATGCGGCGTTCGGGAAACTCAAAGAAGCCGGAGTGCTCACTTTCGAGAGTGCAGGCAAGAACAAGGGCTGCTGGGTGATGCGGCGTGCAGGAACTTCTGCCACTACAGAGGGCACGGGAGACACAGAGGAACCACAGAAAATCTCGGAGGACGATCAGAAAGTGATTGTTCGCTCCAACGGGACCGTCGGGTACGTCGGCAAAGACATCGCTTACCACATGTGGAAGTTTGGGCTGCTGGGGCGCGACTTCGGTTATCGCAAGTTCTATCGTTATCTCAACTCGCACGATTGTTGGGTCTCTGCTCTTGAGGGCGAAAAGAACCATCCACACTTCGGAGATGTTGCGGAAATCTACAACGTCATCGATGCCCGGCAGTCGGAGGCACAAAGTACGGTCATCGAGGCCCTGCGCGGCCTTGGCTACAAGGAAGCGGCCGACCATTACACTCATTTTTCTTACGAGATGGTCGCGCTCACGCCGCGTTGCGCCGTCGAACTTGGATACATGTTGAGCGAGGAAGATAAGACCCGCTCCTACATCGAAGTCAGCGGCCGCAAAGGTTTTGGGGTAAAGGCGGACGATCTTCTTGACCGGCTCATTGGCTCTGCCAAGAAGGAGGTTGACTCGCGCCATCCGGAACTTGCAGAAGTGGATCGCGAATCCATTGCTATGCAGATTGCCATTGGCGCGCTGCGCTACTTCATGCTGAAGTTCACCAAGCAGTCGGTGATCGCCTTCGACTTCAAAGAAGCGCTCAGCTTTGAGGGCGAAACCGGACCTTATGCGCAGTATGCGGTGGTCCGCGCTACCAGCATCTTTAACAAGGCTGGGATTGATCCGGAAAGTTTCGGTCGAGACGTAGCCGGCAATATTCCCGTCACCGATTTTGCGGAATTTCTTGCTGGTGAAGGGACCAATGAAATTTGGGAACTGTGGCTCGCGTCATCGAAAACTTCTTACATTGTCGATCAATGCATCAGCACGACAGAACCGGCCTATCTCGCCAAACACGCCTTCCAGTTAGCGCAACTATTCAATGTGTTTTATCACCGTCATCCGATTCTCAGCGAGCCGGATGAGAAGCGAAAGCGATTCCTGCTGGCAACCGTATTCATCGTTCGCCGCGAATTGACGCGCACGCTGGACATTATGGGCATCACTGCACCGCCGGTGATGTAGACGATATTTTTGCGCTGCGCACACTCTTATTGACTGCACCTTGGGAAATCGCTACGCTGGCATCTACGCGCGAAGGGCGCATCCAGTCCGCGGAAAGGGCCGAGCCCACCTTAACGAACTACGAAGGTTACGAACCTTCTTTCAGCCTGATTTGGGCGGACTCCAGGCGAACATGAAAGGAAGGTCGTAATGGATGCCAGGAAAAAAGAACTACCCTCTCGCCCCAACCTTGAACAATACAAAAAACAAGCCAAGGACCTAGTCAGAGCTTTCAAGTCGGCCGACTCCGATACGCTTCAACGCGTCGAGAAATCCCATCCTCACGCGGAGAACCTGCTTAGTCCGAACATTCTGAAAGCCAAGTTTGCTCTCGCCGATGCGCAATTGATCGTTGCCCGCGAACATGGCTTCGATAGCTGGCCCAAGTTTGCTAAACGCATCGAAACGCTCAAGCGCGAAAGCTCTGCCGCGTCCGCAAGCGATGAACTGGAGGAGTTCATCGAGGCCGCATCGGTTCCGCTCGACGCACACAGCACAGGGACGCTGGAGCGTGCGGAAGCGATTTTGGCCGCGCATCCTGAGATCGCTGCGTTTGACATCTATTCGGCAGCGACTCTCGGGGACGATGCTGCCGTCCGCCGATGGCTTGCGCTCGATCCGCAGAATGCCACAGCGAAGGGCGGCTTGCGCGACTGGGATGCGCTCACTTATCTTTGCTTCTCGCGCTATTTGCGGCTCGATCGCACGAGATCGGCCGGTTTTGTTCGCGCGGCGACGGCGCTGCTCGATGCCGGGGCCAGCGCAAGCACGGGATATTTCGAACCGGCCCACCAACCCGAGCCAGAGTTTGAGAGCGCGCTTTACGGGGCTGCTGGAGTTGCTCGCCATGTGGAGTTGACGCGCCTGCTGCTCACCCGCGGTGCGGATGCAAATAATGGCGAGGTTGTATATCACGCGCCCGAAAGTTACGACAATAGCGTCGTCAAGGTCTTAGTCGAAAGCGGCAGGCTCACTCAAGACAGCCTGGCGACCATGCTGCTGCGCAAGCACGACTGGCATGATTACGAGGGCATCAAGTGGTTGCTCGAACATGGCGCCGATCCCAATCGAATGACCCACTGGCATCGCACCGCGCTGCATCAAGCCGTAACGCGCGATAATTCTCTGGAGATCTTCGAAGTCGCGCTGGACCATGGGGCCGACCCCACTCTAGTTGCCGAAGGCAAGTCGGTGATTGCGATAGCCGCGCGAAAAGGCCGCGGCGATCTGCTTGAATTGTTCGAGCGGCGCGGCATTGCGGTGGATTTGCGGGGAAAAGATCAGCTGCTTGCTGCATGTGCCAGAGGCGATGCAGAAGCCGTGCGCTCCACTGTGCCCCATGAACCGGGAGTTGTAAAAGAAGTTCTGGCGGACGGGGGCAAACTGCTCGCGGAGTTTTCAGGAAACGGCAACACCGAAGGTGTTCGGCGTCTTCTCGATCTTGGCGTAGACGTCGCGTCCCAGTTCAGCGATGGCGACAATTATTGGGACGTGGCGAAGAACAGCACGGCGTTGCATGTTGCTGCCTGGCGTGCTCGCCACTCGACAGTCAAACTGCTCATCGAGCGTCGAGCGCCAGTAGATGCACTCGACAACAAAGGCCGTACTCCGTTGGCTCTCGCCGTGCGTGCATGCGTGGATTCCTATTGGAAGGACAGGCGATCACCCGAGTCTGTTGAGGCGCTGCTGGTAGCGGGAGCGTCGGTTAGCGGAGTCGATTTTCCATCAGGGTATGCAGGGGTTGATGAGCTGCTTCGCTGCCACGCGAACAAGATGGGCTCGTGACGCGTCGATCCTATCGACATCTGCTACGGGTCGAGCGCACAATGGCTGGCGGCTTTGCGCGAACCAGGAACGGAGAGAATGAGCGAGAAAAACCGAGAACGCGAATTGGGGATGGGCCGCGAGATCACCCGTCGAGATTTTATGAATGGGGTAAGCATTGCGGTGGGATCGTCTCTTATCGCGGCAAATTCTCCATGGCTTGAGGCTTTCGGCGTTCCGCAATCCCCGTTCGTTCCGAAGAAAGATCCCAGCTATTACCCGCCTGCAAAAACGGGCATGCGCGGCAGCCACGATGGTTCCTGGGAAGTTGCGCACGAGATGCGCGATGGCAAACCGTTGCCTCAGTCCATGGACGACGGCGAGACGTACGATCTTGTCGTGGTCGGTGCGGGGATCAGCGGCCTGGCTGCGGCGTATTTCTACCGCAAATTTGCCGGACCAAAATCGAAGATTCTCATTCTGGATAATCACGATGACTTTGGCGGGCACGCCAAGCGAAATGAATTTCAGGCGGGAAAGCGGCTTCTGCTGGGCTATGGCGGGACGCAGTCGATTGAGGCCCCAGGGAATTACAGCAAGGTTGCGATAGGCCTGCTGCGAGAGCTCGGAATTGATGTAGGACGTTTCTACAAGTACTACGACCAAAAGGCGTTTGCTTCAAGACATCTCAGCGAAGCGGTTTTCTTCGATAAGGAAACATTCGGTACGGACCGACTCGTGCCGCAGAAGGCCATGCACTATTTCGGCCTCGACTTTGCTTTCGACAATGTTTCCCATATGCCGATAGCGGAGGTGGCCCGCAAGGATTTAATTCGCCTGCAGAGCGCAACCGTCGATTACATGTCCGGTCTCAGCCCTCAGCGGACAAAATCTAAACTGATCAAGACGAGCTACAAAGATTTCCTCGTGAGGTATGTCAAAGTTCACCCCGATGTGGTCAAGTTGTTCCAGAGTTCGACGCACGATCTATATGCCGTCGGCATCGATGCGGTCTCAGCATATGACTGCGCCCGGGAAGGCTATCCGGGCTTCAAGGGAATGAATCTCCCCAAAAGCCACGAGAAGAATGCCGAATTGGATGAGCCTTATATTTTTCACTTTCCCGATGGCAATGCATCCATCGCCAGAATGCTGGTGCGGTCGCTGGTGCCCGGCGTGCTTCCCGGTCACACCATGGAAGACATCGTTACGGCGTGCGCGAACTATGATCGGCTGGATAATGCTTCCTCTCCCGTTCGCATTCGTTTGAACAGCACAGTGGTGAAAGCCATACATGTTGGAGATCCGGCAACCGCGAAGGAAGTAGAAATAACGTATGTTCGCGGCGGAAAGGGCCATCGGATTCGTGGCACGAATTGCGTGCTTGCCTGCTACAACATGATCATTCCTTACTTGTGTCCAGAGATGTCGAACAAGCAAAAGGGAGGGTTGTCTTATTGCGTGAAACTTCCACTGGTTTATACCAACGTGCAAGTCAGTAACTCGAAAGCGTTTCAGAAACTCGGAATCAGCAGCGTTTACGCTCCCGGGTCGTACTTCAGCCACGTTACCCTGGATTTTCCGGTTTCTATGGGCGATTATCGCTTTCCTGAGTCACAGGATGAACCCTGCCTGCTTCATTTGCTGCGCACCCCGTGTTCGCCCGGCCTTGAGTGCAAGGACCAGTATCGCGCCGGACGGGGTCAACTCGTCAGCACTAAATTCGAAACCTTCGAGCTTCAAATACGAGAACAACTGGGCCGCATTCTGTCGCCGGGCGGCTTCGATCCCGCGCGCGACATTCAGGCGATTACGGTCAATCGCTGGCCGCACGGATATGCCTATGAGTACAACGCGCTATTCGAGCCGCTGAACCGGCCCGCATCGGAACGCCCGTGTGTGATTGGCCGCCAGCCCTTCGGCAGAATTAAGATCGCGAACTCCGATGCGGACGGGCGCGCCTACACCGATGCGGCGATCGATCAAGGCTACCGAGCTGTAAGGGAGATCGTCGGAGTGTAGTTCGTGCACCGGAACATCTGCCGCTGGAATGGCTTTCTATAAATCTTTCGGATGCGGAGCTGAACGAAGCGCATCCGTCCCCTTCCGTAAGAACCCGCTTGGGGCTTCTTGAGAAGAATCGGATTGCGGCATTATATGATTGACTGCATTATACCTTGTAATGCATAGTATATCGAAATGAAAGGCACAGAAGATCTCAGCCCGGAAAGCGGAGACAAGTGGGAAGTGCAGTTGCGCAAGGGATGCCTCGAATTGGCCATTCTCGCGGCCTTGTGGGAAGGGAAGCTTTATGGTCTGGAAATTCTACGGCGGCTGGAAAGCGATTCAGATTTGATTGTGTCAGAGGGAACTGTATATCCGCTGCTTAGCCGGTTACGAATTTTGGGGCTGGTGCGAGGCGAGTGGGTGGAAGCCGAGGCCGGACATCCGCGGAAATACTATGCGCTGACGGCGGCTGGAAGAAGGCGAGCGCTTGAGATGAGGGGGATCTGGACGCGCTTCTCGTCGAGCATGAGCAAGCTGCTCCATCCGCTGGGAAAGGAAAGGTGAATGACCATCGAGGGCGATGCACAGCACAAAATCGAAGCTTATCTGGGGAGATTGCGCGGACGGCTGCGCGGGATTAACAGCGGTTATGCGCAAGAGATCGTGGAAGAACTGCGCAGCCATATTACTGAGAAAGCAGGTTTCGACGAAGAACATACCCCCGGGGTCGTTGATGCGGTTTTGACGGCTTTGGGCAGTCCTGACGAACTAGCCAGCCAGTATCTGACCGACGACATGTTAGCGCGGGCGGAGGTCAGCCGCTCGCCCGTGCGCATCCTGGAAGGCCTGTTCCGGTGGGCGAGTCTGAGCATTGCCGGATTTCTTGTGCTGTTAACTTCGATCATGGGGTACTTCCTCGGTGGCGTTTTCATGTGGTGTGCTGTGCTGAAGATTGTTCATCCGCAGACCGCCGGTTTGTGGGTTATTTCGGGCGGCAGTGGAGACTCTGAGATTTCTCTCCGGCTTGGGTTCATAGGCGTGCCTCCCGGCGGCAGAGACGTGCTGGGTTGGTGGACAGTTCCGGTGGGGCTGCTAGTGGGTTGCGGGCTTGTGGTGTTGACCACGCGGTTTGCGTTGTGGTGTGCCGGTCAATACCGGAAATCGCACGCACTGCTTCGCGGCTGACGCGCAATACGGCGCGGGATTGACGAGGAGGTCCCATGAGTTCGGAAGACGGTCAGAGTCCGGAAGTTGCGATTCAGCCTGATTCAGAGGCGGTCGACCGCATGTCTGGCTGGCGCAAGAGCAAGTGGCTGGCCATCGCCGAGCTAGTTCTGGTTGCCCTCTTTTTCGTGGCGGATTTCCGACATCTTATACCGTTCAGTAAAACTCCGTTCCTGTTGCTCCTGGGATGGATATCGCTCCGCGTACGCAAAATCAGTTGGCGTCAGATTGGCCTGACGCCCTACCGCAGTTGGAAGATCACTCTGGCGCTGGGTTTGGCGGCTGGAATTGCGATGGAAGGCTTTGAATTGGTCGTCAGCCAACCCATTCTGGTGAGAGTGCTTGGTAAGCAGCCGGACCTCGAGGATTTTCGTCCGCTGATTGGAAATCTTAAACTGACTTTGATCTTTCTTGCGCTGGCGTGGTCTATTGCGGCTTTCGGAGAAGAGATGGTGTATCGCGGCTATCTGATGAACCGCGTTGCCGACCTATTCAATCGCACGCGGCAGCCGTGGCTCATCAGCCTGATTGCAGTTCACCTTGCATTTGGGCTGGCTCACGCTTACCAAGGCGCTACCGGTGCGATCGACGAGGGTTTAATGGGACTGTTGCTGGGAGTGATCTATCTTCGCACTGGGCGCAACCTATCAGTGCCGATCATTGCGCATGGCATCGCGGATTCGATTGACTTTATCTTGATCTTCCTGGGTAAATATCCGGGAATGTAAATTTGTCGATCCGCTCTGCGGACTCGCTGCTCGACAAGAGAGATTGAGCAGGCATCGCGCTTCGCCTCATCCGTTCCCAACGTACATCTTCGGTCCGGGATAAATCATCTAAGTTATTAAGAAGGAGGTGGGATATGACTAACAAATCTGCTCGGGTTGGTACGGTGGCAACCGTGTTGCTTCTGGTGACTGGGCTTGCCTTCGCGGCACCGAAACCTGCGAAGGCGACTGGTCAGCAGGGCGTTCCGGCATTTCCCGGAATATTGGTTAATGCGCGCTACGTTTATGTGACCAGCTATGATGGCGATCAATTCGATATCAACCTGTTGCCTGAAGATCGCCAAGCGATCAGCTCTGTGCAGGATGCGATGCAGAAGTGGGGCAAGTTCACCATTGTTTATGAACCGCGGCAGGCGGACGTTGTGTTGATGGTGATGAGCCGGCCGTCGGAAGACGTCCTCGCCGTCTACGATGCAAAAGGCTGGCCGAACCATCAGTGGTTGTGGCGCATGATGGGAAAGAATGGTTTGCAGAAGAGTGAAACGCCGCTAGTAACGGATATGGAAAAAGCGTTCGATCAGGCGACGGTGAAGTAATACAGTAGTGAATCGGTGGCGCTCGGCGACGGATTCGGAATCCTCCTTGTATCCGTCGCCCGGCTTCTTAGTCCTTGCGGCCAGTCAGCAGCAAGCCCGCGCCGACGACCACTAAAACTACACTTACCGCTGGCGGGATTTTTTCGTCATGCTCCGTTGTGACACCGATGTGTGCGTCTCCGACGCTAACGCCGTGATGGTGCATGTGGGGGAAGGGAACAACAAAAGAAAGAATTCCCAGGATCAGAATCACAACTCCAACCAGAAGCAAGGGTTTCATGATGGGCTCCAGAAATAAAATTTGTGGCAGGAGCCTGCGCAAGCATGCGCCCCGAGCCATTCGCAGCGCAGGTGAGATGCGACAATATTAGAAATGGCTGTTAAGGAAATCAAAAGGCTGGCCACGGATTTCACGGATCACACCGATAAACCCTTGCGATTGTTAATCCGTGAGATCCATGGCGGCTTTATTTCGCGAAGTCCTTCACGAATTCCACGAGGCTGCGCAGCGCAATGCCTGACGGGCCTTTGGCGATCCACGGTTTTTGCTCTTCCATCCAGGCTGTGCCGGCGATGTCGAGGTGAATCCATGGAGTTTCCTCGGCGAATTCTTTCAGGAACATCGCGGCGTTAATCGCCCCGCCCCAGCGGCCGCCCGAATTTACGATGTCGGCGATGCCCGATTTGATGTTGTCTTTGTACTCGTCGTCGAGAGGAAGCCGCCACATCTTTTCGCCCGCTTCTTCATTCGCCTTGTGGAAGCGCTCATACAAAGCGTCGTCGTTGGCAAAAACGCCGGCATTGGCGTATCCGAGCGCCACCACCACGGCTCCGGTGAGCGTAGCGGCGTCGATGAGGTGCGTGCAGCCGAGCTGGCGTGCGTAGAAAAGGCCATCGGCCAGAACCAGGCGTCCCTCGGCATCGGTATTAATGATTTCGATGGACTTGCCCGACATGGCGATCTGCACGTCTCCCGGCTTTTGCGCTTTGCCAGAAGGCATATTTTCCGTGGCGCAAACTATGCCGATGACTTTGACCTTGGGCTTCAGCAGCGCAATCGCGCGCATGGCGCCGATCATGGTCGCGCCGCCGGCCATGTCGTATTTCATTTTTTCCATGCCATCGGCTGGCTTGATGGAAATGCCACCTGTGTCGAAAGTTATTCCTTTGCCCACCAGGCCCAAGACCAGGTTCGCAGGCGCGCCTGTAGGTTCGTAGGTCATCACGATGAGAGCGGGCGGCTCGTCCGAGCCTTGCGCGACGCTCCAGAATGCACCCATCTTCAGTTCTTTGATTTTGTCGGCACCGTAAACTTCACATTTCAGACCGACTTCCAGCGACATTTTCTTGGCGCGTTCGCCGAGAATGGTGGGCGTCATGCGATTGGATGGCTCGTTTACCAGGTCACGGGTAAAGTTCTGCGATTCGCCGACGATCTGCGCCTCTTTGGCGGCTGTTTCAAGAGCAGCTTTGTCGGTGTTTCCGCTGGCGAGGATAGTGAGGGCGTCAATCTTCTGGTCCTTGCGATCGCTGCGGTAGTAGTCAGCGTCGAAGTTGCCCACCAACGCGCCTTCCACAATCGCTTTCACTGCGTCTTGCGCGGGAAACCCGGAGGGCGCAACAAAGGCCATGCTGCGGATGCCGCGCGACTTCAGCGTACGAACGGCGGCACCGGCGATGCGGCGCAGGTCGTAGCTGGCGAACTTTTTCGTGCGTCCGCCGCTGATTAACAACAGTCGCTTCGCTTTGATTCCAGCCGGCTTGTGCAGCAAATTGCTTTCAAATGGCTTGCCGGTCAATTCACCGCCGGCAAGCAGATCGGCAACCGCGGACTGCACAGTTGCGTCGCTGGTGGCGATTTTGAGTTGCGGCTTGGCGTCTTTATTCTTGGCGGCTGAAGCCGGATTCGCATGATCTTTTTGCGCTTGATCTTTTTCCGTAGGATCTTTTTCACTGTGATCCAGCACGATCGCGACCAGGGCTTCGGTTTCGAGTTCAGCGGGGGTAGAGAGAACAATTGTAGTTTTCATATTGTAGGTTATTAGGGAACCCTCCAGTATCGTCGCCAGAGCGCGTGTTGCGCAAGCGCACGGCCGTTCAATCAAATGATTGAATGCTAAGAAAAGACTCTGTCGACGCCGTTGGAGAGTGGAAATGATTATCGAAATGCGCACCTAAAAACCAAGCCCGGCAAACGGTCCGAATTCCTGGCCATATTTCGTTCCAAATTTGTGCCCGCCCATGCGGAAATCGGAATGAAAATATTGGGTCCCGCTTCTTTCCGTGGAAGATCCCGACACATTTTTCTTCATGCGCGGCTTTCCCGATCTTCCGCCACGCGAGCCTATGAAAGCGAAGTTTTATGAGGGTGAACTGTAGAAGAGCGAACTGGAGAACATCCTGATGCCGATGTTGGAGAAATATGAAGTCGTGCTGGTGGATGATCCTGAGGCTGGTTCGCTGGTAGCCCTTACCTCCCGACGCTGGCCTTGCAAGCGCAGGAATCGGCGATTGCGATTACGATAAGCCTCGAACAGGTTTCCGGATGCCTCACTCTTGGTTTCCCCTAAAGTGTATGTGACCAGGGAGTTGGTTATCACTGCGGACTTTTCTTGGCCCCACTCTGCTTCCTGTAAAGAGCGATTTGGTCCCGAACGGCATTAAGGGCGCTGCGTCCCCACAGATTAGCCGGTTCGCTGTCGTCGTCGGTATTGGCGTTGAAGCCTTCGTCCGGAGGTACGAATTCGTTGAACTGATGAACGATCAAGAAAATGGGATCAAGCTGGCGTGCATAGGACATGAACGAAGCCAACGTGTCGTAGGCTTCGTCAACGCCGAAGCGGAGCGCATCGTCGGGGCAGTAGGGCAACGCGTCCGAATTCGGACAACCCCAGCCATTTTGTCCGGCAGTGGCGATGGATGCGGTGAAGTTCTCAACGCGTGTCCCGCCGGCCCGGGTATTGATTTCGTTGTAAGATGGGTAATAGGGGCACAGCGACAGTGTGCACGCAGGATTGAGGCGATCGACCCAACTCCAGAAACCGTAGGCGGGATTGATCTCTACGGGGCCGGTAGGAATACTTTGCGTAACCCAAAGATCGGGCTGACTATCGAGGTATCCGGCGAGCATGCGGAAAGTGTATTTATCGGCGATCTCTGAATGCCGGATTAGAAACTTCCTTATTTGAAACCAGAGCGGATTGTCCGATTGATTCGGATCCTGCGCCGCTCCCAGAAAAATTAGCATGAGAGGCTTGCCGTCGTAGACCACCTGACGATCGGGATATTGTTGCAGCAGCGAGCCGAAGAAGTCGATTTCCTTTTCAAACGCAGTCTTGCCGTCGACGTCTACGAAGAGGACATTCTCGTCGATGCCGCCTAGCTGCGGAATGATTTTGAGGCGCGTTCCCAGCCGGGTCCATGCAGGAAAAAGATTGCCGGTATTATCGCGGATGGTCCGGTTATAACTGCGGAATGACGGAGTGCAGTTTAAAACATATTTTTGCACGAACCACTCGCTGTCGAAGATGCAGCTTACGTTATTGGTCAGGTCTCCGATTACCGCGTCGACGCCAAGCTGCTCCAGCCATACAACGTGCTGTTGGATGACTGCTGGATCAGAGCTGTCATAGCCGCCACCGACGCTCTGCATGTCTGCGGACTGCAACCAAGGCTTTGCTGCCGTAGTTTGAAAGGTTACGGCGTTGGGACCGAACCAGGCTTCATATTCCATGACGATGACATGACTGTTTCCGTCGACCATCAAAGGACCGTTTGCCGTCGTGGCGGATGCGCGCACTGACACGAATAACAACAACGTCGAAGCAAGTGCGGATGTCAGCAGACAACACTTGCGGACGCAATCGTTCAAAAGGAACCGATGGAGCGGAGATTTGCGTTGCATACCGGGCCTTTCTGTTCTCGAACCCGAAACGAATAGCTACTCTTACTGACAGGTGACTGTGAAGCGATTGAGAGACGCGGCTCTCCATCCACCTCCGTTAGTCGGATATCGCGTGTAATAAACGTAGAACGCCTGACCGAGAGTGTGCGGATCGTCTCCTGTGCCGACAGGCATTACATAACTGGTCGGCTGATCGGGTTGATTGCGGAAGTCGTGAATCAGAATGGGCAAACTCCAGTTCATGCCGTCGGGCGATTCGGAGTAGGCTACAACGACTCCTTCGCCAATAATATCTACGTAGCGTTGCAGATAATCATCGAATTCGACCTCATTGTCGCCCCCGTAGAGGGCCTGGGGGTTGAGATCGCTGGACATACCGTTGATTCCAGGCTGGAGCCAGTTGCCGTGGTAATACTTTTTGAAAGTCGCCGCGTGGGGCAAAGGGCCGAAGGCGTCGCTATAAACCGAAGCGATCGGGGCGCGAGCAACTGAAACCAGCGTGATGCTGTTGTTCCAATGCGTGGTGCCGTTCTTAATCCAATCGCGAAAGTAAATTTGCAAGTACTGACCGTCGAGCGATGTAACCAACGTCTGGTCGCCGATATCGAAGCCGTCTAAGTCGGTGCGGTATGGCTGATTGATCTCTATGATTTCACCCAGGTCGGTCCAGTGTGCGCCTTCGTCGGAAGACGCTGCCAAAGCCAGGACAGAATAAAAGCTCTGCGTGGTGATCGTCGGGATTTCTCCGTGATAGACCATAAGGAGATTGCCTGCTCCAACATTGCCTGGCGGCACGCGATAAACCGGTCCGCCGCCCATGTAGTCGTATCTGGAATAGTTTGGGTTCACGGTTGGGTCGGGATTGGGGTCGATACTAATGTTGGCGGGCGGTCCCGAGCCGAGGGGATCATCCAGTGTGCCGACGACGCTATCGGCCGAGCCGAACTTGTCATTGCCGTAGTAGTTCCCGTTCCACAGTTGGCGCATGTGATCACCGCCATCGCTGCCGAAGAACGTGTACGTATCGCCGTTTTTCAAAATACCCAAAGGTGTGTCGGGCCAGGCGAATCCATCGATGTGATCGGTGAGAGGTGGCTGGGCAATATTCCCGGCGGCGAGCCGCTGTTGTGGAGACCCGACTTGTTGCACCGCCGAAACTGCCGGATTGCAAATTTGTTTGACGGACTGAGCAGACGCACGTTCGGGGAAAGATGTGCTCAGGATGGCAACGACGATGGAGAACAAAACAAGGAGGCCTTTCGTAGGCATTATGGGTCCTCGCGATAATGACAATTACCGGGCAATCAAGAAAACACGTTCATCAAGCGGAAGTTGCGATGCTTGCGCTGCGACAAGTTTGTTCTGACTGAGGCAAGCTGCATGCTATGCGGGTACCCGGACATGGGACATTTTAGCGCTTATGCGGTTTCGGCCGATCATTGAGCTGCCCGGGTGACGGCGTCCGACCGCGTGAGGTATGATTCAGAGCCGTTGAAAGAATAGAGGCTTGTTCCATGAAGATTCGGTGGGCGATTGTGTCTTTCCCCGTAGTTTCAGTCATTGTGCTGTTTTTGCTCGTGAAGGGGTACGAAGCGAATGCGGCCGCGCCGCAAGGAGATCTGGCCGTGGCTCAGGCATCCAGTGATGTGGCGGCAGCGAACAGCCCCGGAGTGCTGGCGATTCCCGAGACAACGCTTGCTATCAATTCAGACAAGCCAATGTCGCAGCGCGTTGTCCACTACGAGATCGACGCGCGGTACGACGCTACCAAACACACCATCGACGCGACAGAAGTTCTCACCTACCACAATTTGACCGGGCAGTCATTGGACCATTTTCCGTTTCATCTTTATCAGAACGCATTCCAGCCGAAGGCAACCTGGGTGCGCGAAGCCAAGTCGGAGGGCAGCCGCGACACTTCCTATGCGAAATGGGAAGACAAGGAATACGGTTCGGAGGACATCAAGAGCATCGAGGTGGTTGGGCAAGGCGATATGACGTCGAAGTTGCACTTTATTCAGCCGGACGATGGAAACAAAGACGATAAGACCGTAGTCGATTTGCCTCTGACGAAGCCAATTGCGCCCGGCGCATATGTGCAGTTCAAAATTGCCTTTCACGATCAAATGCCGGAGACGCAGGCTCGCTCGGGATGGAAGCGCGACTTTGTGCTCGGCGGACAATGGTTTCCAAAAGTTGGAGTCTGGTGGCACGGAGCATGGAATTGCCATCAGTATCACGCGACGACGGAGTTCTTTGCCGACTTCGGCGTCTACGACGTGAAGCTGACCGTGCCGCAGTACGAAGTGGTGGGGGCGAGCGGAGTGAAGGTTGGCGAGGTAAATAATTCCGATCAAACCAAGACCGTGAGTTATCACGGCGACGACATTCACGATTTCGGCTGGACTGCCAGCCCGCGTTACAAAGTGAAAGAAGATGGCGTGTTCCAGGGGCAGATGGGGCCGGTGCAAATGCATATCCTGATGCAGCCTGCGCACTGGAATCAAGTTGAGCGGCACGAAAAAATTCTCAGAGAATCCCTGGAGCGGTTCGAGCGCTTTTACGGGCCTTACCCTTATAAGACGATCACGCTGGTCGACCCGGAGCCCGACTCGGCGGCCGGGGGCATGGAATATCCGACGTTCATAACGGGGGATTCGAGCTGGTTCATGCCGAACGGACTATATCTACCGGAACTCGTGGTGGAACATGAGTTCGGGCATCAGTACTGGTATGGCATGGTCGCGACCAATGAATTCGAAGATGCCTGGATGGACGAAGGCATTAACAGCTACAGCGAGGTGAAGGTGCTAGATTCGATTTTGGGCCAGAATACCTCGGCAGTTAATATGGCGGGCATTACCTTCAGCGAACGGGAACTGCAGCGGCTGATGTATACAGGCGTAGCCGACGTCGATGCAATCGCGGAAAAGGCTTACGACTACTACAGCTTCAACGCCTATGGCGGGGTCACCTACGGCAAGACGGCCAGCGTGCTGCTCACATTGGAAGGCATCATCGGCCGGGACACGATGGCCCAGGCCATGCGTACCTACTTCATGAAGTATCGCTTCACTCACCCAACCAAGGAAGATTTTCTCAAGACCATCGAAGAGGTCTCGGGAAAAGATTTGCGCTGGTACTTCAACCAGACAATTTATGGGACGCAAGTTTTGGACTACGAGGTTCTCAAGCTCGATTCATTTCCCGTGAGCTGGTATGAAGAAAAAAAGAAGCTGCAAAAGAAAGATGACAAAGACACGGTCTATCATTCAACCGTTTGGCTGCACCGCAAAGGCGACTTCGTGATGCCCGTGGAGGTGCAGATCAATTTTGATAATGGCGAAAAGGTCCGCGAAAACTGGGATGGGCAGAGCCGCTGGACCAAGTTCAGCTACGAGAGAAAAGCTAAAGTGGAATCGGCGGAGATCGATCCTGATCACAAGATTCTGATCGACCGCAATAACTTCAACAATAGCCAAAGGGTTGAAGCGAATAGTAAACCAGCCCTCAAAGTTTCCAACTACTGGTTGTTTTGTACCCAATTGCTGGGACAGTTTGCGGCGTGGTGGGCAGTGTAATTTGCGATTATTGGTGGTGTGAGGGCAAAGATTGATGACAGAAAATACAGGTTTGCTGAGCAGCGGCTGGTCTATGGTGACCCACAACAAACGCTATATATTTTGGTTTTGGCTGCTGAATGTGACTCTTGCGGAATTCGGCGTATCGGCATTCCGCAGCCAGGCTCATGCGATTCTGGATCACAGCGCTTACTCCGATCGCCTGCTGTCTGGCTTCGACCTGGGAGTGCTGATCGACATGTTCGCTCGACCGGAATCCGGAGCGCCTGCGGCGATGTCGCTCCCGGCTCTCTTCTTTGTCTTTGTATTTTTTGTGGCTACAGCCTTGCTTCTGCCCGGGATTTTTCAGGCATACTCTTCGAACTACCGGTTGCCGCGCGATGAGTTCTTTCGCGCCTGCGGACGGAACCTGTGGCGATTTATACGGCTATTGATTGTTGCCGGAATCGTGATGGGAATTGTGGCTGGAATTCTATTTGGCATTCAGGGCGCACTGGTAAAGAAGGCAGGCGACAGCACCAATGAACTGTTGCCGTTCGAAGTGCAAATGACGATCCTGGCAATTATTTTTTTGGTAATGACGGCGATGCGCATATGGTTTGACCTGGCCGAAGTCAACACCGTGCTGAGCGATCAGAACGCGGTGCGCCGATCCATTGGTACAGGCTTCCGGCATCTATTTCGGGCCTTAAGGCGACTGCTTGCGAGTTACGTGCTGATCACGATCGTCGCAGCTCTGTTCCTGTTAGCTGGCCTCTGGGCGTGGATCCGGATTGTTCCTGCGAGCAGCGTTTGGGGAGCATTTTGGATTGGGCAGTTAATCCTGATTCTCTTACTCATTCCACGCTTCTGGCAGCGCGGTGTTGCGGTGGCATATTACAAGCAGGAAATGTTGGTTCCCGTGGCGAGTGTAGAGCCGATCATGCCGGAGCCTGTGGCCGCAGTGGTGGTTGTGGAACCGGCCACTCCTCCGGTAATTCCCGGTACGACTGCGGCGCCCGAGGTCTCCTGAGTGCGGTACCGACGAAGCATCTCATAACAAAACGATTGTGATGCCTTGGTTGCGGCGGCCCAGGTGCTCGTCACCCTTGAGCGCAGGATTCGATCCCAGCAGCTTCCACGTCAGGTCATGCGACTTCGACCAGTGTTCGCCATAGATGCAACCGCGAATCTGTCCGTCGCGTGCAAATTTCTGCAAACGCGCCTGCACGGCAATCCTTATATCTCCGCCAGCACCTGTTGAGCCGTATCCGTGGATTAGTTTGAGGAGCGTAAGTTTCTGCTGTTGGGCCAGAGCGAGTTCGCGGTCCAGGCGCTGAAGCGCCTCGTGGACTGTCGGCATGTCGGCTTTGAGATTTACGGTTTTGATTTCATCTCCGCCCAAACGGCCCATCACAACGGAACGGATGCGCGGAACCCGCTCAGAGTTTCCTTGTACTCAGAGGCCGCCGTGCTATATTCGCTCGACCCGTGGCCAACGACACGCTCCATCCACGTACCGCGCTGCTTTTGCTGACTTCGCTAAATCTGCTCAATTATGCAGATCGCAACGTGCTATTTGCAGTGCAGCCGTTGGTGCAGGATGAATTTCATCTCACAAATACGCAGATTGGATATCTAACCAGCGCGTTCCTCGGCTTCTACATGATTACGGCTCCGTTTGTGGGGCCGCTGGCCGACCGGTATTCGCGCAAGCTCATTATCGTGCTGGGAGCGCTGTTTTGGAGCGGTCTGACTCTGCTGACGGCAGTCACGCATACATATACAGAATTGCTGATCCGCCACACCCTCGTGGGCGTTGGCGAGGCCACGTTCGTCACGATTGCTCCAACGTTTGTGGCCGATCTCTTTTCGGAAGACAAACGCGGTCGTATTCTCGGAGTGTTTTATCTGGCATTGCCTGTGGGCTCTGCTGCGGGCTACTTGCTGGGTGGCAACCTTGCACCGCATCACGGATGGCGCTTTCCTTTTTACATTGCCGCGGCGCCAGGATTTTTGTTGGCCGTGGCCGTGATGTTCTTGAAAGAGCCGGCACGCGGGCAGTTCGACACGCTGAAAGAGACTCCGGAGCGCGCAACGATTTTGGGCTTGGTGCGAAACCCCGCATTTTTGACGGCGACGCTGGGCATGGCAGCGATGACATTTTCGCTGGGCGGCATTCAAGTCTGGATGCCCAAGTTTCTCTATAGCGACCGGCACTACTCGCTCGAAGCCGCGAACTTCATGTTCGGGATCATCATCGTGGTCGACGGAATTCTGGCGGCGCTCGCGGGAGGTTGGCTGGGAGATTATTTGCTGCCGCGGATGAAGAGCTCTTACTACCTGGTTTCGGCGGCTAGCATGTTATTGGGAGTTCCGGCAATGATCGTGGCTCTGTTCGTCAAAGGGCCACTGATGGTCCCGGCAATTGCCGTGGCGGCGTTTTTCTTGTTATTTAATACGTCGCCTCTGAATGCTGCGGTCATCAACTCGGTAGGCGGACACATCCGCGCAACGGCGTTGGCAGTGAATATTTTTGTGATCCACATCCTTGGTGACGTGCCGTCGCCGACCATGATGGGATGGGTAGCCGATCGGCGCTCGCTGCAAGTTGCGTTTGTGCTGCCCATCATCGCCATGGTGGTTTCTTCTGCCATACTGTTTTATGGGATGAAGTTCGCGCCGGCGGTGTGGGTTGAGGGCGGTAGCTCAAGAGCAGGGAAGACGCAGACTGGATGAATTATTTTTATTGGATCGCGGGAACGATTCTAGCCCTCGCCTGGTTCTCGCGCATTGTGGATGCTGCCCTGGGGATGCCCAGCGTGGCGGATGTTTCCCTTCCTGAGTGGGATCGTAAACTGGTTGGCATTGCGGGAAATCCTCGTGTTTCCGTTATCGTTCCGGCCCGGAACGAAGAAGAAGCGATTGAGCAATCGCTGAATACTCTGCTCGCACTCGATTACGACAACTACGAAGTGATCGCAGTCAATGACCGCTCGACCGACCGTACGGGCGAAATCATCGAAAAAGTCGCAGCGAGTCCGGGTGCGCTTGGGCGTTTGCGCGTGATTCATCATGGCGCGTTGCCTGCCGGTTGGCTGGGCAAGACACATGCCATGTGGACGGCTGTCAGTGAGGCTTCAGGCACGTGGCTGCTTTTTACAGATGCTGACGTGCTGTTTAAGCCAGACTCGCTGCGAAGGGCCATGGTTTACGCCGAGGCGGAACGGGCCGATCATGTGGTTCTGTTTCCGCGGATGATCATGAAGCGTGCGGGCGAACGCATGATGATTGCATTCTTCCAAACCATGTTCGTGTTCGGACATCGTCCGTGGAAAGTCGCCGACCCGAAGACGAAGGATCACATGGGGGTAGGAGCGTTTAACCTGATTCGCCGCACCGCTTACGAGGCAGTTGGTACTTACAAAGCTTTGCGGATGGAAGTACTGGACGACATGAAACTGGGAAAGGTTGTGAAGAATGCCGGCTTTGCCCAGCGTAATGTTTTCGGAGATGATTTGATCTCGATTCGCTGGGCAAACGGAGCCATGGGAGTCATCAACAACCTGACGAAGAATTTTTTCGCGATCCTGTCATTTCAGTGGTGGCGGACACTTCTTTGCGCCTTTGGTCTGGCGTTTTTAAATCTGATGCCCTTTGTTGGAGTGCTGCTGGCTCATGGCTGGGCGCGGTTGCCCTATGCGATTGCTTTGTTGTCGATGTTTCTGATCTACCTGGGGACGTCATGGCGTTCGGCGGTTCCTGCCTATTACTTTGCGCTTCATCCAGTCAGCAGCGTGCTGTTTATCTATACGCTGCTGCGTTCGATGTCGCACACGCTGTGGAACGACGGCATTGTGTGGAGAGGAACGAAGTATCCACTGGAGGAATTAAGAAAAGGCATGGTGTGATTTTCGATTCACCCGCAGCGCTACGCTCAAAACGACATTCTCCTGAGAAGAAGGATTCTATTGCGGCGAATCGGCGCCTTCCACGTCGTTGCCGTATGTCGCGGTGCTGGCAGGAGTTGGCTTGGTAACGGTCGGCTTCTTGGTTGGACGCATTCTGCCGGCGCTGTAGTGACCTTGTTTTTCGACATCGTAGTTTTTCGGCAGCGCGGGGATCATAGCAGCTCCTCCCGCGATTTGGCTGATGCGGTTAAGGATGATTTCCGCCTTGCCATCGTAGAGCTTCACCGCGCCGTGGATTTCAATGTTGCGGCCTTCCAGACGGCGCACGTCGCCCACGTCTTTCAGGTTGTAGGGGAAGACCACGACCGTGAACGGGCAGGCCATCTGATCTTCGCAAAAATCAAGGAAGTGGACTCCTTTGCTGCCTATGGCAACGCGATGTACTTTGCCGGTCACACACTTGGTCTCACCGACGTGTTGGCTGGCTCGCTCGATGGGGAGGCAGTCGGTGACGGCGAGAGCGGGATTCACACAGAGGACCGTGAACAGTAGTCCGAGCGCGTATGGAATGAATCGGAACATTCCTCGGATTTTATGGATATGAGAAGAAAATGTCTGCTACCGATGAAGAATTAAATGAGTTCGCTTCCCGGAATGAGACTGGTTTTAAACCTTAACCACAGAGAGCACAGAGGCACACACAGAGCCGCGACCGCGATGCTTTGTTTTTTGCGTTTCTGTGTGACCCCCTGTGGCTCGCGCGGTTGAGAGAGGGAATTCTTATTTGTACGATTTCACCGCCGCCGCTTCGTCGTCTTTTACGTCGAAGACGGTGTAGAGCTTGGTGATCTGAAGCAGGTCGTTGACTTTCTTAGTCAGGTTGAGCAGCTTCAGTTCGCCACCCTGGTTCTTGGTGGTGGTGAAGGCGCTGACCAATTCGCCGATGCCCGAGCTATCGATGTAGTTGACGTCGGCGAGATTCAAGAGAATTTTCTTGTTGCCTTTGGAGAGTAGGTCGCGCACAGTATCGCGCAAAACGACGCTGCCTTCGCCCAAGGTGATGCGTCCACTGCAGTCTACGATGGTCACTCCGTCCACTTGCCGACTGCTGATCTTCATGCTCACTGAGAAGCCTCCTTGCCGCCCTCGGTTGGTCCGTGGACGTGCTTGATCAATTTGATTTCAGTGCCCGTCTGGGACGGGCGGATTTCGACTGTATCCATGAACGAACGCATCAGAAAAATTCCGCGCCCGGACGTTTTCAACAAATTTTCCGGGGCCAGAGGATTGGGAATTGTGCTGAGATCCATCCCCTTGCCCTGGTCACGAATGGTGATAATCAACTCTTCCGGCGTGCGCTCGAAGGCCAGAGTAACTTTCTTATCTGGTGCATAGGCGTTGCCGTGCAACACGGCGTTCACCGCCCCTTCGCGCACGGCCATGGAAATCTGCATGATTTCGTCTTCGGCAAAGCCCAACTCCTTCGCAATCCGCGAGGCTTTTTCTTCGGCGCTGTCCACCGTCTCCAGTGTAGAGTCGAGGGTGTAAGAAACCCGCTGCTCGGTCATGGACATAATCGAGGAAGAGTGGTTTTCCGGGGCTCACAGCCACCGAAGTCTTGCCAAAACGCCCTTAGGTATGAGCCCGAGACGTTTTCCGGCAGATGCGGTAGTTTGCCTGTCGGACGGGGGAATTGTCAACGGATGGATGACTTTTTGCAGCGAAGGCTAAGACGTGCCGCTGATCTGGCCGCGCACAGCCACATTGAGTTCGCCCAGACTTGTTAGAGTAGTGATTGCTGATGGGACGATAAACTGCTCCAAACGCTATGAGATGGAGACGACTTCTGTTCGCGGTGGCGCTGAGCGGGGTTGCGATAGTCCTTGTGTCTTATGCAGGCGACTATATTGTTTTCAGGCTCCGTGCCGGCCTCAATCGCAACCCGTACGGTTCGGTAACAGTGCAACACTTCGATGCCGTGCTGAAGAAAAACGGCAAGACGGAATTTCTCTTTGATCCGCCGCAAGCCCAGACGTGCGTAAATGCTCTATTTCCTCATGAGGATTTCGCACCCTGTTGGTATCTCAACCGGCATCGGGAGCAAGAGACTAATATTTAGTCCGCTGTTTTTTTTAATTTTCCCGTAGTAGCGAAAAATCTTCTTGTTATCAAGAAGCCTTAGGTATATTGTCAATTTTCCTTCCCCCGTTCTTGGGCCCCTAAACTGAATTGTCTTGTCGCGTACCCGCGAGGAGGAGTGTCTCCCAATGACGCCGAAGCAAATTCTCGATTCGTTTTCGGAAACTCTAATGCAAGACGAGCGGATTCTCAGCGCGCAGGAGCGAGCGTTGCTCAAGAATCTGATTCAACACGCCAGATCGGCCTCGATTGAACCGGAGACTCATGAAGTTGTGAATGCTACGATCGCGTCCGCTGTGGGCGAGACCGTGGCGCAGCGTGCTTTCGCGGTGCTCGGCAGCAGTATCGTCGAGCGCATTCTTGGAAGTTCCGGGTCCGGCTTAACCAACTTCATGGGTGTGGAGGATGCCGCGGTTTCTACCGGCGAACTGTCCAGTCCGGGCCAGCCACGGCCGCCACGCCCCAAGCCCCAGCCCCGGCCGAGCGAGCCGGCGCCCCGGCCGGAGGAGATCCCGATCCCGCTTCCACCGGGCCCTCCGGGAATCTCGGCGACTAAACGTTCGGCAGCCAAAACAACTCCAGTCCTTGAGCGCCCCGATGTGCTCTCTGCCCAGTGTGTCGTGCTCGATGAATTTCTGGCGCCGCAAGAATTGCAAGAGCTTATTCGCTTCACCCTGAAACATGAAGCCGATTTCTGCATGAGCGAGGTGGTTGGGCGGGATTCGTCCGAAAGCGTGGTTAACGAAGAACATCGCCGTTCGCGGGTTCTGGTGGACTTGGAAAACTATCAAGAGATGATTCTGAGCCGAATTCGATCAGCTCTGCCCTTGGTCTTGAACAAGCTCGGCATGGAGGAGTTCTTTATCACCAATGCAGAAGCCCAGATCACAGCCAGTAACCACGGAGATTTCTTCAGCAGTCACAGCGACAATGGCGATCCTACGACCGCAGCGCGGCAACTTACATTTGTCTATTTCTTCCACCGGGAACCGCGTCAATTCAGTGGAGGAGATTTGCGTATCCATGATAGGTGCCGTGAAGATTCACTCAGCGATGGGAATCGGGAAATTAGCATCGGCGGCTACCAGACCATCATGCCGCAGCAAAATCAAATTGTTTTCTTTCCATGCTCCGCGATGCACGAGATAACACCGGTAACTTGCCCCTCATGGCTCTTCGCCGATAGCCGCTTTACTCTTAACGGATGGCTGCACAAGTAAAAGACACGGCATGGATGGAATGGATCGCAGGCCTGCTGGGTCGGGCCGTGCGGGAGACGCGTGCTTCGGCGTTTCCGTCCGATCGTTTTCACTGCCTTCTCGATGAACTGCCGGTGCACCTAATTCCGGGCTCGTCTTCGAGTGTGCTGCAAAAAGACCTCCAAGAGCCGCTGTTTCTAAATCCCAACTGCCTGATCGTGCCAGCTGATCAGTTGCCCGAAGAACTGATTTCGCAGCCGGACTTGATTGTGAACTTTGCTTTGCAAGGAACAATTGCCTGGGTTCGCGGCTTAGGAGAATTCCTTCTTCCGTTCTGGATCGATCCGAATTTGGCATCAACGCTTCGAAACCTTCGGCCTGAGCAGGACGCGCGGGCGCTGATGAGTCTGGAGGACTGCCGGGTTCTTGTCGCCGCAGGAATCCTTCTTAAAAGCGAGTCTCCGCAGTTGCCTACCCATTCCCTTGAGTTACATGAAAAGCTGCGAAAGATTTATTTGGAGAGGGATTACGCTGTGTATCCCGGTCTCCTTCATCCCTTTCACGTGGCGGTGCTGCGGCGCTACTACCGGTATTTGATGCGCAAAGGGCGGATCTATCAGCGCGATTCTCAGTGTCCGCAACGGTATGTGGCTCACAACGAGCCCGTTGCGCGCTTCTTTCATTACCAACTGACAAAGGTCGTCAGTGCCGTAGCGGGTGAGCCGGTAAAGCCTTCTTACGTTTATTTCGCATCGTATCTGAGCGGCGCCGAACTAAAGAAGCATACTGATCGCGAGCAATGCGAGTTCAGCATAAGTCTTTGTCTGGATTTTTCTCCGGAACCGGAACGCGAAACTCCCTGGCCGCTGTGTTTGGATACTCCTGAGGGTAGGGTGGAAATTCATCAAGCGCTGGGAGACGGTCTTTTCTACCGGGGAAGGCGTTTGCCTCACTATCGCGATGCTTTAGGAGAGGGACTGACTTCCACATCCATTTTCTTCCACTACGTTTCCACCAGCTTTACCGGTTCACTGGCATGAAGTGCCGTGGCGTAACCAATGTTCAGCTTAAACCGGAGATGAGATATAAAACTGAAAGCTCCTGATTGTAGCTATAAACGATGTGCTTTCCGTCAGCGCTGACAACAATCGGCGCAACCCTGATCACTCCCGCAGGCGTTAGCGGTCTGAGTTCCTGGATCATAGTTTCCTTGCCAGTCCCAACCTCGACCCGGTAAACCTTGCTGGGCAGTTCCCCTCTGCGGTAACCGTACAGCTCGGAACTGTCTTCGTTCCAGCGTACCGGCTCAAAATCAGGATCCAGATGTGGGATCCGACGCGGCGCACCCGTGCCATCGACGGGGTATAGCGCGAACTCAGTATCGGTTTCGAAGCCGACGACATATCTTCCGTCGGTAGAGATCGGTCCCGCCCGCACTCCTTCGGGAGTGATTGGGTGAGGTGGTCCTCCGTTCAAGTCCAGCAGATAGCCGCGAATTGCGTGGCCCGGTTCGCTCGCATTCACGGCGATTGTGTTGCCGTCCGCCAGGAAGCGAGCGAAAGTGTTCGAGAAATGCTCCAATATTCCGGTTTCGACCTTGCGGGGCTGGCCGGCTGCGAGCGGCAGGAGAACTATGTTCTGCGACCTGTCTCCGGAAATCGAAATGGCCCACTGGCCGTCGGGCGAGAGTCCGCCCGTTGCCCCTTCGCCCAGACGGATTGGCAGATCGCCATTGATCTTACGGACAACCACCGAAAACTGAGAGCCCGCGGCTTCGCTGGAGTCTTCAAATAGTACCCGCTGTCCATCGCGCGAAATGTCCTTGGCAATGTTCCAATCATGCCAGGATAGATCCACTTCGTCCTTCTCGCCCTGAATAACCGCATCCATTCCCATGCGAATAGTGTCCAAAGTCATCAAGACGCGTCCGTCGGAAGAAATATCCTGCAAGGTAAGGGCGGACGGAAGATCGAGCACCATTCGCATGTTTGCGGAAAGGTCCACGGCCCGCAGACTGCGCCCCAGGCCTTTCTCAGCTGCCGTAAACCAGATTTCTTTTCCATCGGGCGTCCACGCCAATCCATCCGCAGACTCCCATTGCGGCGACAGCGTCTTAACTCTTCCCGAAAGATCGATTACTGCAATCCATCCGCCGTCGTCCCAAAGAAGCGGATGGTTAATGAACGCGATCTTGTCGCCCTGCGGGGAAAAGCGAATGTTGCCAATCCAGCCGCTGCTCTGATCGAGAACATGACCGATAGGATATTCCAGCCGGCTCTGCCCTTCGATGTGGTGAACAACCGCCATCTCGCCCTTGGCGTCCCAGTCAGCCCAGCCGACATCCTTGAGAACTTCGCGTGGAGACCCGGCTGCCATCGGAGCTCGCGCTAACATTCCGTTCTCCGACTCCAGGCTCGCCCCGTGAATGCCGTGCACAGCCACTGCCAGCTCATTAGTGGGGGAAACCGCCAACAGATCGGCGTCCAGCAGGTTTAACGGTTGAGGCAAGAGCGAATTTCCCACGGTAGAAAAAAGTTGCTGCCCCTTGCCGTTCCATGCAGCTCCGTAAATGATGGACTGACCGTCCGAGGCGAAGCGCGCCGAAAAGACAGTACCTTGCTCGAATGTTAGCCGGCGATAGGTGATCGATCGGGGTGGCTGCCGCAATTGCCTGCCCAGCAGAAGCAGTCCGGTGGCGGCCAGGACTCCCGCAGTCACCCAGAGAATGATTCTTGTCGCTCGCGGTTTGCCTTTGGAGAAGCGGACGGCTTTGTTTTCGCCTCCAGAAAGCGTCTGCAATGCAAAGGACAGGTCTCGCGCAGATTGGAAGCGATTTTCAGGTTCCTTTTCCAGGCAGTGCCGGGCAATTTCCTGAAACGCCGGAGGTATATTTGTCGCCTCGAGATCTATCTCCTGCGGTTCCTCGCGGAGGACCGCCGTCATGGTATCGACTTCGGTTTCACCGGCGAAGGCCCTGCGGCCCGTGAGCATTTCATACAGAATTGCGCCCACGCTGAAAATATCGCTCCGACTGTCAACGGTCTTTCCCCGCAACTGCTCGGGCGACATATAGGCGACCGTACCGATAACCGCCCCCGATTTGGTGACGGTCGCCATGTTTTCAATATTGTCAGCAGGCTGGTCTTCCCCAAGCCGCGGCTGCAGCTTGGCCACGCCGAAATCGAGAATCTTGATGCGGCCTTCGCGAGTCAGAAAAAGATTTTCGGGCTTTAGATCGCGATGCACGATGCGGCGCTCGTGGGCAGCGATCAAGCCCTGGACGACTTGCAGACCATAGTCGGTGGTTTGCCGCAGCGAGAGTGGTCCTGCATCGAGTCGCTGGCGGAGGGTTTCGCCTTCGAGCAGTTCCGATACGATGTAATGCAGACCTCGGTCGAAGCCAATGTCATAGATAGCAACGATGTTGGGATGATTGAGAGCCGCGGCCGCGCGGGCCTCTTGCTCAAAGCGGCGAATATGATCTGGATTCCCGCTGGATGCAGGACGGATCAGCTTCAGGGCTACGTCGCGCTGCAGCCGTTCGTCGCGCGCGCGAAAAACCTCGCCCATGCCGCCGGCGCCAATTTGTTCCAGGATTTGGTAATGTCCCACCCGTTGCCCGGTCATAAATAATGCGGGCCGCCCGCCCCGCTCGCATGGTAGGCGGGCATTTGTTTGCAGTCAATACGACATGCATAATTATTCAAAAACTGTTGTCGAACGGTTGGTCGTTTTCCCGTGAGCCCATGCTATAATTCCAGTTCGCCTGATGTTTAGCGAGGCAATCTTGTGATCTTCTCTACGGGCGAATCCTGTGCCATTCAAGATCACCAATTAAGATCAATCGATACGAGGTCTAGCCATGTCTGGCCACTCTAAATGGGCCACAATCAAGCATAAGAAGGGCGCGCTCGACGCCAAGCGCGGCAAGATTTTTACCCGCCTTATTAAAGAAATCAGCATTGCTGCGAAGAACGGCGGCGGCGATCCTGACACCAACCCCCGTCTGCGCGGTGCCATCCTCGCCGCCAAGAGCGAAAACATGCCCCAGGACAACATCAAGCGGGCCATCCAGCGCGGCACCGGAGAACTTCCTGGCGCGGTTTACGAAGAATTTACCCTCGAGGGCTACGGCCCCGGGGGCGCAGCGGTGATGCTCGACATCAACACAGACAATCGCAATCGCACGGTCAGCGAAATTCGCCACGCCTTCGGCAAGAACGGCGGCAACATGGCAGCGGCTGGGGCGGTCGCGTATTTGTTCCACAAGAAGGGCGACATCATCATTCCCAAGGGGGCGGCGAAAGAAGACGACTTGATGAACATCGTTCTCGAATCGGGCGGTGAAGATCTGCACGATGACGGCGAGAACTGGGAGATCCTGACTGAGCCTTCGGCGTATGAATCCGTGCTGGAAGCGGTGAAGAAAGCCGGCATCGAGCCTGCGTCCTCCAGCGTCGCCATGATTCCGCAAAACTACATCAAGCTCGAAGGCGCCGCGGCCAATACGATGATTCGATTGATGGAAGCTCTCGAAGAGCATGACGACGTGCAGGACGTACACTCCAACTTTGATATCGATCAAAAACTGCTGGAAGAAGTTGCTGGGTAGCCTGCGACAGATTGAATGCGAATAGAGATCGACCATGAGAGCCGCCTGATCGGGCGGCTTTTTCATGCGCAAGATTTTCATCGCCACGCACAGCAAAAAAGTTTTCAACACTCCAGTGCAAAACGCTGTGGAAAAATATGTATGTATCTTCGTAAGTGATTCAGCGAGAGTTGCTTTAGCTGTTTGCACCGCTGCGAGTGCTGGCACTTTCGGGGTAAGGGCATTGACCGAGATCATTTCAAGATGAAGTTTGGCAGCGACGCAAGAGCCGATGAATGACCGTGAAAGAAGCCACATGAAATTGCGGCTCGACAAATTTTTAGTGGAACGAGGCTTGGCTGTATCGCGCGAGAGGGCGCAAGCACTCATTCTTGCGGGCAAGGTCCTGGTTGATGAACAGCGCGTAGACAAAGCCGGAGTACAAGTGGAGGCCACGGCGGCGATTCGTTTGCTCGGTGAAGACCTCAAATACGTTGGTCGCGGTGGACTAAAACTCGAACGCGCTCTGGAACACTGGAGCATTGATGTGCGGGCGAAAACCTGTCTCGACGTCGGAGCATCTACCGGCGGATTTACTGATTGTCTGCTCCAGCACGGAGCAGCGCGGGTGATCGCAATCGATACCGGCTATGGCCAGTTCGATTTCAAGCTGCGGCAGGATTCGCGCGTGCGCCTGCTGGAAAAAACCAACGCCCGCTACCTTACTCGCGAGATTCTTGCCGACACGGTCGACTTCATCGCGATGGATGTGTCATTCATCTCGGCAACCCTGGTTCTGCCTGCGGTTGTTCGCTCGGCCTTTCCCGAGCGGCCAGATGCGAATACCCTCCGGGAGATTATCGTTTTGGCGAAGCCTCAATTTGAGGCGGGAAGGGAACACGTGGGCAAAGGTGGGATTGTGCGCGATCCTGACGTGCAGGCCGCCGCGGTCGGGAAAGTCAGACAAGCCCTTTCTGATCTAGCCTGCTATGACATCGACGTCATCGAATCCCCTATCCTTGGCGTGGAAGGTAATCGCGAGTTCCTGCTGTATGGCCGCTTCAATTAAAACCTCCAGAAGTCCTACTTACATGCGTGACTACTCTTCGCATCCCAGGCGGTTCAAAGTTTTGCCGCTGAATTCTGTACAATCTGTCTTTCACTGTCGCAAGCATTATGGAAAGCCCGCACTCCACAGACGAATCTCAGCCAGAGAGGCCAACGGTGCAGGAAAAAGTTGCGGCCATCATTTCGCGGCCGGCACGTCCTGAAGTTGCAAAAGTAGTTCCCGGAGTCGTCGATTGGCTGACTGCGCACGGTTATCGTGTAATTATCGACCAGGAAACAGCAAGGCACAGCGAAGGATTGGAAGTTGTCCCGAGGGCGCAGTTATCCGAGCGGGTGCTCGATCTGGTCGTCGTTCTGGGAGGCGATGGCACGCTGCTGTCGGCGGCTCGGGCAACGGCTGCCATTGATGTTCCGCTGCTTGGCATCAATCTGGGCTCGCTAGGATTTTTGACAGAAGTGCCTTTGGCGTCGCTCTATCCCATGCTCGATGCGATCGCCGAAGGCCGCGCTGCTGTCGAGCAGCGCACGCTTATGCAGTGTGATTTGCTGCGTGGAGATGAAATTCGTGGCAGCTACCTGGTTTTCAATGATGCGGTGGTCAACAAGACCGCCCTGGCTCGCCTCAATAATTACGACCTGTTCATCGACCGAGCATTTGTCTCGAGCTATCGCGCCGATGGCATGATCATTGCCACGCCTACGGGTTCAACGGCGTATTCTCTTTCCGCCGGTGGTCCGGTCTTAACGCCGAACGTAAAAGCATTCGTGATAACGCCGGTTGCTCCGCATTCTTTGACCCATCGGCCGCTGGTGGTTCCGGATTCCGCCGCGGTCGAGATCGTGCTGCATAGCGATGAAGAAGTCGCCTATCTCAGCCTCGACGGGCAGCCCGGTCTCGACTTGCGCGATGGCGACCGGGTCCGCTGCCACTTGTCTCTGCATAAGGTCAGCCTCTTTCGCACCGGAAGTGACTTTTTCCAGGTGCTGCGCAGTAAGTTGAAATGGGGAGAGCGCTGATTTAGTTCGTCGTCGGCAGCATTAGGACCTGGTTGGTTTTGCACTGTTGAACGCCGGTGCCGGTGCAGCTCTGGTATTGCAGATCCTTGCTGAGACAAGCCTCAACATTCACCAGTTCGCCTACGTGACAGGAAACACGGAAAGCACCCGCGGTGGTGTTATTCGAGGACGCAAAGGCTTGCTCCAGCGCCTGCACGCCAACCTTTTGCTGCTGCGGCAATTGCTGATACGCCTGGGGTATTTGCAGATTGCGGAACGCTTGTTCCATCTTGTCAAAATAATCCTGCGCCGAAAGCCCGCTGCACGTGCCGTGCGTTTGCCATTCATGCTGCACCAATGAGGCGCTGGGCATGTAGGTGAGCATATGGTTCACGATATCGCTGGCCACAGGCGGCGCATCTGCGCAGTTCTGAAGGTAAGGACCGGTTTCGGATTGCGGCCAAAGCCCATGCGGCACGAAAGCCTTGTTGGCTCCGGGCCGGCACTCGCTGGAGTGAGA
This sequence comes from Candidatus Sulfotelmatobacter sp., assembly GCA_036513255.1. GTDB lineage: Bacteria > Acidobacteriota > Terriglobia > Terriglobales > Acidobacteriaceae > Sulfotelmatobacter. The sequence goes on along the minus strand of DATBZH010000025.1, from coordinate 111,122 downwards.
CGGGTGGTCTTCGCAGTAGTTCGGCGCCCAGGAGACAGCTAGCAGATAGTAATCGAAATCGCCCGGCTGGCTGGTGGACGCCTGGTGGTGCTTGGGTGAAGCAACCAAACTCACCGTCGCACACAACAAGAGCGTAAGTGAAAATGCGCAAACATGCAGGCAGCGCATAGCGGGAAGAATTGTAGCTCATTTCTGTTGCGCGCTGGCGATGTTTTTCGGGGCAATTGCAGAATACTTGCCACCGCTACATCTCGCCGCGAAGCAGATCTTTGACCTTCTCACGCCGCCTAATGACTCTTACCGATTTTCCATCAACTAACACTTCCGCTGCTCTCGGACGTGTATTGTAATTCGAAGCCAAAGCCATGCCGTAGGCTCCGGTATCCAGAATAGCCAACAAATCGCTCTGCGCGACGGGCGCAAGTTCACGATCGCGGGCGAAGAAATCGCCTGTCTCGCACACGGGACCGACTACATCAACCGTTTCTTTGTTCGCCGCCGCCACCTTCAGAACGGGTGCGATTTCATGATGTGCTCCATAAAGAGCGGGGCGGATCAGATCGTTCATGGCGGCATCGGTAACCAGAAAAAGCTTGCCATTGTTATTTTTCCGGTACAGCACGCGCGTGATCAGTGCCCCTGCCGGCCCCACGATCGAACGTCCCGGTTCAAGCAGCAGGTGAACCTTCAAGCCTCGCAGCGGAGCAGATACCGCTCGCGCGTATGCAGAGACGATGCCGGAAAACTTCTTGCCGTCGGACTTGTTATAGTCAATGCCGAGTCCGCCGCCCGCATCCACGTGTGTAATGCGATGTCCGTCGCCTCTCAGTTCGCGCACAAGATCCGCCAGGCGCGACATAGCTTCGGTAAAGGGAGCTACATCTGTGATCTGGGATCCGATGTGAGCGCTGACGCCCATCACGTTAAGCTGCCGCAAACTCCCGGCTGTTGCATACAGCGACCGCGCCTCGCCAATGGGCACTCCGAATTTGTGTTTCTGAAGCCCGGTCGAAATGTAGGGATGAGTCTCAGCAGCCACGTCTGGATTCACCCGTAGGGCCATGGGAGCTACCTTTCGCAAGCGAGACGCGCACTGGGCCAGTGTCGACATCTCAGCTTCGCTCTCCACGTTGAAAAGCAGAATCCCCGCCCTCAGCGCGGCGTTCATCTCATCTGCGGTCTTCCCCACTCCTGAAAACACGACTTTGCCGGCTGCTTTGCGATCGGCGAGCAGGACGCGTTCGAGTTCTCCGCCGGAAACCACATCGAAGCCGCAACCCGCCTTGGCTAGAAGACGCAGAATGCTCAAATTAGAGTTTGCTTTAACCGAGTAACAGACCGTGTGGGCAATGCCGCGGAAGGCTCGGTCGAACATTGCGTAACGCTCACGGATGGTGGTTGCCGAATACAAGTAGAGAGGAGTGCCGTATTTCTGGGCGAGATGAGGAACGGAAACCCGTTCGCAGTGCAGAACCGGATCTCTGTCACGCCGCTCGTTGAGATAGACGAATCCAGGCGTACGTCCCGCTTTTTGCCGTTTGATTCGTCCCGTCATTTTCGCGCTAGCGTAGTCCCGGTTCTCACTCGAATGGCAACAACGGTTTGGTCGTCAAACGCTTCCACACCGGCGGAGAATTCGGCCACTGCCTTAAACAGCGAATCGACGACACAGTCCGCCGATTTCTTCGCGCACTCGGCCACAATCTTTTCCACCCTCCCACGGCCAAACAAATGCCCATCGCGGTTTCGCGCATCGAGAATGCCGTCGCTAAAGAAGACGAACATGTCGCCGGGCTTCATGCGGAACTTGAACTCATCGTAATCAGCTTCATCGAACAATCCCAGGGGCAAACCTGTGGCTTCGATTACTTCGTTCTTGCCGGCATGAACATAAATGGGCCGCGGTAACCCTGAATTGGCAACGGTTAGTATTCGATGCTGGTCATCCCACAACGCATAAATCAGAGATACAAATTGGGCTTCAATGGGGCGTTCGGCCAACGAAAGATTGACGGCGGAGAGCATCTCTGCCGGACCCGGCTCGATGGGCGCGTGCGAACGCAAAATACCGCTGACCAATGCGGCATAAATTGCAGCTGGCGCTCCTTTCCCGCTCACATCGCCAATAACAATTCCCAGCCGCGACAAAGAGTACGGAATGAAATCATACAGATCTCCGCCAATTGCGCGGGCGGGAACAAATTTCGCGGCCACATCGAGATGCCCCAATTTTGGCCGTGTCTGCGGCAATAACCGCACCTGTAGTTCGCGCGCCAGCGAAAGATCCCGCTCCAGCCGGCGTTCCTGCCGCGCAACCTCCTCGTAGAGCCTGGCATTCTCAATCGCAATCGCAACCTGCGCGGCCAACGTGGTGATGGTACGTTGGTGCTCTTCGGTAAAAAATCCGCGTCGCGTGTGTTCCAGATCAAGCACGCCGATAACTTTTTCTTTGTAGACCAGAGGCACCGCCAATTCCGAGCGCGTTTCCGGATTGGTGTTTATGTAGCGCGGATCCTTGGCGACGTCGGGAACCAAAACTGCCTGGTTGGTCTGCGCCGCATATCCCACTATGCCTTTTCCCAGAGGGATTTCGTGCTTGAGGTGAATATTCTCATGAAAGCGTAACGAGAATCGGTGCTGCAGCTTCTCTCCGGAAGCATCCAGCAGCAAGATGCTGAACATCTGGTAATCGATCAGCCGCCGCAATAGTTCAGCGATACGGCCCAGCAATTCATCGAGGTTCAGAATGCACGTGACTTCGCGCGCAATCTCGTTCAGCAAAACCAGAATGCGCGCCTGCCGGGTTATGCGCGTATAAAGCTGGGCATTTTCAATGCCCGCGGCCATGCGCGACGCCACCAGCGTCAGCAGCCGGCTGTGTTCCTCGTTGAAATATCCGGGCTCGCGTGCTTCCAGGTCGATCACGCCAATCACTCTGTTCTTCGTGATCAGAGGCACCGCCAACTCGGACCGGACGCTCGGGACCGCGGCAATGTAACGGGGGTCCTTTGTGACGTCGTCGACGAGAATCGCCTGCCGCATTTGCGCCGCCCGCCCAGTCACACCTTCGCCCACTTTGACGCGGCCGCGCTCCGTAAATTCTGGTGGATAGCCTATTTGAAAGCGAAAGCGCAGATCCTGGGTCTTTTCATTCAACAGCAGGATCGCAAAGATTTCATAATCGATGACTTTGCGGACGACTTCCGCCACGCGGCGCAGCGTAGTGTCGAGGTCCAGAGACGTAGACAACACATCCGCCACTTCCAGTAACAGCGGCTCGACCTGCAAGTGCGGCTTGTTGAGAATAGAACCCATCGCCCTACATGATAGCAGCCGCTTTCAACGCGAAAAATTGCGGTTTGCACCGGCTGCAGGGAGCAGCATCAATTTGTAGAATCTCGCCGCTATTGCCGGGGCACGATGCAAATGTCGGGCAGATTGCGATAGCGTTCGGCATAGTCGAGCCCGTAACCAACAACAAACTCATCGGGAATCTTGAAGCCGACGTAATCGCCTTCCAGTGCCAACTTACGCCGCGAAGGCTTATCGAGAAGCGCGGCAATCTTCAGCGACTTCGGCTGGCGGGTCATCAGCATTTTTTTCAGGTAAGTCATGGTCAGGCCTGTATCCAAGATGTCTTCCACCACAATCACATTCTTGTCCCGCATCGACTGGTCGATGTCTTTGGTCAGCTGCACTTCTCCTGTGGAATCCCATCCGCTTTGCAATTCCGCGTCCGGGCTGGGACGGTTGCCATAACTCGACACACCGATAAAATCAAAAGTCGCGTCGAGATCGACCTGCCGCGCCAGGTCGGCAAGGAAAATAGCCGCTCCTTTAAGAACACCCACGAAGATTACCGATTGTCCGGAGAAATCTCTCGTGATCTCCGCCCCGAGTTCTGCCACGCGCTTTGTAATCTGGTCCCGCGAAATCAGCACACTGAGTTCTGTCATGGCGCTCCATAGTAAATGTTTCATATAAACTGAGGAAGAGAAAGAAGCACTCAGCTTTGAGCGATCAGCATTTAGCCTGGCGGCGTCTGATTTGGTGCCCCAAACCAGAGCATCTGGGCTGAATGCTACTTGCTGAGTGCTGAATGCTCGCACAGGAGAAAAATGCAAGCATGAATCTGAACGGAGTCAAACTCACGTGGCTGGGACACGCGACGTTTCAGTTGGAAACGCCCGGCGGCAAAATTGTGATTATCGATCCCTGGGTCATGGGCAATCCGATGTGCCCGGAATCGCACAAGACGATCAAGAAAGTTGACGTCATGCTCTGCACCCACGGCCACGGAGATCACATTGGCGACGCTGTCGCCATCGCCAAGCAACACAATCCCAAGGTAGTTGGCATTCCAGAACTTTGCGGGTGGTTGGAAAAGAAGGGTGTTAAACAAGTTTCTGGCATGAACAAGGGCGGTACGCAAACGGTAGGCGACATTAAGGTGACCATGGTCCACGCCGATCATTCCTGCGGCATTCAGGATGGCGATCAGGTCATTTATGGCGGTGAAGCTTGCGGCTTTGTCGTTGAATTCGCCAACGGGCTAAAGATTTATCATGCGGGTGATACGAATGTGTTTGGTGACATGGCGATCATTCGCGAACTTTACGCCCCCGATATTGCGATGCTTCCGGTCGGCGATCACTACACTATGGGCCCGCGCGAAGCGGCTTACGCGTGCAATTTATTGAAAACAAAAAGCGTCATTCCCATGCACTTCGGTACTTTTCCTGCGCTGACCGGAACTCCCAATCAATTGCACAAACTGGCACCCGGAATTGAGATTGTTGAGATGAAGCCTGGGCAGACGCTGGCGTGAGGTAATTATTTCTCGCTTTTAACTATTTCTTTGAGGTACGAATTTGCCGAATAAGAAGCAAGATGAAAAGCCCGGCTGGCGCCACGATGAAGGCATCACTCGCGGCCCCGTCGACGACTATCTCTATGCCATGCTTCCGAAGCGCAACGAAGTTCTGGCGGAGATGGAAGACTACGCTACTACTCATAACGTTCCTATCGTCGGGCCGGCGGTGGCGCGTGTGTTGCAACAGTTTGCCATGCTCATTAACGCGAAGACCGTCTTCGAGTTGGGCTCGGCCATTGGTTACTCGACGATATGGTGGGCGCAGGCCGTCGGCGAAAAGGGTCGCGTCGTTTACACCGACGGCGATTCCAAGAACGCCGAGCGTGCCCGCGGATATTTCGAACGCGCCGGAGTCGCCAAACGCATCGCCATCCATACCGGCGACGCTCTCGAATTTCTCTCTGAGCAGAAACAGGAGTTCGACGTCATCTTCAACGATGTCGACAAAGAAGATTATCCGCGAGTGTTGCGTCTGGTATCGCCGCGCCTGCGAAAGGGCGGCTTGTTCATAACCGACAACGTGCTGTGGAACGGACGTGTTGCGGAAAAGAATCCCGCTGAGCGCACAACCAAAGCCATTCTCGAATTCAACCGCTTACTTTACAACTCGCAGGATTTTTTCACTACTATCCTGCCGATTCGCGATGGTCTGGCCGTCGCCATGAAGAAGTAGAAAGTCCCGAGACGTGGAGTACGCATCTCGGAATGGAGCGTCGCAGATCATTAGTCCACAATCACTTCGTTTTTTAACGTCCCTGTAACATTCCTTCGCTATAGTCCCCCCTTCATTACGGATTCAAATCCCAGTCGCAGCTAACAACGAAGGATCACTATGGCCACTGCTCCCTCCACTGTCCTAGATACCAAGCTCTCTCGGTCCCCAGGCAAGATAGGAATGCTCATCTTCGGAGCCATTCTGGTCGTGGGCGTCGTCTACGCGGGAGGTCATCTACTGCACGATTTGTCGGCCATCCACAACGGCTCCGTGCTTCCATTTGTGCTCCTCGGACTCGCGCTGATGGTGGCTCTTGGATTCGAGTTCGTGAATGGATTCCACGACACAGCCAACGCCGTAGCCACCGTGATCTATACGCATTCGCTTGAGCCGCACGTCGCCGTAGCCTGGTCGGGGTTCTGGAATTTTCTCGGGGTACTTACATCCTCGGGACTGGTTGCTTTCGGTATCATCTCGCTGCTGCCGGTCGAACTGATTCTTCAAGTTGGCAGCAAGGCCGGATTCGCGATGGTCTTCGCCCTGCTGGTGGCAGCGATCATCTGGAATCTGGGCACTTGGTGGCTCGGCTTACCCGCCTCCAGTTCGCACACGCTGATTGGCTCGGTGATCGGCGTAGGCTTGGCCAACCAGTTCATGTCGGCCCGCACCGGAACTTCAGGAGTGGATTGGGGACAGGCCACAAACATTGGCAAGTCGTTGCTGATTTCGCCAGTGGTTGGCTTCACGGTGGCGCTCCTGCTTCTCTTCGCCGCAAAGGCTCTCATTAAAGACGAGAAGCTGTACCGCGCTCCCGAAGGCGAGGAGCCGCCGCCGCTTTACATTCGTTGCCTGCTGATTCTCACCTGCACCGGCGTGAGCTTTTTCCACGGCTCCAACGACGGCCAAAAGGGCATGGGACTCATCATGCTCATCTTGATCGGAACCGTGCCAACGGCATACGCGTTGAATCATGCGGTTACTTTCCAGGAGTCACAGGACTTTATCGCCGTCTCACAGCAAGCCGCCAATACACTGGACCATTACGTGAGTTCCAATGCCGTGATCGGCGATGCCCATGACGATGTCACCGACTACGTTCGGACTCGCCAGTTCAATGCCAATACTATGCTGGCCTTGCGCACGGTGGTTAACGACATCGCGAACGAAACCAGCCTGTATAAAGAATTAAAGAACATTCCGAACGACCGTGTACGGAACTTCCGCAACGACATGTATTTGGTGAGCGAAGCTTTGCGGCTCATGCAAAAAAGCGGCAAGCCAGTGTTCTCGACGGCCGATACGGCCGTTCTCGCGAACTACAAAAAACATATCGATCATCAAACCCGTTTCATTCCAACCTGGGTCAAAGTCGCCGTGGCAATGGCTCTGGGATTAGGCACAATGGTCGGTTGGAAGCGCATTGTGGTGACTGTGGGAGAGAAGATCGGCAAGGAGCACCTGACCTACGCACAAGGTGCTGCGGCGGAAATCACGGCTATGGCCACGATCGGCGCCGCCGACGGTTTTGGATTGCCGGTTAGTACGACTCACGTACTGTCGTCTGGAATCGCAGGCACCATGGTCGCCAACGGCTCTGGTATCCAGATGAGCACAGTGCGCAACCTGGCGCTGGCGTGGGTGCTCACCTTGCCGGTTGCAATGCTGTTATCCGGGTGCTTGTTCTGGACGTTCACCCACATTTTCTAGGAATTCAGCAGTGGATAGCGGGTAAGGTAGCACAGTCGTCCCGGCGGCTTTCCACGACAAGATGCCGCGGGGACGCCCAGCAGAATGCTGACGTCACGTTCAGATTTACTTCGCGGGTGGTTGAAACAATTCTGCGTCGATGGTGATGGTTAGGTCATCGCCTATCATCCCCGCATCTGCAACCACGCCGAAGTCCTTGCGGCTGATCTTGGTCGTCGCCGACGCGCCAACGCGCTGGTTGCCCCAAGGGTCCTTTATGGCAGGCGACGGTCCGTCCGCGTCTAGCACGACTTCCTTCGTAGTTCCATGAATCGTAAGATCACCGGTAATCCGCAATTTGCCTGCGCCCGCCGATTGCACCTGTTTGGAATGAAAAGTGATCGTCGGATATTTCTTCACGTCAAGAAAGTTCTCGCTGCGCAGATCGTTGTCGCGCATATCGACTCGCGTATCCACGGAACTTGCGTCGATGGTGGCATCAAAGGACGTTTTCGTCGGATCTGCCGGGTCATATTTCGCAGTACCGCTGACTTTGGTGAAAGCGCCACGCACGGTCGAAACCCCGAGATGGCGCACAGAAAATTGAGCGGATGAGTGCGCGGGGTCGATCTGCCAGGTACTTGTCTGCGCTGCCGCCGATAATGCCAAGGTTAAGGCCGCGATCAGGATCGCCAATCGTGTAAGTGAAGAGCGGGACATTGAATATCTCCTTATGGGTAATGGGCTAAATGGACTTTACAGGAATTGCCAGCAGATCGTCGACTAAGCCCACTTCTTTTTGCAAGAAAGGCTCCGCGTAAGTCACGCCGCCCAACATGCCGTAATAGCGCGCCATGGCTTCGACTCGCGTGCGAATTTCGTCGTGGGCAGGGAAGAGGTCTTTGCCCGCTTCCTGATCGCTGAACTGCGATTTGTACGCCATGATCGAGGCAAACTTTCCGTCGAATTCATCGGTGATATCGACCACAAATGTAGGCCGCACGTCGTAATAGAGCGTGGCATAAATGATCTTGAACGGTCGATGCGGGCTGAGACCCGAAGTCTGAGGTCCGAAGTCCGAGGTGTGGCTGCCCGTCGATGGCTGAGGGCTGAGAGCGATCTTCGCGAGACCAGCTAAGAAGCAAGCTTCATATCCCAGTACTGAACAAGTGTAATGATCCGGATGCCGGCCTTTCCAGTAGGGAAGGATCACGACTCGCGGTCGCGTCTCGCGAATCACGCTCGCGACCTTCAGGCGGTTCTCCCAGGTGTTCTCAACCCGCCCATCCGGAATGTCGAGCGCGCGCCGCCAGAAGACGCCAAGGATCTTTGCTGCATCGTCGGCTTCGCGAGCGCGATCTTCGGCGGTGCCGCGCGTGCCGAGTTCGCCCTGGGTCAAGTCAAGAATCCCTGTGCGCTGCCCGCGTTGCGCCGCTTTGAGCAGTGCGCCGCCGCAGGTCTGTTCTACGTCGTCGCGGTGGGCGGCGATAGCCAGAACATCGAGAGCATGATGCGCGGTAACCGAAGACATATCAGTCTAAATTCCCTTGTTCTATTATCACGTTCTCCCGCACAATTAGCCGGTGCGCGGCCATTTCCTTCAGAGTAGGCAGCACGCGGCTCACATGCTCATCGGTATCGACGAAAGTGATGATCACCGGGAGCTTACCGCCGGCTTCCACCAGATGCGAGGTCTCCACCCGATGGCGTCCCAGAAATCCCGCGACGGCACGGACAGTCGTTGCCGCGTAGACATTCTCTTTGCGCAAGTAGTTGAGAATCTCCAAGTGCAGAGGCCGATGATGCCACTGGTCGGCTTCATTCAAATAGATGGTGACCTGGACTGCCATGGCATTGGGCATTGTACTTTGAATGGCCCTCGTTCAGACGATTGTGGAAACTTCTAACGGTGTTCCCATTCCCTGCGGAGCATTCCATAGCACTCAAGATCAACGAATTCACCCCATTTGCAAACGTGTTCTCGCAGGCATCCTTCATGACGCATCCCAAGTTTCACAAGAATCCTGCCGGATGCCGAATTCTGCTTGACGTGGGTGGCCTCAATGCGATTGAGCTTGAGCGTTTCGAAACCATAGTGAAGCATAGCCCGCGCCGCCTCAGTGGCGTAGCCATTGCCCCAATAGGGAACGCCGATCCAATAGCCAAGTTCGGCGCGCTGGTGCTGCAATTCAGGCCTTAGGCCAACGCCACCGCACAGGCGTCCGTCGGTCCTCAGTGTGATGCCGAGGCGGACTTCGTCGTCATTGCGGGTCATAGCAATGAAATCTCTTGCGTCCTGTTCGGTGTAGGGATGTGGAATGCGCAATGTAAAGACGGCCACTTCGCGCGCGCCGATGAGCGGCACCAACTCTGCGATGTCGCTCTCAATGTAAGGACGCAATCTTAGCCGGGTTGTTTCGATCGCAGGGATAATCATTGCCGTCCTCGCTCAGGTGTCACAAGGCTCGCGCTATAGCCATGCCTGCAAGCGCTCCGCCCAGGCACAGCAGGTTATTGGTGAAAATGTTGGTCAGCATCAGTCCCCACTGGCCTTGCTCGAAGTAAGCCATGGTCTCGAATGCATAACTGGAAAAAGTGGTGAATGACCCACAGAAGCCGATCACCACCAGAAGCCTCCAACGCGGATCGACAAGCACTCGCTCGCTGGTCCAGACTATAAAAAAACCGGCAATGAAGCTGCCGGCAATGTTAATCAACAGCGTTCCGTAAGGGAAGACCGACCCGAATTCCAGCGCGGCAAACCGGCTCAGCAGGTAGCGCAGGTTGGCGCCAAAGACGGCAGCGACAGATATGGCAAGAAAATCCTTCACGATGAAGTTCTCCCTACAAAATGAGATTTTGTAGGAGTTATCAGCCTGAAACAATCTGACAACCAACGTCAGGCGGTTATGGCGAACTCCATCGCCTAATTACCTTTTACCACAGAAGCCCGGAAGATCACGAGCACAGTCAAGACCGATTAAACCTGGGTAAGTATGAGGTCCTAACGCCCGAAGCACTACTTCTTCCGCTCCACTAGGAACTTCGCCAACTCTTTCAGCGTATCCGCCCGTTCCCCAAAACCCTCTAGTTCGGTGAGTGCCGTCTTGACCAGTTGGTCCGCCTTGCGCTCGGATTCCTCAATCCCAAACAGTGCCGGGTATGTCGCCTTTTCGGCCGCTGAGTCCTTGCCGGCAGTCTTGCCCAGTTGCTCGGAAGTTTGGGTAACGTCGAGCACATCGTCCACGATCTGAAATGCCAATCCTACCGACTGCCCAAACCTGCGCAGTTTGGCGACCTCTCCATCCTTCGCACCGGCGTACAATCCACCACTCACCAGACTGGCTGTGATCAGAGCCGCCGTCTTTGCCCGATGAATGTATTCCAGCATCGCCGCATCGGGCTTGCTGCGCTCGGCCTCCAGGTCGACCACTTGCCCACCGATCATGCCGTCGACGGTTCCCGTGCCACGCGCGATCTCTTCCACGATTTTCACGCGCGCCTCGGCTGGACACTTGAGCAGGGAAAGAACCTCGTAAGCCTGTGTTTGCAAAGCGTCGCCCGCCAGGATTGCCAGAGCTTCGCCAAATACTTTGTGGCACGTGGGCCGGCCGCGCCGCAGATCGTCATTATCGAGGGCGGGCAGGTCGTCGTGAATCAGAGAATAGGTGTGCAGCATTTCCAGAGCGGCGCCTAGTTCTTCGATGCCCTCAGGAAGCGATCCCGCAACCATGCGCCCCGCTTCCATGCATAAGATCGGGCGCAGGCGCTTGCCTCCCGCGAATACGCTGTGCCGCATGGCCTGGTGAATGGAAACCGGATGCTGAGTTTCCAGCGGAATCAGCCGGTCGAGGGCGGCGTCGGTGAGCGCGCGTCCTTGGTCGAGTGTCTGGTTGAGCATGAGGTGTCTGAGTACGATTCGTGAGTATAACAAGGCGGTGATGGGGTTATTCCAGAATCGATTCCCAATCGGATAAGCTTGCGCACATGCCTGTATCTCCGTCTGCGGAATATACCCAGCGTCTACGTGATCGCGAAGCGCAAGTCGCCGACTTTGAAAAAGTGCATGTGCGCATGGGCAGCCTGCGAGTATTACTCGCCGCAGCAATAGCCGTCGCCGGATGGTTGTCTATTTCGCGGCATGCCTTCTCTCTGTGGTGGTTGTTTTTGCCTATTGCGGCATTCGTTGCGGCCGGATGGTATCACTCCCGGGTACTAGACGGGCGCGCCCGATCTGAGCGCGCCGTCGCTGTTTATCGCGACGGGCTGGCGCGCATCGAGGATCGCTGGGAGGGAAACGGACAAACAGGAGAGCGCTTTAATGTTCCTCATCATGTCTATGCGGCGGACCTGGACTTATTCGGCAAGAGTAGCTTGTTTGAACTTCTATCGACGGCCCGAACGCGAATGGGCGAAGACACGCTGGCGCAATGGCTGCTCGCGCCCTCGGCGGTTGAGGTGATTCAGCAGCGTCATGCGGCCCTTTCTGAACTTCGCGATCGACTCGACTTTCGTGAAGCGCTGGCCGTGCTCGGCGAGGATTCGAGGGTCGGAGTTCATCCCGAGGCATTGTTAACGTGGGCCGCCGCGCCCAACCGGCTTACCCAGCGATGGTTGCGATGGCTCGCCCCTTTGCTTGCCGTTCTTGCCGTTGCCTTCGCTGCGGTGTGGGCCGTCTGGGGATTGGCAACATCGTTCGTCGTCGTTGTAGTTCTTGAAGTGCTCATCACTCGTTCTCTTAAAAAACAACTGACTGAAATCTTTCATGCCACAGAGCATGCGTTTGCGAATCTCGATTTGCTTTCCGCACTACTGGCGCGGCTGGAGTGCGAGCAGTTTTTGGCTCCCCGGCTGCTAGCACTCAAGCGGCAGCTTGCTTCACACAATCTCGCAGGGTCGCAGGCGATCGCGCGACTCAGAACAATCGTCCAGTTCGTCGAGTCGCGGCGCAACCCGTTCGTGCGTTTTCTCGATGCGCCGTTCATGTATTCCGTGCAGGTTGCTTTTGCCGCAGAAGCCTGGCGCCGAGCTCATGGGCACGCCGTTCGTTACTGGATCGATGGGACAGGCGAAATTGAGGCCCTGGTCTCAATCGCCACTTATTGCTACGAGCACCCTGACGATCCATTTCCAGAATTCGTCAATCCTGAGCAACCGGATATGGTTGCATCGTTCAACGGCGAAGAACTTGGTCATCCCTTGATTCCGGCTGCTAAGTGCGTTCGCAATAGCGTGTGCATTTGTGGTGACACGAGAGTTCTGCTGGTGAGCGGCTCCAATATGTCGGGCAAGAGCACGCTGTTGCGGACTGTCGGAATTAATGTCGTGCTTGCCATGGCCGGTGCGCCGGTCCGCGCCCGTCGCCTGCAACTCACTCCTCTTCAGGTAGGAGCGAGCATTCGAGTCAACGACTCGCTGCATGAAGGCAACTCGCGTTTTTACGCCGAGATTACGCGGTTGCGTCAAATTTATGGTTTGGCAGGTCAGAAGCCAACGCTGCTGTTTCTGTTGGATGAGCTGTTGCAGGGAACAAATTCTCACGACCGGCGCATTGGGGCTGAAGGGATTGTTCGGGCTTTTGTGGAACTGGGGGCAATCGGCCTCATCAGCACTCACGATCTGGCTTTAACTGATATCGGCGGAATCGCACAGGGAAGTCTTGAGAACGTGCATTTTCAGGATGAACTGGAGAACGGCAAAATGAAATTCGATTTCACATTGCGCGAAGGCGTCGTCACCAAGAGCAATGGTTTGGAATTGATGCGGTCGATCGGGCTGAAGGTTTAGGGTCGTGGTTGTTCTAACTGGCCAAGCGGACGGAAGGGAACTGTGCCCTCAGATTATAAGATCAAACCTTCCGGCATATCTTGCCGCACGAAATTACGCCGGTGCTCTCTTGGATCAGCCAGAAGTGCCGATAGATTGAACGCGTAGCAATTTTCACCCCTCCATGGGAATCAGACTTCTTTCCGCATCGACCAATCCGCCTGCCCCCCCGGGTGCGATTGAGGTGTCGACAGGCTTGGTGGCCGTCACAAGCGGCGTTCTCGCTGCCCGACTCAACAAAGGAAATGACATTGCCCGTCCCGACGATACCTACGTCTGGTCATCCACCGCGGGAGGCAACCGATCGAATCGCATCTACGGGACGCCCGTCGAGGATTCCCATACCCAGCGCGCTTCGGATGGGGAATACGTCTCAGGTGGGGGTTCGATCCCCCCGATCGCGCGTAGCGCAGTGGCCCACTACTTGATGTATGCGAGGTTCTCCGTCGGGAACGGGCAACTAATTGATCTGTACGCCTAGGGAATTTGACAGGGGCTTCGGAGCAGCGTTCAATTTTGACCGGACGCGTTCTCGCCCGCAGCGTCAAACGGCTCGGCTTGCAGCTTGCCATTCTTCTTCAGCAGGATTTCCACTTTGCCCTCAGCCTGTTCCAATTCCTTGCGGCATGCAGACGAGAGCTGCATGCCCTCTTCAAACAACGAAAGAGATTTTTCCAGAGGCACTTCTCCCTTTTCCAGTTCCTGGACTATTTTTTCGAGGCGTTGCAGACACTCTTCAAACTTGGCCAAGGGAATTCGCTCCTAGCGCGATTCTAATGCAAAAGCCCGCCGCAAGACATGCGCCACCACAAGAACCAATTGCTGCCCCCAGTGTTCTCAGGCTGTTGCCGAACTCTTCGTTCCCAGCGCCTCCAGGACATCCACTGCTGAGCTGTAGCGTCCGTTAGGAGCGCTGATCTGCGCTCCCTGGACCGTCTGGCGCACAGCAAGCAGCATTTCACGCGCGATTGCCACGCCTTCTGCCCGGGCCGTTTCCGGAGTTTGCGCGCGCGCCATACGCTCCAGGATTGAATCAGGAACGGAAACGCGTAGTTCGTTCTTCATGAACTCCGCATTGCGCACGCTCACCAAAGGCCAGATTCCGGCGACTACGGGAATGCGGCAGTGTTCAATGCGCCGCAGAAAAATCTCCAGCAGGCGCAGATCGAACACGGGCTGCGTCACTGCGTATTCGGCGCCAGCCTCGACTTTGTATTCGAAGCGTCGAATCTCTTCGTCCAGATCACTTAGTCCTGGGTTTGCACCCACTCCGATCACAAAGCCGGTTCCCGATCCCAGAGGATTGGCGCCGATATCCAGTCCCAAATTCAAATTGTGCACGATGTTCACCAGTCCAATCGCATCCACATCGAACACCGCCGTAGCATCGGGATAGTTGCCCATCTTCGGGGGATCGCCGGTAATGCAGATCAAGTTTCTGATGCCTACCGCAGCCGCTCCCAGCAAATCACTCTGGATGCACAGCACATTCCGGTCGCGACAGGTGTAGTGCAGAATGGCGTCGATGCCGATTTCTTGCTGAATCAACAACGATAACGCCTGGTTGCTCATTCGGGCGGAGGCGCGTGGGCTGTCGGGAATGTTGACCGCATCCACGCCGACGGACTTTAGAAATCGCGCTCCTTCCACTTCCTTACGGATGTCGATTCCTTTTGGCGGCACGATCTCGACCATGGTTACGAACTCGCCGCGCACCAACTTCGTGCCCAGAACCGATCGTTCTTCCAGCGGCACAGCGGCAATCGCCTTCGGCGCAGACTGGGAAGAAATCTGAGTTGATATCGTTCGTCCTCGTGCGACGCCGGCCCGCAGCGCAGATTTCATTACCCGGATGTGGTCGGGTGTGGTTCCGCAGCAGCCGCCGATCAACCGTACGCCGGCGCTCACAAACTTGCGTGCATAGCTCGCCATGTATTCGGGCGAGCACAGATAAATATTTCTGCCCTCGACTGACCGAGGAATGCCGGCATTGGGCTGAGCCGCCAGCGGCAGCGCCGTCGCGGCGCGCACCCGCTCCATGGCATCGAGCATGGCCACCGGACCCACGCTGCAGTTGCAGCCGATCACATCCGCGCCCCATTCTTCCAGTTTGGAAACGAACGTCTCGGGATTCGATCCGTCCAGGCAGTTGCCGTCTTCGTCGATGGTCACCTGCGCGATCAATGGAAGCTTCCGACCCGTACTCTGTGTCACGTCTTGTGCCGCGAGCATTGCCTGGTGGATCTCTTCGAGATAGCCGAACGTCTCCATCATGAGGACATCGACTCCGCCTTCGACGAGAGCTGTAATTTGCACGCGAAATGCTTCCCGGGCCTCGTCAAAAGACGTCTTGCCCAGAGGTTCGATTCTGGTCCCCAGCGGGCCAACCGATCCAGCTACCCACACATCGAAGCTCTTAGCTGCCTCGCGGGCCAGTCGTGCGCCCGCCAGGTTAATATCGCGTACCCGGTCTGCCAGACTATGCCGCGCCAGGCGGAACGAGTTAGCTCCGAAAGTATTGGTTTCGATAATTTCCGCGCCTGCGTGCAGATACTCATGATGGATGGCGCGAATGAGTTCGGGTTGTGACAAAACCAGTTCGTCATACGAACGATTGATGAAAATGCCTTTGGCGTAGAGCAGAGTCCCCATGGCGCCGTCGCACAACGCGGGAGACTGCCTAAGCCGCGCAAGTAGGTCAGCAGACATATATTGTCGAGAATACAGGATGAGCATGGCTTCGCGCATCCCGCTTGGAGGCCGATCAAAGTGATGAAGACTTGATAGAGCGTCTGCTGAGAACGTGCGCGAGAACGCGCGTGGTCTCTGTTATAATCCACGATTTCGCGATTAAATCTCCATTTTCATGTCGTTAGGAGCCTTCGGTTTGAAGAGAGCCGTCCCTGTTGTATTTGTCCTGATCTGCGCCAGTCTCGGCTTTGTTTCCTGTAGCAGCTATTCTTCCGTAAAAAAGCCGCCCAGCAACTCGACCATGAGATTAATGGTTTCGCAGGGCGTTAGTTCTGCGACTGTAGCGGGCGGCATTTTCATACTCAATGCGGATAACGATACGGTGGCTCGCGCTTCCGAGATCCAAGCCGGGAGTTCGCCGGGATTGATGGTGCTGTCTCCCACCCTCGCGACGCTGTTAGCCTTCGATTCCATTGGCAAGTCCATTCAAGTTATAAACACTTTAACGGAATCGAATGTGGGAAGCATTGCGCTGCTCGGTGACACGACCAGCATGGTTCTTCCGGCCACGACTACGATCGCATATGCGGCTGTGCCTTCGGCCACCAACAACTTGTGGACCGCCCCCGGGGCAGTTGAAGTCGTAAACCTGTCGAGCGGATCGATCAACACGGCAATCGGCATTCCCAATGCTCAGACCGTTGTCTCCAATCCCGACGGCTCGCAGCTTTTGGTGTTCAGCAACGACTCTGATTCGGTGAGTGTGATTTCGCCGTCGCTTGCCCTTCCTCCGGTTGATCAGGGATGCGACGCTGCGCCAAATTCCGTGTGTACCGTTATCCCCGGCTTTGACCGGCCGGTCAATGCGATCTACAGCGGAACCACCGCTTACATTCTGAATTGCGGTGCGCAGTGCGGGGGAAAGCAGGCCAGCATCAGCGCCTTTGATTTAGGAAGCCTTACCGTCACGGCAACGATTCCCGTCAACGGCGCAACCATGGCGCTCTTGAATGGTTCGAACCTGTATGTCGCAGGTTTGGGAACGCCGACAGGTCCTACGTGTGCGTCGATCAAGAGCGCCGCTCAGACCGCTGCCATTTATTGTGGCACGCTGGATATCGTCAATCTGAACACCCTGCAAGACCCGTACTTCAACAACCCCGCGATGGAGATTGCGATTACCGACGGCTACCACGACCGCATGGATATGAGCCAGGGCGGACAACTTTTTATAGGGTCGAGTGATTGCACCGAAGTCGGTGATGTAAATATTCCCAATGGTGAGGTCAGGGGCTGCTTATCGATCTTCAACACGACAAACAACAGTGTCGTCATCCCTCCCGATAACGGCGACGTAACGGGACTGCAAGGTTTCACATCGCGCTATGTGGAATACGTCGTAGAAGGCGGCAACCTGCGCATTTACGACACCACAAAAGATGTGCTGCAAACCACGCAGATCACGCTGCGTGGCCAGTTAATTGACGTGAAGGCTGTCGATTTCTTTTAGACACGCCGTTGGCACTTGCAAGCGGACGGGAGCCAAGCGCGCCGCCTTATTTTTGCGGCTCCAACTTGAGAGTGTGCACCTTCGCGGCCGCAACGGCCCGTGCAGTAAACGGCAGCGTAAACGTTGATCCTCCATACCACGCTTTCCACTGGTCCATGTAGTACGGACTGAGAAAATTTCCTCCCTGCCCGGTTACGATATTCAGCGTCGATTGATCGAGGTCGGCAAGATTCGCTGTAAAGCGCTCCGATGGTCCGTGATGGCGGCTGACCGCTTTCACCGTGTAACCGCTGCCGGATTGCTCCTGAACTCCCGGTCCGCTCCACCGCTTGACCAACGGAATTTTCCCCAAGATAGGATGCCGAATCTCAACGGCATTGAATTTCCCCCAGTTCCAAGTACCAAGATCCTTAGGAGCATTTGGATCGCTCACCGCTGCTTCTACTGCCGCGGTCAGCAGAATGTCATAGTCGGGATATTTTTCCGGAAGCCAACGCTTAGGATGGTGGAGCAGAACGTTCTCCAGCCAGACTGATCGCATCTCCCACGAATAGGTTTTCCAGTTAAGCGCTTCTTCTGTTTTCGTAGGATCAGCAGGAGCATTCCCCAACCGCGGCTCCAGCAGCAAACGCCGTAACTCTCGCGCCGAAACTTCTGCGATGGTCGGGGTGGCAGATCCCGCCAACATTCTTCCATCCCAATTACGCATCAGATCGGCCGCTTGCTTGGCGCGCGCGGAAGCTTGCGAATCATGATCCACTGCATACACCAGACGTTCCGCCACAAATAAGTCAGGCTCGGAATGAACGTCGGTTTGCAGCGCAAGCATGTCTGCGGCCCCGAACCTCCGGCCGGATTCCAGCACGTGGTAAATACGTGCAGTGCGCCAAGGAGCCTCCCACTCCATGCTGATCGAATTCGGGTAGTCGTCTGGAGTGATTCTGCCATTGGCTGTAGCAATGATTCCCGAAGGCGGATTGGAGATATGAGGAAGTTTGTCGAATGGGATATAGCCGGTCCACTCGTGATCGTCGTCTGCGCCGCTTACCGGCAAGCTGCCGTCGCCAGCCGCTCGAGTGGGAACTTTGCCCGTGGTCTGGTAGCCGATGTTTCCATCGACATCCGCATACACTACGTTTTGTCCGGGGGCATCGAGCGAAGAAAACGCGCGGCGGAAATCATCCCAGTTCTGCGCCGTATTCACGTCGAAAAACGGAATGTGCAGGCCGTCATAGAGCGTCCAGCGCAGCGCCAGCGAGCGCATTTCGCCGGGCACCAGCTCGGTAATGATCGGTCCATGGCGCGTAGTCCTCACATCGACCGTGACATCCCCTTGTCCTTTGACGTGAATAACCTCGGTGCGATGTTCGGGTTGCAGCCAGCCCTTCGGCGTTTGATACGCGCCCTGCGCGTTGAAATTCTCGATGTAAACATCCGTGACCGTGGGGCCAACATTGGTAAATCCCCAGGCGATTTTTTGGTTGTGGCCAACGACCACGCAAGGCATGCCCGGCAGCGTGACTCCCGCCACGTCGAGTGTGCCGGCGTGCAAATGCGCTTCGTACCACAGGTTCGGCATCTGGTGGCCGAGATGCATATCGTTCGAAAGGAGAGGTTTTCCCGTTACTGTGTGTGCGCCGGAAACCACCCAGTCATTCGATCCATTGACTGGGAGTTCGTCGTTTTCATACCACGAAGGCGCAGGTGCGTGATGCTGCGTTACGGAATTGTCGGGACTGGAATCGTCGTCACTATCGTCTTCGTCGTCCGAGTCGCGCGCGTTGTTCTGCTCCTGCAGGTCTTCTCGCATCACCGTCGGCGGGCGATCATGCCAGGAGCGATTTACATAGAGATCAGCCGTAAGTTCCGGCCCCAACTTGGCGAGGATTTTCTCGTGGCTGAGGGCGTCTTCGAAATAGTGATAATTCAGATCCTTGACCATCTGGTTGGCAATGACTACCGAATCTTCGGGCTGCCAGGACTTTGGCCTGTATTTCAGAATCCGAAACTCAATAGGGAGATGGTTGCTCTGGTTTGCTATGTAAGCATTTACGCCGCGAGCGTAAGCTTCAAAAAATGAGCGATCACGCGAGTTGGCGAGCTCAAGAGATTTTCTGGCCGCGGCGCGCAGACCGAGAATGCGCTGTTCACGATCGAGCTTCAACGTATCCGGACCAAGAATCTCCGAAAGTTCTCCCCCGGCAAATCTGCGCATTACGTCCATCTGCCACAACCGGTCTTGCGCGGTCACAAAGCCTTGGGCAAAGAAAAGATCGTCAAGCGTCTGAGCCTCGATCGTGGGAACACCATGGGAGTCGCGCACGACGCTAACCGGGACAGAAATGCCTGGTGCTGTCACCCGCCCGTCGAGCTGGGGCAGAGCGGAGTGGGCGACGAAATAGGCATACCCCAGCGCCGTCCCGAGAATCACAATCAGCAAAACCAATACCCAGAGCACAACGCGTAGCGCAGAACCCTTGCGGGCAGGAATCGTGATGGTAGCAGCGGCAGTACTCATGAGGAATCTCGATTGTATTCCAGACCGCAGAGAGACGAGTGTTTCGACCCCGAGCCAATTTCATTTTCCGGACAGCGCAATGGTATCCTGCGTGAGCATTTGAGTGATCGCCTCGGCGCAGTTCGCTCCGTCGTCTCTGCCTCAGGCAATGTGTCAGGCTCTTTAAACTCCCAGTCAGAGACCCGGCTGGCCCGAAAGAAGCATGTCCACCTTCTGTCCACAATGCGCTACAGAAATGCCCGACGACGCTGCTTTTTGTCCCAGTTGCGGGCGCGCGATGCTTGCCACCCCAAGGGCTCACGGTACGATTGGGGTGTTTCCTGAAAATATTGCGGGCGCGCTGGCTTATGTGACCGTAATTCCGCCGATTATTTTTCTCCTGCTCGATCCCTATCGCAGGAACCGCTTTGTGCGTTTCCATTCTTTGCAGTGTCTGTTTCTCTGGCTGGCGCTGTTCCTGATTGGCGCGGTTCTGAGACTCGCGGGGGCTGTGCTTTCCATCATTCCGGTTCTTGGTCACCTGTTGGTTTTTCTGATCTCAATGGTTATCGGCCTCGCTGCGTTTGTGGTTTGGCTCGTCCTGGTGATCAAAGCCCTTCAGGGAGAAGAATTCAAAGTACCAGTTGTCGGTGATTTAGCGGAGCGTCAAGCCGCGGTGGGAGTATCGTAATATTTACCTCCGGGAAAAGCGCGCTTGACTTTCTTTCGCTAAGCTGTCAATCCTATTACCTTTTACCCGAACAGAAATAAGCGCCACTCCGCTGGCGCACGGGAATCCTGAACACTGGGGAATTCATTGCGAGTCAAGGTTTTTTATCACGATAAGTGCTTCGACGGCGCGTCCTCGGCCGCATTATTTTCCCGCTTCTACCGCGAACGCATTCACGCTGATGCCGAATTCACGTTTGCCGGACTGCTGCATCGCGCCGGAGCGTTGTTCGAGGACGTCGAATTTAATGGCGAAGAAAACGCCATAGTCGATTTCAAGTATTCCAGTTCGCCTCAACTTACCTGGTGGTTCGACCATCACGAAAGTGCGTTTCTCTCGCCTTCCGATGCCGCCCACTTTGAACAGGATCAAAGCAACCGCAAGTTCTATGATCCGAGCTTCAAGTCTTGCACCAGCTTCATCGCCATGATCGCGCAGCAGCGCTTTGGCTTCGATCCGGCACCAGTGGCCGACCTCGTCCACTGGACGGACATTATCGATGGCGCTCTTTATCCCGACGCCCAGACCGCCGTGGAGATGAAGGCGCCTGCGATGAAATTGACGATGGTGATCGAGTCGGCGCCGGATCAGTTCGTGCCCAACCTGATTCCATTGCTCGCCACCAAGCCGCTCGCGGAAATTCTGGAGCAGCCCTTCGTCGCTCCGCTGCTTCCGCCTCTGCTCCGGCGACATGAGCTTTCGATTGGCATTCTCAAGCAGCGTACGGAATGCAAAGACGGCACCATCTTTTTCGACATCAGCGATCAGAATCTGGAGGGCTACAACAAATTCATCCCATATCATTTGCATCCGGAATCGATTTACAGCGTGGGGCTGAGCAAGAGCAGCTTTCGCGTAAAAGTTTCTGTAGGGTCGAATCCCTGGGCGCCGCAGGAACCGGAGGTTAATCTGGCCAAAATTTGCGAGCGCTATGGCGGTGGCGGTCACGCCCGCGTCGGCGCGATTTCTTTCAATGTGAATCACCACGCCGCAGCGATTCAAGCGTCGAGGGAAATCGTGACAGAACTGCGCGCAGCGGTGCGCAAGAAGAAAGAGCTGATCGGCGACTAGAGTCGCGCAGTATCTAGTTCAGAGGCGTGCCGTTGTTCTTGCAACTCGTCGGATTACCATCCGCGGAGTATCGAATGGCCCCAGTTTGGTCTGCGCAGTATGCGCGGCGGCCAAAGGCATTGCCGCTGGGCGCCGCGGTCAGTTGAAAGCTGGAGGCCGGACTCCCTGCGCATTGTGACAGCGTGAAGACATATCCGTACCGTTTGCCGCCGGCCAACCCCGCACTTATCAGCATGGCCTGATGTTCGTTGCGCTCGCCGCCGCCAAAGCCGTCAAGATCGGAAAGCGTACAGGTGTAACCGGTCGCTCGATACGTTGCCGCGTAGGTGGTCTCGGCGTTCAGAATCGAGTTCATGGCAGAGACTACGGCAGTATCGTTGCCTGCGACCTGTACGAAGGGTGTGAAGCCCGGTGTGCTGGTCGTCAAAGTTGCACCCGCCATCGAGGAAGCTGCGCGTACGGATTGCGCTTTTATGGCATCGCTCATACTCTTGAGTAAGTCGGGATCGGCGAGCGGCAAGCGAATCGTGACGGCGATTTCATTGAGTTTCCATGTTCCCGCTTCTATCTTCATGGAGCACGTCAGATGCGGCATGAATGGCGTTCTCTGAGCGATGCCATTTTTGTAATTTCGAAATGACAACTCGATGTCGTCCTGGTCGCCGAGCAGGGAATCGTTTTCGACGGTCACCTCGACCTTCGATGCACTCTTAGGATCCTCGTAGGACAGCAACACGGACCCGGTCTCAAAGGTTTGCAGATTCTTCTGCTGAGCTTGCAGTTGGTCGGCAATCATGGCGTATTGATTCAATCCAGCCGACGATCCGGCTTTTTCCAGCACGGCGCGAGTCGCTGCTGGCAGATGCTTCATGATCGTTCCCGGCGATTTGCTGAAAAACATTTCCAGCAGCGCCTGCCGCGCGGTTTGAGCGGCTTCCGGCGTGTCAATGTGCCTTCCGGAAGTTTCGGCTAATACGGCAACGGGACACAAGGCAAGAGCAACGAGAATCAATCGAAGCGAGCGCATCCGGTTTTCCTTAGCTCGATAAGCGATCAAGAAACCGTTTCGATCATGGCATCCATTTGCGAAGCCCTCTAGTTACCGAGGTAAGAGAACGCTGTTGAGAACAGAGATGCAGGAGTTGATGACTGTCGTAGCGGCGCGGTCGTGATACCCTGCCATCGTTGCCAGCCGATATGAGTTCGCACGGTCAAGAGCTTGTCTTCCACCCGCCCCATAGACGGGTGCTCCGCGCCGTCGCTTCCGTTGAATTTGTTAAGGGAATCTTCGTCCTGGCCATGGGCATCTGCGCCCTGTTGCTGGTACATCGGGATGCCTGGCTCTACGCCGAGAGTCTGCTGGCTCTGTTCCACATCAACTCTGATCGTCGCTGGGCGGAACTGTTTCTCGATTTTGCCGACAACATTACCGATGCGCGCCTGTGGGCGGCGGCGCGCATCGCCTTTGCCTATTCTCTTTTGCGATTCACCGAGGCCTACGGCCTCTGGAAGGCCCGCAGCTGGGCCGAATGGGTCGCCTTTCTTTCTGGAACCCTGTTGCTGCCGCTCGAAGTTCGAGAACTAATGCGGGGCATTACGCTGGTTCGTTCGGCGCTATTTATCGCCAACCTGGCGATTGTCTTTTACATGCTCTATATTCTGCGCGAAAACCGCCGCGAACGCCGCCTGAAGCACAGCTCCAACCCAGTTCCGTCCGGGGAAACTGGGGAAAATAAACCGCAGAATTGAATCTCGCGACTCTTACGCTTTGAGCGGAATGCGCATCATAATCGGAGCAGTTTGTACTTCGTCCCGGGAGGGTTCATGCGAATCTCGTGCGCTGGTCTCTTTTTATCGGCAATGGGCCTGTTTCTAACGGTTGTCGGCTCCATCGCCGCACAGGACACCAACTTCTCTACCGGACCACAATACCTGGCGATACAAGGTTCTCCCCTTTTCGCGCGCCCGATCTCCACGCCGTCGCTTTCGCTCGAAACGCAAATAGAGGAACCCACGGAGCATGAGGCAACTGCGGAACCGCCCATTGAATCCGCCGTCCCTCCTGCGGAAGCTCAAGCGGATCAACCCCCGTACATTGATTTCTTTACCTTCTACTATGCGTCGCCAATCGCAGGGAATGCCGCGCAGTCGATGCCCGAGTCCGGACTTGATCGGGCAGTACTGCCGCAGGGTTCCAAAAGCATCTTCGAGAGCGGCGTCTCCGAATTGTTAGACGCACAAGCAATACGGCGACTTGGAAGTGGCGCCAGTTTGGCGGAAGAGGCCGCGCGATGGAAGGGCCGAAAAACTGTGCCTGCTCGCACATATACCAATGAAGACATCGAACGGTTACGGCAGGGAAGCTGACCGACCGTTTAGTGTGTCTACGAAGCTAATGCTTTGAAGGATCGGATGGGCTCAGAGCCTCGCTGCCAAGGCACAGACCCAGACAGGTGATCACTCCGACGGCCACCGTTCCTGCCGCTACCGCCTCCCACCTATTTAGAAACGCTGCTTTTCCTGCCACATAGTCCGGAACCCGAATCGCCGCGCCGCATTTATCTTCACGGGTCGCCTGCTCGCCTTCCCGGACCGTAACTTTTTCTGAATGCTTGGCCTCGGGCTGCGGCTGAGATGCGGTTTTCCGCCTCTCGATGTTCACGTCATTCTTGTCAGCCACTACTGTCACTTTGCCGTCGAGGTCGGTCACGTTGTATTGTGTCCACCCCGTGACCACAGGGATGACGGTGACGCAGCCCGCGCGCACAGTCATTTGTGTGGAGGTGGTTACCTGCACTGCGCCGTGTTCGAGGAAAAGTTGATTGCCCTCAAATTGGACAAGACTGTCTGGCGCGATAACAGCGGTTGAGCCTTCGGCGTCGATTTTGGCCTGAACGTTTCGTGAGGTCTGCACAAGATCATCGGGAAAGATGGCCAATGATGAAGGCACGCCATTTCCATTGACCTGTACCCCGCCGCTGGAATGGAGCATCGCCGCATCGGGGCTTTGGCATTGGAGAGAAACGGGTAGAGCTGTCACGATAGTCATCGTCACACAGACGAGATTTCTCCATTCAGCCAAGATTCGCCGCACCCTATCCGCAATTTGCGCTGTCGCAAGCTTAACGTGGCCCTGTTGCGCGGACTATTGGCTCGGGTGGTGACCATTGGGAAGGCGAAAGTAGGGATCGCTGCGAGATGTCGAATCGTCGCGCAGTGGCGCCATCGAAGTCTTGAAGAGTCTGTTCTAGGCGCGAGCGAAGTCGATGTAACCCTGCCGGACGTCGGTGCGAATGAGCTTTGCGCGCAACTTGTCGCCCACATCCAATCCGGCCGCGCCCTGTGCAAGCAATCCTTCGATGTGGGGCTGAGTGGCGCGCACAAATGTTCCGCTGGCTGTGACACCCGTGACAATCGCGTCAAACACTTCACCGATCCTCCGTTGCATGGCGACTGCTGCCAGCCTCTTTCCCATTTCCCGTTCGACTTTGCGTTCGGCGTTTTCTTTCTCCGTGCAATTGGCTGCGATCTGTGAGAGTTCGCTTTCGGAGTACGGATTGTTCTTACCCGCGAGCACACCCTTGATGATGCGTTGCGTCACCATATCGGGGAAGCGGCGGTTCGGCGCCGTCGAGTGCGTATAGTCATGCACCGCAAGACCAAAATGTCCGGGCGCAAGTTCGCCTGCGCGCTCCAGTATGTATTCACCGGGACCAATCAGTTTGACGACAGCAACGGAAAGATCGCCGAAGTGATCCGGATCGGCGGCCTTGCGCTTGATCAGGAAATCGTTCAGCGCTTTGGAATCGGGTTGCGCCGGAAGCTTCTCACCTTTCTGTGCCGCCAGTTGCACGATGCGGTCCCAGCGCTTCGGAGTGCGCACAATACGGCGCAGGGAAGACACGTTCTGAAGGAAACGCGCGACAACTCCATTGGCGGCCACCATGAAGTCTTCGATCAACTCAGTGGCATGGTTCTTTTGTTCCTTCTCGACGTCCACTACCTGATCATTCACAAGAACCGGACGGAGTTCATCGGTTTGCAAACTTAAAGCGCCATTTTCATAACGCTTGGTTTTCAGCTTCTGCGCGACTTGGTCCTGCAGCTTGAGCTGTGCCTCCAAGTCGGAAGAAGCAGTAACTTTCGCCGGAGCATCCGCTTTCCCCTCCAACCACGCACCCACGGAGTTGTATTGCAGTTGGGCCTTATTGCGAACTACTGCGCGATAAATTGTGCTGGATTTCACCAGGCCGTCGCCATTCACCAGGAATTCAACGACCATCGCGAGCCGGTCTTGATTTTCAAGCAACGATGTCTGTCCGGTAGAGAGTTCTTCCGGAAGCATGGGAAAGGTTCGCACCGCGGCGTAGACGGTGGTGGTTTCGCGAGCGGCATGCTGGTCGATAGGCGAATCTTTGGGAACGAAGGCATCCACATCGGCGATGCCGACCATGATCTTCACGTTGCCGTCAGGCTGATGCTCGGCAAATTCGATCTGATCGAGATCACGCGATGTGTCGTTGTCGATCGAGGACCACAGCAGGTTTCGCAAATCGCGCACATTATCCCCCGGCGCGATTGCCGGAGGATGGCTCTTGAGTTGTGCCACTTGCGCGGTAACCTGCGGCGGAAAATCCGGCTCGAAGCCGCGATTGATCATGATTTCTTTTGCGATTGTTTGCAGGTCGAGATGCGAAGGGGCAACGTTTGGCATGAACCCTCGTTCAAAAACGGTTACTCAGGCTAACACGATCTCGTGAACCAGAAGCGAGCTGGGGAAACGGGAAGACAAGTATGGCATCGCCGGGAACGCTACTCACTCACCACAGCCTTCACTAAATTCCTGGGGTGGTCTACGTCATATCCCTTGCACAAAGCCACGTGATAAGCGAAAAGTTGCAGAGGAATCACTTCGAGAATTGGCAGCAGGAGCTCAGGAGCGGCGGGCACAAAGAAAACCTGGTCGGCAATGTTCGCGACCTCACGATCGCCTTCGGTGGCCACTGCCACGAGCGGTCCACGGCGGGATTTTACTTCTTTCATGACCTCCAGCGTCCGACGATAGCGAAGAACAGAATCCGGATCTCCGTGGTCACACGTGGCAAGCACCACCACCGGCAACCGCTCATCGACCAAAGCATTGGGGCCATGTTTGAGTTCGCCCGCGGGATAGCCTTCAGCGTGCGCGTAGGAAATTTCTTTGAGCTTGAGCGCTCCTTCACGAGCAATGGCGTAGTGAACGCCCCGGCCCAGATACAGAAACTTCTCCGCTTGAAAATGCCGGGCGCCGAATTCCTCGGCAAGATCGTCCCAGCATTGAAGGTTTTTTTCAATAGCTGGAGGAAGTTGCGAAAGACGCTGTAGATACGAGCGCGTTACTTCCGAAGTCATGCGGCCGCGCTTGCGCGCCAGGAACAACGCCATCAAATAGAGGATAGTCACCTGGGTGGTGAAGCTTTTGGTCGCGGGAACCGCCAACTCTGGCCCCGCGCCAGTGATCAGCGCAGCCCCGGCATCACGCACAATCGTGGTGCCATCAACATTCGACACGGCGATGGTTTTGGCTCCGCGGGTCAGCGCCTCGCGTTGCGCCGCAATGGTATCCGCGGTTTCGCCAGACTGCGTGATGACCATGACGATGGGATCGACTGCGGCATGAGTCGAGCGATAGCAGTATTCGCTGGAATACTCAACATCCACTGCGACGCCGGAGAGATCCTCGATCATGATCTCTCCCGCCAGACCGGCGTGGCGGCTCGATCCGCTGGCAGCGATGATCAGCTTCTCGAAGGTCAACAAGGCTCCTTCAATAGCCTGGAGTTCGCCCGGGAAAATTATGTCGTCCTTCAAGTGCCGTTCAATGGTCTTTGCGATCGACTGCGGCTGTTCATAAATTTCGCGTCGCATGGCGTGGCTGTGAGTCTTGTGAATCGTTTTAATGGCTTCAGTCATTTGTTTTTTGAATTATAAATGGCGCGGAGCGCAACTCATTCTTGTCGTCGCAGGAGTGCTCTTTCGACGGGAATCCTTCCTGAGGAATTCGGTAGGACCGAAGGGCGGACTGATCGCTACAGCCCAATGCGAATCGGGAATGCCCATACGAAACAGTCCAGAAATCCGAGGCAAAGATTAACTGATTACTATCGTGCAATCGTAGAGACCAATGCGCAACGTTGCAGAATCTTTCACATTGACACGCCTTTCCGGACGCGGCAAACTCTTAGGTCAGTAGACCACCATCGCCGTTCCCCGCCAGATGGCGATTTGCGTTGATTTGAGACCCCACAAAGAAGAGAGGATTCTTACCATGCGCTGTGTGCGTTCGTTTTCCAGCCTCGGGCTGACACTGTTGATTGTAGCTCTTACAAATTTCGCTTCAGGTCAGGTAAACGTTCTGACCTGGCATAATGACAACGCGCACACCGGGCAGAACCTTCAAGAAACGATTCTGACTCCCACGAATGTAGCGGCAAAGACTTTCGGCAAGCTCTTTTCTTATCCGGTTGACGGCATGATGTACGCGCAGCCGCTCTACGTGCAAGGCGTGACGATCAATGGCGCGTCGCACAATGTGGTTTACGTCGCCACGGAAAACGACAGCATTTATGCGTTCGATGCCGACAGCGCCACACTGAACCCGAACCCGCTGTGGCAGACAGCTTTCGCGAAGCCGCCTAACGTCGTCGCCATGCCCTGCACAGCGAACGATCCCTATTGCAATGTTTATCCGGTTATCGGCGTTACTGGAACTCCCGTGATCAATCTGGCCAACCAGACAATCTACGCGATAGCGCGTACACAGGAGACGGGGCCAAAGGGTGGAATTATGTATTACACCCGCTTACACGCACTGAACATCGCGACGGGAAAAGAGCAGCCCGGCAGCCCGGTTACTGTTTGCGGCGCCGCTGCCGGCAAGGGATGCTTGTTTGCTCCCTATAACACCACCTCTTTCGACCTGTTTATTCCACAGCATCAGATGCAGCGTCCAGCACTTACTCTGACGCCTTATCCGGGAACTGCGCAGGGCGTGCTTTATGTTCCTTTTGGTCAGGACCGTGGCTGGATCATGGCCTTTGACGCAGCCACGCTGAAGCTTCTCGCTGTATTTTGTTCGTCTCCGAATGTGACTCTTAGTGGTCATGGTTTGTCGGGATTCTGGGGCAGCGGCGGCGCCGTCGGCGCGGATGCGAACGGCAACCTATATGCCGTGACTGCGGACGGTGTCTTCGATGTGGATACCGGTGGACCCGACTACGGAGACACGCTGATCAAGCTCGCTCTCACGTTTAACTCAACCAGCAGCACGTATGCGTTTCAGGTACTGGATTACTTTTCCCCGTCGGATCAGGCTTGCCGCTACGCCAATGACGTCGACCTCGGTTCAGGATCGCCGATGCTTCTTCCGCCGCAGTTAGGTGCTTCTTCTCCGGATCTGGTTTTATTGGGAGGCAAGGGCTATCCCTGCGATGGCACAATCTCGCCGATTTATCTCGTCAATGGCGACAGCATGGGAGAAGCCTCCGGCACCGACCTGCAGAGTGTTGATGGGCCGTTAGCCGGCTACTGGAGCGGCGGTGCTTATTGGCAGAGCGCGACCTCGACTTATATTTATTACTCGGGGTTGAACAGCGAAAATACGGCTCCGGCTGGCGATAATCTGCGCATGTGGACCATGGTCAACGGTTTGATTAGTCCGCCGACCGCCATCGCGCAGAGCACGCAAAGACTCACCATTGGCGCGACTCCCTCGATTTCGGCCAATGGAAACACAAATGGCATCCTCTGGGCCATTGCCCGCCAGGATCTGCTCTCGACTAAGCCCGGCAGCAAGAATGCAATTTTGTATGCCTTCGATGCTACTAACGTGGCTCACCAGCTTTACAGCAGCACCGTAAACCCGACGCGCGACAAGCCCGGCGCCGGCGTCAAGTTTGTGGTTCCGACTATTGCCAACGGTAAGGTGTATGTCGGGACGCAAACAGAGATAGACGTATACGGATTGCTGGCGGGTGGCAAGAACTAGCTCGCTGTAAGAAGTTTTTCCGCGTCTATAAGAACAATCACGCCGCGACGGTCGCTTAAAACGACTGTCGCGGCGTAGGTTGTTTTATATGTCAATTGCCTTTACATCTACGCGTCTAAATAGTAGATAAGAATGGCTTTCCGGCACCTATGTTGCAGAATCTTTCACGTTGACAGCGATTGCGAGACGCGACAAACTCTTAGGTCAGGTAAGCGCCGAGCGTCGGTTCCCCGCCAGATGCGTTTTTCGATTTAACAAGTTTTCCTACAAATTAAAGAGGAGAAGTAATATGCGGCTTGTACGAGTGCCCTGCATTCTCAGCGTGATTCTTTCGGCTTTTTCCTTAGTTTCTTCCTCTCCGGCTTTCGGCCAGGGGAACGTGAACGTCCTTACATGGCATAACGACAACGCTCATACCGGACAGAATCTTCAGGAAACAATCCTGACTCCCACAAATGTGGGGCCGAAGACTTTTGGCAAGCTGTTTTCTTATCCGATCGATGGAGTGTTGTATGCGCAGCCGCTCTATGTTCAGGGATTGACGGTGAATGGTGCGACCCATAACGTCGTTTACGTGGCAACCGAAAACGACAGTGTGTATGCCTTTGACGCCGATAGCGCCACATTAAATCCCAACCCGCTGTGGAAGGACGCGTTCGCGAATCCTCCCAACGTTGTGCCTATTCCATGCCAGGATAACGACAAGTACTGCACCATCTATCCGGTCGTTGGAATCACCGGCACTCCGGTCATCAACCTGGCGAATCAGACCATGTACCTGATCGCACGCACCTTGGAAACAGGTCCCAAGGGCGGGCAGATTTTTTACACCCGCCTGCACGCATTAAACATTGCGACCGGCGCCGAGCAGCCGAACAGCCCCGTTGTTCTTTGCAGCGGCGCGGCTGGCAAGGGTTGCTTGTTCGCTCCCTACAACGCGTCCAGTTTTGACTTGTTTATTCCTCAGCACCAGATGCAGCGCCCGGCGCTTCTCTGGAGCCCATTTCCTGGCACGGCCCAGGGTGTGATCTATGTTCCCTTTGGCCAGGACCGCGGCTGGATCATGGCCATCGACGCTTCCACTTTGAAGGTTCTTGCGACTTTCTGTACGGCTCCTAACGTGACGCTTAGCGGCAAAGGGCTTTCCGGACTCTGGGGAAGTGGCGGTGCGGTTTCGATGGATTCGTATGGGAATCTTTACGCCGTCACCGGCGACGGTGTATTCGATGTGGACACTGGCGGTGCAGACTATGGCGACACAGTCATTAAGTTAAGCCTTACCTACAACTCAACCAGCAACAGTTACGCATTCCAGGTGTTGGATTATTTCTCGCCTTCGGACCAGAGTTGCCGTTTCCAGTATGACGTTGACTTAGGCTCAGGCTCCCCGCTCATTTTGCCTCCGCAACTCGGCGCATCGTCTCCAGACCTTGTCCTGCTGGGCGGTAAGGGTTATCCCTGCGACGGCACGATATCACCCATCTATCTCATCAATGGCGACAATATGGGAGAGGCTTCGGGCGTCGACCTGCAAAGCGTTGACGGACCTGAGGCCGGATATTTCAGCGGCGGAGCTTACTGGCAGAGCGCGACCTCGACGTATGTGTACTATTCGGGGTTGAACAGCGAAAATACGGCTCCAGCCGGCGACAACCTGCGCATGTGGACGATGGTCAATGGCTTGTTCAGCCCGCCGACGGCCGTGGCGGAAAGCTCCATGCGACTCACGACCGGCGCCACACCTTCGATTTCGGCAAATGGAAACACCAATGGCATTGTTTGGGCCCTGGCCCGGCAGGATCTTTTGTCTGTCAAGCCGGGAACCAAGGCGGCAGTCCTCTACGCCTTCGACGCCACCAACGTCTCTCACTTGCTTTACAGCAGCGCCATGAATACGACGCGCGACAAAGCCGGGCTCAATTCCAAGTATGTGCTGCCGATCGTGGCCAACGGCAAAGTATATGTGCCGACTCAGACGGAGTTGGACGTGTACGGATTGCTTGCTGGTAACGCTAAATGATTGGAAAATACTCCCCCGCTTGCAATGGCAGCCATAAGGCTGCTGTTGCCTCGGTTGGGGGGGGTATTTGTGAAGCGATTCTTTAAGAACAAAAATCTCGAAGTTGTACTGATCCTTCTGGCATCGATCTCCGCTCACGCCAAGGGAACGGTATCGAAACACACCACGACCTGGAAGGGCTTGACCAGGTACTACGCTGTTTATCGTCCGCAATCGCTGGCTCCAAATCCCTCAATGGTGTTTTTTCTCAACGCAACATCGCAGAACGCCGCCACCAATCCGCCCTATCCTCGCATGCAGGCCTGGGAAACTCTCGCCGATCAGTATGGCTTTGTCATGGTCTGGGCCATGTCCAGCTATAACCCATTGGATCAGAGTTGGTATTGGGACTGTTACGTGACCGACTCCACCTTCCCCGTTCTACCTGATGATTCTGGCTTCCTGCGCTGGCTCATAACGTCATTGCAATCACAGTACGCAGTTAGCGCGAGCAAGACTTTTGTTACTGGAATGTCCTCAGGGGGCTTCATGGCGCATCGCGTCGGCGCGGATTTAAGCGACATCGTTGCCGCCATCGCCCCTGTCTCTGGGATGATCGACATTCACCCGATGGGCCAGGATTTTGATCCCCCACAACCGACTCATCCCGTGTCAGTCTATGAACTGCAAGGAGACGTGGACACCGTTGTCCCTTATTGCGGAGGCACCGGGTGGTTCTGGGGGAAACTTCACGATGATCTGGCGTCGAGCGACGACAGTGTCGATTTCTGGATCTCCGCGAATGCCTGCACCAACCGGAGTACGTCGGCGCCTCTTTGCACCAATGGAACGCCCACGTCCGGCGTCGATGGGCTGAAAGTGACGCGGTGCAGCGGTGGCGCGGTAGTTGTATTTGAACGCGAACTGAATGTGGGCCACGCGTGGGTCACAGGCACCGAGGCGAAGATCTGGGCTTTCTTTCGCAGCCACCCGCGTCAGTGAGTCCGCATCTCCTTCGGATTGCGTCACTAGATTCCCGCAGTGAATTCGGGCACGCCGGTAGCGATATTTCCGACGTTGTACCGCCTAAAAAAATTTCGCTCATCTCATGAAACGAAAGTCACCTTCTCGGCACTATCCAACAGTGGGCCCGCTGCGTGCTAGATTTCGAAATTGCTCGGACATCCACTGTATCCCGACATAGGAAGTGCCTAAGCGTCCGGGGGGAAGCAAGGGAACTTCAGAGCGCCGGAGCCGGAACGGGGAAGCGGCTCCGGCGCTCTTCGGGATTTTCCCAGATTCCTGTGGTAGCGAGAGCCACATGTGACTGTTCCCAATAAGCTTTTGCAGAGGACCCGACCCGCCCGCCTGAATAGCGCCAGGGGCAAGATCCAGGCCGCTCACCGCGGCACCAGCCCCACTCTGTTACCGGAGCCGAAGTGCTACACTGTTCCACACTTCAGCAGCCGGGGCCGGCCGTTGCCATTCCACAACTTTGACGACTCTTATGTGCAGCGCCTTCGGCAGGGAGATTTCCGCACGATGGAGCACTTTGTCTCCTACTTCGGCGACCTGCTCCAGTTGAAGTTGCGCTCGCGGTTGCGCTCGCCACAAGCTATCGAAGATGCGCGGCAGGAAACTTTTAGCCGCTTCCTGGTAGCGTTGCGCGAAGATAAAATTCGGCAGCCGGAACGCCTCGGCTCCTATGTGTTTTCGATTTGCAAAAATATTTTGCGAGAGGGCCACCGATTAGAACAACGCGATACGCCGATGGAAGACGGAGAGGATCAGGACTACCCGGATCGCACGGTCGACATCTTCGGCGCCTACGCCACCAAACAGACCAAAGAAAAAGTCCGGGACGTATTGGAGAAACTGCCGGAACTTGACCGGCGCTTGTTGCATGACGTTTTTCTTGAGGAACGCGATAAAGATGAAGTTTGCCGCGAATTCGGCGTTACCCGCGACTATCTTCGCGTCATGGTTTTCCGCGCTAAGCGGTCCTTTAAATCGTTGTACTTAGAGGCTTAGTCTCGCTAGCGAGAGCCGCGAAAAAGTTTGAAACGCTTTGCCGTCCAGGCTCACTAGTTCAGTGAGGGAGAATTGATGGACCACGAAGAAGCGGTCCGGCAGAACGCAACCGAAAGATATCTGCTCGATGAACTCGATCCCGAACAGCGGGATCAGTTCGAAGAGCACTTTTTCGACTGCCAGGATTGCGCTATAGACGTGCGTGCTGCGGCGATGTTTGTCGAGCACAGCAAACAGATACTGGCCGAGCCGCCAGCCGCTTCCCCCGCGCGCGAGGCTCGCCCAGAACCACCGAAGAAGTGGTTTGGCTGGCTCCGGCCCGCATTCGCGGTGTCGGCAATGGCTTTGCTTCTGGCTTTCGTCGGATACCAGAATCTATTTCAGTTCCGGCACGCCAGCCAGCCCCATGTTTTGCCCGCAATTTCGCTGAACCTTCAAACTTATGGAGCCAGTCCAGACCCGATTGTCGTGGCTCCCGGCCAGGCATTTCTTGTGAACGTAATCATTCCGCCTGGGTCTGATTATTCTTCATATCAAGTGGACTTGTACAATCCCAAGGGAAAACCAGATTCATCGCTTCCGATACGGGCGGTATCGTCGGCGAGTACGTGGCCCATCCAGATTCCGGGGAGCAATCGCGAAAGTGGGACCTACAAGTTGGCGGTGCAAGGGCGGACCGCCGACGGTGCGACAAAAGAAGTGGGGAGCAGTTCCTTTGAATTAAAAATTCAGGAGTAAGCTCAAGGAGCGAAAATATGGCAGCTCGTGCGGACGAACTTTCGATGGTTAGTGCGTCGCCGTTCAGTTACTACGCGGACGCGAATGTGTTCGAAGCTCAGGTAACGCTACCGGTCAGACTCAACACTGATGATGTGAATTATGTACTGGTCAAGGGTGCCCCGGGACACATCCTTCAGCCGGCAGCGCTCTTGCCGGCAGGTCAAAAGTATTTTTCCTTTACGTCGGCCTATTCGGAACTTTCGGCGCAATATGACGCCGCAAACCAAGGCTACAGGACAACGGCCACCGGCGTGGTCAATGGCCTGAACATCCTCAATATCCTTACCGCCGACCAGGTGGTGGGCCAGATTTCCACGTTCTATCCGGAAAACAACGCCGTGCCGTCGGTCAGCTTTGCCGGTACTCAGTTTGTCAATTTGCGCATCAGCGGTCAACCACTAACGCCTACGCAATGTCTCGGCATCTTCGGCGCGAAGCCCGTGGATGATGGCTCATATTTCAATGACGGCTCGGCGTTGAGTCAAATCTCGGCCCAGTATTACAACATTGTCAATAACCCCGCTGTGCCGGCGTCGGTTAAATCGCAATACGCGAGCCCGGCCACGGCGAACAGCCAGAACGCTCTGGAGTGCTCGCTGGCTAGCAGCGTTTCGGGCGTACCCGCAACGGACCCAACGTGCGGAAATGTAATCGTGGTGCCGGGTTTTGGCCAGATCTTTCTGGAAGAAGTAGAACTGAGTCGCACTCCAGATTCCAATTCTCCCGATGGCTATGACTATATGTTCAATCTGGAGATGATTCGGGTGGAGTTGCAAGGATTAGGGAACGGGATGATCAGGATTATTGCGCTGGATACGAATGGTACAGGTGGGAAAGGCGGACCGACCCCCGTGCCGAAGCCGGCGAAGAAACCAGGCTCTTAAAAGTCTGCCGGTATTCGTGGGCGATCGTGCGATGCGAGGATTTCGCTTGGCGTCGGCCAAGGGAAATCCTCGCCATTCACATAGTGTTTTTGAAAGTCCATTGCTTGATTGAATTGAACCCTCAATTTCTCGCGCGCCAGCGCGATCAGGGATAGATCGACAAACCTACCAGCGAACTGAACGTGTGAACCTTTTCTTCTGAGTGAAGTGAAGCACCGCAATTTGTACCCTCACTCGACAGCTTTCAAGTTAAAATCCTGCAACGGCTGGATCGTGATGCTAACCCCGCGGCAATCCCCAACCCGCGATTCAAGAGCCATGTTTCGAGGCTCATGCGCCCCCAAGGCCCTGGGTTTGATCGTATTGGCTGCGCTCTTCCCGTGTTTCTCTTGCATTCGCCATCGCGACCCTGAAGTGGCCTTCGATCATGCGATACAGAGCTATCGGCACGGTAACTTGGCCGCCGCAGGTGAGGAGACGGAAAAAGGCTACTTGGAATTTCACGAGATCAGTCCCGAGTGGGCTTGGAGGTTTACTCTCCTTAAGGCGAGAATCCTGCGAGGTAGAGGAAAAACCGACCTTGTTTTAGATGTGCTTGCCTCCCAGCCAGCGCTGGTGCCCGGCGGGGAATTGACAGTCGAAAAGTTGCGACTAGAGAGCTTGGCTTACGCCTCGCAAGGTAGGACGCCAGAGGCTGAAGTCAAACTCGAAGAAGCTCGGAAAATGTGCGACAGCACAAGTTTCCACACGTGCGGCGACCTGGAGCGCGCGAGAGGAGCACTTGAAATGAGGCGCGGAAACTACGCGAGAGCTGAGGAACCTTTTCAACGAGCTCTCGCCCTAGCACACGAAAGTGGCGACGACTTCTTGGAAGCGAATGCGCTGCTTGACCTGAGTTGGTCAGCCGACGAGCAGACACATTTCGACGAAGCGTTGGAGCATGCAGGGGCAGCCCAGGAGGTCTCACTGGCTTCGAATTTTGCGGACCTTGCTCAGGCTTCACTGGGCAACATGGGCTGGGCGTATTATAAGCTCGGCGATCCCGAAAAGGCCGAGCAAATGTTCATCGAAGCAGGAAGGAAGGCTGGAGAACTGGGAGATACGCCCGACGAAGCGCTGTGGCTTCAGGCGGCAGGCTACATCTATCTGGATGCACGCAGATTCGAATCCGCCGAATGGTCCTATGAGCGATCTCTTGACCTCGCGCGCACAATGACCGACAAAGGGAACGTTATCAACTCCCTCATCGCCCTCGCCTTCGTCTCTGAACAAACTGACAAACTGGACGACGCCAAGCGTTACGCCGACGAGGCGCTTTCCATGGCGCGGGCGGATGGAAACGGTCGAGACATTATGTATCCGCTTCTCGTCCAGGGACGAATCGCCGCACGCCAGCACGACTCTGGCTCAGCCGAGAATCTTTTCCGCCAAGTAGCAGCCTCCAGCGACGCCCCAGGTTTTCTTAAGTGGGAGGCGCAGCGGTCGCTGGCCCGCCTCTACGAAGATGAAAAGCAGGGCGATGCAGCTGACAGCGAATATCGAATCGCATTGGATACCTTCGAAGCCGCACGTTCCGAATTGCGCAGCGAACACTCGCATCTCACATTTCTTAGCAACGCAACCCGTATCTACGACGATTACATTCACCTCCTCGTCTCACAAGGAAAGATTAATGAAGCCCTCCAGTCTGCGGACTATGACCGTGCTCGCACCCTCAGAGAAGGCCTTGGTCTGGCAAAGAGGGGTGACTCGTTCGCTCCCGGGCCGCTGAATGCGCAAGCCATCGCCCGCCGCGCCGGCGGCACAATTCTTTTCTATTGGCTCGGCGAGAAGCGATCTTACCTGTGGGTTATCACTCCGCGGACGACACGCTTATTTCCACTGAACGCGTCTTCAGCAGAAATTGATGCAGCGGTTCACGGTTACCGCACCAAGCTGGAGGGACCACCGGAAATTCTGGAAGCCTCCAACGACGGCAGCACGCTTTACAAAACGCTGATCGAACCGGCGCGAGATTTTCTCGCCAAGGAAGCGTTAACAAAGAACAACCGAATCTTTATCATCCCCGATGGCAGCCTCAACAGCCTGAACTTTGAAACTCTGACGCCCGCACCCAAGCACTACTGGATCGAAGATGTAACCATCACCAGCGCCGGTTCTCTACATCTGCTCGCAGCCGCGCGGCACGCGCCAAATAAACTCGCCGGCAAACTGCTGCTGATCGGCAATCCTGTTTCGCCAACGCCCGCCGGGCCAGACAATCACGGGGATAATCCCTATCCCGAGCTGCCCAACGCTGCTGCTGAGATGCACAGCATCGAACAACATTTCCCCCCACAGCAGCAAACCGTTTTCACCCGAGAACAGGCGACACCAGCGGCGCTCAACGGCCATCCCGAGCAGTTTTCCTACATTCACTTTGTCGCGCACGGCACCGCCAGTCGCACCAGCCCGCTCGATTCCGCGATTATTCTCTCCCGCGACCCCGCGTCGAAAGCCGCCGCCGGCGAAGACGACTCTTTCAAGCTCTACGGCCGCGATATCATTCAGCACCCGCTGCATGCGGAACTCGTCACTATCTCTGCGTGCTACGGTGCCGGTCGGCGCTCGTACTCAGGTGAAGGCTTAGTGGGATTGTCCTGGGCATTCCTGCGCGCCGGCGCTCACAACGTGGTCGGCGCCCTGTGGGACGTGAGTTCCATCTCCAGCGCCCAACTCATGGATGATTTCTACGGCGAATTACAAAAAGGAAAGAGTCCGAGCACCGCTCTGCGCGCGGCGAAGCTCAACCTGCTGCATTCTGCTAGTCCGGATTTCCGCAGGCCGTTCTACTGGGCGCCCTTTCAGCTCTACACCGGATCGTGAGGCGAGTTCAGCCATTCGGGTTCAGCGCAGGCAGCGTGCGATAATAAATTTTCCAAGAGTTGCAGAGTGATCGGCGCACATCGGCCCCGTAGCTCAGATGGATAGAGCAGCAGTTTCCTAAACTGTTGGTCGGCGGTTCGACTCCGCCCGGGGCCCCCATTATTTTGGCTGAGGCTATTGCTTACCTTAGTTTTTGTGCCAGTGCATCTGCCAGCCCAAGTACCGCACGGCGGCCTCATGCACGGCAGCGGCGGTGGTGGAGAAGTTTGCGGCGACGTGATGCTCAAAACCATTCTCGCAAATATAGTGCAGCAGTTTCTGCAGATGAGGAATCTTTACCACGCCTACGCCACCAAAAGTGTTTAGTGCGTCGCTGGTAAATTCGCCTTCACCGACATACCCGCGGATTACGCCGGCTGTGTCATCGGTGGAAAAACGCGCATAGCTCATCGCTCCGGGTTTTACGCGGCCCACCACGGTGCCAAATGTATTTTCTTTGCCAACCGTGCCGGCAATGATTTCCTGAAAGTCCATGCGAACATCCTGGAAGAAATGCTTCGGCAGATTGCTGCAATGGAAGCAGACTGCTTTATCAGGATCGTCGCCGTAATTATTATTCCAGTCGAGCAGCGCGCTTGGTGTCTCCGAAGCCAGCGCCAGCGCGTACATGCTCAGGGTCCCGCACACATCCACTTCGCAGGCCGCGGGCAACAGATTGTTGCTCATCATGCTCATGACAGTGCATGGCACTACGCCGAAATATTCTTCCATCGAGGTCCAGCATTGCACCGCACTGATCTTGACGTCGGTAGCCTTCATCCAATCGTCGATAACAAATCCGAGCTTGGCCATTTTAATTAAGGCCGTCGTGGGCACGGATCCGGTGGAAACATATTTACGAATCTCCGCCAGCTTCGCTTCGACACCGGCATCGTCGTCTTTCAACCGCGCAATGCGGCCGAAGACTTCTGAGAGGTCAAGCGTTTCCGTAGAAATTCCGGAAGCTTCCAGAAGCTTTTCGCTGTAGCGCACCGTATTGAAAGCGGTAGGCCGCGCGCCAATGCTGCCGATGCGCAGGTTGCGCATGCCATTCACCACACGGCACACGGCGGAAAACCAGGCCAAATCTTTCTCAAAGGTCTCGGAGTTCAAACTCTCGGTATGCAGGGTAGTCAAAGAATAGGGGATTCCATACTGCCGCAGATTATTGCAGGCCGACATCTTGCCGCAAAAGCTGTCGCGGCGGTGCAGGATAGTCATGTTTGCAGCATCGTCGGGCGTCGCCTGCACCAGCACCGGTACGTCGAGCCGCGCTAATCGCAATGTGTCGGCAATCGCGCGTTCATCACCGAAATTCGGCAGAGAAACAATCACGCCATCCAGTTGCTCGCGATTCTTCTGAAACAAAGCGGCGCAACGCTTGGCTTCTTCATGCGTCTCAACCGCGCCATGTTTGCTCTCTTCCGGGCTCATCACCACGCAATCGATGCCCGCTTTGGCCAGCGCCTGCATGATTTCTTCGCGGCCCGTCTTCGCCAGTTGATCGGGGAAAAATCCCCGGTTGCCCACGATGACCCCCATCGTCATCTTCTTGACACTCATTCAGTCTCTCCCCGGAAAATTCCGTAACCTATTCGCTTGCCCGCGATGGGGCATAGTGCCAGCAGTAGAAAGCGCCAATCAACGTCAGCAACCCTCCCCACCAGGCGCTGGCGTGAAGGCCAAAAAGCACCACCTGCGCCTCAGGTGCCGGAGGATTAGCGACCTCGTAGAGTCCCGCACCAAGAATTAATACGCCATTCACCAGCAGCGACAGGCCGATGAAAAACCAGATAGAAACCGCACGTCCTGTTGTTGTCATAAGGACCGCCTACCAGAAAATTATGTTCAGAATCACAAACACAACCGCCACCACTCCCGCCCAAAAAATAGGCTTTTGGTAAATCGGGACATTCTCTATCGGAGGAATCGCCGTCTGTCCATATACCAGGCCCGTTAATTGGCTATCCGGTATGGGCTTGGTCGCCAGACTCACCACCACTGTTACAGTCACGCAAATTAAGAACGACCATAGCGCCTGATACATATCCTGCGCCAAAGCTTTCGCATGAGGAGACAACGCAACGTAACGCAACGCCGAAGGGTCTTCTTTCACCCAGGCCCACATGCTGACGGAAGAAAGAGTTCCGCACAACAGTCCCCAGAATCCGCCGGGGCCGGTGGCGCGCTTCCATAACATCCCGAGTATGACGGTGCCGAATAGCGGAGCAATGAAGAAGCTGAACAATGCCTGCACATAGTCCATGATGCTGGCCGACCGCATCACCAGATACGCCGTACCCACACTGATCAGCACGCCGATGATCGTCGTCCAGCGTCCCATGTTCACATAATGGTGGTCGGTGCCCTTGCTGTTAATCAACGGACGGTAAATGTCATAGGTCCACACCGTCGTAAATGCGCTCACATTCCCGGCCATTCCGGACATGAAACCGGCAATCAGGGCAGTAACGCCCAGGCCCAGCAGCCCAGGACCGCAGTATCGCGCCAGCATGAGTGGGAGAACGTCGTTGTAACTATAACCGTGAGTAACCGTCGCTACCGATTCCGGAACCAGCTTCATGGGCAGCAGGCCCAGACCCAGCAATCCGGGCACGATCACAATGATGGGTACCAGCATCTTGAAGCCGGCTCCGATAATCGGAGCCAGTTCCGCGCTGCGCATGTCTTTCGCAGCCAGAATGCGCTGGACCACCAGGAAGTCGGTGGTCCAGTAGCCCATTGAGATGACTGCGCCCAGTCCAAACACAATGCCGGTCCAATGAATTCCCATGGGATTGTCGGAGAACGACCCCAAT
This sequence comes from Candidatus Sulfotelmatobacter sp., assembly GCA_036513255.1. GTDB lineage: Bacteria > Acidobacteriota > Terriglobia > Terriglobales > Acidobacteriaceae > Sulfotelmatobacter. Next base: position 70,080 of record DATBZH010000025.1, on the reverse strand, counting down.
CCGGCCCACATGTGAACATACTGTTCCGACGCTCTCTGCGCGATCAGCACCTTGAGGTTGGACCAGCCGCCTGCCTCGTACAATCCAAGGATTGGAATCAGCAGCGCGCCTGCCCAGATGAGAAAGAACTGCAAGACTTCATTAAAGATTGCCGACCGCAAACCGCCCAGCGTGACGTAAATCGCGACCGTCAGCGACGAAACCCAGATGCTGAAATTGAGGTCCCATCCCAGCACAATCTGCATGACCTTGGCCATGGCGAACATGTTGACGCCACTCATGAGCACGGTCATAAACGCAAACGAAACCGCCGACAGAGCACGAGCCGGTTCGCCGAAACGAAGCTTTAAATATCCCGGCACTGAATGCGTTTTCGAGATGTAATAAAACGGCATCATCACCAGCGCGAGAAACAGCATGGCCGGAATAGCTCCAACCCAATACCAATGCGTTGCCAGAATGCCGTACTGGTAAGCCGATCCCGCCCAGCCCATCAATTCGAGCGCGCCCAGATTGGCCGAGAGAAAACTTAGACCGGCCACCCACGCCGTCATCTCCCGCCCGGCCATGAAGAAGTCTTCCCCGGTATTGGCTTGGCCTTTGAGGTAGAACCCAATCGCAAGCACCAGGATGAAATAGAAAGCGACGATGACCATGTCCACCGGAGCAAGATGAACCAGGCTGTTGGAACTCAGTAAGACAAAGGCTAGCGTCATTGGGTTTTGACCTGTCCGTAGTAGGCATTCTTTCCGTGTTTGCGCAGAAAGTGCTTATCGTGTAACTCGCGCGGAAGCGGCAGCGATTCGGCGTGAATCGCAAGCGTATGGCACGCCATCCGCGCCACATATTCCAAAACCACGGCGTTGTGCGCCGCATCCCCAGCGCTCGGTCCCCAGCAAAAGGGCGCGTGTCCAGCCACTAACACAGCGGGAATAGCGTCGGGATCGACCTGCGCAAATAATCGGCAGATGGCTAATCCCGTTTCGAGTTCATAATCGCCGGCAATTTCTTTTGCACTGAGTTTCGACGTCACAGGCACAGGGCCGTGGAAGTAATCCGCGTGGGTTGTTCCAAAGCAGGGAATCGGCCGCTCTGCTTGCGCCCACGCAGTCCCGAATTCCGAATGTGTGTGCGCGACACCGCCGATGTTGGGAAAGTGTTTGTACAGCTCGAGATGCGTCGGCAAGTCCGATGAAGGACGAAGATCGCCTTCCACGATTTTTCCTGACAGATCGGAGATCACCATGTGTCCGGGAGTGAGTTCTTCATACGGTACACCGCTTGGCTTTATCGCTACTAACCCCTCGCTGCGGTCAATTCCACTCACATTGCCAAACGTGTAGAGCACCAGTCCCCGGCGCACCAATTCCAGGTTCGCTTCCAACACCTGTTCCCGCAATGTCTTGAGCCGCATGGGTCTTGGAGATTGTAAGGGCCAGCCGCTTCCGCACGAAATAGAAAACGTTTACGTTATCGTTAACGTAATCGCTCATTTAACCGGAGCCTCTTCTTTTTGTCAAAGTTATTCCGCCGTGTCTCGGGTCTTGCTGGGGGTTCAGTCTGTGCATCGTGAGGATAGGGTTGCCGGCTAGCGAGAAAGTGGCATGAAGACGGGACGGGACAAACTGGCGGCACGCAAAAGTTAAAGGGCGGGTCCGAGCCACAGCTCGATCCCGCCCCTGTTGTTTGTAGATTTATAGCTCGTTGTTGTTAGACTCCAGCCGCCGCCGCTCTGGTGAGAGGAACGGTGCGAAGAGCCTCAACAGCGCGGGCAAAATAAGTGACGTAAGAACGGTGAATCCCATACATGACCGGGAACACAGCCAGCGCCGCTGCCCAGCCCAGATGGTGATCCACAGTTTGCATCATGAAGCTCATTCCTGAACTGACCACGAAGTACGGGAACGAAAGATGTGCCAGGCTCCACCAGATGCGGGCCATTGCGCCATCGCTGCTTAGTGCGACAATGGCTGCCACTGGAACCGTCTGACCCAGGAACATTGTTCCCGCCGCCAGTGCGATTGCCAGTTGTGCCGGTGTCCACGACGATCCCTGCAACCAGGGCGAATGAAACAACAGTTCCGCCAAAGAACTGGCGAAGGCCATCATGCTAACGTTGAAAACCATTTGCTCCGTTTTCAACTTCACGCCGCGTTTGGGCCAGCACTGCACCATAGTTGAGACGCAGACGATAGATACAGCCTCCGCGGCGCTTAGGTTCACGATTGCAGCCAACAAGAACGGCAGGTTGACCGACATGTTGCCTTCGATGCCCGGCAGTTTCACCTTCATCCGCGATGTTCCCGCAGCCAGAGACAGCAGGCCCAGTGCGTAGTACGGATGCAAGGTGTGACTCGCCAGTCCGGCGAAGGTGGCGCTGCCTGCTGCTGCTAAGGTCATCGCGCCGATGAACGTTTTGGTGTGTCGTGTATTCATCATTTTTCTCCTTTCTTTTGATTACACGACAAGTTATTGCTCACCCACGATCGTCGCCAAAGCCGCGTCAGGGCTCAGTACCGCAGTGCCCCAGACTACGCTGTCGGCGAGGTCCGAAGTCGATCCCCAGACCACGCTAAAGCCGGTCATGGTGCTGCTGCCCCAGACCACTGAAGATCCCCACACGACTGAACTTCCGGAGCAGTTCGTTCCCCACACCACTGACGTTCCCCACACCACCGACGTTCCCCAGACCACGGAATTGCTGGCTACGGAGGAAGTTCCGTTGGAAAGCGTCACCTTCTTGGTCGAGGAGTTGTAAACGGCGGTCGGAGATGCTGCCGATCCGACCACTGCCGTTGCCAGGTCGGTGTTGCTGAATGCGGCTCCTACATCTAAGTAGCCAGCGCCTACCGTGAACATATCGTAGTAGGAAGTGTAGGTTTGCCCAGTCGTGGGATCAGTGGCCACGCTGGAGGTGGGGAAAGTTTTGTAAGCGGTCTTCATCAGCCGGGCCTTGATCTGGTCCGGAGTGAGCGTAGGACTCGCCTGCAACAGCAGGGCAACGGCGCCAGCCGCAGCCGGAGTCGCCATGCTGGTGCCGCTTAGCGTGAAGTAGTTGTTCCCGTACCCGCTGATCATATTTCCCGGAAATTCGTTCGCCAGCGTGCTGCCCGGAGAAGAGAGAGAAACCACAAGATTGCCCGGAGCAACCAGGTCAGGCTTCACAATGTGGTCATAGGTCGTCGGTCCCTTTGAGCTGTAACTCGCAATCTGATCATCGGTGCGGGGGAAGGTTCCCATGGACTTCATCGCGCCCACCGTGAGCACCAGCGGATCGTTGCCCGGAGCCGAGATCGTTCCGTATCCGTCGCTGCCGTTCACGCTGATGCGACCGTAGTTACCCGCAGCCACCACGACCACGATTCCCGCTTTCCAGGCCGATTCCACTGCCTGGCAGAGAGGATCTTTCGCATAGCTTTCATACACGGCACGGCCCAGTGACAGGTTGATCACCCGGATGTTGTAGGTGCTCTTCAACGCGATGGCCCGCTGGATAGCCGCGATCACATTGCTGTCACTGCCATTGCCAAACTGGTCCAGCACCCGGAGGTCGATCAGATTCGCGTTAGGCGCCGTGCCGACATATTGCTGACCGGAGACGTAACCGCTGCCAGCCAGGATGCCCGCAACGTGAGTTCCGTGACCGTAGGTGTCATAGACCACCGCTCCCTGAGCGTTTTTAACGCTCGTTCCGGTGAAGTCCTGATGATAGAGTACGCGCGAACTTCCGGTGCCCGTCGTCGGATTCAAGAAATCGACATGATTCGGATTGATGCCGCTGTCAATTACCGCAACGCCTATTCCGGTTCCAAGGTAGCCGTTTTCCAGGGTGTTCACCGCGTTGATCGCCACGTCGGTATAGTCATCCATGCCCTTCAGCGGATGGTCGACACTCACGTATTCCACGTCAGGATCGTTTTCCAGCGCCGCCAGCGCGCTGACCGGGACGGAGAACGATGCGCCCTTAACCAGGTCAAGCCTGGCAGCCAAACGTCCGCCGCGGCTCTGCACGCGCGCCAAGGTTTCAGTCTGCGGCGACTGCTTGTAGCGCACAATTACTTTGACATTCTTGTTTCCACCCAGCCCTTGCCGCGCCTGCGAAAGCTGCTCATTGAGCTCAGCGGTGATTCGGGGCGAAAGCTGCGCCCGTTCAACCCGGTCGAATTCCTGAGCGAAGGTCATGTCCGCAACCAGAATCAGCGCCAGGGCCGCCAGTCGTTTGCCCCACGCGGCGCTGCGTCGCTCTTCCCGATTCGCCGGCTTTCCAGTTTTTCTCGTGTGCTCCATACATCTCACCCTTTCTCGGTGCCTTTCGTTTACTGGATCCCTCGGCTGAACCAGACTTGTGCCCTCGAATCCACTGCTGATATTGCACGAGCGATTCCAATCGTGGCGGACGTATTTCATTGAAAACACGGCACTTCTATGAGTCTTGGAAGCGTGCCCGTGGGCCAATCTGTCTCCTGCCCCCAAGCGCGGGCCACTTTGTCGCGTGAATGAAATTGCGCATGACTTTGGTTATCGCTGGCTGGTTACCCGGAGCTATTTCTGCGGAGTTTGTCAGCGAGGATAAGTAAGAAAGTCGCGAAGCTGATCTGAACCGACGAAAAGGCGAGAAGGCCGGCTGAAGGTGGTTCTTAGACCGAGGCCACTGCCATGCTTCTTGAGTCGCACACCGCGGAGGGCTGCGGCAACCTGGGCATTGCTGCCATGAGCCGCTGAGTATATGCATGCTGCGGTTGCAGCAGGATCCGCCGGGTCTCATCACATTCCACGATACTTCCTTCGTGAAGAATCGCCACCCGATCGCAAATCCCCGCGACCGAGGCAAGATCGTGCGAAATATAAAGTAGCGCCGTGCCGGTATCCCGGCTCAACTTGCGGAACAGCGCGAGAATTTCCGATTGAGTAATAACATCGAGCGCACTGGTGGCCTCATCGGCAATTAGCAGCGCCGGCCGGTGCATTACCGCCATGGCGATCAGCACCCGCTGCGCCTGCCCGACGCTCATCTGCGAAGGGTGTTTACGAAGAAACTCCTCGTCCGAGGGCAAGCTGACGCTCGCCAGCGCAGCGCGAGTCGCTTGCTCACATTCTTCGCGATTGCCTTTTGCATGCGCCCGCCACGCTTCTTTCAACTGCGTTCTTATCTTGAGTGCCGGATTCAACGACGAAAGCGGACTCTGCAAAACCAAAGCCAGCTTCCGCCCGCGCAGATCGCGAAGCTCCCTTTCCTTTAGCCGAAGCAGGTCGGTGCCTTCAAATTCAAGCGTGCCCTGCGACTCCGCCCGCTTCTTATCCAGCAGTCCCAGAATCGCCATTGCCAGCGTGCTCTTTCCTGATCCGCTTTGTCCCACTAGTCCCAAAATCTCGCCCGCGCGAATATCCAACTCAATATCCCGCAATACAGCCTTCCCTCCATACCGCACCGAAAGCCGCGCCGCGAGAACAATATCGGTCCCCATAAAAAGATTTACCCTGTGCTCCCTCTGTGTTCTCTGTGGTAAAGACTTTGACTTCTGCTGCCCGAGAAACCGCGGCGACAGCCTGTTTACTTCTGCAGCCGCTCCGCATTCCAAAAAGTCTGTGGCGACAAGATCACGGGAATCGCCCCATGCACCGCGGGCGAAATCGCCGACAGCGCATTTTTGTTGACGAGATAAATAAACGGAGCCTGTTCGACCACAATCTCCTGTACCCGGTCAAAACTTTCTTTCCGTTTCTTGATGTCGCCGGAAGAAGCCTGTGCCCGCATCAACCGGTCGATCTCCGCTTCCCATGTTGTTTCCGGAGCCTTTTCCTGCGGGTTCCACTGATGGTTCTCCGATGAACTCAACCACACATTCATCTGCTCATTCGGATCGAGATCTACATTCGTCAACCCCAGCAGAATCACTTCGTAGTCAAAGCTTTGCGTCATGCGTTCAATCAGGGAAGGGAAGTCCAGCGTTACCACATTGACGTGGATTCCGATCTTCTGCAGATCGTCCTGAATCAAAACGGCCATGCGCTCGCGATATTTATTTCCCGAGTTGGTGATAATCGAAAAGACCACGGGGTTGCCCTCGTGATCCTTGAGCGTGCCATTTTCCATTCGGAACCCCGCAGCCTGTAGAGCTTTGAGCGCCGCATCGGGACGATACGGTTCAGGCTTGAGCTTGACGTTAAACCAGAATTTGTTGGCCGCCGATATCGGTCCCGCCGCAGGCTGCGCGTGTCCACGAAATACCAACCGGCTCAGGTCCTCGCGGTTGATGGCCTGCGAAATCGCCCGCCGGAACGCCGCCGAGCGAAACCAATTTTTCTTGTAAGCCGGAAGCGGCGCTCGCGCGACCTCGTTGAACCACATCTGCTCGCTGTCAAGCGACGCTCCTGCATCATGTGCGGCTTGTGGCGCGCTGGCTGCCAGTTTGTCGAAATACTCGCTGTCGAGCGAATTGATCAAATCAATCTCACCCTTTTTGAACCGGAGCATTTCCAAGTCGCGATTGGGCAAAATATCCAGTCGGATCGAATCGAGATAAGGCAGCTTGCGTCCTTTTTCGTCGCTCTTCCAGTAATTGGGATTGCGCTTCAGTAGCAGCGTCGATCCGGCTTTGTACTCCGCAACCATGAAGGGTCCCAGAACCGCTTTCTCTTTGTTCGGCGAATGCGCCGAAAGAATTGCGACCTGGTCGAACAATCGGTCGAGACTGGCGACCGGCGCAGGAAAAGTGACGGTGATCTGAGTCGGTGACGTAATCTTTGTCTCCGCCGTTCCCGGCCCCGTACGAAACGCGTCTCCTGTCGGCGAATGCAATGCCGGGTCCATCAACTGCTGCACGGTGTATGCGACATCTTCCGCCGAGAAAGGCGTTCCGTCGGAAAACGAAATTCCGCTTCGCAGCTTGAAAATAATTTGCCGTCCGTCTTTCGAGACCTTCCATGACTGCGCCAATTCCGGCTCCAGTTGCTGGCTCTGGCGATTCAGACGCACCAACACCCCGCCAGTCAGATATCGGACCGTGACCGACGCGTCATCCTCCACCTTGAGTGGGTCGAATGTTTTCGGTTCACTGTGTAGGCAGAAGCGAAGTTCGCCTCCAGTTTGCGCCAAGGCAATGCTCGCCGAGACACACAGCAACATGGCAACCAGGCAAAAACGATTGCGACGCATCATGCAACCATCTCCTTCTCGCTCGAAAGCACAATCTCAAATGACGTCACGACCAGCACCAGCAAAATTAGCGGAACGAATTTCCACGGTTCCTCGCCGACCGAAATCAGTCCTTCCAACTCACGCAGCAGGCTTCCCCAGGAAGGCATAGGCTCGGCTACGCCCAGACCCAGAATTCCCAGATTCGCCTCGCTCAAAATAAACACCGGCACAGAAATCCAGAACTGCGCATAGAGCACAGGTTTCAGATTCGGTAACACATGGACCCAGAACAGCCGGGCTCCGCGAACTCCTGACGCACGCGCCTGCCGTATGAAATCGGAATCGCGCAATGATCCAGCCGAAGCGCACAGCACACGAGCGGCACTTGTCCATCCCAACAGCCCCAACATCAGAAACGTCACGAGCACAGAAAATAACGGCGGCACGTTCAATGGCATAAACGCCCGCACTGTGATCAAAAGAAATAGCCACGGCAGCGACAAAAATAAATCCGTAATCGCCATGGCCACACGCGTCCACGCGCCGCCCAAATAACCCGAGAGTCCACCCACCAGCGCCGCCATCAGCGTTGAAAGCAATGCTGCCGCTGGCGCAAGCAGCAGAGAAATTCTTGTCCCATACAAAACGCGCGCGAAGCGGTCCCGGCCTTCTTCATCGGTTCCCAGCCAGTGCGCGTGCGAAGGCGCCGCGTTTGCTTCTTCGCGATATTGCTTGGCATAACCCGCAGGCGCCAGCCAATTCGCCGCCATCGACGCTCCGATCAGCAGAAGAAGAAGTACACACGCTGCTGCGCGGACCGCTTTCATGCTTGCTGACCCCTCAACGCATGGTTCATGACATCCGCACTGGAATTCGCCAGCAGGGTGACAAGCGTCACCAGAATCGTGACGTTCATGAGCAGGGGCAAATCACGAGCCAGAGCCGCCTGCCACGCGAGTTGACCCACGCCCGCCAGTCCGCACAATGCTTCCACCGGAATTGCAGCTCCCACCGCCATGCTCACCGAAACGCCGGCCACGGCTAGAAGCGGTGGTCCGACAATGGGAACAACATGACAGATCAGAATTCGCAACTCACTCAAGCCTTTCGCGCGCGCCGTTACGATATGCGGCATGCCATAAGCCTTGCAGAGCAAGTTCCGTGCGTAGCGGTGGAGTTGCGGAAAGACAATCAGCGCAATCACAATCGATCCCGGAAGGTTCCATAGCACAGACAAGAGCGCAAGCACCGCCGCCGGAAGGCACAGAAATGCTCCGCTGACCATCGCCGTCAGGCCGTCATAGGCGGAAACCCGCATCCACGCCGCGCTCAACGCTAACGCCAGCGCGAGCGACCAGCTCAGCAACAGCCCAATGCTAATCAGCCGTAGAGTGAGAGGCGCTCGCTGCCGCAGCAGCGCGCTAACCGGCTGCCCCAAAGAAAGCGAGGTACCCAAATCTCCGTGCAGAGCTCGCTGCATTGAACGAAAATAAAATCTGAAAATGTCATTCTGTTGCCGCCGCGCCGCGTGCAATGCCTGCAAGCTTTCTACGTTCAGGTGAGAATCGAGTTGCTGTTCGTCCACATCGAAACCCGGCGCCAATCGGACCAGGACTGCCGACAGCAGCCCGCCGAGCAACACCGTTGCCGTGATTGCCAGTCCGTGCATCGCGATTCTCCGTCCCAGCTTCGCCTTCATCTGCTTAATTCACCGCCGCCTGCGCTTTGTCGTCCGGCGCAGTTTGTTCGTGATGAATCTGCTTCATCGAGTACATCCGCCGGTCGGCCTCGGCCAAAAGGCGTTCCACGTCGTATCCGTCCTCCGGGCAAAACGCAGCTCCTACGCTTAGGGCGATGATTTCCCGGCCGCAGATAAGGCGTCCCGCCTCAATCGCAACCTCGTTCAACCTCTGAGCCTTTTCCACTGCTGCCTCGGGTGTCAGCCCAGGAGACGTAATCACAAATTCGTCGCCGCCCATGCGCGCGACATAGTCGTATCCGCGGCACGCTTCTTTGAGCCGCGAACTGAACTCGCGTAACAGCTTGTCGCCTTCCAAATGCCCGAACGAATCGTTGATTTGTTTGAAGCCATCGATGTCGCATACCATCACGGCCAACCCGGTCTTCATCCGCCGGCAGCGCGCCAGTTCCTGCGCCAAATGCACAAACAGCGACCGCGCGTTAGGCAACCCAGTCAAGAAGTCTGTCGTCGCCGAGCTCTCCGCCTGCTGGTACTTCAGCGCGTTTTCCACCGATAGCGCTACTTTCGATCCCACCGCCAGCAGAATTCGCAAATGATCCGGAGTAAAAGCGTCGCGTCCGCTGTGATACATGGCTAGAACACCCACTACGCCGTTCAATCCTTCGAGCGGCACCGCCAACGCCGACTGCATCGTCCTGTGCTGCTCCGGATCTACTACATATCCAGCCTCCACTTGGGGATTGCCGTTCACGATGGGCTTGCAGTTCTCCGCGACCCAGCCGCACAAACCTTCGCCCATGCGAACCTTCAACGACGACAGCATGCGGAAGTTTTCGCCGCTCACCAACTCCGGCAGCAGCCACCCGTTGCGATTCACAAATACCGCGATGGAATCGTAAGGAATCATTTTGCGCAACCGCATCGACAGCAACGAAAGCGTTTCGCTCAGACTCAACGAAACTCCTAGATCCTGGCTGAGCTCAAACATCGTCTGCGCTTCCTGCCGCGCCGAGGCAATCGAAGCCAGGAAGTCTGGATTCTCTGGGCCGCCCGTCCCCGAGGGCTCAGACCACTTCGCAAATCCCGCCGCAGGTTCCTGTCCGCGCTCCACCCGCGCAGTTTTCGACAGGCCTAAAGTCGCCATGCTTGCTTCCTGCATCAGCGCCATGCGTTCCCATTCCACGTAACGCTGCTCCAGAATTTCTACAATTTGCGGATCGAAGCTTGTTCCCGATTGCTCCTTCACCTTGTTCATGGCCGCGTTCAGCGGCAGCGCTGGGCGATACTGCCGGTGCGAAGCCAGCGCGTCCAAACAATCCACAGCCGAAAGGATTCGCGCTCCAATCGGAATTTCCGTGTTCGCCAGACCGTCCGGATATCCCGATCCGTCCCATCTTTCATGATGCGACCGCACGATCGGAGCCACCGGGTACGGGAACGCGACTCGCTCCAGAATTTCCGCTCCAACGATCGGGTGGACTTTCATCTTCTCGAATTCTTCGGGCGTAAGCCTTCCCGGCTTGCTGATGATTTGTTCCGGCACAGCCAGTTTTCCAATGTCGTGCAGCAGCGCCGCCGCACGCAGTGCTTCGATCTCGTCTTCCGACAGATTCAGTTCCTTCGCCATTTCCACCGCATAGGTACGTACACGCTGCAGGTGCGTGTGTGTGGTGTGATCCTTGGCTTCAATAGCTAACGCCAGCGCCTCGATAGTGCGCATATTCAGCGATGCAATCTCTTCCACGTGCCGCTTTTCGATCTCTACGCGGTCTTTTTCCGCTTCCAGTCGCCCCAGATAAAGGCGATAAGACCGGTACACCCAATAGATCAGTGGCAATACCAGCAGCGAAGTCTGCCATCCTGCCTTACGGTTCAGAAGTCCTACCAGGGCTACTGCCGCCGCGCCCACAAGGTAATAAGGAAACGACCAGAAGTAGCACTCCGACCAGATCTTGCGATACGACTTGTTTTCAGTGAGCGCGATCACCACAGAGATGGGCAGCGTGTTAGCGAAAAAGAAAATCAACGCCGCCACCGGCAACAGCAGCGGCTTGTTCGCCCCATACCGCTCCGCCAGCGAGTGATAGCTTACGTACGTCAACGCGCTGGCGTTGGCCATCATGCCGCAGACGTTGAACATCACTTTGACCGGGTCCAACCGCTTGCGTGCCTGCCACACGCTCTGCACCAGCGTTGCCATGCAGCCGATCACCAGCGTCTCGGGAAGGCTCAACTCCATCACTCCGAGCAGAATGAACAGGAAATTCACCGACATCGTTCCATCAATGCCGGGAAGTTGGACTTTGAGTCCGGAGGCGAGAACCGCGACCGCGAGATAACACAAGAACCGCGCCAGGTCGGTCGATTGCCAATGCCACAAAGCGTAGGCCAGCACCACAGCGCCCAAACCCGCCGTGATGGCAACAAACGCTTTTGTCTGCCCCGACAATTCGTCAGTCGCTGACTTCATCCCCACCTTGCAGTAATCGGCGACGGCGCCGAAAACCCGCGTCTCCTTTGCGTGTGTTCCGCAGCACGCCAAAGACACAACGCGGCGCGTTCTTTCTCCCTCGTCTCAGAGCACACTTATACCCCGAGTTCTCATCGAATCGTATTGGAAGGGATGGGCCCGCAGAAGCTTACAGTGGTAACTTCCGCCGGCAGTATTTCATTGCCAAAACTGCGCCCCATCGGCACTCGCGGGGTAACCGTTACTTTGGTTACGCCCGAATCATTTGTCGTTTCGTCGCCCTGTCTTGCTTTGTGTCAATATCGTTCCCAAACGCCTTTCCATGCTGGATCTCCACAACAATTCGCCGCTCCGACCCTCCGTGGCCGACGAGCACGCCGATGGTCGGAGTTGTTCAACCCAGATGCATATTCCCAGGCCCTCCGGAGCCATCCCCGTGTTCATGGCAGACCTTCAGGGAAACCTGACCGCCTGCAGCCTCGCGTTTTCAAATATCCTGGGCCGCAGCCCGCAGGATATCCACGGAGAGAATCTGTGTGCCCTATTTTCTCTTGCTCACAACGGAGAGGATAGCGATGCCCAAAAAACAACAATCGTGGACTCGATTGTTGAACAGGGTTTCTATCGTTCTGAACTGACTGTGCCATCGACGTCAGGCAAAGACCTGAACCTGACTTTATCTGTCACTCTTCTTCGCGACCGCAACTCGCTCCCTATGGCGATCTCAGGGATGATCGCAGTGAACGCAGCGCCTGTCGAGAGCCACACTGTCTCTGCAGATCAGCACGTACATACCGGCGCTAAATCATCTCGCCTTTCTGAAGAAGGTCCGCCGATACAAAGTCGCGTCATCGACGGTGTCCAGTTCATTCTGGCGAGCCCGTTGATGCATCGCTTCATGGGCCTGGTCGATCGCGTCGCTTCCCACACCGAAACGGTCCTGATTACCGGAGAAACCGGCACCGGCAAAGAGTTAATCGCACGTACAGTTCACGAATCCTCGCATCGCCGAAGCCGCCCGTGGATTGATATCAACTGCGCCGCGCTCCCGGAAAACCTCGTCGAGAGCGAATTGTTTGGCTACGAAAAAGGCGCTTTCAGCGGCGCCGATTCTTCCAAGCCCGGCCTGTTTGAGCTCGCAGACAAGGGCACGCTGTTCCTTGATGAAATCGGCGAACTGCCACTGCAAATGCAAGTCAAACTCTTGCGCGTGCTCGATGGCCAACCCTTCTACCGTTTGGGCGGACATCGCAAAATCAAGGTCGACGTGCGCATTGTAGCCGCCACCAATCAGGATCTTGAAGCCGCGGTCGATGCCGGCCGTTTCCGCCGCGACCTTTTTCACCGTCTTGGCCAATTTCAACTTCGCGTTCCACCGCTGCGCGAGCGTCCCGAAGATATCGTTGCCCTTGCCGAACATTTTCTTCGTCTCAAGGCTCCAGCGAAAAATTTTGTGCCGGCAGCGATATCGGCTCTGCTCTCTCATTCATGGCCGGGAAATATTCGTGAACTTCGTAACCTGGTGGCCAAAGCCGCGGTTGAGTGCTCCGGCGCTGTGGTCGACCTCCTGGACATCAATGCTTCGCTCTCCGCCGAACCGGTCGCCTTACGCCAGACTGCGTCCATGCCCGTGGGCAATCTCGACAGCATGGAAGAGCAGATGATCATCAAAGCCCTGGAGCGTACCGGCGGCCAACGCACGCAGGCTGCGGAGGCGCTCGGCATCTCCCGCCGCACCCTGAGCCGCAAGTTGAAGGAATACAAAATCAACATGACGGCCGCTGAGTCGGCCACGTCGCTCGGCTTGATCAGCAGCGAGCAGCAAAAATTCTTCCGCGCCCCCGTGGAATTGCCTGTGACTCTGAAAAATTCCCATGGGCATGAAGTTTTCGTGCGAGGCGTCAATCTGAGCATCGGAGGCATGGGTCTGGACGGCCTGACGGAACCTATGCGGTTCGCGGGATTACTGGATTTGAGTTTCGTTCTGCCGGAAAGTGAGACCGTGTTTCAGGCCAAGGCCCGGATGGTCTGGGTAGGCCGCGGGGGCCGCGTCGGCATTCGCTTTGCGGTCATCGAACCAGCCCTCTTTGAACAACTCCAGCAGTGGACCAACAAAAAAATCAAGGACGAAGGCTGGGAATTTACCGCGTAGGCATCACTCCGCTCCTTCTTCTTTTGTCATTCCGACGCGCGAGCGTAGCGAGACAGTAGAGCCTGCCCTGAGCAGAGCCGAAGGGAATCTGCTGTAGAGTTCGCCACTCGACGCTCACACCGGCGCATCCAGTTCGGCCTCCTCCGCCCGGTGACTTTCCTCCGATAACTTCCGCAACGACAATCTCTCCCGGTGCGCCAGCAACAAACCCACCGGCACAATCGCCGCAAACGTCACCAGCCACAACAAAATTCCGCAACTCGCCGCAATCTCCGGAGGCACATCGAAAACGGCCGACAGCGTCGCAATCGTTGCCATCTGCGACCCTCCGCCCACAGCCGGCAACTGTAACATCGACCCAGCCATGCTCGCTCCCATCAGAATCAAAAGTTGAGACACTGGAATTTCCAGCGCGTCCACGCCATACGAATGGGTAACTTCCTGATACGCCAGTGCCACCACGTACCACATGCCCACCGACAGCAGCGTCAGCCATAACAGCGACAGGGGTCCATGAATCGTGTCTAGTCCTTGGCCGAACTCGCGCACTTTTTGCGCCAGCCGGTGTCCGAAGCCCGAAGACAGATGCGAGAATTTATCCTCGATCCACTTTGCTATCGCCTCGCCGCTTCTGCTGATCAGCACGGCTCCCGCAGCCGCCGCAGTAACCCCTGCGATCAGCACAAAGCCGGCGTCGCGAAACTGCCTGTAATATTCCGGATGAGGAATGGATTGCAGCGCGCTGGGCAGAAAAATCGCCAGCAGCATCAGCACGGTGAACGCTCCGATATCGAAGGTGCGTTCCACCGCCCAAACCGCCAACTGTGAGGAAACCGGCAGATTCGTGCGCCGCGCGATTAAGTACGGTCGAATGAATTCCCCTGCGCGCCCCAGGAGCGCCAGCCCGGTAAAGCCAATTACTGTCGGCGATACCAAGTCGGACACCTTCGTCTTCGGTCGCACCGGCTGTAAAAAAACTTTCCACCGCACCGCGCGCAGCACATACCCGAAATAGATCAGCGCAATCCCATGTAGCACGTGGATTTTCTTGATGCGGTGGAGTTGGCTCCAGAACGTGCCCCAATCGAAGGTCTGCCAGTGCCGGTATTGCAGATAAACGAGAACGGCCAGAATCAGAAACACGACCGCACTGGCCAGGATGCGCTTTTTATCCATTCGGGGGAGTTCCACCTCGCGCCGCGGCCCCAGCCACGCGAAAGCGGGAAACGGCTCAACCAAGGTAAACGACTAATCTATGAGGGTCAAACGGTGCGCGGACAACGGTAGGAGCAGATGGATTTTCTCTGTGCTCCCTGTGCTCTCTATGGTTAAAGATTTTATGGCCCGATGCAACTCAGCGCGGCCTATTCGCTAGCCTGCGCTGGGCCAGGTTTCGCCTCAACCTTGGTTTTTGCGGCGGCGACGGCAGGCGTCGATTTCTTCGCTGGATTCTTTTGTCCCGCTGCGCTTTGCTGCGCCAACTTCTTCTTATTGAAATCCAGCACAATACGTCTCACATACGCTCGCGTTTCATAGTATGGAGGCACACCTCCGTATTGCTCTACCCGCTTCGTTCCTGCGTTGTAAGCCGCGAGTGCTTTTACCAGATCGAAGTTGTAGCGCTCCAGTAGCTCCCGCAAGTACCGCGCCCCGCCATCCACATTCGCCTGCGGATCGAACGCATTCGGCACTCCCAGTTCCGACGCCGTCTTCGGCATCAACTGCATCAATCCTTGCGCCCCCTTGGGCGATACTGCCCGCACATTAAATCCGCTCTCCGCCTTGATCACGCTGTTCACCAGATCTGGATCAAGCCGGTACCGGTCGCTGGCGGCGTTGACAACTTCATTCAGATCGGCTGGATGTGAATTGACGACCGAGGCAACGGCAGCCGAACTTGCCGAAGCCGGAAGCCCGGAGTCGGCAGCCGGCTTTGTCGCAGCCGGCTCGTCCATCACCTCAAAATGCTCAATCTCGGAGGTAGGAACATCGATATAACTCAATCCATCCGCACTGGTATACATCCGCGTCATCTTGCCGATCACTTCGCGCCGCTGATGCTGAATAGAAAATCCGTTGCGCAACACTGCCACATCGGTCGCCAGGCAGGGAAGTGACACCAGTGCGGCGAGACCAACTACCGCTAACCGCAGCCGAGATAAAAGCAGAATTTGCATCGCATAGCCAACGAACAAAGACCAAGGACTAACGGCCGGCGACCACCGCTTCCACCGCCGCCGCCACGCCACACTCGCCATTGCTCAACGTGACCGACCACCCGCGCCCGCGCAGCTCCTCGCAGGCATTCCCCATGATAACCGGATGCCCGGCAAACTCAAGCATCTCCACATCGTTATGGTTGTCACCGATGGCCATGACCTGCTCTCGTGGTAAGCCACGAAACGCTGCCCATCGTTCCAGTGCGTGCCCCTTGGAACACCCAGTGTTGAGCACGTCAATCATCGACAAATCGCGCTGCGGATATTCTGTTCGCAACACGGTAACCTGTCCATCCAGGCCGGAAGTTTCCAGCGCGTCCAGCGCTACTTTCATGCGTGCCATCGATCCGCAAAACATGGCCTGAACGGGGTCCAGCACCAGCGCCTTTTCAATCGGCGCCACAAACTCGATGAACTCCATATTTTTTTCCAGCCACCGCTGGATGCTTCGATTCAACTCATCCATTCTCTCGATCACGATCGCGCCCTTGGTTTCTTGATCGAAAGTCAGCACGGTGTTTCCGCGAAATTCCCTCATCGCGTCGCATAACCTACGGCATGTCTCCGCCGGAAGGAGGTCGCGATGAAATGTCTCTCCGCCCAGCGACCGCGTAACCGCGCCATTGGAACTAATCAACCACAAGTCAAATCCCAACTGATGCGCGATAGGCAAAGCGAACCGGTGCCGCCGTCCCGTCACCAGAACAATTTCAATTCCCGCCCCATGTGCCTGCTGCAACGCCGAAAGATCGCGCCCAGAAATCTTAAATTGGGGATTGAGCAGCGTGCCGTCGATGTCCATGGCCAACAGTTGTATGGATGTCTTCGATAGCTTTCCCATGTAATCTCGCGAGACGTTCCACTCGATCTTACCGGACGACCTCAGCGAATCGCCAGTTACCGCTGTCAGCACGCCTCCTGCCGGCCCGAATTCTTGTTTTGCGTCTCAAAACTAAAAAGATACTTGAGAAAGTGCTGTTGCGGTATCGATGGCCTCGGGTCCGGCAGCGGGCCTCGAGTTAGTTGATGCCTTGATCACCGAGCCATCTCTCGCCAACTACCACCTGCTGCCCAGTGTTCGCGGAGATCTTCTCTTTAAACTCGGCCGCTTCGCCGAAGCCCGCACCGAATTCGAACGCGCCGCCACCCTCACGCAAAACGCACGTGAACGCCAGTACTGCTCAACCGGGCCGTGGCCAGCACAGCGCCGATCGCAATCTGACCTCGACACTCAATACCTGCTATATTTCCCCAGTCCATGGGATCGTTTCTCTTCTTCGCCTTCTCGTGGTGGTCGATTCTGCTGCGAATCGTCGCCATCGTACATTTCATCCGCCGCCGCCCGAATTTCTTCTGGCTCTTCATCATCCTGTTTCACTGGTTGGGCGCGTTGGTATACATCCTTGTCGAAGTTATCCCTGACGCCAGCCTGCTCGGCACTTCATTTCAGGTTTTCCCCCGCCGCCGCCGCATCCGCGAACTCGAACGCGCCATCCTAGACAACCCATCTGCTGGCAACTACGAAGAACTTGGCCTCTTGTATCTCGACGACGGCGATTTCTCCCGCGCCCGCGCCGCCTACGACAAATCCATCTCGTCTCGCACAGATTCTCCCGATCCCTTCTATCGCCGTGGCATCGCCGAAGTCGCCCTCGGAGATTTTCCGGCCGCCATTCCCGACCTCGAACGCGCCATCGCCTCCGACCCCACCTACGACTTTCATCGCGCCAAAGGCCTGCTGGCCCACGCCTACGCTCAAACCGGACATCCCGATCAAGCCGAAATCCTCTTCCAGCAAGCCACCAAAATTTCCACGATCTCCGAAACCTATTACAACTACGCTCTATTCCTTCAATCGCAAGGACGCACGGCCGAAGCCCGCGACTGGGCGCAGAAAATTCTCGACAAGCGCCCCACCATGCCCGGCTATCTCCGCCGCCGCGAACGCCCCTGGTTCCGCAAAGCCCAGCTCCTGCTAGCCCGCCTCAGGGTGCAACGCAGTTAGCAGGATCTCATCCCTACTGTCATCTTGAGCGAAGCGAAGGGATTCGGAGCGAGTCCCTTTGCGCAGTCGAAAGATCCCACGCCCGCCGACACCGCTCGCCCCGCCACGCTTTAGGTTCAACGAGGGTAAACGCGATGTTTCAACAGTTACGCTCGAATGCGAACGCTAGGAATCTCAGAAACCTCAGTAGAAGCTTGCTGCAATCAAGAAGGCGCAAACATCCGCAAAGCGCAACTGCCGCTGCAACAGTCAACCGCAACTTCAATTATCATCGAGTGGCGCCTACCGCCTAAGCACATCATCTTCGGCGGCGTCACGCACGATCCCACCGGTCCGAGCACCGGTCTTGTGATGGATGCTGCGGGAAACTTGTATGGAGCAACCGGAACGGGAGGAGCCGTTTCGGAAGGCGCAATATACGAACTCACTCCTTCGGGCAGCGGCTGGACCGAAACCAACATCTTTAATTTCACCGGTGGCAGGTCCCAATGCCAGTCCCGAAGGGACGATACACGATAGCCCGTCACCGGAGCGCGGGGAGAGCCGAGATAGCTGACCGAATCCCGACGGTACCACTCGTCCCCGCTTTAGGTTCAATGAGTGTAACGGCGATGTTACGACAGTTAACTATGCCCAGCCCCACGGTTTTGTGTTTCGCCAGTGTTCGTGATCGGAAAGTAAGAAATGAGCAACCACGAAGGACAGCCCTCTGAAACGAAGCGCGCGCAATGCCGCCTGTTTAGGTTGCGGCACGGCGCGCGTTGCTCGCCTGAACGGCCCGCTAAGCAGCCATCTCAGAAACTGTTGATCACCGTGTCCACACCCACGCGCGTTGCGGTGGTAGTCCCCGAAACCGATGCCAGCACATTGCCGCTCATGTCATACTGGG
The DNA here is from genome assembly GCA_036513255.1 of Candidatus Sulfotelmatobacter sp. Taxonomy (GTDB): domain Bacteria; phylum Acidobacteriota; class Terriglobia; order Terriglobales; family Acidobacteriaceae; genus Sulfotelmatobacter. Next base: position 51,505 of record DATBZH010000025.1, on the reverse strand, counting down.
TAATGGTGAAGGTTCCGGAGAACACATTGCCCTTCGGTCCCAGCACCACGTCCTCGACGAGGTTCGCCGCGCCCAGCTGCACCGTGCCCGTCGAATCCCAAGAGAGGCCAACGTGATTGAGTTTGTAGTGATTATTGATTTTCTTCCACACTCCCAGGCAGAAGCTGCCTGTCATCGGTGCCCGGTCACCGGAGTTGTTAATCTCCGTCCCGTCCGCATGCCAGACCGAATATCCAGAGTCGATCGTGGTCGTACCCGCCATGAGTGTCACCTTCCACAGCCCTGTGATCGGATCGTTGTCCTGTTCGCTAACCAACCGAAGCGCCGGCGACCCGAACTCGCTCGCCCAAGCTTGCCGTTTCAGCGTGGCTTTGCCGTGTCCAATGTCCCCGCACCCCGCGTTCGCCGTCGCCGCCATCATGGCTACGACCACGATTGCTCCTACCATCACCGACAGTTTTCTTAGCGTTTTCATTTTGGAATCTCCTTTGAAATCGAACATTCAGGGTTGCTGCTCACAAGGAGTGCAACTCTCGGCGCACATCCTGCCCTTGAAAGCGAGTTCCGGCAATGCAGCCCGGGTAAAGATTGGGTGAAGTAAGGGTGAATCTGTAAGTGATTGAACCGTCTCGATTTCTGAGCTATATCTTGCGGGCAATGCTATAGTTTCTGACGCAGGTGGCCTTCACGGGAGCGGGCTAGTGGCCGACGGTTCCTACCATTTCGGTGAATTCGAGCTCGACCGCGAACGCTTCGAGCTGCGGCGCAATGGCGACGCTCTGAAACTTGAACGCATTCCCCTCGAACTCCTTCTCCTGCTCGCCGAACGCCAGGGCGGCGTCGTCACCCGCCAGGAAATCATCCGCCGCCTCTGGGGCAAAGACGTCTTCGTCGATACCGAACACGGCATCAACACCGCCATCCGCAAAATCCGCCAGACCCTGAAAGACGACCCCGAGCAGCCCCGCTTCGTCCAGACCGTCACCGGCAAAGGCTACCGCTTCGTTGCCGAAATCAACGGCGCCGAGCCGGAAGCCCAACAGCAGCCGGGTCAATCCCAACCGCCGGAAGCTCCCCAGCCCATGTGGGGACAGCCGCGCCGGCTGTCCAGCGGCCCAGAAGTGCCGGGCCGCAGCCTAACCACAACTGACACAACCGACATCAAACCTGCACCTGTCAGCTCAACAAAATTCAAAGCTGCCGCCGCAGTTGCCCTGTGCCTATTCGCCGCCACCGCCCTGACCTTCCTCTTTCGCTCCCGCATCTTCCCCAACCACGCCGCTCAGATCCACTCCATCGCCGTCATCCCGCTCGCCAATCTCTCCGGCGATCCTTCGCAGGACTACTTCGCCGACGGCATGACCGACGAACTCATCACCTCGCTCGCCAAAAACCGCAACCTGCGCGTCGTCTCCCGCACCTCGAGCATGCAGTACAAAGGAGTCAAACGCCCGCTTCCTGACATCGCCCGCGAGCTCAACGTCGACGGCATCCTCGAAGGCTCGATCGAACGCACGCCCAACAGCGTCCACATGACCGTGCAGTTGATCTACGCTCCCACCGACACCCATGTCTGGGCCGAAAGCTATGACCGCGATCTCAACCAAGCCTATGCATTGCCCGAAGAGCTTTCCCAGACCGTCGCCAAAGAAGTGAAGGTTGCAACTTCTCCCGCGCCCGCGCAGCGCTACATCAGTCCCGAAGCACACGACGCCTATCTTCACGGCCGCTACTTCTGGTACACCTTCAACGTTCCCAACACGCTCCCGTATTTCGAGAAAGCCATCCAGCTCCAGCCCGACTACGCTGCCGCCTGGAGTGGCCTCTCCGACACCTACGCTCTCGACGGCATGGAGAATCGGCCGCCGTCCGAAGTCAGCGAAAACGCCCACGCCGCCGCCCTCAAAGCTCTCGAACTCGATCCGTCGCTCCCCGAAGCCCACGTCTCCCTTGGCGCCTGGTACTTGTTCTACGCCTGGGACCCAGCCCGAGCCGAAGCCGAAATCCGCCGCGCCATCGAACTCGATCCCAACTACGGCGAGAGCCACCACCTTCTGTCTTACATCCTCGAAGTCGAGCAACGCTACCCGCAAGCGGAGATCGAGGCCAAGCGTTCCGCGGAAATCAATCGGTTCGAGTACCCTTGGGAGCTGGGCGCTTTTTATATGAACAACCGTCAATATGACGCCGCCCTCAAAGAGCTGACCATGCGGCGCGTCGCCCTCCCCAACGATTCCGAGATCGCCGTGTACCTCTCGAGACTCTACTGGCTCAGAGGCATGTACAAGGAATCCCAATCCGAATACGAGCGCTCGCTCGACCTGCAGCACGATTCCGCCACCAAGGACGCCGCTCACCATGCATGGATCACCCGCGGAGAGCCCGCCGTCGAGCGCTGGGGCGCCGCTAATATCAAGGCCCTCGCCCGTAGGCAGTACTTCGAGACGGAGTTTGTCGCCATGATCGTCGCCTTTACCGGCGACAAAGACGAAACCATGAAATATCTCGAAGCCTCTTACCGCATGCACGACCCCGACCTGATCTTCATCCAGAACGAACCCCTCTTCGACTTCCTCCACTCCGACCCGCGTTATCGGGCGCTGGTCAAAAAAATCGGCCTGCCCCCTGCGTACTAGCGACTCATTGACCCGTACCAACTTGGAAGCCTTCAGGTTGTGCCGGAGCCTGCTCGGTTCCAAAGGCGTCTTTGTACTATCCCAGCATGAGGAACCGTGCCGACGCGCTTGTTATCAATCTGGCGACAAATGAAAAGCGCGACGACATCGACTTCACTGTTCCTGACCAACAAAGGGGCGCGCACGCTAGCCCAATATTGACGCGGCCATCGCATACCTGTTGAAATCAGGTGTTTACACTCAGAACCCCGGTCAATAACTGGAACGGCGACCGTTCAAGAACTGACTTCAACAATTGCTGCGATGGAACCTGGAAGTTCACAAGGCCCAAACTGGGACGAAGATCCACAGATTCCGTCTGTCAAGCGAATTCTAATTCCAGGCAGCTAACTCGCTCCATCTAAACGCAATACAGTCCCGTCCTCCCGCCAGTAATCCCCGCAGTAACTGTTACAATAGTAATTGCAATGCCGCGCCGCTCCACCGTCGCCAAAGCCAGCCCAGAACAGCCCCAGCTAACTCCTTATCCAGAAGAATTTACCTGCAACTCCTTACGGCTCAATAATTTGCAAGCCGCGTGCCAGATCAAAACAAGTTAAGCACAATAGAATCAAGAATTTAGCAAAAATCGTTTTCATTTTTTGATCCAGATCGAACGACGAGGCCCCCCGATGACTCGAACCCGCCCTGCCCTCGCACTCTTCGCCCTGATCCTAGCCGTCGCTCCAGCCCTTCACGCCGCCAATCACCGCCTGCTCGCCTACTATTATTACGGCGACAAGACCAGCGCCATCCCCTACAACGTATCCACAATTCCATACTCGCAGCTCACGCACATCGTGCATGCCAACATTTCTCCCGCGCCGCAAGGCGATGGCACGCTCGGCGTCCCCACAACTTTTCTTGAGCCCGATCTGATCACTCGCGCCCACAAAGCCGGAGTCAAAGTCGAAGTTTCGCTCGCCGGGCCGCCGTATCTCATCGCCAACATTGCGGCCGATGCCACCCTCCGCGCCACCTTCGCCCAGAATCTCGCCACCTTCATCATCGCCAACGGCTACGACGGCCTCGATTTCGATTACGAAGTTCCCTACGACCAAACCGAAGCTCTCAACTTCACGCTGCTCATCCAGGCCGTGCGCAACCTGCTGCCTGCGGGACAATATTTGATCTCCGCCGCTGTCTCTTCCAGTCCCGGATCATATGGCGTCTACGACTTCGCCGGCATGATTCCACTGCTCGATTTCTTCAACGTCATGACTTACGATTTTCATGGCCCTTGGACCAATCACTCCGGCCACAATTCGCCGCTTTACCTCAGCCCGCTCGATCCCGGTCAAGAAGGCAGTCTGAAAACTTCCGTCGATATGTACCGCTATCAGTTCGACGTGCCCGCCGCGCAAATCAATCTCGGCACCGCTTTCTACGGATACGGCTTCGATGTCGACGGCCTCTGGTACTACTGCGGATGTCAAAACACTTTGAGTTTTACCTATCATCAGATCGAGCAGTTCGTCGCCGCCGGCGGCTGGACCGCTAATACCGATCCTCTCGCCGAAGCGCCATATCTCACCAACAGCAATCCCAACCACGTAGGCTTCATCACCTACGACACGCCCGCCTCAACTACGCTCAAAGTCGGCTACGCCCTCGAAACCCGCGCCCTCGGCGGCGTCTTCATGTGGGAACTCTCGCAGGACTACGACGGCCACAATCAGCCACTGATGACTTCCATGTCGAACGCAGTGCATCAAGCAAATCAGCAGGGAAGCAAATGAGAACTTCGTCCGCGAAATTTCATTGAGAGAGACCGGTCCGAGGTCCGAAGTCTGGCGTCCGCTTCTACGGATGCTATATTGTTCGCGGGGAGAAGAGCTTGCCGCCAGAAAAATTTAACGTCGCTCTGGTGCAGATGTCCTGCGGGCCGGAGCCGGAACAAAATCTTGAAAAGGCGCTGGAACGGATCGCCGACAGCGTGCGCCTGGGCGCCCAGGTCGTTTGCCTGCCCGAACTTTTCCAGACGCAATATTTCTGCCAGCGCGAAGACCACGCGCTGTTCGATTTGGCGGAGCCGATTCCGGGGCCCTCCTCGCAGAAGTTGTCTGACGCTGCGCGCAAACATGGAGTCGTGCTGATCGCGTCGCTGTTTGAAAAGCGCGCCGCCGGCGTGTATCACAACACGGCCGCAATCTTCGATTCAGACGGAACGCTGCGCGGTCTTTACCGCAAGATGCATATTCCCGATGATCCGCTCTATTACGAAAAATTCTATTTCACGCCCGGCGATCTCGGCTTTCGCGCGCTCGATACCAGCGCGGGCCGGCTCGGCACGCTGGTCTGCTGGGATCAATGGTTTCCAGAAGGCGCGCGGCTGACGGCGTTGCAGGGCGCGCAAATTCTTTTTTACCCCACGGCAATTGGCTGGCATCCGGCGGAGAAAGCGGAGTTCGGAGTAGCGCAGCACGATGCCTGGCGAACTATTCAACGCGCGCATGCCATCGCAAACGGAGTTTATGTGGGCGTGGTCAACCGCGTCGGCTTCGAGACAGGAAACATTCGCGGCAACTCCGCCCCCGGCCAGGGACTTGAGTTTTGGGGCAAATCATTCTTCTGCGATCCTTTTGGCCGCGTGCTGGCGGAAGCATCGCACGACAAAGAAGAAATTCTGATCGGAGAAGTTGACTTGAAAGCGATGGAAGACATCCGCCGCAACTGGCCCTTCCTACGCGACCGCCGCATCGACAGCTACGCCGCCATCAACAACCGCATGATCGACTAAAGAAACGATTGACTAAGGAACGTTGGATGGCGATTGAAGTCGCGAATAAATCACTTAACTATCGCATGCCGGCCGAGTGGGAGCCGCACGCCGCCACGTGGCTGGCGTGGCCGCATTACGAAGGCGATTGGCAGGGAAAGTTTGAACCCATCCCCTGGGTTTATGCGGAAATCATTCGCAATCTCGCTCGTCACGAGCGCGTTGAGTTGATCGTCAACGATGTGTTGTCGGAGCGGCGGGCCCGAAAAGTTCTTCAACGAGCGGATGTCCTATTGTCGAACGTGGTCTTTCACCGCTGGCCGACAAATCGCGTCTGGATGCGCGATTCAGGATGCATCTTTGTAAAAGATGACAACGGGCTTGCCGGTGTCAAATGGCGCTTCAACGCCTGGGCAAAATATTCTAATTGGAAGCACGACGAAAAAATCGGAAGCCTCATGGCGGAAGTTTGCAGGGTGGAAGAAGTTCGTCCCATGTTTGGCGGGAAGCGCGTGGTCCTCGAAGGTGGATCGATTGATGGGAACGGCTGCGGGACTTTGCTCACAACTGAAGAGTGCCTGCTCAGCAAAGTACAGCAGCGAAATCTAGGCATGAGCCGCTCAGCATATGAACAAGTGTTTGCCGAATATCTCGGAGCGACAAACGTCATCTGGCTGGGTAAGGGAATTGTTGGCGACGACACTCATGGGCATGTCGACGATCTCAGCCGCTTCGTGTCGCCCGACACGGTCGTCACGATGGTTGAGTCGAACGCCCGCGATGCAAACCATAAGCCGCTGCGCGACAACCTGCGCCGCCTCCGCGCCGCGCACGACCAGTCAGGGAAGCGTCTGAACATCGTTGAGATTCCCATGCCACGCCCGGTGATCTTCGAAGGCCGCAGACTCCCGGCCAGCTACGCGAATTTTTATATAGCTAACGGCATCGTGCTTGTTCCCGTGTTCAACGATCCCAACGACCGCATCGCGCTGAACACGCTTGCTGAACTCTTTGCTTCCCGTGCGATCATTCCGATCTATTCCGGCGACCTGGTTTGGGGCCTGGGCACCATGCATTGCATGACGCAACAGCAACCGGCGACATGAGATGGTGATTTCAGGCGTGCCGGACAAGGCTCTGCGCCAGCGAGTTTGCCACTCCGTCCTTGCCCTTTTCATCTCAGCTATCTTTCCGTTGACTCGTCGTTTACAATCCATTCTCGCCAAAGGTTCATCGGCCAAGTCTTAGCCATGTAACTCCTTGTTGGATGGAGGATCCGATGCTTCTTACGCGAAAGATAGCCTGTGTTTTTTGTTTGGCGATTCCGCTCGCTGCGCTCCTGAGTTGCGGTTCCGCGCATGACTCCGACGAACAATATGTGCTGATCTCGGCGAACCTGCAGGTTCCTTACTGGCAGGCTGCAGGTGCAGGTTTCTCCAAAGCAGCCTCGGAGATGAAAGTGCGCTCCGATTTCGAGGGACCGCCGACCTACGATACAAAGGCTGAACGCGACGCACTGGATGCGGCGGTTCAGAAGAAGGCGACCGGCATTTTACTGGCGGTGACCGACCCGGCTTTGTTGAAAGACAGTATTGATAAAGCCGTTGCCGCGGGCATTCCGGTGATCACAATTGATTCCGACGCTCCCGCAAGCAAGCGCTTATTTTTCATCGGGACCAACAACTATCAGGCTGGCTTCACCGGTGGACAGCGCCTGGCGCAGGAACTCAGAGATAAGGGAAACGTGGTCGTATTCACCATGCCGGAGCAGCCCAACCTGCAGGACCGGCTGCGCGGCTATCGCGATGCCCTTGAGCCTCATTCTGGAATCAAGATCACGCGCGTGGTTGATATCCAGGGCGACCCGCGGATCGCTTTCGACACGACGACTCAGATCATCGGGAAAGAAAAAGATAACGTCGATGCTTTCGTATGCCTTGAAGCGCAATCGGGAAAAGAAGTTGCGGGTGTGCTGGACAGTTATCACGTTGCTGGCAAAGTCGTGATGGCGATGGATACCGATCCCGAAACTCTCGACTGGATACAGAAGGGCGGAATCGCGGCCACGATCGCACAGAAGCCTTACACCATGGCCCTTGTCGGGTTGCAGATGCTCGACAATCTTTATCACCACAAGCCACCGTCACTCGATACAGATTGGTCGAAAGACAGTTTTGCGCCAATTCCGAGCTTTGTGGATACAGGCTCGGCTTTGATCGATAAGAGTAATGTGCAAGCGTTTTTGCAGGCGAAAAAGAGTTTGACCGCTGGGCAGAAGTAGTTAGTGCAAAATCTCCGGAAGGAAAAAACGAAAAATAGATGATCAGATTCTTGCGTGGGTTTTTCTTGTTCAGCGTGGCGCTTTCTTTTTTTGCGCCCTCATCCGAAGCTCTGGATCGTCAACCGGCTGCCGACTATCATGCGCGCCGCGAGGCGCTGGCGCGGAAAGCGTCCGGAGTGGTTGTGCTTTTTGCAGGAGTAGAGAGCGAAAGCCCGAACGATCTCTACGGGTTTCGGCAGGATGATAACTATTATTACCTTTCCGGGATGAGTGAGCCGGGTTCGGCGTTGCTGATTGCCCCGGCGATCGAGGCGAAGGCGAATTCGCCGGCTCGCGCCTACACGGAAATTTTATTTCTGCCGGTTCGGAATCTGATCCAGGAAAAATGGACGGGTCCGAAGCTGGGGCAGGAAAATCCGGATGCGCCTAGAATTACGGGCTTTGACCGCGTACAAGAAATGAACAGGTTGCCGGATGAAGTGACGAAACTATTCACCGGCACACGCCCAGTGATTTATACCGATGTGCCTTCCGCTGGCGAGACTGCGGCCAGCATGGAACCATTGGCTTTTCTGAAGCGGACGAATTCTTTCCTGACGTTTCAAGACGTGAAGCCGATGATTTTCGCGCTTCGCACGTATAAAGACAGCGGAGAGGTCGCTCTGATTCGAAAGGCTGTAGATGCGTCGGTGGCGGCGCACTTCGCCGCATTCAAGGCGGTAAAGCCAAACGCGACAGAGCGCGAGATTTCCGCTCTTATGCAGTATGAATGGGGCAAGCGCGGATGCGAGCGTCCTGCGTATGCTCCCATCGTTGGTTCCGGATTTAGTTCGACCGTGCTGCACTACTCGGACGATGACGGAACCATGAAAGAGGGAGATGTGGTGGTCATCGACGCTGCCGGTGAATATTCGATGTACGCTTCCGACATCACGCGGACGCTACCAGTAAACGGGCATTTCACTGCTCGTCAGCGGGAAATCTATGACATCGTGCTGGGCGCGCAGCAGGCCGCCGCCGCGGCGTTCAAATCCGGCAAGTCAACCATGAAGCGCACCGACCCGGAGTCGCTCTATAAAGTCGCCTTCGATTACATCAATACCCATGGCAAGGATCTGCACGGCCAGCCGCTGGGACAATATTTCATTCACGGCCTCGGCCATCCGGTTGGACTCAACGTACACGATTCGACTGATTCCAACGCTCCGCTCGGGCCGGGCCAAGTCTTCACTATCGAGCCGGGGATCTACATTCCTGAGGAAAAGCTTGGCGTGCGAATTGAGGATGACTACTACGTGGATCAGGATGGCAAACTGATCAAGCTGAGTGAAGCCTTGCCGTCAAAAGCCGAGGATGTGGAGAAAGCGATGGCAGGAAAGTAAAAAAGCAGTGAGCAGTGGCCTGTGAGCAGTGGCCAGTATGGAGCGAACTGCTCACTGTTAACTGTTAACTGCTAAGAGATATATTCCTTGATGTATTCATCCTGCGTGTGCGCCAGCGCATGAACATCGCCGTCAAAGATGACTTTGCCATCGCGCAAAATCAGGAAACTCATAGGCACGTCACAATACTGGCCGCGAGGAAGCGCCCGCAATTGATTGGTTTGCGTGTCGAACTGATGCGTGGCCATAGTGAAGGCATCCTGCAGGCGGTGTGTGACCATCAGAGAACTGCTCTTGTAAACATCACGCTGTTTCACAATCAGCTCGACGATCGTGTTCGATGTTACGGGATCGAGGCCGCCAGTCGGTGAGTCATAGAGTAACGACGACGGCTGGGTAATGATGGCGCGGGCGATAGCCACGCGCCTTCGCATGCCGCCCGAAAGTTCAGAAGGAAACATGTCGACGGTGTGTTCCAGTTCCACAAAACGCAACGCTTCGTGCACGCGCTTGTCGATGTCTTCATCATAGATCCCATGCTCTTCCATCAAACGGTAAGCGACGTTTTCGCTGACGGTGAGGGAATCGAACAGCGCGCTCTCCTGAAATACCATGCCGATCTTCCTGCGCAGTGCGAAGAGATCTTCTTCCGGCATCTGCGTGACATCGTTGCCCAGCACCGTGATTCGGCCCGAGTCCGGTTTAATCAGGCCGATTGCAAGCTTGAGGATAGTGCTCTTGCCCGATCCGGCGACGCCGAACAACGCTTTAGTTTCTCCCAATGGCAGGCGGAACGAAACTCCACGCAGCACCTCATTGTCGTTGAAGGCGATGCGTACATCTTCGAACACTATGGCGTCCCCGGACGGCTCGGGGAGGCTGGGCGAAACTCGTTCTGACGGCAAGGTGGGAGTCGCCATGTTGAACCTTTGCAGAATCTACATTGCCGGCCAAAAAACGCGCTTTGTGGCCGGAGATTTTTTCATGACAAGCCCAGGACGACGATCAGTAGCCGGGTCACCATCAGGTCTAAGAAAATAATCAAGATCATCGAGGCCACTACGGCTTCGGTGGTGGCGCGGCCCACTCCCTGGGTGCCGCCCTTGGCGGTCATTCCGTAATAGCACCCTACGGTTGCCACAATAAAACCGAACACGACAGGCTTCACCAATCCCATCGCGATGTCGGAGTACACCAATGTTTGCCACGCATAGGTCCAGTACTCGCGAAAGTCCAGACCCAGCAGGCCGCTGGCCACGAAGCTTCCGCCAGTCAACCCGCAGAAGTCTCCCAGGATAGTCAGGAAAAGCAGCATGATCACTGTCGAAACCACGCGCGGGGTGACCAGCTTTTTGATCGGGTCGGTGCCCAGCGCGCGCATGGCGTCGATCTGTTCGGTGACAATCATGGAACCGATTTCGCTGGCCATGCCCGACGCGTTTCGTCCAGCCACAACCAGTCCGGCAAGTACCGGGCCCAATTCCCGAATGATTCCGATGGAAACCAACTGTCCGGTGACTGTCAGAGCGCCGAAACGAGACAAGGTGGTGGCGCTGTTCAGGGCAAGCGCGGCCCCGGTAAAAAAGCACGCCGAGAGCACGATGGGCAGCGATCCCACGCCAATCAAATCGGCTTGCTGGGCCATGTCGGCCAGATAGAGGGGTTTCTGAAACAGGTTCGCCAGCGAGCGCACTGCGAGCAGGGTGTAATCCTGAACCGAGTGAATTTTGCCTTTGGCGAAATCTGTGGGCGAGATCAGTTCCATGCAAAGCGCAGGCGCGGACGCCAGCTTCATCGAACTATAGCAGAGAAAGCTGTCGGCGATCAGCTATCAGTTTTCGGCGTGAGTGAGGCCACTTAGGCCGGCGAAAACAATTGCTTAACGGCATGTCGCATATGGAAAGATCAATCCCGCAATACGCGGGCCGGATCGGTCCGGGCTGCGCGCCAGGCGGGCAGCAGGCAGGCTGAGACTGCGGTCATCGTCATCACTGCCAGAGCTGAAGCGAATACCCACGGATCGCGCGGGTTAACCTTGTAGAGAAGGTTTCCGAGTAATCTCGTCAGAACGAATGCTGCGACAGTACCGAGGAGGAGGCCTTCCGCCGTGAGCCGCAGGCCGCGCGAAATGATCAGACGAACCAGGTTCGCCGCGCCGGCGCCAAGAGCCATGCGCAAGCCCAGCTCGCGCGTGCTCTGGGCTACGGCATAAGACATCACTCCGTAGAGGCCGACGCCAGCGAGGAGAAGCGCCAAGCCTCCTAAAATCGAAACCAAGGTGACGGCTACAAGTTGAGGCGACGTGGAGCGGTTCACTTGTTCCTGGAGTGTGATCATTTCGTACAGGGCAAGGTTTGGGTCTAAGGCGTGCACTTCGCGAACCAGCGCAGCGAGCATGCTCGGCAGCGGCTGATTGGTGCGGATATGAAGCGCCGGTCCGGGCACAAAATCCTGCCGCAGCGGCACGTAGAAAAATGGCCTGGGAGTCTCGCGCATGTTCTCATACTTCGAATCGGCAGCTACACCAACGACTCGTGCCCAGCCTGCCTTCACTTGGAGCCGACGGCCGACAGGATCCTGACCCCGCCAGTACAGCGTCATCATGGTTCGATTCACGATAGCGACCAGCGGCGCGTTTTCATCGTCCGTGCGTGCGAATTCACGGCCAGAGAGAAGCGGGATCCCTAAGGTAGTGAAATAACTTGGACCGACTTGGTTGTAGTCAATCGCAGGTTGCTCCTCAAGTGGAACTTGGTAGCCGTCCACGGCGATCGGTGTAGAAGAGTATGAGCCGTAACCCAATGGTGTCACGCGTGCGAAAGCAGCGGACTCTATGCCCGGAAGCGCACTGAGACGGTCAATTAGTTCGTCTTGAAAGACTTTAGCTCGTCGCACGTCGTATCCCGCTGCCACCAGCGACACGCCGGTGGTCACCACGCTCGTCGTGTTAAAGCCCGGGCTTGTGGTTCGAATTCTCTGGAGACTCTCGAGCAACAAGGCCGCCGCCACAAGCAAAATGAAGCTCAAACAAACCTGGAACACGACGAGGCCCGAGCGCATCCACGCTTTTCCTCGTGCGCCGACCACACCTGTGGATTCGGCTTTCATGGATCCGGCGAGATCGAGATTGCGAGTTTGCAACGCCGGAATCAGACCGACAATCAGCGTCACGAGCAAGCAGATACCGGCGCTCCAGGACATCACCCGCCAGTCGATTTCCCCAGGCAGGTACATTGCGACTCCCGAGCGCGCTGGCAACAAGAGCACCAGCGCATGCCGGCACCAGTACGCCGCCAACAGACCGCCGGCTGTTCCCAGCGCGGAAAGGATGAAGCCCTCGGTGAGAAGTTGTTTCAATAAGCGCCCGCGGCTGGCTCCAATCGCGAGCCGAATGCTCATTTCGTGACGACGTGCGAATGAGCGTACCAGCAGCAGATTGCCCACGTTGGCGCAGGCGATGAGCAGAACAAACGCGACGACCGCCACCATAACCTCAAGTGTCGGCAGCAGAGTGCCGGCATTGTTGAACGGCGTCTGCCACAAAGGCCACAGCGCAAATCCTGCCCCACGATTTGTGGCCGGGTAGTTCGTCTCCAATCGCTCCGCAATTGCCGAGACTTCCTGCTGTGCTTGAGCGCGGCTGACCCCCGGCTTGAGTCGTACATAAGCTTCAATCCATCGCGCACCGCGATCCTCTAGTTTGTATCCGTCGCTTTCGAACGTTTCTTCCATCGACGCTGGGACCCAGAATTGCATCGCCCAGCCCACGAACGTCCCATAGAATCCCTCGGGCGCAACGCCGATGATGGTGTGCGGCACGCTATTAAAGCGCTGGGTCTTGCCAATGATTTCCGGGTCGCCTTTGAACCGATCGCGCCAAAGTTGATAGCTGATGACTACAACAGGATGAGATTCGTGGCCGACATCCTCGCCCGGTTCGAAGCCACGCCCGAGCATAGGACGAACGCCAATCGCGTCGAAATAGTTGGCGGAGACGATGCTTCCGGTCGCCTTCTCGGCGCGTTCTCCGATACTCAGGGTGCTGCCGGTAATCTTGCTGACGAAGAATTCCTCACATAATGTGCAACTCCGCCGCAAGTCAAGGAAGTCCGGCCAGGAAAGCTCCGTCGCTCCAGTTTCGCCTCGTGCCGTTCCCGCAAGAGCAAATAGCCGGTCTTGATGTATGACGGCGGGATAAGGACGGAATAAGATCCCTTCGAGCCAACTGAACACCGCGGCATTCGCACCGATGCCCAAAGTCAGGCACAGAATTACCAGTGCAGAAAATCCCGGGCTGCGGCCTAGTTGCCGGAACCCGTAACGCAAATCCTGAACAAAGTCCTCGAAGAGGTTTCCACCGCGAGCGTCACGGCACTGCTGTTCGATCTGCGTGATTCCGCCCAAAGTGCGCAGGGCGGAGTAGCGAGCCTCGTCCGGAGGCATGCCTCTCGCAACGTTTTCCTCGATTTGTTGATCGAGATGCTCCCGAAGCTCTTCTTTCATTTCCTGATCCACTTGATTGGGACGGAAAAAGGAGCGCAAACGCACTGGCAGGGAATAGAACCATTGTCGGATGCGCATGTTCATGCCTTTTCGAGATTTGTTCAAGCCTCTTTGAGCTTTACTACGCCGGAGATTGCGGCCGAGACGCGGTGCCAGTTGGTTGTCTCTTTTTCGAGTTGCTTCCGCCCCAGCGGTGTTAGCGTATAGAACTTGGCGCGACGGCTGTTTTCACTCAACTTCCACTGAGCTCGAATCCAACCGTGATGTTCCAGCTTGTGCAGTGCAGGGTAAAGGGAACCATCGCTGACGCTCAGCATATCGCTGGAAATCTGTTTCAGACGCTGGCTGACGGCCCACCCATTCAAGGGTTGCAACGCCAGTATTTTGAGGATCAGCATGTCCAGCGTTCCCTGCATTAGATCGGAAGGCTTGCTCACAGGTCCCCACTCGGTTACCGAGCTTAGAGTAGATCAATGCTCCTCGGTTAACAAGGGGTCGTAAAGAAAATCCTGGGCGGATGACGGGCAAATCGAGACCAAGCGGGTAATAGTTCAGTCGGCTGCCGGGCCGGCAAAGAGGATGAGATTCTCATCTGGATCCGAGACGATAAAGGTTCTGGCTCCCCATGGCTCCTTCTTAAGCGCCTGATGGAAGGAGACTCCTGCAGCTTTATAACTCAGAAACAGTTGTTTGATTTCGTTCGCGGTGCCAACCGTGATTGAAGCTGAGAGCAGATGTTCGCGCTTGCGAACATCGCCGGCGAACACAGGTTCACAAACCAGCCTCAGGTTGAGTCGTGCATTGTCGCGGATGACTTGCCCGTAGTATGGCGGATCGCCATAGACGAATTGGACCGCGAAGCCGAGCTTGTTTGTATAGAAATCGCAGGAACTCTGGATGTTCGCAACGAAGAGTTGCGCCTCAATTGAATTGAGAATGGGACGTGGCGTCGTCTGTTTGGGTTCATCGGTCATCAATAAACAGATGGCTCGTTAGGCGTGACCGGCAGCCGCGAACTAATTTCTACCCCCGCCCCTTCTTCTTAATCTCAATATTCAGCCGGCGAATCTTCTGATTGAGCGTTGACAGCGGCACATGAAAACGCTCGGCAGCCTCGGTCTGGTTCCAATTGCAGCGTTCGAGCATATCGGTGATCACGCGGCGTTCCACGTCTTCCACGATTTCGAACAGTGATGAGTCCGAGGATTGATCGTGCATGGAAAACGACGAGCCACGCCCCATCATGGAATCGGGCAACAGGTCGACATTGATTTCCGGGCCGCTTGATAGCACCACGGCGCGCTCAATTACGTTTTCCAGTTCACGGACGTTGCCCGGCCAGGAATAGGCCATGAGCGGACGCAGCGCTTCCGGGGTGATGCGGCGCACAGGCCTTTCATTCTCTTCCGCATATTTCTTCAAGAAGTGTTCGACGAGCAACGGAATATCTTCCTTGCGCTGGCGCAGCGGAGGAAGCTCGATGCTGATCACGTTCAAGCGATAAAACAAATCTTCGCGAAAGCGTCCTTCGCGCACCATGTGGCGCAAGTCGACATTGGTCGCGGCGATGATGCGCACGTCTACCTGGATTTCCTGAATGCCGCCGAGATGCATGAATCTGCGGTCCTGCAGCACACGGAGAATCTTGGCCTGCGTTTCGAGACCCATCGTTGCAATTTCATCGAGAAACAACGTTCCCTTGTCGGCGACTTCGAAGAGTCCCTTCTTCGAAGCGATCGCGCTGGTGAACGCGCCTTTCACATGGCCGAAGAGAGTGGATTCCAGCAGGTCTGCCGGCATGGAGCCGGTATTAACGGGAACAAACGGCCGGTCATGCCGCGGAGAATTCAGGTGAATGGCTTTGGCAATTACTTCCTTGCCGGTTCCGCTTTCGCCTTGCAGCAGCACGGTGGAACGGCTGGTGGCCACCTGAGCCACCAGATCGAATATCTTCAACATGGGCTCGCTCTTGCCCACGATATTTTCAAAGTTGTAACGCTGCTTCAGCGCGCGCTTGAGCTGGACATTTTCTTCCTCGGCGCGGCGCCATCCCACCGCCGCGCGCACGTCGGCCAGAAGTTTCTCGTTGTCCCAGGGTTTTTGTACGAAGTTGGCTGCGCCCGATTGCATGGCGCGCACAGCATTCTCGACCGTGCCGTAGGCAGTGATCATGATGACCGGCAGGCGCGAGTCATGGCTGTGAATCTCGGAGAGAATTTCCATCCCGTTGCGGCCGGGAAGAGTCAGGTCCAGCAGTATCAGGTCGAAGGGATGGTCGCCCATGCGCGACAGGCCGTCTTCTCCATTGATCGCACTCTCTACTGCGAATCCTTCCAGTTCGAGCAGCGTTTGCAACGATTCGCGAATCTCCGACTCGTCGTCAATGATGAGCACCGATCCCGATGGAGGGGGATTTCCGTGCAGCGCGCCGCGCGGGATGACTGCCACTTCAGACATGAACTGCCTTCCTGCTCATGGGGAAATCCAGGGCAAATGTGGTTCCTGTACCGGGGTGACTTTCGACGCGAATTTTTCCCGCGTGCTCCTGGATGATCCCGTACGTCACCGAAAGGCCGAGTCCAGTACCGCGGCTCTGGCCCTCCTTGGGGGCGTTCTTCGTGGTGAAGAAAGGATCGTAGATACGTTGGATGTGCTCCGGCGCAATGCCTGCGCCTGTATCGGATACTTGTACGCTTACGGAATTGCCGTTGCTGGTGGCTACGCGCAACGTTCCTCCGCCGGGCATGGCGTCTTTGGCATTGAGAAATAAGTTCAAAAATACCTGCTGCAACCGGCCCGGATTTCCCTGGATCGGAGAGAGATCGCGAGTCAGTTCGGAATGCACTTCAATTCTCGACATCTTGAACTGATGCTCCAGCAGCGCGAGCGTGTCGGTGATTACCTTGTTAATGTCGAGATCAGCGAATTCACTTCCGCTTGTGCGCGAAAAATTCAGCAAGTTGTTGACGATCTCCGAAGCACGGAAAGTTTGCCGCGTGATCTTTTCCAGCAGGCCGGATTTTTGCGGATCGGATTGCAACTGCTTGGCCAGCATCTGGGTATAGGAAGAAATCACGGCGAGCGGAGTATTCACTTCGTGCGCCACGCCTGCGGCCAGCAGTCCAATCGACGAGAGCTTGTCCGCCTGGGAAAGCTGGGCTTCCAGTTCCATCCGCTCGGTTATGTCGTCCATGATGACGAGGCGGCCGACCACCTGGAATTTCCTCGTAACCAGCGGAGCAATGGCCACATTGACCGTGCGGGTTTCGCCTGCTGGCGTTTTGAGCCGGAACTTGTACAGATTGTGAATGCCCACGTTCTGGCGCATCCGGTGAAATTCTTCTACAAATTCCGCTGGGAAAACCGTGCGCAAAGGTTGTGTCAAAGTCTGCCAGCGGGGCAGCGCATACATGACTTCCATCTGCGCATTCCAGCTCTCGATGCGATCTTCCATGTCGAGCGCCATGACGCCGATGTTGATCGATTCGACGATGTTCTCGTTGAAGTCTTTCAGGCGCTCGTACTGCGCCGCTTTTTGCTGTAGTGAGGCATATAACCGGCCATTCTGAATGGCAATGCCCAGGTAGCCGCCCAGGGTCTCCAGCAACTCAATGTCTTCACTGGAAAGAAAATCCCCTTGCGTGGTCTTGCCCAATCCGACCACCGCAATGGTTTTTTGCTGGGCACGGCAGGGAATGTAGTAGTTCAAGTCCAGACGCGCGATTGTTTCCTGTGATCCCGCGGATTCGCGTGGCACCTGATGAGTGTTTTCAAAAAACATGTGGATGGCGGGGTCGGGCCGTGGAGCGCTCAGAAAACTCAAGTCCAACTGACTGGGCGGAATCATCCCGTACGATTTCGAAAGCTGGAAGCGATCAGGGTCCTCGGCACACAGGAAAATCGCCATGCGATCGACCGCGAGCGTGCGCGACAAACGATCCATCACTGACGAGAGCATTCGGTCGAGATCGGTTTCCGAACTGAGTTCGCGGCCAAATTCGATTAGTGTGCGGCGATAGTCGTAACGGGTGCGATAGAAAAATTGGTCGACGCGATCCTGAATCCACTTCCTGACGGGGTCAAACAGAAGAGCCGTGACCACCACAGCCAGAATCAAGCCCAATGGTCCCGACCCGGGCTGCCGCATGTGAACTAACTCGGCGACTCCCGCGACGAGACCGAAATACGTGCCCACCACGGCCGCTGCGGCCAGCGTATAAACGACACCGCGCTTGAAGATTAAATCCACATCCATTAGGCGATAGCGGAAGATGGCGTAACCAAACGTCAGCGGCAACAGGCCCAGCGACAGGACAGAGATCTTCATTGCCGCGAGAGGCAGCCAGCCGACCAGGTGGGGAAAAACGTAGGGCAGGACATAGAGCAGTGTGTAAGGGGCAACCGCGAGGATGGTGCCGCGCGTGACCCATTTCAACTGCTGGCGCAAAATTGTGGTGCTGGCCCGCCGGTAGCTGTACCAGAGCACCGCAGCGGACGCCAGAAACAACACCGCTCCGTACGAGAGATCGAGGCGGTCCATGTTGCGGCTCAGGCGGCCACTGGCTTCGAGCCAGCGCATTGCGCCCACGCGCAACGCCAGCAACAGGGCTCCGGGCAAATACGCGAAGGCCAGCAGCCACGGCCGCCGGCGCACAAAGTCCCGCTTCTCCGGAAAGGTCAGAACAAAGTGAAGAAACAGCGCCGGCTGCAAGACCCAGGCGACAATATTGCACCAGAGTATGGTCCAGTCGAAGTCATTCAGCTTGCCGGTATACTTGAAGGAATAAGCAATGAAAGAAACGAGACAGAAAATATAAAAGTGGGTCGAACCCAGCGCAGTCCAGCGGCGCAGCAACACGTAGATGCCGATGCCGAGATAGATTAGCGCGATTAAGCGCAGCCAATTATTGAGGGAGCGATCCGCAGGCGCCAGAATGACGCTGCAATCGACCGCGACACCGCCGCGCAAAACCGAGTAAGCGGCTTTAGACCAGATTCCTGATCGGTAGAGCTGACGCTCCAAACCCGGGGTATTCTTGACGTCCGTACCGCCCACAGAAATTAACTGGTCGCCCGGTTTGACCCCGCCCTTGGCGCCCGGTCCATTGGGGTCGACCCGGTCGGCCACCAATTTTCCGCCGCCTTCGATCCACCCAATCCCGTCATCGGGAGCGGCTGACTCGCGCTCTTTTTGGAAATTGAAGCCGGCGAATATCACGGCAGCAACGGTCAGCAGAAACAGAAGCACCGCGACGAAGCGAACTTGGCTTTCCCGATTCATACGCTTCGGCGGCGTCCCCGAATCCGGCGAGGGCTGGACAGCTGGCACACTCGGACTCCGCCGATCATCTATAAGCAACTTCGCTGCCATGTGAGCCCGGTCTTCCCGGCGAGCTAAGTCTCTAAAACAAAGGACTTCCAAAATTATAGATGCAGTTTTCCGCAGGAACTACGGATTGTTGGATGTCTCTGTGGGATTCCGTAGGTAATTCCCCTTGCGTTTCTTGGGTTTACACATTATGAGCTACCGATTTCCGTGGGTGAAATAAATCCTAATGAAAGCACATAGTCGGAATTGCGGGTTATAGGTGCGCCATTAGGATGGGGATTAAGAATGGAGTATGCCAGTTTCCTTTTTCCGCTTCTTCGTTTGTTGAACCAATTCGTGGGGCCGATCAGTTCGTGCAAACGGTAATCGGTGCCGTAAGCCCGGCGCCGGACCAAGCTGCAAGGTCTTGCGCGCCGGAGCCAGGGCCCGGACATCTACAACATCCGATTGCTTCGCAAGATGAAAATCGGGAAGGATCGGTCGCGCCAGCGACACGATTTTCCAGTCGCTATAGGCGATGCGGGAACCTGGAGCTTCAAAGTCGGTCCTTCGCAATGCGTCGTTAGCGGAAAAGGCGCAACTTTGCAATCGTTCCACGCGCATCACTGCACGGTCTACGACCCGGCAGAGTTCCCGGGCAAAGCGTCGTTCGCGATATTGCGCCAACCGCTTCTTGGCTTCTTCCGGAGAAAACCATGTGGGATTCCGGTTCGCCTCCTGGGGTGAGGTAAGCCAAGCCACAGCACAAAGGTAAGCGGCGATCATTGACTTGTCATCGGAGGATGTTCGGCGGCTGCCGCGCTCATAAGCCGCATATTGCGAGAATGGAGCCTCTTCGATGCTGCCATGCACTCCCGCTTCTTCCAGCGCCTCCTGGGCGGCCGACTGGGAGCGCGTCAATCCCGGTTCAACTCCACCCTTGGGAAAAATCCAGCGGCCGCTGCGCCGCGTCTGCACCAGAAGGAATTGGAGAAGGCCATCGTGTATGCGGAAACATACTGCGGCCACTTGCTCGCGCGGCCGGTCTTTTGACCGCTTAGAATTCCGGGATCGCGAAAAGGCAACGATGCTTTTCGACTTATTGGCTGGCAGTGATCGAAGCGATGGGGATGAACTCATCGTTGCCATCGTGCTCGATTCGCCGGCGTCTGGCTAGAGCAAAGCTTGATTCTCCCGATGCCTCTGTGTCCTCAGTGGTTAAGATTTTGAATTTTGCACGCCGGAATCTTTCTACATACTTGCTGCATTCAAGCCGGCAAGGGAAAGTATTTATATTTCACTAGGCCGCCGCGCGGCCGCAGGAAGGATCGCTTGGAAAACCTGTTCTGTCTTCGCTGCAATCGGGAGCTCGAAAGCGGACACAAATCCGTCGCCGTGTACATGTTCGCGCAGACTGTGGGCATAAAGCCGCGGCAAAAATCGGCAGCCCATCGCATTTGCTTTTGCCCGCAATGTTCTGTGTCGCTGGCGATGGGCCTGCCTCCAGAGGGCGCGCTGAACGTCGCTGCCTGGGATATGATCCGCGGCCTCGTCAGCTCGGATCCTGGTTTGAATCAGGCAGCATGGGAGAGCCTGCGAGGCATCGTAGGATTGCTATCCGAAGGCGGCGAAGAAGAAGAGAGTCCATCCCGTTCGCGCTCGGACACGTGGGTTAATTTCCGCCGCGCTGGGTAGCCGGCGAAGCAGAAGGATGCGGGCTTTAGTTCCGTACCGCTGCTCCAACATCCTCGTGTATCCATTACCTAGTTTTAAGAACTTCTTCGAGCGGTCCGAGCTTGCCATCGATCGGCCCTGTCTTCAAGTTCGTGATGTCCAACCCCAAAATCTTCGCGATCAACGGATACACGTCTACATTCTCAAACGGATCCAGTTCAACTCCGGGGCGAATATCCGGTCCGGCGGCAACGAAAATGGCTTTCATCTCCGGCATGCGCGTGGCGTCGTATCCGTGTGCCCCCGCCGGAGGATGATCTGTTCCACTGGGATCCACAGTCGAAGTAATAAAGTAAGGTCCGACCGGAACAATCACCGGGTCTCCCTCGCGCGGATTGCTGTTAAAGTGAAGGCTCTCCGGCACGTCCGCGCGGCGATAAACGGAGAACTTGCCGCTCTTTCCCCGCAGCGCGTCGTAGGCTTTCTCCGCATAAGCGTCCGATTTCGGATACAGAATCGAACCAATCGTCGAGGCCATCCATTCAAGATTCAAACCATATTGATCCAGATGAACGGCATCTTTTACGCTCACCATTCCGTGATCCGCCAGCACAATTAAATCAACCGGCAGCTTGGACGCCTTAATTCCATCCATCAACCTGCCAATCTCGGCATCGAGTTCGTGGACAGCATAAACGACCTGCGGACTATCCGGCCCATAGCGATGACCCGCCGTATCGGTATCGGAAAAATACAGTGTGATGAAATGCGGGCGCTTCTCGGGCGGAAGATGCAGCCACGCGACGACCTGATCGACACGCTTGTCGTTGGGAAAACTTCCATCAAACTTCAGATAGTAGCTGGGCCTAACGCCCTGAATATCCGCCTCCGAGCCAACCCAAAAGAAAGAAGCCGACCGCATGCCCTGCTGCTCGGCCAGCACCCAGAGCGGAGTTCCGCCATACCATGTTCCATCGCCGACTGACTTGGCGTCGTGATAGCTATAGGCTTCCTTCCGCTCCGGATCAAAAAAACTGTTAGCAACGATGCCGTGATGCTCCGGGTAGAGTCCGGTGACGATCGTGTAATGGTTGGGGAATGTAATCGAAGGATACGACGGAAGCATTCCGTCCGGCGCGCTGGCGCCTTCTTTGGCAAGCGTGAGCAAATGCTCGGCGTGATAAGTCTTCGCGTAGTCGTAACGAAAGCCGTCGAGAGAAACAAGGATCACGTAAGGCTTGGCCAGTTGTTGTGGAGCATTCGGGCCGTGATCGACGGTGATGACGGGAGCCTGCGCGAAAGCCACAGCGGAGAGCCAGCAGATGGCCAGGACAAACTGGAGGAGCCGGCGAGAGAACGGTCTTAGGGAAGAGTGCATCACAGCCTCCGACTGCGTTTATAAATGAAGAGGAGGAGTCGAATCAAAGTCCAGAGACGACTGTAGAAAGATTCCACTAGCCGGCTTTTCGTTGGTCGTTCTTTTCAATTTCCGTCGTGGCCGCGCTGTCGTCGTCCCACTCAAACGAAAGCGTCCTCGAACTAGTTTCAACTGGCTCCAACTCTGGAATATCCTCCGCCACCGACGCGCCAAGTTCTGAAAACCTGCGAGCCGAAACCAGCACACGATTTTCCAGCGATCCCACTGCCTGGTTGTAAGAGTCCACGGCGCGGTCCAGGCTGGTGCCGACTCCGGCAATGTGTCCCGCCAGTTTTCTCAGCCGTTCGTGGAGCTCTTTTCCCAGCGCACTGATCTGCTGCGCATTGCGCGCCAGCTTTTCCTGATTCCATCCGTAGTTGATCGCTTTTAGCAGCGCGATCAGAGTCGTAGGAGACGCCGGAATCACCCGGTTCAAAACTCCATGTTCGATAAGCCCGGTATCCTGTTCCAGCGCGGCGCTAAAAAATGTCTCGCCCGGCAGAAACATCACAACGAACTCGGGCGTCGCCTCGAACTGCTCCCAATATTTTTTCCCGCTCAGAGTATTAATGTGGTCGCGTACCTGACGCGCGTGATTCGCGAGGCACGCTCGCCGCGCTTCTTCGTCGTTGGTTTCGAAAGCATCCAGAAACGCTTGCAGCGGAGTCTTGGCGTCGACCACAACGTTCTTGCCGCCGGGCAACTTCACAATCAAGTCGGGACGAATCCTTCCGCTATCGGTGGTGACCGTTTCCTGCTCGGAAAAGTCGCAGTAAGAAAGCATCCCTGCAATCTCGACCACCCTACGCAACTGAATCTCTCCCCAGCGTCCTCGCACATTCGGAGTGCGCAGCGCCCGCACCAGATTTCCCGTCTCCGATTGCAGCTCTTTTTGCGTCGTGATCAGCGACTGCACCTGGGCCTTGAGGTCGCCATAAGCCTCGCCGCGGGCCACTTCCATCTGCTGAATCTGCGCATCGACTTTACTTAGCGATTCGCGTACCGGCGCAACCAGTTCCGCCACCGCTTTTTGCCGTCCTTCCAGGTCGCTCTGCGCCTCGCTCTGAAAGCGCTTTAACGTCTCCTGCGCAACCTGCAAAAATGACAAATTGTTGCGGTCTAACGCGTCGGAAGCCAGCGCTTTAAAGGCGTTTTGCAGCTCCTCGCCGGCGCGAGTCAATAATTCCATCTTCTCGTTGCTGGCCTTTCGTTCCGCCTCCAGCGACGATTTGAGCCCCGCTTCGCTCGCTACCAGCTCCCTCTGAACTGCCAAAAGCCGCGCCAGTTCTGCTTTTCCAGCCGTTAATTCCTTCTCCATCAAGGACAAACGTGCGTTCTCCGTGGCGTTTCGCGAACGCAGCGCGAGCCAAGCAATTACGGCTCCAAACACTAGGCCAATAGCCCCACTGACTCCTAGTTCCATAGACGCAGGTAACTTCTCCGGACGGATTCTCCCCTCTAGCCTAGCACCACTGACGAGCTTTGCCGCGTGGCGTTTGGGTTTCGGCGGGACGGCAAAGCGGCAATCGTAGGGAAACGGCTGACCAGGCTGCGAGCGCAGATCCGCTCCCAGCAGGCAGTTTGAGAGAGAAGTGATCCTTTCCCCCTGTAGCACCGCCCCCTCGGTACCGCTAGATACGTTGCCATAGATACGTTTTGCGGGCAGTTCGCTGGATAGGCACTAACGGATGCTCAGAACTCCGATGTTCGTGTTGGCCTTTATGCTCGGCGCCGTCGTCATCGGCGCGCATCCCACGTTCTTTGGAGCACCGGCTGCCGCAGCCAACCCAGCCGCCGCTCAACTCGCGCAAGGTGCAACACTCAAACCAGTAGCCGCAACCTCAGCCGACATTCCTTTTAACAGCGAAGAATTTCAAACCGAGCAGCAGCTTCTGCAATTTGCTAATCAAGACCGTGCGCAAGCTGGCCTGCCATCCTTTACTTTGGATTCCAGCCTCTCTCACGCCGCCCGCATACATGCGCAAGCGATGACGGATGCTCGGCAACTCTCGCACCAGTTCACCGGTGAGTCCTCCCTCGCGCAACGCCTCGCCGCCGCTACCAAATTGCAACTCGATCAGGAAGGCGAAAACGTCGCGCTCGATTACGACGCGCAGGGAGCCGAGCACCACCTCATGCTTTCTCCTCCGCACCGCGCCAACCTGCTCAATCCCGCTTACAACGTAATCGGATTAGGCATTGTGCAAAGCGGAGACCATCTCTACATTGTCCAGGACTTCGGCCACGCCCTCCCCAATTATTCACCCGCCGAAGTCAAGGACCAGATCGCGGCCGCAGTAGCGGACATGCGCCGTCAATCCGGCCAGCCCGCGCTGGCGCGTCGCGATCTCCCCATTGCCGATCAGGCCGCCTGCTCCATGACCGAGGCGGACAAGCTCGGCACCTCCCCCATTCATCAACTCGCCCAGCGTTATACGGTCCTGACCTTCACTAGCCTTCACCCGGAAACCCTGCCAGCCGAAGGCCACCGCGCAATCGCCAGCCCGAACCTCCGCAGCTTTTCAATCGGCGAATGCTACGGCAAAACCGAGACGTATCCCACCGGCGTGTATTGGGTGGTCTTGTCGCTGGATTGATCGAATGTAGCGCGGGCCGCCCTCGCCTGCGAAACGCTTGCCCAGTGCGGCTTTCACACCAGTCCATCCTTAGAAAAGGAGCCGCTTCCCGGCCCAAAACATCGTTGACAATGGGCATTTATGCGGCTATGTTATCCATGGGGAAGTTCATGAAACAGGCTTATTGGATCGTAATTTTGCTGCTGTTAGTGGCAGCCGTGGGAGTATCCGCCGTGCCCCGGACGGACTCACCCCAAACCGCTTTTAATGAGGCGGATGCGCCTGTAAACCTCGCTCCTCCGTGCCGGCCCGGTGTCCGTCTAACGCCTCCGGCCGTTGATCCTGTCAGCGTATTGCCCGCGCTGCCCACATCCTGCGCACGTTCTACCGTGAGCAGTTTTGTTCAACGCGCAGTCACGCCGAATCGCCAGCACCCTCGCCCCCTCCAGAATCTGCTTTGCACATTCCTCATCTGATGTTTGACGTTTCCTTGCGCTCGCACGATATAGCTGGCTGATCCCCCGCGGCCAAAGCTGTCAAATCGCTGCTTGGGCGCTATGCGCTTCGCATTCCCGACAAGATAACTCCTTCGCATCTCTGGAAGGGCCTTGCCCGATTTCCATTCTCGGCCGGAAATCGATCAGGGAGCGTCGAGGAGCGCGGAATGACGCATCAACGCGCTGATTCCCATACCAAGCGGCAAGAACATTAAAGACCGCGCCGCATTCACGCGGGTGCGGTCAGAGGAGGCAACAATGAGCAAAGGAAATGAGATCGTTCCAAATTTCTCCGACACACACATCTGGCCCACCGCCACCTTCGCTGAAACATGCTCGGATTTGCGGTTTTCCATCCGCGATAAAAGAGTGGGACGTTTACTCTTGCTACTTCAACAGCTCCAGGAATCCGCAGGCCGCTTGGTCGAATTACCAAGACCGGAACTCGATGAAATCATCTCCAGTGCGGTTCGATTGTGTGGCTTTGTGGACCCAACCGAGGAACAGAACGTGACAGCTACGGTGTTAGACGCGCTTGAAGTGCAGGAACCAGTCGGGGAGAGTTCATGATTCTTGTGAACTTAGTTTCTCCATGACTCGATGAACCCGCGGATGCCCCGTCCTTGTCGCGTTTTGTGCGACAAAGCCTGCCCTGAGCTTGCCGGAGGGGCGGGGCATCGACTTCTTGTCGAATCGTTCCCAGGACCGCTATACAAGAGAGTGTTTAACCTGCTTGAGCGTCGGCAGCGCCCTGATCCGTTTTCCCACCTTCTGCCGCGCGACACGAATCTCATAAAGACTCTGCAGATTTAACCAGAATTCAGCGCTGGTGCCAAAGAAGTGTGCGAGACGCAATGCCGTGTCCCCGGAGACGGCTCGCCGTCCGTTCAAAATCTCAGTGACGCGATTGGTCGGAACGTTGAGTTGCCGCGCCAACTCGGCCGCGCTCATTCCCAACTCGCGAAGCTCTTCCGCCAAATGTTCCCCGGGGTGAATTGCAACTACAGCCATGGAATTCTCCTAATGATAGTCAACAATTTCAACATTCGAGGGGCCAGACGCGCCTTCCCTCCATTCGAAGCATATCCGCCACTGATCGTTCACACGAATGCTGTATTGGCCCCTGCGATCACCTCTTAAGGCTTCAAAACGATTGCCGGGCAATGCGGCCAGATCACGAAGGGTGGCAGCCGCCTCCATACGGTCGAGCTTTAGACGAGCCTGACGTTCGATGCCAGAGAAAGCTTTTACTCGGGGCGGCGAAGTCTCTGGTCCGCCGGTCGCGGTAACCGGCCTAGGCTCGTTTCATTCGTAGAGCCGGGAAATGTTCGAAGCATCAGCCTTGTTCTGAAACGTTTCAGCTCTAGCCATCACTATCCATTAGTCGGGAACGGGTAAATCCCATTCGAGGTGAACAAAGATGGCCACATACGTAGCGCGAATTGGCTCTGCTTGGTCCGGAGTCCAGTGGACGGGAGCCGACGCTCTCGAGATTATTGAGGCGCTGGTAGAAGGCGCTCTAGACGCTATCGTCGTTCCGTTGCCCAAGGCCACTCGTATGATCCACGCCTCCTTTTGCTTGTTGGTCCTCATATTGTCATCACGGGCTTTTGCCCAGGATTCGAGCTGCTGCAACGGCCTGGCGAGTCCGAGCCCCGATGCAATCAATTTGCCATTGCATCCGAAAGTCGAGTTAGATGTATTTCAGAAGTGCCCCCCAGGAAGAGCGATGCGCGCGATATCATTCAGCCACAAAAAAGACGAAAATCTGACGTATCAGGAATCCTTCGCATTACAGTGTGCGACGAGCCGGAGTGTTGTGACCAAGCAGTGCAACTGGGGTCCTTTGATATCGAATTTTGACATTCCAACAAAGGCGACCGCGCCCCCGGGGTGGGTTATAGCTGGAGTACGATTTACCCACAAGAAGGATGAAAATTTCATCCACCAGCAAAACTTTTCCATCTGGAGCTGTAGCCTTCAAAATCCGAAGCCCCTCGTTGATCGCCCATACCCAGAGACAGGCTCTACAACCAAGTGGCATCTGGAGAGTCATGCGAGTTGCGATAAGACATTCGGTCCGGGTTCGAATTCGCTAAGACTTGGACTCGCAAATTCGTTGGGCTTCTCTCATACCAAGGACTATAACAATACGTCCGAAGAGACAGTCGAGCTCGGGTGCGTCTTGAATTAGACTTTGGGCGGGCTGGCCTATCCTTTCCTGCCGAAATCGTTCCAACTGAGGCTGCCCCGGTCTTCGCGGTTTTCGAAGGCCGGGTATTTCGGCTGCCACCTGTGCGTTCGACCGGTCCATCACAGCGTAGGAATTTTTGCCGCAGATTCCAGCGCCGCTGTTGGACGCAGCTGATCCGCAGTCGATTTCGCGGTCGCCTTTGAAGTTGCCTTCGTCCTACATGCCGCCGACCCGACCGCCTGCACCTTGCCGCTCAGGCGCGTAATCTGCCGCTGCTGTAGGCGAATCTGGCGTCGTTGTTCCTCGATCTGCCGCTGCTGCTCTTTGATGGCATTCAGCATAGCCCAAATAATGGGGTCGTTGTTGACCAGCAAATATCCTTTGCTGTTTTCCGTGACGGCTTCGGGAATCACGCTTTGTACTTCTTGCGCGACCAGGCCGATGTGTTCTTCGCCGTCGTGAATGCCCATGCCATTCTCTTCTTTGTAGCGATAGCGAACGGGATTGATGCGCAGCACCTGGCTCAGGCCGGAGACGAAGCTGCCATCGAGGTCCTTTAGGCGGCGATCCGAATAGGTGCCCCAGGATCCTCCGCCCGTCTTGTCGGCGCTGCCGGCGACCGAGAGTCTGCTGTCGGGCGTTGCGGTGCCGATGCCGACGTTGCCGTTTTCCTTGACTACGAACCGCCCGCTTACGACGCCGCTGGCATCGATGCTGAAGTCCCCGAAGCCGCCAAAGGAGGCAGCGAGGGTGCCCGTTCCCGAGGTTGATGGGCCTTCAATGCGAAGGCCGGTAGTGTTGGAATTACCGATGTGCAGCCGGGCTAATGGCGTGGTGGTGCCGATTCCCACGTTGGTGTCCGCTGTGGCGCTATTGACGCCGTTGATACTGCCCAGCACCAAAGAATTGCTTGCGGTTACATCCGAAAACGCACCGATCGCAGTTGCGTTGGTAATGGCCGCTGAAGCGTGCGCTCCTGCCAAGTAGCCGAGGCCGGTGTTGTTGCTTCCGGAAGCTACGTTAGTCAGTGTGTTGCTACCGATGGCTACGTTGTTCCCCCCGGAGCTATTGTTGACTAGTGCAACCTCGCCGACGGCCACGTTTCCGCTTCCCGTCGTGTTGGAGTCGAGTGCGTCACCTCCGATGGCTGTGTTGGAATATCCCGTTGTGTTGTTGAAGAGTGCTGACTCGCCATAGGCCGTATTATTAACTCCCCCCGTGTTAGTGGCGAGCGCCGAGCTGCCAACGGCCGTATTGGCAGAGCCACGATTCGTTGTATTTCCTGTAAAGCCGATGAATATATTGCCGTTTACGTCGCCAAAAGCCCAAGGCGATCCCCCTATTTCATACTTAGTGGCGTTCACAAAGCCATTCGAGGTGAGATTGCCGCGCACCGTCGTGTCGCCATTCACATCCAGCGTGGTCGCCGGAGTGGCATTGATGCCGATCTTGGCCGTTGGTCCACTGCCAGTCTGCGAGACGACAGATTTTTCAATGTCGGACGAACTGGCGAATAAAGCCAGCGTATTGACCGTTCCGCCAGTCGTGCTGACCGCCAAAACCGGAGTATGGCGTCCCGCGCTCACTCCCAGTGCGGAGCCAGTGGCCGCTGCGACGCTTATCGTCGAAGGAGCCAGGGCGAATGCAGACGCTGGCATCCCGCCCAGAGTCTGCGCGTCCGCAGCCTTCAATGCATAGGGAACACTGACCAGGAGAACGCGTGGCTGCTCCTCCTGCCCTTCTTCCTGCCCTTGCACCCGCACGCCCAGCCAGCGAGCTTCGCCGGTCGCGAACAACGCCGCCGGCATGCCCTGGCTGGTGGACGATCCCAGCATCGCCGTGTAAAGCCCGGTCGCATTGGCTTCGACCTTTTGCGTTTCCATCCAGAGCGCGGCTCCGCCTTCGGATTCGTTGTACAACGCGAATGTCACCTGTTGCGGTCCCGTCAGCGGTTTACCGGCAGCATCGCGCAATGCGCCGTTGAAATTTACGAGCGTGGGCACCACAACCGCAGAGGCCACAGCACTCTGCTGCGCCGCAGCTGCCAAAGAGAAAGAAAAACAAAGACAGAGAACCAGCAGACCGGACGATACACGCATACATTTCTCCTAACGCAGGAGTCGTGAAGCTCTCCGTCTAAGGGAGCGAGGGCTCCTCGGGTTTCAGTGGCCAGTGTCTAAAAATGTACAAAGGGAGCGGACAGATAAAACAGATCAGACGAAAGCGGTGGCGCAACTCTATGGTCGGCCTAGAAGCATGTCAAGAAAAAATTCGGTGAAGCCGCCAGCAAAGGGGCCTCACCTGGACGGAACCCTTTCCGTGCTAATCTTCTTTTTGCCCACCGTCTTGCTTCCATGGAATCCTTGTCCCACGTCCGCATTGGCACGGCCGGATGGTCTTATAAAGACTGGGAAGGCATCTTCTATCCCTCGGGCATGCAGCGCCGCAAGCAGCATCCGCTGGAATATCTCGCGCGCTTTTTCGACACCACCGAAATCAATACGTCGTTCTACGGTCCGCTCAGGCCCGAACTGGCCAAGCTCTGGTGCCGCAGAGTAGCAGCGGTGAATCCGCGATTTTTGTTTACCACGAAACTGTATCGCGCGTTTACGCATTCGCCAGGCGCAATGACCCAGCCGACTTCCGCCGCGACGATCCGCCCCACGGACGAAGACGAAGTCCGCACCCGCGAAGGCCTCGACGCCATCGCCAACGAAGGGCTTCTCGGCGCGTTGCTGATTCAGTTTCCCGTGTCGTTCAAGAACACGCCGCTCAATCGTGACTATCTCGATCTACTGCTGCGCCAGTTCATCGAATATCCGCGGGTGGTCGAAGTGCGCGACTCTAGTTGGGACAACGCCGAAACTCTCGCTGCGTTCAGCCAGAAAAATGTCGGCTTCTGCAACATCGATCAGCCGGTGCTCGGCCACTCGCTCGCGCCCACCGAACACGTTACCGGAGCGATCGGCTACGTTCGCCTGCACGGCCGGAACTACGAGCACTGGTTTGTCGATCAAGGGTTCGACTCCGACAATCGCAACGACCGCTACAACTATCACTACAGCGAGAAGGAACTTTTAGATTGGAAACAGAAAATCGAGAACGTTTCTGCGAAAGCGCAGACGACCTACGTCATCACCAACAATCATTACGAGAGCAAAGCTGGAGTAAATGCGCTGGAACTGAAATCGATGATCAGCGGCGGGCGAGTACTGGCTCCGCCCACGCTGATTAAGAAATATCCGGAGATGAGGAAATTCGCCGAACCGTTGGAGGAGTGGGAGGAAGAATCAGGATCGCAGATGTCGCTGCTGGGCTGACCGATGTTCTTCGCTGGTGGGAGCCGAAAAGCGGAGGCCGGTAGCCGTATTTATGCTCCAGCCATGGCCACATGTTCGTTCATGCGCTGGCGATTATGCCGCAAGGCAACATTCATGAACACATCGCCCAGGGCGGTTTCAAAGCGGAACATCAATGCTTCCACGTCCTCGCTGCTCTTGTCGCCTTCTTCCAATGTCAGCAGCAACGGAGGATGAACGCGGAAACGGAAACCCTGGTCGTTGAGCGCGGAGATGGCATTGCCCACGACCTGGTTGGCGAGTTCAAAGACAGTTTCTTTGATCAGCGAATCGGACTCCGGCAATTCCGCTCCGGCATAGTGGCTGGCTACTCGCAGGGCGGTTTGCGGATCGAGATCCAGAATGACCCGCCCTTCGATTTCGCCCGTCAAGGCAATCAGCCCCGCCACGCCTCGCCGTCGATAGGCGTGCTCCTCCATCGAAAGCGTACCGACTCTCGTCGAGCCGTTAAGGCCTTGCGACAACACGGCGTCCGCCGCGTTAATGAAAGGCTGAATCAGATCCATCTTCATGAAATTACGCTCCCGCGCCGGCAGCCTGAGCTACAACCCCATCTTCGCCGAGCACGTACTTGATGACTTCATACAGCACTTCCGGTTTCACCGGCTTCTGCACGAAATGCCGCGCCCCGCGCTGCAAAGCGGCGACGATGTTTTCCTGGTATCCGACGGACGAGACCATGACAATGCGCGCCTCAGGATGCGCTTGCACGATCTTCTCCGCCGCCTCGATACCTTCCATCTGCGGCATGGTGATATCCATGAGCACGATGTCCGGCGTGGTGCGGTCGAATTCGGTGATGGCGGTGAGGCCGTCTCCCGCTTCGGCCGCCACTTGGCCGCCGAAAGTTTCAATCATGCGGCCCAGGTTTTTGCGCGCAAAGACTGAATCGTCCACAATGAGATAGCGGACCGGTTGTCCATCTTTGCTTCGTTTGACTGCTGCAAACTGCTCCATATCCAACCTCCGTTTTCAAAAAAGAATCAGATTTTCAAGGGCCCGGTTTCTCTTTTCACCTTCGTTGCTGGAGCGGCAGAATAGCTAATTTCCCGCCCGCATTGCTTCATTGCGTCCACATACTGACTGCAATGTGTTTGCCATAGCATCGAGGGCAACGACGCGCTGCGCATAACCTCGCTCAATCGCTGCCTTGGGCATTCCGTACACCACGCAGGAGTCTTCACTCTGCGCGATAGTTAGCCCGCCCGAATTCTTCACCGCTCCCAATCCTTCCGCGCCGTCATCGCCCATGCCCGTCATCAGGACGCCAATGACCTGAGTCGTAAATTCTTCGGCCACGCTGCGCAACAGCACGTCTGCGCTCGGGCGATGGCCGTTTACTCTCGCGTCGTCACCGAGGACCGCGACATCGCCCAAAGGCAACCGTCTCACCCGCAGATGGCGGCTTCCGGGACAGATCAACACTCGTCCCGACTGGATCAAGTCGCCCGATTGCGCTTCCTTCACACGCAGGTGCGAGAGTTCGTCCAAGCGCTTTGCAAACATTTCGGTGAATCCCTCGGGCATGTGCTGCACGACGAGAATCGAGGCGGGAAAATCACCGGGAAGCTGCGCCAGCACATATTCGAGTGCCTGCGGACCTCCAGTGGAAATCCCGATGGCTACAATCTTGGTCGGCATCGCCGCCGACGCTGCCTTTTTCTCGATCTTCGGCCGCAGGCCGGGAAGAATTCTTGGCTTCAGCTTGCTCTCTGCCGCGGCTTTTACTTTGCTCGTGAGTTCTCGCGCAGTCTCGACCATGTGCGCCGTTGCGTCTTTGGGTTTGGCTACAAAATCGAAGGCTCCGAGACCCAAGGCCTTTAGAGTCACGGACGCGCCTTCCACGCTGTGTGAACTGAAAACGATGACCGGAACCGGCCGGTGGCGCATAATTTCTTTCAGCGTGTCGATGCCGTTCATGCCGGGCATTTCCAAATCCAGCGTAACTACATTGGGACGCAGTTCCTCGATTTTCTTCAGGCAGAATGTGCCGTCCATCGCAGTACCTACGACCTCGATGGAATCATCGGTCGCGAGCATTTGCGGAATGAGCTTACGCATGAGCGCGGAATCGTCGACCACCAGCACCCGGATCCGATTCCTGTTCATGCCACACCTCCGGCGGTGCCCGGTGTCAGAAGCGTCCGGTCGGCGGCGGTCAACAGCAGGCCGGCGTTCGCGGTTCCGGCCTGTTGCGGCCGCGAACGTGCGAAGTGCTCGACCACCGCGGGCAAATTGAGAATCAGCACCACGCGGCCGTCACCCAGAATCGAAGCTCCCGAAACCAGATCGGTGCAGAACGTGTGCTCGTCCAGAGCCTTGATGACCAACTCTTCTTCTCCTTCGAGTCCATCCACAATCAGTCCGAATTTTTTTTCGCCGACGGTGATGACAAGCACAAAAATCTTTCGCGTCTTGCTGACATTCTCCGTGCTCGGTGCGCGCCCCAGCCGCAGCACCGGTAGAACCTGGTTGCGCAATTGCAAGACCTCGTAGTTATCGACCTGGTGAACTTCGGATTCGTCCGCCCGCGCGATTTCGACCACCGCATTCAGAGCGATGGCATACAGCCGTCCTTCCACCCAGAACATCAGCGCCTTGATGATGGCCAGTGTTAACGGCAATTTCAGCCGGAACGTCGTGCCTTGTCCGGGACGCGTTTCCACGCTGACGGCGGCTTTCAGACGATGCACGACACTCTGTACAACATCCATGCCCACGCCGCGCCCGGAAACCGCGGTAACCTGTTCGGCCGTGCTAAACCCTGGTTTAAAGATGAAATCCAGAGCCTCGGTGTCGGACAGTCGCGCCGCTTCTTCCGGGCTGGCGAGCTTCAGTTCCACAGCTTTTCTGCGAACGCGCGATACGTCGATGCCGCGGCCATCATCGCTTATTTCCACCACCACCTGATTGCCCTGATGATAGGAATTCAGCCGCACCCGACCCTGTGGGGCTTTACCGGCCGCGCGGCGCTCCTCCGGAGTCTCGATGCCGTGGCTGACTGCGTTGCGAACCATATGGGTCAGCGGCTCAGCGATCGAATCCAGGATTCCCTTGTCCATGTCAGTTTCCTGCCCGTTTAGTACCAGTTCGACTTCGCGCCCACACTGCCGCGCAACGTCGCGCACCATCCGGGGAAAACGGCGAAACAATTGCTCCACGGGAACCATGCGGATTTTCATCACGGACCGTTGCAGGTCGTTGAGCACGCGAGCTTGGAAGGCCATGGCATCGGCGAACTTGCCCCGCAGCGGTTCCTTGGGATAGCGGCTGGAAAAATCACTCAGTGCCTGCTGTAGCATCGATTTGCCGATGATCAGTTCGCCGACTAGATTGAGTACGTTGTCGATCCGGCCGGCTTCCACACGCAGG
This sequence comes from Candidatus Sulfotelmatobacter sp., assembly GCA_036513255.1. Lineage (GTDB taxonomy): Bacteria > Acidobacteriota > Terriglobia > Terriglobales > Acidobacteriaceae > Sulfotelmatobacter. The sequence continues at coordinate 17,548 of DATBZH010000025.1, read as the reverse complement.
ATGTTTTCCTGAGCATGGGAGGGATCACCGGTGGCGGCAGGCATTTCCGCTGCCGATGTCTCGTCTTGACGCAGTTCTGGAGCCGGGGAATCGGAAACAGGAAGCTGTATCTCCTGCGGTGCTGGTTTCGGTGCGGCCGCCAGCAGCAATTCAATCGTGACTTCTTCCGCGATGGTCGGGACTTTGGCTTTGGCAGCGATTTTCTCGGCTGTTTCCCCGCTGGCCAGCACAAATTCAACGTGCTTGGCAGCCGCCGGAGACTTGGGGTCTGGGCGCTGAGCTATCACGTGGCCTGCGCTGCCGAGAGCGTTCAAAACAAGTTGCCGTCCAGCAATGGGCATGGCACAGTGGGGATCGATCTTGACGAGCACGTGAAAGACGGAAAGCCCGTTGGCCTGGGCTTGAGTCATGGCGTGCCGCTCCTGCTCGGCCCACTTCGCCGCGCCAGCGGGCATGGGCGACTTGGCCTTCTTGCGCTTCGATTTCTTTCCCGCCGGGGCCGCGGTCAGTTCCTGAATTTTCTTGCTCAAGCCCGCGGCCTCGGGCATTTTGTCCCCGCTTCGATATGCCGCAATCATTTCTGCAAAGACGTCGGCGGCGGCAAATGCGATTTCCGCTATAGCCGTTTGCGCGGCCGCTCCTTCGACCGATAATGCATCCTCAAATTGGTGCGCGAGGTCGCTCAGTTCGCGCAGACCGCAAGCCGCCGAATCGCCTTTAAGCGTATGAACGGTGCGCCGGATTGCGCGCACAATCTCTTCGTCGCCCGGAGTCTTCTCCAGCTTCAGCGCTTCTTCGTTGAGCGCCTGCACCAGTTCCTGCGAAGTCTCAAAGAACAACTCTCGCAGTTCTATTCCCCGGTCGTCGGACGGATCCGTCACCCTTTCACCTCAACCCGCTGATATACCGTTCCGCTGTCACGGTGAACCATCTGAAACGTTTTCGTCATGCCCAGCAAACTCTCGGCGTGGCCCACGAACAGATAGCCGCGTGGATTCAGACAGCGATAGAACTTGTCGATGAGGCGCTTTTGCTCGGCTTCGTCGAAATACATCATTACGTTCCGGCAAAAGATCACATCATTGCGCTGCGGCAGGTATTCGGTTTTCAGATTGTGAAAATCGAAGTGCACCAGTTCCTTCAACGCCTTTTTCACCGCATAGCGTTCGCCCACTTTATCGAAGTAACGCAGCCGGAAGCCGTAATCCACGGTGGCCATCTGGTTCTCGCTGTAACTGCCTTCCTGCCCCGCCCGCAATACGGAATAACTGATATCGCTGGCCAGAATCTCAATGCGCCACGGAGCCGGCACCAGAGGTTTGGGAAGCGGAAGGTCCACGGGCAGGGGATTGCGCAGGTAGTAATACGACAACGCGTCGGTCGCCAGCATAGCCAACGTGTATGCCTCCTGCCCAGTCGAGCATCCCGCACTCCAGGCCCGGATCGAGTACTCGCGCCGTGCCTGCTTCTGCTTGAACAATTCTTCCAGCACGTGATTCTGGAATAAATCCAGCTGTGCCTTGTGGCGGAAAAAACTGGTTTCATTCACCGTCAGATTTTCCACCAGCTTGGCCAGTTCTTCTTTGCCCTGCGGGCTGATCAGCAGCCGGTAATAGGAGTAAAAAGAATCCGCCCGGCACTCCTTCAGTCGCCGCAGCAGACGATCCTGCAGGAAATGTGTGCGCCGCTCGTCGAAGTGCATGCCGCATTCCTGGTACACGAGGGCCTGCAGCAGCCGCAATTCGGCTTCCGTCAATAAGGGAGCGGTCGCCGCTCCGGTTGTGCTCATGCTCGTTCCTGTTTTCTTCGGACGTTCAACCAGCCCTCGCTATAAATTCATGCTGAGTGCAACGAGATGACGACTTTCCTTCAGCGTACTGAAGCCGCGCGGGCCTCGGTTTTGGCCGCGGCGTTTTCAGCCTTGGTCTTGAGACTGCCGGGAGCCAGCAGTTTGCTCATATCGAGCAACACCACCAGACGCCCCTTTACTTTTCCCAGCCCGGTCACGCAGTTCAAACCTCCGCCTTCCTGAAACACCGCCGGGGGCGGGTCGACGTCCGCGGCTGGAATCTTCAGCACCTCGGACGCGGAGTCTACGATCAGGCCGGCCAGCTTTCCAGCATGTTCCACAACCAGAATGCGGTTGTGTTTGCCCAGCGAAACTTGTTTCTCGCCGAAGCGTTTGCGCAGGTCCATCACCGAAACAATCTTGCCGCGCAGGTTGATCACGCCCTCGAGGTAGCCGGGAGCGTCTGGTACAGCCGTAATCTCGGGTACCCGCACGATTTCGTGCAGGGAAGTGATGGGCACGCCATAGGTTTCGCGTCCCACCTGAAAGCCGACGACATGGAGTTCGCGGTTCAATGTTTTCTCGGGAATCCGGGTTAGAAACGAGCTCCCGCTGCGGCCCGCCTGGCGGCTCGCGGATTGGGTTCCTCGAAGGTGTTGTGCGAGTGCGTGGCATCTTCCAGGGCAAAGCGATCCAGGAATTCCAGCAGGCCACGCGACATCTTCGACATCTGTTCCGAAGAAGCCGCCAGTTCGGTAGAACCGGACGTGGATTGCTGCACCAGTTCGCGCATGCGCTCCATGGCCTTGACCACGGCCTGAGCTCCTGAAGCCTGCTCTTCGACTGCTGAGTTGATCTCGTGGGTGATTTCGTTCAACCTTGTCGTGGCGCGCGCGATTTGCGAGGAGCCGTGCGATTGTTCATTAGTGGCCGCGCCAATTTCCTGCGCGAACTTGTAGACCTCGGTGACGACGCTTGAGATCTTGCGTAACGCCGCGTTCAGCGCTCCTCCCTGTTCCAGGCCTTCGTTCACGATGCTGGTGGAGCGGTTCATGTTTTCGACAGCCTTGCGCGCTTCTTTCTGAATGCTCTGGATAAGTTCGGAAATTTCCTTGGTCGATTGCGCCGATTTTTCTGCCAGCTTGCGCACTTCGTCGGCGACAACGGCAAATCCCAGCCCATGCTCGCCCGCTCGCGCCGCCTCAATGGCGGCGTTCAAGGCCAGCAAGTTCGTCTGCTCGGCCAGATCGTCGATGACTTCAATGATGGCCCCGATGTCGTCGGCCCGCTGCCCCAGCACGCCGATAATTTCGCCTGAAGAAGTGATGGTGACGTTGATGCGATTCAACCCGTCGGTGGCTTTCTCCATCGTGGCGATGCCGCTGTGAACCTCTTCGCGCGAACGGTTGGAGATATCCAGCAAGACTTTTGCCGTGTCGGCCACGCGCTGAATCGAAGCCACCATCTGATCGATGGAAGCGGAGGTTTCGCTCACGCTCGAAGCTTGTACCTGCGTGCTCTTCACCATGTTTTGCACGTTCACGCTCATCTCGTGCATGGTGCTGGTAACTTCGTCAATGGCGGAAGAGGCTTGCAATCCCACCTTGGCCGAGTCGTCGGAGGCTCCCGCTACTTGGTTAGAAGCGCTGGCAACTTGCGACGAGGCATCCCGTACGCTGCGCACCAGGCCCGCCAAACCTTCGACCATGCGGGCGAAGGCGTGACCCAATGTGTCGTGGGACGAACGCGGTTTCACTTCTACGGTCAGGTCGCCGCCGGCAATCGATTCCGAAACCGATGCCATCTCTTTCAGGTAGGTGACCATCTTGGCGAAGCTGCGCGCCAGTTCGCCGATTTCATCGTCCCGTTTCAAGTCGATGCTGTGTTCGAGATCCCCCGTATTGCCAATCTGCCTCGCCACGTGCATCAGATCGGAAAGCGGTTTGGTGATGGACTTCGCGGTGCGGTAGGCGATCACGACGCCGACGATCAGCGCCACGATGGTGCTTAACAGCGAAACGATAATGGTTGCGGTGGCCGCTGTCTCATCCGATTTTCGCCGCGCTTCGACCAGCTTGCGGTTTTCTCCATCCGCTACGTCCAGTGCGTCGGTGGAATTCTTGACCCAGGAGGAGGCGTCTTTCTGCAAATAGTAAATCTGTAACTCGGCGACCGTAGCATTGCCCGAGTCGACGTCTTTGCGCTTATCGATGAGGGGTTGCGCGAATTCCTTGCCCCATGATTGTTCCAGTTGCTGCACTCTGGACATGGCCGATTTTTCCTGCTCCGAATCGGCCAGAGACTTGCCCTGTTCCAGGCGATCGCTGAGAATCCGTAACCCTTCGTTCATGCGGTCCACTTCGCGGGTGTCGCCGCTGAGCAGGTAGTTGCTGAGGTAGAGCCGGTTTTGCATCATCTGGAAGCGCAGGGAGTTGGTGGCGTCGGTCAGTTCGAGCGAGGCCGCTGCTGCGGATTTGGCCGCATGCTCGCGCTGGACCGCGAACCAGTTCACGCCAAACAGCACCACCACCATGGTGAGGATGATTCCGAAACTTCCGTATAACTTCTTGCCGATTGTCATGCCATTCCTCTCCCCAGCACACTCGCGTTCCAGGGCTCAGTGGGACTCGAATTTGAAGTCGATGACTCCCGAACTTTCCGTTGAAGCCGGCTCAAAACGCCACTTCCTCGCGGCATCCAGAGCCGCGCCGGCCAGGACCGGATGACCGCCAACAACCTTCGCATCCTTGACCGTGCCATTCGGCGCCACCATGACTTCAACTTTTACGGTGCCAACGATGCTCATTTTTTTCGCCAGTTCGGGATAGACGGGCTGCACTTTGCTCTTGGCCCGCCGAATCAGTGCGTCATTCTGCGATTGTCCTCGGGCACCGATTGAGACTGATGTGAACAAGGTGAGCGCGGCCACAAGCGCCACTATGGGTCGGCGAGTCAAACTCCCTCCTTGGTCGAGAAATCTCGATCCTTCTGCGTGCAAAGCCGGGGCCACATATCTGCAAACAAGAAAACCAAAGTCACTTTGCGCATCTCGCTGCATAGTCTGGACTTAGCGGAAGTTCAAGAGCGAACGTAGTTGCCGCAAGCAGTCTTGGGGAGACAGGCATTCTCATTTTGAGCTACATTCTCATTTTGCCCTTGCGGGGATTGCACGTGAAGGCACCCCATGTCCATTTTCCTTGACTCAAATTGAGATGAAAGTTAGTTTCCATTTAGATTCAATCACTTGTGAATCGTGAACCTACTCCTCATACTGGTGACGCGCTGAATATGCTAGGCAGCAAATCGCTGGTCCCGCCAAGCCTGGGCAGCACCGGCTCGGATGAGGCATTCCAGAAACTCTTATTGCGAATCGCGGCCCAAGCCAGCGAGAGCTCCAGCGCCCCGCGCCTGATCGAACTGTTCTGCCGGACTACTCGAGAATTCTTCCGGATCACCGGCGTTTATTTCTGGCGATGCCAGCCCGAAGGCGAGCTCTTGGGCGAGCATGCCGATGGCAAGCTGGCCGATCAATTTGTAGGTTTGCGACTGCGCCCGCACGATAGCGCGGTAACCGCGGAAGCCGTGCGCCACCGGCGCACGATTTTTCTCAATGACGTCCGTTCCGCCACATTTCCGGCGGCGGAACAATTTGGCGCTCGTTCTCTGATGGCTGCCCCATTGGTCGTGTTTACGGAAGTGATCGGTGCCGTCACCTTTCTGCACGATACCAACCCGAGTTTTTTCAACGAAGATCTGGCGGCCAAGGCGACGATTCTGGCCGGGCAGTTGGGCAGCCTGCTCGAGGCTACCCGGCTCACTCAGGCCTCGCGCGAGGAACAGCGAAAAGCCGAAATCCTCGCCGACGCGGCCCAGGCCCTGCGCGGAACTCCCGATGTTTCCGCGGTCATCGAAGCTTTGGCTGATCGCGTGCGCCTGCTCCTGCGAACCCGGCTGGTCTGCGTTTTGCTGCGCCGCGATGGCCCCTTTGAGTTGCGTGCGGTTTCCGCCGAAACGGCACAGCTGGCCAATTCTGTTCGCGCCCGTCACGACCGGCAGATGATTCGTTTCGCGGCCGATCTGGCGCAACGCGCAGTCAGCGCCGGTGAGCCCATCACGTTATCTCTGGGAGCGGACGCTCATTCGTTAGGCAGCCTGGTTTCTCCCGGAATGATGATCGCCGCGCCCTTCCGTACTTCCCGGACGCAGGGTGCGATTCTTGTCTATCCCCGCCAGGAAGGCATGTTCACGGCGGAAGAAAAGGCTCTGGTCGCCGCTCTGGCAGGCTTCGGCGCCGTCGCTGTCGCGCATGCAGAGCTGTATTCCACAGCCCAGGCGCAGGCCCATGAATTGCACCAGTTGCTGGAAATTTCTTCCGAACTCAGCTCCGCCGGCGGCCTGGAACATTTTCTTCAGGCATTTGTAGTGCGCGCCGCGGACTTTCTTGGCTTCGGACGATGTTTTATCGCCCTCTATGAAGAAGGAGTCTTCCACACTCGCTACGCCGTGGAAAAAGGTGAAGCACGCCGCGTGGATCAGATATTTCCCGAAGGCGTAGCCACTTGTGCCTTGCGTGCGAAGGAAGTTTTCTCGACTGATGATGCCAGCAAAATGGCGGGCGTGAATTTGGAGGTGGTTGCCAAATATAACGTTCAACAGTTCCTTGCCGTTCCCCTGATGGACGCGGGAGGAAATCTGTTGGGCATGTTCGGGCTGCTCGACCGTTTCGAGAGCAAGAGCATTTCGGCGGAAGATACCCGCCGGGCCCGCGCCCTCTCAAACCAGGCCGCAGTGGTTTTGGAGGTAGCGCGCAATCTGCATCTTTCCGAACAGCACCGTCGCCGCGCGGAAGCCATGATTGACTTGGCTGGCGAAAGCGATGGCATTCTCTCCGTATCCGATTTCTTGCCACGTTTTTTGCGCCGAGCCTGCGAACTCGCAAGCTTCCGCTCCGGTGCTCTGGTTTTGTTTGAGGATGGACGCCTGCAGATGGCTGCTGTGTATCCTCCAGTTGAATCCACGCCCGAGCAGACGAGTTCTTCTTTGCGGACTGGGGAATCTCGTCCCACGGATTTCGGACATGGCGTGGCGGAAACTCAGATCGCAGTTTTAACCGACGCCAGCAGTATCGTCCACGATAGGGACCGCATGCTGATTGCCGCGCTCAACGATTTCACGGTGCAGCATTCGGAAACGGTGCTCTCCGGCCCAGCGGCAGAGTTGTTGAACCCGGCGGCTGCGGCCGCGCTCGGATGGGACGATTGCACCATCGTGAGGCTTCCTGGTACGGGCAAAGATTTTTCTGGCCTGCTGTGTCTTTCTGGACGCGCGCCGAATCGAGAGGATCGCATATTCCTCGAAGCTCTGGCCGCCCATGCCTCCACTACTCTGCACAATCTCCGCCTGTCCTCGCGCACGGAACAGGCCAACCGCCACTGGCTGGAGATCTTCGACGCCATCAGCGATTTCGTCGTAGTCCACGACCAGGCCGATAAAGTTCTTCGCGTCAACCGGTCGTTCGCGGCCATGATCGGCGTCTCTCCCGCTGAGTTAATGGGCATGAACATGCGTTCGCTGCTGGCGGTGACCGGCGACGGCGCGTCTTATTCCTGTCCCTTCTGCCGTTCCATGTCAGAGGATACCGACGAATTCGTGCATCCTTTGCTCGACCGCACCTACCTGGTTTCCACCTCCCGGCTTCAAGGCGTTTCCAGCGAGGGAGTGGAAACCATCCACGTGCTCAAAGACATCAGCGACCGCCGCGAAGCCGAGCGCCGCTATCGCGAACTGTTCGACAACATTCAGGAAGGACTCTTCTTCAGCACTCCCGCGGGGCGGTTTATTGAAGTCAATGAAGCTTTGGTGAATATGCTGGGCTACGACAGCCGCGAAGAACTCCTGCAGATTGACATCGCCGAACAGCTTTACTTTTCTCCCGACCAGCGCCTGCAACACGCCGAAGCCATGAAGGAGTTGGGACACCTCCGGAATTTTGAAGCGACACTGCGTTGCAAGAATGGTTCTCCCATCCACGTTCTCATCAACGCTTTTGGGCTCTATTCGAATTCCGGCGAATTGGTGCAGATCCGCGGACTGATGCTCGATGTGACCGGCCTGCGCACCTATCAGTCCGAATTGCATCGTGAGCGCGATTTCTCCGGAAAAATTCTCAACAATACGCAGAGTCTGATTCTCGTCGCGGATATCGCTGGCCTGATCAGCTACGCCAATCGCCGCTGGAGCGATTCCGGCTTTCAGTTGCGCGATCTCCTCGGCCGCCCGCTTCTGGAACTGGCGGCTCCGGGCTTCGTGCGCGCGATGGCCGAAGCCATTCAGAATACTTTGAACGGACACCAGGTGGACAACCTGGAATTGCAGGTGTTGCGCGGCAGCGGCGTCGTCGGGCAGTTTTCGGCCAACCTCAGCCCCATGCGCGACGAGCAGGGAACGGTCACCAGCATCGTGGTGGTGCTCACCGATATCACAGACTCAGCTTTGCTGCGGGATAAATTGATCCATGCCGAAAAGATGGCTGCCGTGGGTCAATTGGTCTCGGGCGTAGCTCACGAAGTCAACAATCCGCTGACCGCGATTCTCGGTTTCGCCGACCTGCTCATGGAAAATACCGAACTGCCGGAGAACGCCCGCAAAGATCTTCGCGTGATCCTTCAGGAAGCCCAGCGCACCAAGCAGATCGTCCAGAACCTGCTGAGCTTCGCCCGGCAAATGCCGCCCCAGCGCAATGCTCTCGATTTGAATCTCATCTTGCGGCGCACCATTCAACTGCGATCTTACGACTTCAACAGTCACGGCGTCGAAATCATCGAGCACCTTGACGAAGGCCTGCCTGATGTCATCGGCGACGCGCAGCAATTGCAGCAGGTTTTTCTGAATATCCTCAACAACGCCTACGATGCGGTCCACGAAATCGGCCGTCCCGCGCGTATCGAGATTATGACAGTCAAGTCCAGCGGTGCCGTCGAAGTTTCCTTCTGTGACAACGGCCAGGGCATCTCTCATCCCGATCGCATTTTCGATCCATTTTTCACCACCAAGGAGATCGGCAAGGGAACCGGTCTCGGCCTGAGCATTTGTTACGGCATCGTGAAGGAGCACGGTGGCGACATCCTTTGTCACAACAACAGTGACGGGCAGGGAGCGACGTTCGTGGTTCGCCTGCCCGCAGCGGCTCATACCTCGTCCCTCGGCGTGGCCGCAGGAGTGATCCCAACATGAACCTCCCAGCTTTCAAGCCTGCTGTCATGCCCGTGCTACTCATTGAGGACGAACCTGCCGTCATGGCCTATGTGCAGGCGGCGCTCGAACGCAGCGGCTATCCCGTCGTCTGCTGCGAATCCGGAGTCGACGCCTTGCGCCTGCTGGTTGGCGGCGAATTCCTGGGCATCGTCTCCGACATGCGTACGCCCGGCGGCGTCGATGGCGCGCAGGTCCACGCGTGGATCTCCCGCCATCGCCCGGACTTGGTTTCCAAAATTGTTTTCATCACCGGCGATATTGCCAATGAAGAAACCGTAGCTACCCTGCGCGAAACCGGCGCTCCCTGCGTCGAGAAGCCGTTTCGCGTGCAGCAGTTCATCGACATCGTTTCTAAAACAATAGGGAAAGCCCAGTGAACAATCTCAGTCACGGTATTACGAGTGAAGACTTGCGCATCCGCCTGCTCATCGTCGACGACGAGCAGAGCATCCGAAAACTCTGTGCCACCGTCGGCGAAGCCCTGGGGTTCATCTGCATGGAGGCCGAAAGCGGCGATTCCGCCTTGGCCCTCCTCGAAGAGCACCCCGCCCACATGGTTCTGTCCGACATGGTCATGCCTCACATGTCAGGCCTCGAATTCCTGGAGAAAGTAAGAAAGCTGTTGCCTCGCACTGAAGTTGCTCTGATGACCGGTCATGGCTCCATCGAAACCGCAGTCCAGGCCATGAAGCTCGGCGCCTACGATTACATCACCAAGCCCTTCTCGCCGCTCGAAGAGTTACGTCTGTTTCTTCGCCGCATGGCGGAGAAAGTCCGCTTGGTGGAAGAGAATGAATTTCTGCGCCAGCGCATGGACTCGGAAACCGCAGTCCATGGCATCGTTGGATCGTCAGCCAAAATTCAGGAAGTGTTGCGCATGGTCTCCCGCCTCAAAGACACGCGCACTCCGGTATTGATCTTCGGCGAAAGCGGCACCGGCAAAGAGCTTGTAGCGCGCGCTATGCATTATCGCGGAGCCTTCTCCAACCGCCCGTTCGTTGCGGTCGACTGTGGGTCGCTCGTGCCCACGCTCATCGAAAGCGAACTGTTCGGCTATGAAAGAGGCGCGTTTACCGGCGCGTTAAAGTCGAAGCAGGGATTGTTTCAATCAGCGAATGGCGGCACAGTGTTCCTCGACGAGATCGGCGAATTGCCGTTGGAATTGCAAGCCAAGCTGCTGCGCGTCCTGCAGGAAAAAGAAGTCCGCCCAGTGGGCAGCAATCAACGTGTCAAGGTCGATGTGCGCATTATGGCTGCGACGAACCGTGATCTCGAAGCCGCCTACAAAGTCGGAGCGTTCCGCAAAGATCTCTACTTCCGGCTTAACGTCGTCACGGTCCACGTCCCCGGATTGCGCGAACGACGAAGCGATATCCCTATGTTGGTGCAATGGTTTCTCGAGCGTTACGCTCCCGGTGCCGACTTGCGCGTCTCCAACGCCGCTATGAAAGCCCTGATCCAATATGACTGGCCGGGCAATGTGCGCGAGTTGGAAAACTGCGTCGAGCGCGCCGTCGCCCTCGGAGATGGACAACTCATCGATCTCGGCGACCTACCCCCGGCCATCGCCAGCACTTCGCCTACCTCCGAAGCCGGGATATTGGCGACACCGTCGGATGGTGCGGCTGTGGAAGCAGAGATCGGTCTTGCGACCCGCGGAACCGTTCCATCTTCGACCGACCTCGAAGACATCGAACGCGCCACCATCCAACGCGTCTTCCAGCAGGTCAACGGCGACAAAGCCCTGGCCGGCCGCATGCTGGGCATCAGCCGCGCCACGCTCTACCGCAAACTGAAACGCTACAACATCAGCGGCGGATCATCCTCGGGAACTTCAAGCCACGCACTGCAGTGAGCGTTGTCCGCACACCCTTCCTGTTTTTGTCCCATGGATCACGGTCTCAATTGTTAGCCCGTGAGGGGCTTGGCCGATAGCCGCTTTGTAATGATGCCAACGATTAAGATCGAAGGCGGAACCCCACACGCCGTAGTTGTATCTATAGCACTTAGTCCTATAGAATCATAGTTAGACTAGCTTTGCGAATCTTCAAGTCCAAGGGGTTTGACCACTTTGCCCGCAAGGAAGGGATTACGAACTCGGCCTTGCTGGAAGCTGTGGCTCGAGCCGAAGCGGGCCAGATTGACGCCGATCTTGGCGGCGGAGTGATTAAGCAGCGGATTGCCAGACCGGGGCGAGGAAAATCGAAAGGGTATCGCAGCATAATTTTTTTCCGGCGCGGATCGCGGGCATTCTTTATTTATGGATTTGCAAAAAGCAAGCGCGCAAACATCGACGACCATGAGCGGGAGGAGTTCAAGAAAGCAGCGAAGCACGTTCTAGGTCTGACCGAGAAGCTGCTGACCGAGCTCTTAACCCGGGGCGATTTTATCGAGGTGAAATGCCTATGAAGAAGAACTATCGAAGCGAAGCCATGTCCGCCATCCATGAGACCATGGAGGCGCTGCGAGATGTCGGAGCCATCGGCAAACGAACTATGCGGCAGTTCGACGATGCCTGCCTTACCGCTGTCCGGCCGCTGAAACCGAGGGAGATTCGAGCCATTCGGGAGAGAGAGCGCGTCAGCCAGACCGTTTTCGCCAACTACCTAAACGTCACCAGCAGCCTGGTCAGCAAGTGGGAGCGCGGCGAGAAACGGCCTTCGGGAGCCTCGCTCAAGTTGCTGTCGTTGGTCGAGAAGAAAGGCCTCGCCGTGATCGCTTAGTCGCGGGTGAGATGATCCGTCGAAGAGAATCTGGCTACGTCTATCCTAAAAAGTGAGATTCTCGTCTCAGCCTGAGACTTCCGCTCTCGTAATTCGCTAAACCCACGCCCTTGGTTCCGCTCCTAACCCGCTGAAAAGACAGCCACCTCAGTGCTAGTCCTTCCGTGTAATGCGGTGGTGTCCCAAGTGCTCCTATGCTTGCCATAACTGCGGACTCGGGGCTCTCTAAAGCTCTTTCTAACCGGGAAGAGGGAGAGCCAACGCCGCACTCTTTTGTTCGCACTATTGAAGACCTGCCGCGAGGCCAGCACTGGGAGCCTCAACGCTGAAAGGGAACTCGATTCGGTTGGCGCCGCACGCCACAGCTACGGGACGAGCAAAACAGGCCACCAGCACCGTGGCCGGACTGGCACGATTTTTTCCGGAGGCTGTTCCGGTTCGCATCCCCGTACAAATGGCCCATGCTGACAGTTCAATTAAGGTGCCATCGCAAAATTTCGGCGAAAGCACTGTCATCGAATTTGGCACGCCCCGCGAAATTTTTTTCGCTTGCACAACTCCGCTGGAGTTTGCCGACGTGTTGCGCCTCCGCAATTCCGATGGTTCGCTCGATGTTGAAGCTTCCGTGGTTGCCGTGCAATACCATCCTGGAAAAGCCGTGGTTGCCGCGCGGTTTATGAGAGATGTGCCCAACTGGATCGTGAAATCATGACCCCTTCGCCGCCTCCGCAAGACTTGGCCACGCAGTGGAAGTTGGCCTGCCGTCTGTATCCTGTCTACTTCGAGATCGCCCGCGAGTTCGTCATCGACGTTGAACCCTGCCCCGCGCTTGCCGAAGCCGGCGAAATCCCGGGTGATGAAGAAGCTAAGCAGGCCATTCAGTGGGTCGCGGAACTCGACCAGCGCATTCAGGCGCACCAATTCCGCCAATTCCTGCAGACCAGCTCGATGGTCGCCCATGAGGGTTTGGTGGACCTGATGCAGTATTTTCTCGCGCAAACATCCAAGAACGACGCCGTCCGCGACAAAGTCGATTTTCTCCTGGTGCAATATTTCAGTCAGGCTGCTCCGTCTCAGCTCGATAACGAAGTCGATCTGGATTACGTGGCTCGGGCGCTGGATCAAGTGCTCGGACAGGTGGACTTAAAGACTCCGGTCTGGCTCAATGCCCTCGACCGGGTGCTCGATTCCGCGCGCCGTTGCCGTTCGCTCGACGAGCTGCTGCACAGCGGTGTTCTTGAACAAGGACGCAAAGCCAAAGCTCAGGCCGGCGATCTGTTTTTCCTGCCCATCGCGTTGGTCGCATTTACCCGTTACGGCTACCTGATGCGGCGCGTCTTCTTCCGATTGATGCACGGTGACCTCAATGTAATTCTCGATGGGCTGGACGAGTTGGACGAAAACGGCGTCGAAACCATCGATTGCCGCCGCGCCCAGTTCTCCGAGCAGGAACCGGTCTCGCGCCTGCGCATGATTTGCCAGTCGTGGAAGGTCTTGTTTCAGGCCGAATACTCGTCTGGCCAGCCTTTGCGCATGCTCGTCGATCTCCGCGCCTCCGTGGAACATGCTCTGGGACGTGGCAGTGCTGCCGCCCAAGTAGATGGCCCTGGTTCAGCCAACCCTGTGCCGTCTAAGTCCCCAGGCGAAGCGAGAGCCGCTGCCGCAGGTGCAGGTTCTGGCAATACTTCCAACGAATTCGGCAGCACAACCGACACAAAAGATCCGCGGCCAAAGCCTGTTCCTATGGATGCTCCGGAATTCGAAGTGACGGCGTCACCGGAGTGGGACGCAGACGACACTCCACCACCGAAAAAGAAAAAATAGAAACCGGAAAATGCTTTTGGGCCGCTTGACGCTTTTAGCACTGCTATAGAAAAAGCCGTGCTAAAAGCACAAGAGCCAGAGCAACCGATAAACGATACCAACGTGGACCAGCCAACTGTATTGATCATCTCCGACGGTGTGGATTTTTCCCGGCGCATCACCGCGCGCTGGCAGATGGAACGCGTCGTCCCAGCATTTACCCTGGTCAGCGGAGATCTCTGGCCCCGCTTTGCCGCCGACACTTTTGATGTCGCTATCGTTGGCGAACTGCGCCGCGAACTCCTCTCAATCGTCCTTGAACCTCTGCACTCCACCGGCCAGCCCGTGTTCTTCACCTCTCTCGATCCGCAAACCGCGCAGCTCGTTCGTGAACGCTGGCCCCGGGTCACCGTCCTGCGCCGCGAAGAAAGCTGGCTTGAGGTTTTGGTCATGGCGGCAAACGAAGCCGCACACCGTTCCCGTGCCGAAACCCGCGTTCGTGCTGCCCAACTGGCCTGTGCCGCGCTCGAACGGCAGGCCACCCTGGGCCGCTATATGCTCGAAATGCGCCACAACCTGAATAATGCCTTAACCACGGTCTTGGGCAATTCCGATTTATTGCTGTTTGAGCCGGGATCGCTTTCCGCACCGGTACGCGCGCAGATTGAAACCATTCGCCACATGACCCTGCGCATCAACGAAATTTTGCAGCGCTTCTCCTCGTTGGAGAAGGAGTTAAATGTCGCCGCCTTGCAAGCGGGAAGAGATTCCGGCAGGCCTTATGCCGCAGCGGCCGGCAGCTAAATGAAATCGAAGATGAAAAATCCGTGCATCAAGGAAAATGAAACAACCGAAACTGGAAGCTGATAGCTAAAACCCATCCTCCCCCGAAACATTCGATCCATTGCAAGAAGCCGGGGGAAGAGTTCATGCACAAACTTATGGCCAGAGGCACAATTCTCGAGCACGAACTTTCCGAGTTGCGCTTGCTGGTTGAGCGCCAGACCGGCACGCTGCTGGACTGCCCCAACAATGCCCTGGCCCATCATGTTGCGAGCTACTTAGAAAGCCAGCAGATGGAGTCCACAGCCCCTTTGTTTGATCGCCTGCGCTCTTCGGATCGGGATCCTGTTCTCATTCCGCAATTTCTCGACGGCCTGCTGGACACTACGACGGGATTTTTTCGCCATCCCGGCGCCATGAATGCCCTGGCCCGGCAGGTCCTGCCGCAGCTTTATTTGCGGAAGTTAGCGGAGGGCGGCCAGGTCCGCATCTGGAGCGCCGGTTGTGCTACCGGCGAAGAAGCCTATTCAATTGCCATGGCCGTCTGCAACGCACCTTCCGCCGCCAACGCAAACGGAGTCAGCGGCGCTGCGGCAACCGCTATTCGAGAGAAAGACGCAAAAGAGAAGGATGGCAAAGGACGATACGGCACGGCTCGTAACGGAGGGATCACTGAAGTTGCACCGCCGATGAACGGGCAAAATACACCAAGCGCAAAAGATTGGGCTGTACAAATCATAGGCAGTGACCTGCTGCCCGCGTCGATCCAGATCGCCGAGCGTGGCCTATATCCGCAGTCGGCTTTGGACGGACTTCCACCCGCTTCCATCCGTGCCTGTTTTTCGAAGATCGGAGCCGCCAGCCGCGGCCGGGAACCGGAAAATCGCCTACCCACAGACCTGTCGAAAAATGACAAAGACAGAGACGACGAATTACATGAAGATTCGGAGCGGCCCAACAGCCATCCGCCAACCGGTTCGCGTCCATATTCCGCTCTCAACCCATTCAGCGCTTCTCCAGCCGCGCACCTATTGGTCAAAGCCCGCCTGCGCAGCATGGTCACCTTTAACGTTATGAACCTGGTGCGTCCTGTCTACATCGGTCGCTTCGACTGTATCTTTTGCATGGACGTGCTGCCATCGCTTTCCCGCGCGCAACGCACCGCTCTGATCGAGCGCCTGCACCTCTATCTTGAGCCCGGCGGATATCTTTTCCTGAGCCAAACGGAAAAGCTCAGTGCGCCCAATCTGAACTTCCGCTCAGAAACCTTCGACGGATACACCTTCCATCGCAAACCTCTGGCCGCCAGCGCCGCCTACGGACGCTGATTCTCGGGCCATAGCTGCGCCTCAGAACATTTTCAGTTCACGCGCAATCTGCCGCACGGTTCCGTACTCCTGATCGGTGGCCACGACAAAATGCCTGCCGCGCAGCACCTTCAACACAGTGTCGTCGGTGCCTTCCTTCAAAGCCAAAAGAGCGCGAGAAAATCTTTCCCGCTCCGCTTCGGGCACATCCTTGCGCGCAACGTATACATAATCGACAAAAGGCTTGGAGGTATAAAAAACCCGGACTCTCTTCTTGTCGACCTTTCCCCGCTGGATCATGGAGTTGTAAACCGTTTCGTCCAGAACTCCAGCCTCCACCACGCCGGCCTGCACCATGGCGGCGGTCGCCGGATGGCTTCCGCTGTAGCGCACCTGTAGATCCTTTTCTGGATCAATCCCCGCTTGCTTCAGTTCGCGATACGGCATCAGATGTGCGCTGGCCGAGCTTATGTCGCCAAATGCGAATTGCTTGCCCTTCAGGTCGCGAAGAGAATTAATCGACGAGCCGGTGCCCGTGATGAACACCGAATGGAATTGCAGGTCCGTGACACGCTGGACTAGCGGGATGACTCCCAATTTCTCACGCGACCGGACATACATCAGCGCGCCCAGGCAGGCAAAATCGTACGATCCGTCCGCGAGATGACTCACCGTCTCGCTATAGACTTCGGGGACAACAAGGTTCACTTGTCGCCCCATCGCCCGACTGAGGTAGTCCCGCAATGGCGCTCTTTCTTGCTGCGTCAAGCCATCCGGGATCAAGCCGATATTGATCGGATCTTCGGCACCCTGGACCGATGCTCCGGCCAGAACAAAGAGGATTGCGATTACGGCCAACGCGGATCGAGCCGGGAAACGCATAGAAAACCCCTTGCCGCCAGGATTCAATTGAGCCGATCATAGCCCGGTTGTGGGGAATTCATCGCCAGAATAGAGCGATTTGTTCGGTCCGCAGTTTCAATTCAGGACGCTTCCCGAATGTGCAGGGTGTTTTGACTCGTGCCGCGTCGAAAACTGCTTGAGATCGATCTACTCGGCGTCATCCTGAAACCCGGTTATTTCTGCAAAGGGAGGGATCCAGCGTGCAGCTCCAAAACAGGTCCGTGCTTTCACGCGAACAAGAACTCCTTGGTCCTCAACTCCTTAATCGTATCCCTCAGCTTCGCCGCCTTCTCGAACTCAAACCGCTTCGCTGCTTCGCGCATATCGCTTTCCAGTTTCTCGATATAGGCATTCACATCCTGCTGCGAAGTGAATTCCGGTATGCCTTCGCTCTCGCCCGCGGTCAAGTCGGCATAGTCAGCTGCCACAATTCCCGCCAGCGTCATATCCAGCGGACGCACGATCGATTCCGGCGTAATTCCATTCTCCTCGTTATAAGCCGTCTGAATCGCACGCCGGCGCAGAGTCTCATCCATGGCGCGCTTCATCGAATCGGTCATCCGGTCGGCATACAGAATCGCCCGCCCATTCAGATGCCGCGCGCAACGCCCAATCGTCTGAATCAGCGACCCCGCCGACCGCAGAAATCCTTCTTTATCCGCATCCAGAACCGCGACCAGCGATACTTCCGGCAAGTCCAAGCCCTCCCGCAATAGATTGATACCGATCAATACATCAAACTCGCCCTTGCGCAGGTCGCGCAAAATCTTCACCCGCTCCAGCGTTTCAATCTCAGAATGCATGTAGCGACACTTCACACCGACTTCGGCGTAATACTCGGCCAGGTCTTCCGACATGCGCTTCGTCAGTGTCGTCACGAGCACACGTTCGCCCTTCGCTACGCGCGCCCGAATCTCGTGCAATAGATCGTCAATCTGCCCCTTCACCGGACGCACCTCAACCTCCGGATCAATCAACCCCGTAGG
>DATBZH010000024.1:0-6703 GCA_036513255.1 Candidatus Sulfotelmatobacter sp. | reverse complement strand
CACATCGCCGAGGCGATCCAATACCGCAGCCTCGACCGAACATATTGGGCTTAGACCCTGGACTTAACGCCAGGCTTAATATTGACAGCCTGAATATCCCGAAGTAGATTGATGCGGTTCGTAATGTCTCTTACGGAGAGTTCTGTGTACCGTAAAGCGCTGTTGATTTTCCTATCTGCCACAGTTGCAATCGCTGCGGACGCCCCCGCTTATCAAAAAGGCACAGTCACCAGGAAATTCGCCGCCGAATCTGGCTCGACTGCGCAGGCGTATTACGACCTGCAGGGTGACGGCCATACCTACCAGATCAAGCTTTGTGCAGATTATGAAGACGGCAAAAGCGTCGAGTTCTGGGTCAAGGGAGATCACGTCTTCATTCGTTCGGAAGGCGGCAAGGACACCAAGTGTTCGATGGCCATGGTCAGCGGTCAACCGGTCAGCTACAAGAAGGGCACAGTCGAGGGCTACGATACCCGCAAGGATTACTATTCCAACGGAAATGGAACCCTGTCGGCCCGGAAGGCGAAGGTTTATGAATTACATGGCGCGGACATAATTTACAAGGTCGATTATTGCGGAATGTTTCAGGCGGGGCAGTTCTCGCTTGGACAAGCCGTTGATTATCGCGTCGATGGTGACAGGCTTTATATCGTCCACGACTCCACCAAAGAATACAGTTGCAAGATCGAAGGCACGCGATTGCCTGAAGGCGTCAAGCCGCCGAGCTCGTAAACGCGGCCTAGTTGCAGGTAACAGATCAGAATCCTTTTCCCTTTAACATCACATCCAGATCGTCCGCGTGAATCGCCCGCACCATCGCGTCCTCGCGGCTGATGTCGGCCTGCGCCACCAACTGCGCCAGCGACTCTTCGAGTGTGAATGATCCCTGCTTGCGGGTCATCGTGATCTCCTGGTGAAGATGCTGCAACGAATTCTTGCGGATATGCGCTCGCGCTCCGTAGCCGACCATAAGCAGCTCCGCGGCCGGTACGCGCCCTCCCTTGCGCCCGGGAATGAGCGTCTGGGTCAGCATCGCCGCCAAAGCCATGGCCATCTCGGCGCGAACCGTGTGCTGGCGCTCCTGCGGAAACGAATCGGCGATGCGTGAAACTGTCGACGCCGCATCCGTCGTGTGCAGCGTGGTAAACACCAGATGTCCAGTCTCAGCCGCGGCCAGCGCAATCCGCGCCGTCTCCGGATCGCGCATCTCCCCGACCACAATCACATCCGGGGCCTGCCGCAACGCCGCCCGCAACGCAGTAGGGAAGTCGGGCGCATCGATGCCAATTTCAACTTGTTCAATTACGCTGCGGTTGTGGGCATGCTCATACTCGATTGGATCCTCAATCGTCACAATGTGGCGCGCTTCATTCTGGTTGATTTCATTCACCAACGCCG
The DNA here is from genome assembly GCA_036513255.1 of Candidatus Sulfotelmatobacter sp. Classification (GTDB taxonomy): domain Bacteria; phylum Acidobacteriota; class Terriglobia; order Terriglobales; family Acidobacteriaceae; genus Sulfotelmatobacter. Next base: position 5,305 of record DATBZH010000024.1, on the reverse strand, counting down.
CCAGCGTAGTCGTCTTACCCGCCCCTGTCGCGCCGCCCACAATCACAAGCCCGCGGTTCAGCTTCGCCAGCCCCGCCACGCTGGCGGGTAGACGCAAATCCGCCAACTGAGGAATCTTCGTTGGCAGCGCCCGAACCGTCGCCGCTGCCCGCCCGCGCTCATGATGCAGATTGATGCGAAACCGCCCCAGACCTTCAATCCGGTACGAAGAATCGGCGATATGGCTGGCCTCGTACGATTCGCGCGCGTGCGCCGCCAGCGCAGGCAATATCGCGTCTTGAATCTCTTCGCCGGTCAGAGGCTCGGAGCCGATGCTCACCATTGCTCCCTCGAGTCGAATCGCCGCCGGCGCATTGGGAACGAGGATCAGATCGCTTCCCTTGCGCGCGACAAGTTCCTCGAGCCATGAGTGAAGCCGGATAGTCGCTGGAGATGGCCCGTCGGAATGAATCAGTTGCACCCGCGCCGGATTTGCGTCAGCCGTCATGATTCTCCTCTTGATGCGGAGTTACGGCGCAAGAACTGAAGATGCCAATCACCACCGGATGGCGTCATCCCGAAGCCTCCGCGTTTTTACCAGCGGGGCGAGGTATCCCCCTCGCAACCGATCTCGCGTCTCTCTTGGAACGATCTCCCTACGCGTCCTTGCGGCGATCATGAACCAATGGCGTGCCTCATCCTCTGCCGCGAAACTGAATAATTCTGCGCCGGTCCCGCTTTGACGGACGGCTAGCCGGCAGAATCTCGAACTCGCGGGCAGCTTTGTGTTCGGCCGCGGCCTTGAGCCGCGCTTCGCGGCTGGCTTCTGTCTCACGGTAAAGTGTCTGCGCCACGGACGCCGGCCCGCGCATCTCGCTCAGCCCCAGCACCTCAATTTCAAAGTCCCCGCCATCATTCGAGATACGAAGCATGTCGCCGAGGCGAACTTCCCTCGATGGCTTGGCAATCTGCCCATTGGAGACGATGCGGCCCAGGTCGCAGGAGCGCTTGGCCAGCGTCCGCGTCTTGAAAAAACGCGACGCCCACAACCACGCATCGATTCTTACGCCATTCATTCTCTATCTGCCTCCTTCCAAGCTCCGCAAACTGGCATATTTTCCCGTGCTGGAACCCGATCATGGCAAAATTGCGCTTGCTACCAACTTGAATCTTGACTTGGCCGTCGAGCAAGTCTAATTTCGGAGTAGCGGACGGAAAAGAACGATCTGATATCCGGCTTAACTCCTTTAAACGGAATATTTTACCCCTAAGTTATTGCAGCCCTAAGATTCTCCGTCAATTTCGTGCCAAGGTGAAGATAATAAGGATCGCGGGGGAGGGGGTAGCTGGCGGGCGCGTCCCGAAGCCGTTTCCTGCGTTCACAAATAATTACTTGACCGCACCGCCCGTTGCCGTTACATTAGCCAGTTCCAGGAACGTCCGGGAAGCTTTTGGGTGCGCTCTTTGTGCTCCAGCCTGAGGAGCCCAAGCCCGGAAAATCGAGCATCTTCCGTATCCTGGCATGCATCTATTCAAGTGGGTTTGCGCTCACTCCTTTTATACAACTTGCTCGGATTCAGTGACTTAGCTAGTTTCTATGGCTAGCGTCATCTCTCTGCGGCGAGAAGGACGAATGCGGAAGACCACAATCATAAAGTAAGGAGAAATAAAGCTCATGCGCTCTGATCGTGTGTTTGACGCTTTACAAACTCTGCGGAACCGGTATATGCTTTGTCAGCTTGCCTCGAAGGCCACGCGGAAATTCCACCGGCCCAGCACCAGAATCCAGGAAACAATGAACGGTGTGTTGGATCGGATCGCGGGTTCTCCACGGCAAGAAGTATTGTCGGAACCAGAGAATTTTGCTGAGGCACAACGGCGGGCTGCTTAACCAGCCCCGCCTTCCTGCCCGGTGGTATTTCGATTCTTCCCTGCGTCTCCTTCCTTTTTAAAAATCTCCCGCGAACACTAACGAACACGTTTTAGTGCACGGGTTTAGGTGAATCATGACCATTGCTGAACTGAAAGAAAAGAACATTACCGAGCTGACCAAGATCGCAAGGACCTTGGATCTGCCCGGTGCCAGCGGTATGCGCAAGCAGGACTTGATCTTCAAGATTCTGCAGGCGCAGAGTGAAAAAGAAGGCCACATCTTCGCCGAAGGCGTCCTCGAAATTTTGCCCGACGGCTACGGCTTCCTGCGCTCGCCCGATTACAACTACCTCCCCGGCCCGGACGACATCTACGTCTCGCCTTCCCAGATACGTAAATTCGATCTCAAGACCGGCGACACCATCAGCGGCCAGGTGCGCCCTCCGCATGAAGGAGAAAAATATTTCGCGCTCGTCAAAATTGAGGCGGTTAACTTCGAGTCGCCCGACGAAGCGCGCAACAAGATTCTGTTTGACAACCTGACGCCGCTGTATCCGCAGGAGCGCCTCAAACTTGAGACCACCCGCGAAAACGCCAGCGCCCGCGTCATGGATTTGCTCACGCCACTCGGTAAGGGACAACGTGGGTTGATTGTCTCCCCGCCGCGCGCCGGCAAGACCATGCTGCTGCAGAACGTGGCGAATTCGATTACGGCGAATCATCCCGAAGTTGTGTTGATGGTGCTGCTCATCGACGAGCGCCCCGAAGAAGTTACGGACATGCAGCGGTCGGTTAAAGGCGAAGTGATTTCTTCGACTTTCGATGAGCCCGCAGCGCGCCACGTGCAGGTTGCTGAGATGGTGATCGAAAAGGCGAAGCGCCTGGTCGAACATAAGCGCGACGTTGTCATCCTGCTCGATTCGATTACGCGTCTGGCCCGCGCCTACAACACGATCGTTCCGCCCTCGGGCAAAGTGCTCTCCGGCGGCGTCGATTCCAATGCGTTGCAGCGTCCGAAGCGATTTTTCGGATCCGCTCGAAACATTGAAGAAGGCGGCTCGCTCACTATCATCGCAACCGCACTGATCGACACTGGGTCGCGCATGGATGACGTGATCTTTGAAGAATTCAAAGGCACGGGCAATTCGGAAATCATCCTGGAGCGCAAACTGGTCGATAAGCGCGTATTCCCGGCAATCGATATTCAGCGCTCGGGTACGCGAAAAGAAGAGCTCCTGATACCCAAGGAAGACCTGCAGCGCATCTGGGTGCTGCGCAAAGTGCTCAACCCACTCTCGCCCGTCGAAGCGATGGAATTGCTGGTTGAACGAATGGGCAAGACCAAGTCCAACGGCGAGTTTCTGGCGAACATGAGCTCCCTGTAAGAACTATCCAAGCAGAGGAAGCCTGAGTCCGGGCTTCCTCTGAATGTTTTGTTTTTACCTTCTGCATTCTTCTCTGCGACAAAGTTGCCCCTTCCGCGACGTATAATTTTCGCTGAGCGGTGCATGTTCCTAAGTGCGCATAGCTCTCAGCGAGGATTCCGTGCGGTCCCGACAACTGGTCCTAATTTGTTTTCTATCGCTGCTTTCACTTCCTGTCTTTGCACAAGTGCAACCACCGCCTCGTCCTCCAGCGCCTACGCATGACCTGAACGTGCCGATGGGCGATGCCGATGATGCACATGATCGCCTGAGCGCCGAGATGGCCAAGAAGGCAGCCAAGGAGCGCGTGGCGGCGCTGAAAAGCGACACCGAAAAGCTGGTGAAGCTTTCAACGGAGTTGAAGTCGTTCGTCGACAAATCGGATGAGAATGTTCTGTCTCTCGACGTCATCCGGAAGTGCGACGAGATCGAAAAGCTGGCCAAGAGCGTGCGGGACAAAATGAAGGGACCAAACTAGAGCGTTGTTCTTCGTAGTTACGCGTTTCTTTCCTGCCTCCCGATCCTCCCTGCAAAAAACCTGCTCTGTAGAAGACCTCTGAAATCTGATTTACAATTGTTGCAACCCAGTTTCAACTAGTACGGATAGGAGTTGTCATGCCACTACCGCAAACGGAAGCGCCCGGACGGTTGCAGGCAGAACTGATGTCTCGCGGCCTGCGCATGACGCACCAGCGGCGAACAATTCTGAGCGTGGTGGAGACGGCGCAACAGCATCTCGATGCCAGCCAGATTCTGCGCCGTGCCCGCAAGATCGATCCGCAGATCGATCGCGTGACCGTCTACCGGACGCTCAAGTTGCTGAAGCGCCACGGATTGATCGATGAGCTTGATCTGATGCATCTGCAAGGCGAGAAGCACTTCTATGAGCGCCGTCCGCAGCGCGATCACATCCATATGGCTTGCCTGCGTTGCGGAAAGATTGCGGAGTTCGAGAGCGATCTATTTGACCGTCTCAAAGGGCAAATTCAGCGGGATTGCCAGTTCCACATCGTGGTGACGCGCCTTGAAGTTGGCGGCTACTGCGCGCATTGCCGCCCTTCGAATGCCTAAACTTCCTTTGTTGCATCTGGTCGCAAGCAGCTTGCAACGAAAAATTCCCCCGACATATTGACCAGAGCGTGCGCGATCTCTAGGATCATAGACAACCGTTCTAGATGCAACTCGTTTGCAACTAGAGCATTTTTCGATATGAAACGACTACTCACCCTGTGGTTTTTCACGCTGTTCCTGTGCGGGGGCTACTGCTCCGCACAGGAGTGGCCTTATTTCGTCACTTATGCCCATGATCTGGAAGAGCCTGGAAATCTGGAATTTGAAGCGAAGACCACCGCTGGCACGCCCAAGTATGGGAACACGTTCTATGGCGAAACCGTGGAGTTCGAGTACGGCGCCAAGGCATGGTGGACGACCGAGCTCTATTTGAGCGGGCAGCATACTTCGAACGACAGCACCGTTTTTAACGGATTCCGGTGGGAAAACCGTTTTCGTCCATTGTGGCGGGAATATTTCATCAATCCGGTTCTTTATGTGGAGTATGAAAACGTAAATCTCGCCGACCGCAGTTTTTTGGAGATTACCGGACATCAGAGTGTTTCGGATTTGCGGCTGAGTAATGCGCAGGGACGCTCAGAAACCGAGCGTTCTCTGGAACTGAAGCTGATTCTTTCCAGCAACGCTAAGGGCTGGAACATTGCGGAAAACTTCATCGCCGAAAAAGATTTGAACGAAAGCGAGCCTTGGGAGTTCGGCTATGCGGTGGGAGTAAGCCGGCCGTTGTCGATGGCGGCTCGCGCACGCGCCTGCACGTTCTGCCGGGAGAATTTTTCGGCCGGCGCCGAGCTTTACGGCGGCTTGGGTGATCTCAATGGCTTCGGTCTGACAGCCACTTCCCATTACTTCGGGCCAACGCTTGCGTTTAACGTTCCGCGCGGGCCCACGGTTACGTTTTCACCGAACTTTGGGCTCAACGATAACAGCATGGGCGTGGTCTACCGCTTCAAACTGTCCTA
>DATBZH010000023.1:0-7547 GCA_036513255.1 Candidatus Sulfotelmatobacter sp. | reverse complement strand
GATTGGTCACGCCGCGAACGAAGGTTATCATCCTGAATTCGCCTTCAAATCCCTCAGGCGCCGTAATGAGTGCGGCTGATCTGACAGAAGTTGTCCGTGTCGCGCACGAGCGCGGAATCTGGGTGCTTTCCGACGAATGTTACGTTTACCTGAATTACAGCGGCAAGAATTTTTCCGTGGGATCGTTGCGCGAATTTAAAGAGCGCATCGTGGTGCTGGGTTCGCTCTCGAAAACTTATGCGATGACGGGCTGGCGACTGGGTTACGCGCTGGGGCCGGCGCCGGTGGTGAGCGCCATGTCGAAGTTGCAGAGCCAGTCGACTTCGAATCCGACGTCGATTGTGCAGAAGGCAGCCGTGGCTGCGCTGAAGGGGCCGCAGGAGTGCGTGGAACAAATGCGGCGGGAGTACATCGGTCTGCGCGACCATGTGGTGAAAGGGCTGCGGTCCATCCCCGGTGTGGCTTGCACCTTGCCCGAGGGCGCGTTTTATGCCTATCCGAATATTTCTGCATTTCTCGGACGCGGGGGGCTAAAGTCCGCGTCTGATACGGCCGGACGATTGTTGCGAGAAGCTCACGTGGCCACTGTGCCAGGTGAAGGATTTGGCACGGGCGATCATATTCGCGTTTCGTATGCGACGTCGAAGGCTGAGCTGGATCGAGGGCTGGAGCGCATGCACAAGTTTTTCGGTGCGCTGTAAGCGGGTAAGCAGGTGATTTTGATTGTCAGGCGGCACCGGCCGTTCCGTTTGTGAGCGGCCTTTTTTTTGGGTTGAGGTTTATGGCTCGGGTTCTATGGGAAATCTTTATCCAATGTTGATGCTTCCGGGATTCGATGCGCGCCCCTGGGGCAGCCCGGATTTGTCGCCGATTTATCCGAATCACAAGTTCGAGGAGAAGATTGGCGAGGCCTGGCTTAGCGGCGACGATTGCAGAGTGGCGAATGGGCCCATGACCGGCAGGACCCTGGCGCAGCTCAGCACGGAGTATCAGCGCGAACTGGTGGGGGAAGCTGCGCGTGACGCCGGCCGCTTTCCGTTGCTGGTCAAGTTTCTCTTTCCTCACGAGAAGCTTTCGGTACAGGTTCATCCGGATGATGCCGAAGCCCAGCGCGTTGGCCAGCCTTGGGGGAAGACTGAGTGCTGGTACATTGCGCACGCAAAGCCAGGTGCGCAGATTGGGTTGGGGCTGAAGCCCGGCGTTACCGTGCTGCAACTGGAGGAGGCGATTCATCAGAAGCGCGCGGAGGAAGTTCTCAACTGGATCAATGTGTACGCGGGAGACATGATCTATGTTGCCGGTGGTACGGTTCACACGCTTGGGCCGGGATCCATCGTTATGGAGACGCAGCAGCAGTCCGACACGACCTATCGACTGTATGATTACGGGCGTCCGCGCGAGCTACATCTGAAAGATGGCATGGCCGCAGTGAAGGAAAAAGTGAAGTCGGGGAAGGTCGTGCGCCCACCTCCGACGCAGATTGCTGGCAGCAAGAACCGGCATGCGCCGCTGGTGGCAGCGCCATATTTTGTAGTGGATATGTTCGAGGCGAAAGAACCATTGGAACTTGAGACACACGACGACTCGGGGCGGAGTTCGGTGCAGATCCTGGTAGCGGTCGAAGGCTGTGGTGTGATTGAAGCAGCGGGAATGGATCCGGTTACGCTGGCGAAGGGCGACGCAGTCGTCGTGCCCGCGTATGTCGGCAAATTTGGTGTGCGTCCGCAATGGTCATTGGAGTTCTTGAGGTCCTACGTGCCCGGAAAACCGCTGCCGGAGCCGGAAACGAGAATGTGAGAAAGTCATTTCGGATTGCGGATGTGAGATTTCAGACTGCCCCCCGAGCAAATCGAGCTTCCCCATGATGCACGAGTCTGAGATGACGGCCGGGAATCTGAAATCTAAAATCTGAAATGCGAACACGCGTGGCGAAGAACCCGAATTTCTATCCCGTGATTCTGGCTGGAGGTCGCGGCACGCGCTTCTGGCCCTTGAGCCGCAAGAAGCGCGCCAAGCAACTTCTGGCGCTCGACGGCAAGCGGACGATGATTCAGCAGACTGTGGCGCGTTTGTTGCCCCTAGCGCCGGCGAAAAATATTTGGATTATCACCAACGAAGATCTGCGGCCAGCAATTCAGAAGCAGCTTCCGAAACTGCGGAAGAGCCAGATACTCGCGGAACCGGCGGGAAGAAATACGGCTCCAGCGATTGGGCTGGCGGCGTTTCTGCTGGTGCGGGAAGATCCCGAAGCAGTGATCGGCCTATTTCCTTCCGATCACGTGATTGGCGATGAGACGCGCTATCGCGAAACACTGGAGCGGGGAATCAAGATTGCGGCGGCTGGCGCGAATATTGTGGTGCTGGGTATTCGTCCGAATCGCGCCGAGACCGGGTACGGGTACATTGAGGCTGGAGGAGCGTATCAGGGCGAGGCGTTGCGCGTGCGCCGCTTCACGGAAAAGCCAGACTCGAACAATGCCCAAGAGTTTGTGCGCGCAGGAAATTATTTCTGGAACAGCGGAATGTTTCTGTGGAGCGCGCGAACGCTCGCCGATGCGCTGCGGGAGCACTTGCCGGTGACCGCAAGTCTGCTCGAAGAAATTGCGGCCACCTTTGGTACGAGCAAGTTTGCCGGGGCTTTTCGAAGGCAGTATCCCAAGTGTGAGAACATCAGCGTGGACTATGCGGTACTGGAGCCGCGTTCGGCCAAAGGCGAGCAGGCGGGAAATATTTTCTGCCTGCCGGCGGACTTCGGGTGGAACGATCTGGGTTCCTGGACGGCGCTGCATGAGCACCACACGTCGAAGAGCAGCCCGCCGGAAGGCAATCTGGTCGCGGGTTCTGGCTTTTTTCTGTTGCATGCCAGCGGCAATTATATTCATGCTCCCGAGAAGTTTGTCGCACTCGTCGGCGTAAGCGATCTGGTGGTTGTCGAGACTTCAGATGCGCTGCTGATCACCACTCGGCAACACGCTCAGGATGTGGGCAAAGTGGTGAAATATCTGGACGAAAAGAAGATGTATAAGCTGACTTAGTTTCGGGTTTCGAGGCATGGTTCAGATCTCGATTCCCGCTTTCGAGGAACTTGAAACTTGAGACCGGAAACTGGAAAACTTTAGTTCTTTTGACCATGGCGCAGGAGATTAAATTCGGGACCGACGGATGGCGCGGAATCATCGCTGACGATTTTACGTTCGACAACGTGCGACGCGTTGCGGGCGCGATTGCTTCTTATGTATTGAAGTATGAGGAGGCGCAACGTGGCGTGTTCGTGGGCTACGACGCCCGCTTTGCCTCGCCGCGGGCGGCACAGATTGCGGCAGAAGTGATTGCGGCGGCCGGAATTCCGGTAAAGCTCGCCCATGATTACACTCCCACGCCTGCAGTTTCCTTTGCAGTGAAACAACACGCTGCGGCAGGCGGAGTGATGGTTACTTCAAGCCACAATCCGTGGAACTGGAACGGAGTGAAATTCAAGGGTAAATTCGGTGGTTCGGCTACCCCCGCGATCATGAAAAAGATCGAAGAGGAGATGGCCGCCGGCGCAGGCCCAAAGGGCAGCAAAGCAGCGGTGGAAGAGGTTGATCTTAAGCAAGCATATGTCGCTGCGGTTTGCGGCTTCGCCAACCTGGACCTGATCGCAAAAACGAAATTCAAATTTGCAGTGGATGCGATGTATGGTTCCGGACGAGGCGTGCTGAGCGGAATCTTTGCCGAGCGCGGCGTGCAATTCATAGCGATTCGGCAGGAGTTGAACCCACTGTTTCCTGGGATCAATCCGGAGCCGATCGAGCCGCATACGGCGATGCTGCAGCAGGTCGTGGTTCGCGAGAAGTGCGACGCCGGTCTGGCTACCGATGGCGACGCAGACAGAATTGGTGCAGTGGCGGAAGACGGCAGCTTTGTAGACTCACACAAAATCTTCTGCATCTTGCTGCGCTGGCTGTTGGAGCGAAAAAAATGGCCGGGTGACGTGGTACGCGCGTTCAATACGACCCGCATGCTCGATCGCATCGCGGCGAAATATGGACGTAAGCTGCACGAAACTCCAATCGGCTTCAAGTATGTTGCAGATCTGATGATGGAGCGCGAAATTCTGATTGGTGGCGAAGAGTCGGGAGGCATTGGGTATTCGCGTTTTCTGCCGGAACGGGATGGCGTGCTGAATTGCTTGCTGCTTGCCAATGTGATGGCGGAGGAAGCGAAACCGCTGGGGCAACTGGTGGCCGATCTGCAAAGAGAGTTCGGCGCACATTATTACGGGCGGCGCGATTTGCATATTCCGGAAGACATGAAGCAACGCGCGATTGAACGTGCTCGTGGGGAGGGTACCCAGACCTTGGGCCGGTACCGCGTGCTGAAGAAAGAAAATCTCGATGGGATAAAGTTCTTTCTGGACGCACCCACGAACGGGAACGGGGCAGAGGCTTGGGTGTTGTTGCGTGCGTCCGGGACGGAGCCGCTGATGCGGCTTTACACCGAGGCGTCGTCGCCGGAGTTGGTCAGCGAACTCCTGGTCACCGGCGAGAGCTTCGTCAGGAACGGCAGCTAGGTTTTTGCGGCGACATCGATCACTGGATTTCATGGCAGACGATTCCAACCCTGTGCAATTCGATCCACCTGAGACCCGCCGTTACAATCGGATCCGGCGCTGGCTCGGAATTGCCGATTTTGCGATTGGGTTTCTCTTTCTAATCGTTTTGTTAGTGACTGGAGGGTCGGCCTGGTTGCGGGACCAAGCCTATCGTCTGGGATTCCAGAACTATTCGCTTTCGCTGTTCATGTACCTGCTGCTGTTGTTGGCGATCAGCAAGGCGTTGGGAATTGGTCTGGACTATTACGGCTTCTCGCTTGAGCGGAGGTTCAAACTTTCGACGCAGCGATTTCGCTCGTGGGCGTGGGATGAAGTGAAGGGATTTCTGGTCGGACTCGTGCTGGGAGGCGTGCTGGTCGAAGTGTTGTACTTCACGATTCGACAATGGCCGCAACACTGGTGGATGCTGGCTTGGGCGCTGTTCATGGGCCTCTTTATTATTCTGGCCCAGTTGGCGCCGGTGGTTTTGTTTCCGATTTTCTACAAGTTTGAGCCGCTCGATAACGAGGACCTGCGGCGTCGTTTGGTGGTGTTGAGCCAGCGCGCTGGGACGCGGGTGCGCGGGGTGTACCGCTGGAAGCTTTCAGAAAAGAGCAAGAAGGCGAATGCGGCTCTTACCGGGCTCGGCGCGACCCGGCGCATCATTCTGGCCGACACCCTACTCGACAACTACACGGCAGACGAGATCGAGGCGGTCCTGGCTCACGAACTCGGGCACCATGTGCATCGCCATATTCTGAAGAGCATTTTTGTGCAGGCCGCGATCACGCTCTTCGGTTTCTGGGCGGCGAACTGGACGCTGCACTATGCGGTAGACCAGCACATGTTCGAGGAACTATCTGACTTTGCCAATCTGCCTCTGCTGGCGCTGGTTTCCGTTGCTCTTTCCTTCGTTCTGATGCCGGCGCTCAATGGGTATTCGCGCTTCAATGAGCGACAAGCCGACCGGTATGCATTTGAGTCGATCGCCAGGGTTGAGCCCTTTATCTCTTCCATGAATAAGCTGGCGGAACAGAATCTTGCGGAGCGAACGCCCTCGAAATGGGTGGAATGGTTCTTCCACTCGCATCCCGCCATCTCGCGACGGCTAGCGGCAGCCGAGGACTGGGGCCGAAAGCATAACCTGAATCCGCCGGATTGAATTCCGGGTCAGCGGTTTCCAAGAATTTGGATCACACGGTGCAGGTCTTCTTCCGTATCGACCCCGACGCTGTCGTGTGGGGTCTGGCCTACAAAGATCGGAATGCCATTCTCAAGAAAGCGCAGTTGCTCCAAACGTTCACTCTTTTCAAGCGTTGCCTCCGGCAGTTGCACAAAGCGGTCGAGAGCCGCTTTGCGGTAGGCGTAAAGGCCGAGATGCTTGAAGTAAGCCGGTCGCGTACCGTCACGATCGAAAGGGATCGCGGCACGGGAGAAATAGAGCGCGCGCCCGTTGATATCAATGACTATCTTCACCGCGTTAGGGTTGGGGATGTCGGCCTCGGCTGCGGGAGTCATCAGCGTTCCGACTTGTGCAGCCGGGTTTTCCATGACTTGCAGTAAAGACGCAATGTGTTCGGCACGGGTGAGAGGCTCGTCTCCCTGGACGTTGAGGTAGACTTCGGCAGCCTCGCGACCGGAGATTTCATGCACTCGCTCGGTGCCACTGCGGTGTCGCGTCGCAGTCATCTGCGCCTTCCAACCGTGTTTGTGGCAGAGTTCCATAATCTCTTCAGAGTCGGTAGCAATGAGGACATCTGCAAGGAGCGGCGACGATCGCACTGCTTCGTAGACCACTCCAATCAGCGGCTTGCCAGCGATTTCGCGCAGCATCTTGCGGGGCAGACGGGCAGAAGCCAAACGGGCAGGGATGACGGCGATCGCCTTCATGGACAGTATCGGTTTAGCTAGGGCTTGCTGATTCGTTGATTTGTATGCGAAATCTGAAGCATGACGCAGAGTATATCCGGCCTGATGCGCTGTGTTTGACCTATTTCGCAGCCCCTCTTAGAATTAAGCAGTGGATGAAACGCTCCGGGTCTGTTGCGCCGTGCTGCGACCTTTCTTCCGTCTCCCCGATTGCTGACAAATGGCGGCGTAGCTCAGGTGGTTAGAGCGACGGTCTCATAATCCGTAGGTCGTAGGTTCGAGTCCTACCGCCGCCACCAATTAAATCAACAAGTTCTGGGGAAATCGACTCCACGGTAATTTCGGCCTGGTGCGGATTGGTGCGGACCTGTTTTCGCCTCTTCGGCACCGACCCCGTCCAGCCTATCTACGAAACAGACGTTGGCGCCGGGAATCAGGTGCCCATAGGTATCTACGGTCACCTGAATTGAGCTGTGGCCCATTTGCTCCTTCACGCATACGAGCGACGCTCCGCTCTGGATCAGCAGCGAGCCGAACGTATGCCTCAGATCATGGAGCCTGATCTTCCGGAGCCCGGACTTGGTGAGCACTGGCTGAAAGTAGCGGTGGTAGAGGTTGTCAGGATCCAGAATCGACCCGTCCGGCGATGGGAACACGAGCTCGTCGGAGATGTCGTTCTTACCTCCAGGAAAGCTTCCAGAAGGCGCCTGTCCCGGAGTTCGATCAATACCCGCCTCCGCTCTTGCGACAGATCAACGCGCCGGCTCTTCTTGCTCTTCGTGGTCCTGTGCTCACGGCGCACGTAATTGCGCTGCACATCGATGAAGCGATTCGCATCCTGCTCGTCCTCCCCAAACTGGAGGTCTCCCCACTGCACTGCGACGAGCTCGCCGCGGCGCAGGCCCGCGCGCAGTGCCATCAGGAACAGCGGGTGATACTCAGGACAGTTTTGGTCATTGTGATATAGCTCCTGAGTTGTTAGTTGGTAAAACAAAAGTCATTGAAAAATCGTCCATAGCAAGAGGCGCGGAGTCGCGCCCGAGGTCAGCGCAATCCGCCAAATGCCGCCCACGTAGGTAACCTGAGCCGCCGCGAGGCCGGTAAT
>DATBZH010000022.1:0-8124 GCA_036513255.1 Candidatus Sulfotelmatobacter sp. | reverse complement strand
CGGCAACAGTTTCTTCAATGCGGCGCGTCGGCCTTTCTCGTCGTTGGCGAGAATCATCTCGCGCATTGGCCCGATCTTTTTCTCGCCGAAGAACATGTGCTCGGTGCGGCAGAGGCCGATGCCTTCCGCGCCGAATGCGCGCGCCTGGATGGCATCGCGAGGAATGTCGGCGTTGGCGCGGACTTTCATGGTGCGATGCGGATCGGCCCACTCCATGAACTTCTGCAATTCGGGATCGTCTGGAGACGGATCGAGCGTGTTCAACTTTCCTTTGATCACGCGTCCGGTCGTGCCGTCGAGCGAAATCCAGTCGCCCTCTTTGAACACCTGGCCTTTTACGCGCATCTCGCGTGTCTTTTCATTCACGTCAATGTCGCCGGCTCCGGCCACGCAGCACTTGCCCATGCCGCGTGTGACAACAGCCGCATGACTGGTCATGCCGCCGCGGGAAGTGAGAATGCCCTTCGCCACTTCCATGCCGTGGATGTCTTCGGGAGTTGTCTCGGCGCGAACCAGAATCACGGGCACATTCTTTCCGTGTCCGACTTTTTCGACGGCGGCGTCAGCAGTGAAAACAATCTGGCCGACGGCCGCGCCCGGTGAGGCAGGCAAGCCGGTCGCGAGTACTTCAATTTTTGTGCTCTTCTCGTCGAGGCGCGGAACCAGGAAGTCATAAAGCTGGTTCGGTTCAACGCGGAAGATCGCTTCTTCTTTCGTAATCAATCCCTCTTCCACCATCTGGATCGCGACGCGGACGGCAGCAAGGCCGGTGCGCTTGCCGTTGCGCGTCTGCAGCATGTAGAGCTTGCCATCCTGAATGGTGAACTCAAAATCCTGCATGTCTTTGTAATGCTTCTCGAGACGTGTCGTGGTATCGCGCAACTGGTTGTACACGTCGGGCATGATTTTGTGCAGCTCGAGAATCGGCACTGGCGTCCGCACGCCGGAAACGACGTCTTCGCCCTGTGCATTCAGCAGAAACTCTCCGTAAAACTCTTTGGTGCCGATGGCAGGATTGCGCGTGAACCCTACGCCCGTGCCGCTGGTCTCGCCGAGATTGCCGTAGACCATGGCTTGCACGTTAACGGCGGTGCCCAGCATGTCGTCGATGTTGTTGATGCGGCGATAGTGCTTGGCGCGATCGTTCTGCCACGAACGAAAAACGGCGTCGCGAGCCATCACGAGTTGCTCGTGCGGATCCTGTGGGAAGTCGCGCTTGGCATGCTTCTTGACGACTTTTTTATATTCGGCGATTACTTCCTGCAGGGCCTTGGCATCGAGATCGGTGTCGAGCTTAACTTTTTTGTGTTTCTTCTTTGCGTCGAATACTTCGTCGAACACGTGCTTTTCGATATCGAGGACGACGTTGCCGAACATCTGAATCAGACGGCGATAGGAGTCGGCGGCAAAGCGCGGATTGTTGCTCAGCTTCGCCAGCGACTCAACGCTCTTGTCGTTGAGGCCAAGATTCAAAATTGTGTCCATCATGCCAGGCATGGAAAATTTCGCGCCCGAGCGCACGCTAACCAGCAGAGGATTTTCGCCGGTTCCGAGCTTCTGTCCCTGCAGCGCTTCAAGCTTGGCCAGAGCTTCGTCCATCTGGCGATCGACATTGGCGGACAGTCCACCGCGCATATATTCACGGCAGGCTTCGGTTTGGATGGTGAATCCAGGAGGAACGGGCAATCCGGCGTTCGTCATTTCCGCCAGGCCGGCCCCTTTGCCGCCCAGCACATCTTTCATTTTGCCGTTGCCATCAGCCTTACCGCCGCCAAAGGAATAAACATATTTCGTGGCGCTGCCGTTGCCGCGCTTGTCTTTATCTTGGTTTTTTGGCGCTTGGGTTTCGGGGAGTGTAGCAGTACTCATTACTTTGGCCTCTTTTCCATGATGAGTTGGAATTCACAAAAGAATTTCAGTTGTTACAAATGACGGGCCGCAAAATGACGGAGCGTATGGACGACAGACAATCACAGCGTTGGTAGCGACACGCTTGTTCCTGGAAATCTACCAAGCGAATGTTTAGTTTAACTGATTTTCGAGCTGCGCTCCTAGAGGTAAGGCCAAATTCGCAGAAGGAAATTCGCGTAAAATCCGTGATAGACAAGGCTTTCGCCGATTAGCGAAGTTTGATGAAAAAATATGCGCTCAACAGGACGCCTACTCCGATGACAAAATAGCGCATTTTCTGCGGATCGGTCCTTTGCGCAAAGTGCGCTCCGAACCATCCCCCGAGGAGTGTTCCCGCGACCATCACGCCAAACTGCGGCCACAGGACAGCTCCAGCCACAATGAATGTGACGACCGCTGCCGCATTGATGGCGGCGGCAAGGAGAGTACGAATCGCCGCCATGGCGTGAATGTCGTGCATGCCGAGCGCAGCCAGCATGCCCATCAGGATAAAGCCGAGGCCGGCGCCGAAGTATCCACCATAGATGGCGACGAGAAATTCGAGAAATGCAATCACAGCGATCGATTGCCACGAGACGTGGTTGAGATCGGAGCCGGAGGCTTTGCCGGCGAGAGTGCGAATTTTATTGCCGAAGGTGAATAATAAGGTCCCGCCGAGCAGCAGCCAGGGCACGAGATGCAGAAAAGTATGCTGCGGAGTTTTCAAAAGCAGTTCGGCCCCGGCCCATCCTCCGGTGACGCTGGTGATGAGCAATGGCAGCAACAGCCGCATCGGGGAGTCGAGCCGCTTCAGGTAAGCGACGGTGCTCGCTGCCAAGCCCGGCCACAGGGCGACGGTATTGGTGGCATTGGCCTCTACCGGCGGGACGCCGGTGAACAGCAAAACTGGGAATGAAACGAAGCTGCCGCCCCCGGCAACGGCGTTGAGCGTGCCAGCGATCATGCCGGCAAAGAAAAGCAGGATGGCCTGAGTGAGGTGCAAGTTATTGTGTATCAGAAAATCGACGTGAGCGAAAAGCTCAGAGCCATGTGGGTCGACGCCGCTGTGCTAATATAAATGCTGCAAAGGAGAGTTGACCTTCTGGTCGTGCCCGACCAGAACCTTCCTTGCAAGCGACAGACACCGGCATCCAAGCCTATTTTCTGGCGCGCATTCCACTGATTTGGCAAGTGGGGACGTAGTTCAGTTGGTTAGAACGCTGCCTTCTCCTCGGTTTGGTTTGTTTTCATCTCTCTAGATCACTTCCTGTCGTTCTTCCTGTCGGTCGAATCTCCGCCAACGCCATCAACTCCTTCCACTCCCTCCATCCGGTTTCCGCGTTTGCCCGAATTCGCGATCCGGCTTAACTTCCATCCCCTCCACCGGGAGGTGGAATATGCCGGGAAGGGCAAAGCCTTACACCCATCGGGTCAAGATTCTCAAGTATGTCAAAGCGGGAGACGCGTGGCGCTTCGCCAATGTCGTCGAGCGCAGCGGCAGGATCCTGCGCGACCGCGTCCTGATTGCCGGATGCGACGAACACCATCGCGAGGGCAGCTATTACCTCGAGTGGTATGAGCACGGCAAGCGTTACCGCAAAGCCGTCGCGGATTTCGCGTCTGTGACAGAAGCGGCGCGGCTCAAGGCCATCGAAGTCGAGGCGCTAAAGGCCGGCGTAATGTCGCGCCCGGCGCAACCAGCCACGATCAACACCAACGGCGTTACCCTGACGGCGGCCGTTGACCGGTACCTCGCGATGGTCGAGGCCCAGCGCAGTCACCGGACCTATGCCAGCTACCGCTACACCCTGAAGAAACTACTCATCCCGTCCTATGAAAAACAATCCGTGGACCAGGTGGCGCGCGAAGACATTCTTGCCTTCATGACACGGTGCTACGAACTGGGACTTGGACACCGGACCGTCTACGACAAACTGGTCGTCGTGCTGCAGCTTTTCAAACGGCACGGGAAAAGCAGGCTGATCGCCTCGAGCGACTGGCCGAAATATGTGGAAACCATCCGGCCGATCTATGAGCCGGAAGAAATTCAATCGATGTTCAAACACGCCAAGGAAGATGAAGCGATCTTTCTGAAATTCATGCTGAGCTCTGGATTTCGCGACCAGGAGGGGCAACATGTCTGCTGGCGCGATCTTGACTTCCGTCACAGCCAGGTTCGGGTGACGGCCAAGGCTCTATGGGATTTTCGGCCGAAGAACTGGGAGGAACGGGTCGTGCCGTTGCCGTCCGCTCTCATCGACCAGTTGCGGCAAATAAAAGAGAGGCGCAATGCGCTGCCGGCGCAGTTGCTATTCCCGAACAAACGCGGGAATCCCAATAGCGAGAACGACACGATCGTGAAGCGGGTCGCTCATCGGGCGAAGTTGAATTGCGGACAGTGCGTTACCAAGCACGGCAACAGGTGCGCGGAAGGGCCGTACTGCCATCACTTCTTCCTGCATAAATTCCGTCATACATTTGCCACCGAGCACCTGCGCCACGGTGTGGACATCCGCACGCTTCAGACCTGGATGGGCCATCGCGACATCAAATCGACCATGGTGTATCTGAAAGGAGTTCAATCAAAAGACGCCTTGGCGAAAGTGAACGCAGGAGCACTGGCGGCGTATGTTGCCTGATTGGAGTTCGAGTGGTTGGCGATGCTTGCGGAACTGTTCACCAACGATAGGGTTTGCCGCAGAGACGCTTCGGCTATGCTGGTTTGCTAGCTATGAAACGAAAACATCCTGAATTGCCGGATCGGTATGACGCGTTCTTGCAAGAACTGAAGGAGCGGATCCGCGGCGCGCAGGTGCGCGCCGCTCTGTCCGTCAATCGGGAACTCGTGCTGCTCTATTGGAGGGTTTGGCGCGCGAAACCTCAAGCATATGCGGGCCTTTGCAGGCGTACCCCGACCATCAATTTGTGCAACAGGTCGTTGCACAATTGCCCTGGGGACACAATGTCCGAATTCTTGAAATGGTGAAAGTCCCGGAGAAACAGGAATGGTACATCCGGCAGGCTGTCGAGAGTGGCTGGACGCGGAACGTACTTGTCCATCAAATTGAGAGTGATCTTTATCGCAGGCAGGGCCAGGCAGTCACCAACTTTCAGCGAACGCTCCCCGCTCCCCAGTCGGAACTCGCCCAGGAACTCCTTAAAGATCCTTACCACTTCGATTTTCTAACGGTCGGGACCGAGATGCTGGAGCGTGACTTGGAGCGCGGTCTGATGGACCATCTGCGCGACTTCATTTTGAACTGGGCAAGGGATTTGCCTTCATCGGCAACCAGTACCATCTGGAAATTGGCGGGCAAGATTATTTTATCGATCTACTTTTTTATCATCTGCACCTTCGTTGCTATGTGGTGATCGATCTCAAATTCGAAGAGTTTCAGGCCCGAGTTCGCCGGCAAGATGAATTTCTACCTGTCGGCCGTGGATGACCTCTTACGCCATGCCGACGACGCACCCAGCATCGGCCTCATTCTCTGTAAGGAAAAGAACAGAATTGTGGTCCAGTACGCACTCCGGGACACGGGCAAGCCGATGGGAGTGGCGAAGTACCGATTGACCGAATTGCTTCCGGAACGCATGCAACTCGAGTTGCCCACGAACGACGATCTCGCGGCCGGATTGCCCCTCTTCAACCTGATTATGATGAGGGTCCGGCTGGAACGGGCTTTGCAAGCGATTGCCGCGCGACGTGGCCTGTCGGAAAAGTTGCGCGGGATTGGGGCTCTGAGGGGAGCCCTCACGAAGGCGAACGTGCCATCGGCAGAAGTGGTCGCTGATTTGCGAACCGTGTCGGGCGTCCTGAATTCGGCGGTCCACGGTCGGGATTTCAATGCCGAGGAAACGCAAACCGCTTTAAACCTCGGGAACTCGCTGTTGTCTCGCCTGGAAGCCCGTGATGGACCAGAGAAAGATCGCAGGGGAAGTTCTGATTGAACACGCTTAACGTAAAACCGTCGGCAAATTGTCAAACCGCAATGCGGCTAAGGCTAGCTGCGGTAACCGTCTGCGGCATCCTTCGCGTGAGCCATTCCCCAACCTGCTTCGGGTCAAATCGCACCGCCGTGCCTACGCGAAAGGAAGGAATGGCGTTGGCGGCCGCCATTTTGTAAATGTGCTGCCGCGTTACGCCTAACAATTTGGCCAATTCCCCAGCCTTCAACGCGTGATCCTTCGCTTCCAGAGTTTGCAGTATCTTTGCCATTCCAGAGACGCCGTTGCTTGCTACATCAAACCGATAAGCCGAATTCGCCATACTCAACTCCTCACCCCAGCGGAAAATCGGTTCTACACCGAGTCCCAATTCTGGTCAAAACCGTAAGGAATCCCGCGATTTGACCGAAATTTCAATTGGCCTTAGCTTCTTCATTCGCAGGACCGGGACTGCGATCGCCCTAGCGAAGGAGGAGTCAGTGTTCTCGTCGCTCCAAGAACTCGAACGAAGTCTTCGCGCAAGTGGTTACATCGCCGATTCGGTAATTGAGACGACGGCGTTTCTGGCGGCAAGACTCCAGAAGCCTTTGCTGCTCGAAGGTCCGGCTGGCAGCGGAAAAACTCAACTGGCATACGCAGTTGCATATGCAGCGGGCACCGTCGTCGAACGCCTTCAATGCTACGAGGGCATCAATGAAGAGAAGGCCATCGGCAAGTTTGATGAACCGCTCCAGAGGCTTTGTGTTGAACTCAAAGCCAAGTCCGTCAGTATGGATTGGGAATCCCTGCAGACGGAGTTGCACAGCCTGCAGTTTTTTCGCGCGGGGCCGCTACTGCGCGCGTTGCAGTGCGAAAAGCCTTGTGTCTTGCTGATTGACGAACTGGACAAGGTGGACCACGCTTTTGAGGCCTTGTTGCTCGAATTGCTTAGCGTGTGGCAGTTGAGCATCCCGAAACTGGGAACCGTCAAAGCCAGGAGCGTTCCCTTCGTTGTATTGACCTCGAACGAAGAGAGGCGCATTGGCGACCCCCTGCGTCGGCGCAGTTTCTATCTTCGTGTTGAACACCCTAGTGCGGAGCGAGAAGCGGAGATTGTTGCTTTGAGAACGCCTGACTCCACGCACGAATTCCATGCGGGGATGGCGGGACTCGCCAAAGCCTTGCGAGGCTGGAGCCTCGAAAAGCCACCCTCCGTCTCAGAGATTCTCGATCTCGCGCAGGCACTCAAGGTTCTGGGAACCGAAAAAATCACTCCGGAGATGAGAGACGTCCTTCTGCCGTTGCTGGCCAAAACTGAGGCTGATCGACGCAAACTGCTCTTGCGGGACGGGTTTGCCAGCCTGATCTTCGACGCGCAGCAGTACTGCGCTGAAGCACTGCGGGGTGAAGCGGCATGAAGCTCGCACTCCTTTTGGCCCAAACGGTCTGCGCAATCTCGACTTGCTGGGCGCAATCGTCCACACTGCCGACACGGCTCGAAGCCGAGTACTACGTCGCAACTTACGCCCGCCACTATCGCGTGCCCGTCGCCTTGGTGCGCGCCATTGTCGAACGCGAATCGAACTGGCAACCGTGCGCGGTGTCTCCCAAAGGCGCTGAAGGGCTGATGCAGTTGATGCCAGTGACGGCCATGCGATTCGGAGTAGGAAACCGCTGCAATATCGATCAGAACGTTTCCGGGGGCGTGCGCTACCTCGCATGGCTGATGCAACAGTTTCATAACGATTTCAGGCTAGTGGCTGCCGCCTATTATGCCGGCGAAGACGTGATCGGCAGACAAGACCTCGGCTATCGAAATCCCGACGTAATTGCCTACGTGGCAAGAATTAGAACAACTTACTTCCACCAAGCCGGAATTAAGACAGGAACTACGAACACTAGTTCGGAAAGAGATGTGAGATGAAAATTTGTTTGAGTTTGGTGCATCTGACAACGGCCAGTCTCCTGCTGCTGCATATAGCTTCAGCGCAGGCCGAACTTCCGCAGGCGCGAATTGTGAGCTTGAATCTGAACCCAGAACAGGTTGTGGTCTTGCACCTGCGGCCAGGATACGTCAGTTCGGTGCGGGTCCTTGAGGAGGTGAGCTCGGTCGTACTGGGTGATCCGGGAGCTTTCAAGGCCGACCACTCCGAAGCCGAGCCGCAATTGGTGTTTTTCAAAGCAACCAGCGCAAAACCTGCGCAAACCAACGCTCTGATTACCACCAGAGGAGGCCGCGAGATCTCGTTGAGCTTGGTGAGCCAAGGCAAGTCGGACCGTAGTGACCCCGTCGACTATGTCCTCAAT
>DATBZH010000021.1:0-2417 GCA_036513255.1 Candidatus Sulfotelmatobacter sp. | reverse complement strand
CGCGCCACCGCCTGCTTGGCTTCAAACACAAGCAGCTTCGCATCTTTTTTCTTGAACGCCCGTTCCACTTCCTCCCAACTCACGGGAGTCGAAACCGTTGGATGCTCCCGCGCCCGCAAAGAGTACACCGCGACTGTAGTTTTATGTTCGTCGTTCTGGCTCCAGTCGACAAACACTTTTCCCGTCCGTGCCGACTTGCTCATCTCCGAAAGTACCTGCTTGGGATGGTCATGCTCGATCAGTTGCGCCAGCGCGTGTGAAAAAAGTTTCGTGGCCTCGAAAGTCGTCGGCGTATTCAGCGGAATATACACCTGCAATCCCTTCGAGCCGGAAGTCTTCGGAAAACTCCGCAACCCAAAGTGTTCGAAAATCTCGCGCAGCCACAACCCCACCTCGCAACACTGCACAATATCCGCCGGAGGACCGGGATCGAGATCGAACACCATCTCCGTCGGACACTTAATATCCGTCGCCAGCGCGAGCGAAGGATGCAACTCCAGCGCGGCCAGATTCGCCAGCCAGACCAGCGTCGCCATATCGTCAGCCAGAATGTAGTTGACCGTGCGGCGATTTCGCCCGCTCCAGATCGGCGCAACCTTCACCCAATCCGGCTTGTGCATGGGCGCGTTCTTCTCGAAAAACGGCTCGCCCTCCACGCCATCGGGATAGCGCTTGCGCGTCAGCGCCCGCCCCGCCAGGTGCGGAAGGATCGCCGGCGCAATCCGCACGTAGTAGTCGATCACGTCTTTCTTGGTAAACCCGACAGCGGGATACAGCACCTTCTCCAGATTCGACAGCTTAAGGTGCCGGCCCTGAATGTCAACGGCAGAATCAGTCACATGCGCTCCACGAAATACGATCCGCGATCCATTGTGCAATAAAAGTTTCCGCGCAACCAAATGCGGCAGTGCCCGGACTGAACCGAGCGGAACACCGCCTGCGTGATAACATTTCCTCGTGCTTACGAGCGATACAAGCGCCGAGGCGCAAGCCGTCCAGCTTGAGATTCTCCACGCGATGACGGGAGAGCAACGTCTCCTTCTGGCATTCGAAATGAGCCTCTTCGCACGCGATCTCGCTCGTGCCGGGATTCGGCAAGAACATCCCGATTGGCCTGAGCCGCGCGTCGCCCGCGAACTGCTCAGGCTGACGTTCCTGCCGAAGCCACTGCCGCCTGGATTGCGATGAGTATTGCGGAAGTCCTGACAAGGACTGTCAACGCACTCGACCAGTGTAATGTCGCATACATGTCACCGGATCCTTCGCCAGCGCATACTATGGCACGCCGCGCTCAACTCAAGACATCGACATCGTAATCGGGGCAACCCAGGCGCAGTTGCGCGGCTTCGTGCAAAGCCTGCCCGACGGCCAATACTATGCGGACCTGGACGCAGCTCTGCAAGCTCACAAGGCAGAATCGATGTTCAACGTGATCGACCTGTCTACAGGCTGGAAGATCGATTTCATCATCCGCAAGTCTCGGCCCTTCAGTCGGGAGGAGTTTAGTCGTCGCGTGCGTGTCGATCTGCAGGGTGTTTTTCCTTTTTTGGCCAGCGCAGAAGATATTCTTATTGCCAAACTCGAATGGTCGAAGCTGGCCCGATCACAACGCCAAATTGAAGATGCAGTATCAATCTTGCGGGCACGGGGGCAAACTTTGGACCGCTCCTATATCGGCCGACGGGCAAGCGAACTCCGTCTGGAGGCCGAGTGGAGCATAGTGCAGGACCGAGCCCGAATATAGACAATCCCCGTTTGACAACCCGCCTTTTACCCACGTACTTTTCAAACATCTGCCCTTGTCAGCCGTCCAATCCATATCCGTGCCCGACCCGCGCCAACTCATGGGCTTCACGAAAGGCCGTTGAATGAAATACCGTCATCTGCAACCTCGCGTGCTCCTCCTCCTCGCGATCGTTTTCTCGATCTCGTTCCTCGCTTCCGCCCAGGACGCCGCCTCCTTCGAAAAGCGCATTACAGTGAAGAAACTTCCCAACGGCCTTACGCTGCTCATCTGCGAGCGTCCCGAGGCGCCGGTCTTCTCGTTCTTCACCTTGGTCGACGCCGGCTCTGCCCAGGACCCCATGCGCGCCACCGGTCTCGCCCACATGTTCGAGCACATGGCCTTCAAGGGCACCACTACGATTGGCACCAACGACTACGTCGCTGAAAAACCTGCGCTGGCAAAAGTCGAAGTCGCCTATGCCGCCTACATCGCCGAGCGTGACAAAACCGTGGGACGCAGCGAAGCCAAACTCAAGGAACTCGAAAAAGCCTTTCAAGACGCCAAAAGCGCGGCCGACAAATTCGTGGTCAGCAATGAATTTGGCAAGATCGTCGAGCAGAACGGCGGCGAAGACATGAATGCGGCGACGAATTATGACGAAACCGTCTACCACTATTCGTTTCCCGAAAAT
>DATBZH010000020.1:0-10108 GCA_036513255.1 Candidatus Sulfotelmatobacter sp. | reverse complement strand
CGTTCCATAGTCATATCGATTGCATCGCTGGGATTCTTCGCTTTCATGCTATTGACGGTGCGGTTTCTCCACGCCGCTCCGGCCGACACAGAAACGGAAGCGGGGCTGATTTCGGCATTTCGTCATGTGGAGGTCGCCTCGGTGTCGGACGCCCTGGAGCAAATCACCGGGAAACGGCTGTACATGAGCCATCGCATGCAACCCATTTTCACGACGAAGTTCGCAGGAGTTGCGCGTACCGTGCTCCTGAAAAAAGATGAGGGCAACAGTGACCCCAATGCGCTAAGTGGCATGCTTGCCGCAATTGACGCCGGTTCCGCTGATTCTGTCTATGTAATGGTTGTCGAGGACGGCGACAATATCGCAGGCATGGGCGGGCTGATGGGCACGGCCATGTCGGCGCGAGGATACGCTGGAGCGATTATCGACGGCGGCGTGCGAGATGTAGCTTACCTGCGCAAACTGGGATTTCCCGTGTACGCTACGGGAATTGTGCCGTCGACTTCCGTGCACCATTACCGGTTCGCCGGTTCCCAGATCGCAGTCACCTGTGATGGTGTGACAGTCAATGCCGGCGACATAATCGCCGCAGACAGTGATGGCGTGGTCGTGGTGCCTATATCCAATGCACGGGAAGTTCTCACCCTCGCACAGCAGATGGACTTCAAAGAGCATTCCATGTACGCGGTCATTGAGCAGACGAAATCGATCCTGGAGGCGGTGAAAAAGTTCGGAAGGCTTTAGTCCAAGAATTTTATTGCGCAAATCTTTACTTTCATTGGATAATTCGTGCTCTCATCTCTTGAGAATACGAAATATGCCGGAGACAGCGCGGCGAACTTACAACATAACGGCTCTGCAGCGCGGACTGGCGCTCCTCCGATTGTTCGACAACTCGCCTCAAGGGCTTACCGCAAAACGGGTGGCGGAAAGCTCTCGCTTACCCGTGAGCACCGTGCATCGTTTTCTGAGAAATCTGGAGACAGCCGATTTCCTCAATTGCGGGAGCGATGGGGTGTATCACCTGGGGATCGCATGTTTCGCGATTGGACAGGCCGCCCTGGGACAACTCGACATCCGGCGAGTGAGCCTACCCTACCTTCAGGAACTGAACCGGCAGACGCGCGAAACGATTCACTTAACGGTCCGGCACGGCCTCTCCGCCGTTTACGTCGAGAAGTTCGATTCGACGGAACATTTGCGGATCCATTCTCGCATCGGAGCGACAGCTCCCCTGTACTGCACGGCGGCAGGCAAAGTCATGCTTGCCCACATGTCCACAGAGGAACGTGAGCCGCTGCTCACGCAACTGTCGTTCAAGCGATTTACTCCCAACACAGTCGGCAATCTTCAGGAACTCGAGTCCCAGCTCAATCGAATCCGCAAGCAAGGTTACGCCTGCGACCTGGAAGAGCACGAATTGCACATTCGTTGTATCGCCGCGCCGATTTACGATCACGCCGGGGAAGTTCATGCGGCGCTCAGCGTAACGGCTCCGACATTGCGGATGAACGTGACGCGGCTGCGACAGCTTGCCCCGTTGATTCAGGCAGCTACTTCCCAGATCTCGCGGGAACTCGGATATGCGCCTTCCAGTAGCCGAATTGACAGAGCCATTAGCGGTTCGCAATCGACGGCGCAGGCGAAACATGTTTGAAGCAGGAACGGCTGGTCAAAGAAGCCATATTTTTCGGACAGGAGAATGATCATTATGAATTCTGATTACAGTCGCAGAACGTTTGCTACGCGATTTGCTTCGCTGCTGTCGGCTTTGGGTATAACGATTGCCGCATCCTCCCGTGTTGCGGTGGCGCAGAGTTCCACTGGAGGAATTCGAAAACTCAATGAAGAGGGAAAGCCCGGTGATCCCAAGAACGCGATCATGCCGATCGTCGCGTATAACGGGCTTCTCTATGTCTCCGGCGTTGGGGCTCATGATAGCCACGATGAGAAGGAGTGGACCATCGAATCCCACACAACCATCGTGATGGATAAGATCAAAAAGCTGGTCGAGGCCGGGGGTGGGACGATGGACACGGTGCTTCAGGCCAACGTTTTCCTAACCAAGATCGAACACTGGGATGGCATGCACAAAGTGTTTTCCACCTACTTTCCGCATGGGGGTCCGGCGCGTACCACAGTGGCCGTGGCTGCGCTGCCGGGTAATTCCCTCGTCGAAATTAACTGCATCGCCGTAGGAACTCCCAAATAGTGGGTCTCTATGCACCTTGAAACGAATCGCAGGAAGTTTGTCGGCGCTCTAGCATTCATTGGTGGAGCGCTGGCTTCGCCACTTAAAGCGCTTTCCTCCAAGTTGCCGGGCCGGTCGGCATCTACACCGCTTGCCGGCTTCGGACAGACTGGCAATCCCTACGAGGAACTTGGCGTCACAACCGTTATCAACTGCGAAGGCACCATGACTATGCTGGGCGGGTCGCTTCCTCATCCCGAAGTGGAAGCCGTGATGGCTATGGCTGGACGTCACTTTGTCAGGATTGTGGAATTGGAAGTAGCGGCTGGTAATCGTATTGCCCAGATGCTCAAGCTGCCCGAGGGATATACGGCGCTTGTGACGTCGGGGGCGGCGGCGGCGATGGAATCAGGGCTTGCCGGAATTCTGACCGGCGGGAATGAAACCTTCATCCGGCAATTGCCTGACCTGACCGGAATGAAATCTGAGGTCATCATTCAGAAGGCGCACCGCAATCCCTTCGATCACCAGTTACGATCCACCGGCATCAAGCTCGTGGAGATCGAAACCGTCGAAGAACTCCGAGCCGCCGTCAGCGATCGCACCGCGATGATGCATTTCACGAACTTTGCCAACTCCTTGGGGAAGATCAAAGTTGATGAATGGGTGAGGCTGGGAAAGCAATTCAATATCCCATGTATGAATGACGCGGCGGCAGACACACCTCCGGTTTCGCATTTGTGGGATTACGCCGCGATGGGTTATGACCTCATCACGTTCAGCGGTGGCAAAGCCATTCGTGGCCCGCAATGTGCTGGATTGCTAATTGGCCGCAAAGAGATGGTTGCGAATGCACTGCTGAATAACAGCCCGCACGAGGATACGATTGGCCGCAGCCAGAAAGTCGGCAAGGAAGAGATTCTGGGCATGGTTAAAGCGGTCGAGGTCTTCCTGAGCGAAGACCACGACGCGCTCGCGAAGGAATGGCAGGGCAGACTGGAAAAAATGTCGCAGGAATTGACCAAGGTTCCTGGCGTCAGCACTTCATTCTTTACGCCAGAAATCGCCAATCACGTGCCGCACATGCGCATTACCTGGGACGTCTCCCGAATTTCTTTGACTCCGCAGGAGGTAGCGAAGTTGATGCGAGCGTCGAAGCCATCGATTGTGATCGGAGGCGATGAAGAGCAGCTAGGATTGTCCATGAATTCTTTCATGCTTCAGCCGGGAGAAGACGAAATCGTTGCGTCCACACTCTCGCGGATACTCCGCGGGCACTTAAGCTAAGGGACTGTAAATTCTGATTCGAGATGGCAGACTCAAGGACAACCCACGTCCGATGGCTTCTGATCTTCTGGCTTTTCATTCTAAGTGCTGTTTCTTATCTGGACCGCGTCAACATTTCCATCGCGGGCGGATCCATTGCCTCGTCGTACAACCTCACAGACGTCCAACTTGGCAAAATTTTCAGCTCCATGCTGGTTGGCTATGCGCTGTTTCAAACTCTCGCCGGCAGACTCGCGGACCGTTTCGGTGCCCGCCGCGTCTTAACCATGGGCGTGATCTGGTGGGGGATTTTTACTTCATTGACAGCGCTCGTACCCGCGAACTGGAGCGGCGCGTTATTGGCTTTCATGGCCGTTCGCTTTTTTCTCGGTGCAGGGGAAGCGGTGATTTATCCATCGGCAAATCAATTCATCGCTCGCTGGATCCCCGTCCGGGAGCGTGGAGTTGCGAATGGATGGATTTTCGCCGGCGTCGGCGCGGGAGCTGGCCTGACGCCGCCTCTCATCACATCGCTGATGATTCACTACGGCTGGCGATTGTCATTTTGGGTCTGTGCATTCTTGGGATTTGTCGCGGCCGCAACTTGGTTCATCATCGCGCGCGATACGCCGCTGCAGCATCCGCGAGTATCTGCGGCTGAGCGAGCGTATATCGACTCCGGCTTAAGCCTCAAGGATTCCACATCGTCACTGCAAGACCGTTCGGCGCAGAAGAGCTTAGTGCCCTGGAGCCGCGTGCTCCGCAGCAAGGAAGTTCTCGCACTCACCGTCAGCTATTTCTGCTATGGCTATGTGGCTTGGATTTTTTTTAGCTGGTTCTTTCGTTATCTACAAAAGGTCCGTGGTCTGGACTTAAAAACCAGTGCCTTTTATTCCATGCTGCCCTTCCTTGCGATGTTGGTGGGATGCCTGCTTGGCGGAATTCTCAATGACCGGCTCACGGCCTGGAAAGGGCCGCGCGTGGGACGTTGCTTTCTTGCCGCCTTTGCGATCGCATTGACGGGTGTATTCATCAGCTTAGGTTCGCAAGTGAACAGCGCCAGATTAGCCAGCATCGTGCTCGCCGGCGGCGCGGGAGCACTCTATTTGGCGCAAAGCTCGTTCTGGTCCTTGACCGCCGATATCGCAGGTGCGTCTTCCGGGACAGTTTCAGGAGTCATGAATACTGGAAATCAGATCGGCGCGGCCATTACGGCTTCTCTTACCCCGTGGATCGCTCAGCGATATAGCTGGACAGCATCTTTTCTGATTGCCGCGACTCTGTGTATAGTTGGCGCGGTCAGCTGGCTTTTCATCGATCCTAGAAATACACTCACTGAGGAAAATCCTTAATAAAGTTCGCCCTCTTTAAGCAGCGCAGAAACTTCTAATCGGGCAGTACTTTTCCGCGAGTCTCCACTGCGAAGGGGGTGATCAACAAGCCGATCCCGAAGGCAACTGCGGTCAATGCAACGGGCCTGCCCAGCGTACCCATCCGGCTGATCAAGGCTCCAAGTCCAAAGTTCACGCCCGCGGCAATGAAGCGACCAAACGAAGTAGTGAAGGCAAAGGCAGTCGCGCGAATTGTGGTTCCGTATTGCTCCGGAAGCCAAAGGCTGAAAATAGCGAAGTTGCCGCCAAAGAAGCCCAAGAAAAACAGCAATATGATGAACGGATGAAGCCCGTGGGGCAGGTAGAATGCCCAGCCAAAACTGAGCAGGATGCAGATTGCCATACCGAGGAAGTAAAAGGCGAGAGTTCGCTTGCGGCCGATCCTCTCGGCCAGTGGTGGAACCGCCAGGCAGCCCAGGATGGTTCCCAGCGACAGCAAGCCCATGCCGAAGGAAGACATGTGCACAGCTTGCAGCTGCAACATACCTTCACGTTTCGCCAAACTGATGATTGCGGTCGGCGCGTAGACTGCGGCCGCCCAAAGACCGCAGATAGCCGACGCCAGCAGGACTGTATTGACCAGCGTTCGCCGCCGATAGGGAGGACTGAAGATCCGGCGGAGGGAAGATCCTCCACCCTCAGTTCTCACCTTTGTCTTCTGTTGCCAGCGTTCAGACTCCTTCACCCGAAACAGCACCATGACCGCAATGACGACGGGCGTTAGGCCACACCAGAACATGGCCCGCCACCCATACCGTGCTGCGATCGTGTAGTTGAGAGCCGAAGCCAGAAAAAAGCCAGCATAATAGCCGGTCTGCAAATACCCGGCCCCCATCTTTCGGCGATCTTCCGGCCAAGCTTCTGCTACGTAGGTGCCGGCCAGCGCCCATTCGCCCCCGATACCGATACCTGCGAGCAAGCGAAACAATCCCAGTTGCCACACCGTCTGCGACAATGCGGCAGCTCCGGTAAAGACCGCATAAATAAAGATCGTGGCGGCGAGCACACGGCTGCGGCCAAACTTGTCGGCGATCGGTCCCCAAATTAACGACAGACCCCATCCCACCAGAAAGAGTGCGAATAGTACCGATCCCGCAAACCCCACATTGGCAGGAGTAGCTGCGTAACCCGATTTCGGAAGCAGTTCCGTGAGCGCCGGGCTGAGGACCAGTGCGTAGATCACCGAGTCCATGCCATCCAGCGTCCAGCCGGCCCACGCACCCCAGAATCCAGTGAGTTGCTGGCGTGAGAGCTTGCTACGAATTGGGCGATTCACTGCTTGCTCGGCCAACGAAGTCCTCTTAATTTCTGGGAGGATAACACGGTTCGTAGATCTGCGGTCTAAGTAGCTGGATCGCGATCCGCACCTTCAAACAGCGCTAGAACTACGGGCTTCATTACCTTGCCGACTGCATTGCGCGGAAATGCATCGAGGACCAGAAGGCGGGAAGGCACTTTGTGAGTTGCCAGGAATTCCTTCGCCCAGGCACGTAAGGACAACAGATCGAGGACATCCCCTTCATTCAGCACTACGGCGGCCGCAACACGCTGGCCCCATTCTGGATCGGGCACTCCGACCACAGCGCACTCCGCTACCGCTGGGTGTTTACGTAACGCTTCCTCAATTTCGAGGGCTGATACTTTATGTCCGCCCGTCTTGAGGATGTCAACGTTCGTGCGGCCAAGAATGCGATAGATCCCGTTCTCGACCACCGCAGTATCACCGGTGCGAAACCAGCCTTCACGAAAAGCTTCGCGGGTTGCGTCGGGCTTGCCCCAGTATTCCGAGAAAACACTCGGACCGCGGACTTCGATCTCGCCTGGTGTTCCCGGAACTACCGGCTGGCCATTCTCTCCGACAAGCCGAACGTCGACGTTCGGAAGCGGCGTCCCGACGCTGCCGGGCATACGCACTCCGCGCAACGGGTTCGATAACGCCATGCCGATTTCTGTCATACCGTAGCGCTCGAGCAAGGTATGGCCGCTGATTTCCTTCCAGCGTTGAAGGGTACTCACTGGTAGCGCCGCCGAACCGGACACCATCAAGCGCAACTTGCCGCATGCCTGTGTCAGTTCCGCGCGGCGCCCCGGCGAAGCCGCGTCCCATGCCGCAATGAGCTTTGAGTAAACGGTAGGGACCGCCATGAAGAGAGTGATTTTGCCGTCGGCGATGCGATCCCACACCGCATTTGCATCGAAGCGCGGCAGCATCCGACACGTCGCTCCCGACCACAGTGCGCAGGACAACACATTGATGATCCCGTGCACATGATGCAGCGGCAAACACAGCAAAATGCTATCGTCGGCCGCCCACTCCCACGCTTCCACCAGGCTCATGATTTGCGCCGCAATGTTGGCATGAGTCGTGACAACACCCTTAGGTCGGCTCGTCGTGCCGCTGGTATAAAGAATCATGGCCCGCCGGTCGTTGTGAATGTCCGGGTTAATGTCCGGCAATCCGGATGCCTGGAAAGCGAGAAGCTGCTCGTATGACAACGTGCGAATGCCACGGGCCGCCGCGATTGGCTCCAAAAGAGAGGCGGCATGAGCATCAAATACTAACGTTGATGCCGCCGTATCTTCGATGACATATTCCAGTTCAGGTTTCGTCGAGTTGAGTGGTAAAGGGACGGCCACGCCACCCGCACGCCAAATACCCCACTGCGTTGCAACCCACGGAAATCCCGGCGTCATCAGGAACGCCACACGCTCTTGGCGAAGATCTTCGTGCCCAGCTAGCAGTGCCGTGGCCGCACGCGACGACGCACCGAGCAAATCCTGGTAAGTGAATGCTCCCTGAGAATCGAGGACCGCTGTCTTTCCGCCGTGACGCTGGGCGTGGACGAAAAGGATATCTCGGTTGAAACGGCTGATCACGTGCCGACTTTACGTCTTCTGCGTGGCCGTGTCCACTTGTCGGAGATTCTCTTTTAAGATCTAAGATCCGGAGAGTTTTCCGCGCAGTCATGCGGGGTTTGCGCAACCCAGTCAAGTGGACTGTTAGAGGTCAAGGCAGCTTCGCGAAGCAGTCGTGTTGTGATCGCTAAGCATTCGCCCAGAGGCGTTGCAAAAGACGGACCCCAAGTCGGCTACCAGAGAAATGCCGCAATAAACGTACCGCTGGTTATTGGGGCGACGGTTTTCTCTGCTCCGGTTTTTGGCAAAAAACGCGGCAAATTTGTGGGCAGTCTCGCTGTGTTTCTTGATCGTCGGCGAAGATTTCTCCGCTCGGAGACTGAATGGTAGCGCTAACGGGAATCGAACCCGTGTTTGAAGATTGAGAATCTTCCGTCCTAACCCCTAGACGATAGCGCCACGGAGGCGAATTTCATTATAGCAAGGGGGACAGCGTATCAAGCGCTCCCTCTCAGGCAGCCCCTGGCGCAAAGCCGATCACGTCGCCGCACGGCACTAAGCGCCGGATCATTTTCGAAGGCTGCTCCGCTTTAAGTGGCGCGATCTCTCAAAAGAGTGATTGCCTGAGGCAAGTACTCACCGGAATTAACGCGGAGATTCATCGCGGATGAACCTTTCGTCGTGTCGAACGCATCATTCCTGATGTGAAATTTCTGCGGGGCAAGATCGCATTTTTTCATACGGCAGGCTCGTATTCACAGGCCGAGAAGGATTATAGTAACCATATCTCCGCCGACAACCTGGTTTTGAGCAACCGAAGAGTCCAAGCGGGACGTGTAAGTGTCTCATTTATAGCAAGTTCAATCATTGTCGCTAGAAATAGCGCGCTAAACATAGAAAAGGAGTTGATCGTATGCCCAGAACAAAATCTCCCAAGACGAACGGCGTGAAAGAAGCCGCTCCCAGCCCAGTAAGTCAACCAAGTAGCCCTCAAGTCGCAGCCAATACTCCGGTCGCCAGCACACCTGTCAACCAAGTGAAGGCAACACCGGTCGCGCAGGCCGAGCCGGTCACCAAAGCGGAGGCGAAAAAGCCCCAGGCTCCGAAGCTGGAAGCTGTCCGCAGCGAGGCACGCAATAACGTGGTGCCGATCAATCTGGAAGAGGAAATTCGTCGGCTCGCGTATCTGTATTCCGAGCGCCGCGGTTTTGCGCCCGGCCATGAGAACGAAGACTGGCTCAATGCGGAGCACGAAATTATGCAACGCTACCGGCAGTACGTCGCTCAGAGTGCGTAGTCGCTGCACGGTGGATTTTGGTGGCCGAGCCCCGGCCGCCAGAAAAAACTCTCTGTGGGAGCGCAGGAAGTTTCTGTCCTTGCACCTCAGACACTGAAGTGCTGTTCATTTTCAATAGCGTGACGGCACGAGTAGAACTCGTGCCCTTCCCGTGCGGCATGAATCCCGAGTTCTTCTGCAGCCTTTCAGCGCCGTGTCCTTCCGGTTGAGATGTCCTAACAGCATCTTCCTATCAATTGCTGTCAGGGATAAGCATTTGCCTGTATCGTTGGCTTTCTGAAAAAATGCTTTGGGGCTCTTCCACATGGCGCTGATCGGAAACTTCGCGTTAGTGCTGGCGCTGGCGTTGAGCGTGTATTCGTTCACCGCCGGAATTTTCGCGCTGGTCTGGAAGGGTGAAGCCGCGCCTCGAATCGGCGAGACGGCGCGCCGGGCCGGCATTGTGGTGTTTGGGGCCGTGTTGCTGGCCGCGATCGCTCTGGTGATCGCCGCGTTCCGTGACGATTTCACCATCGCTTACATTTTCCATCACAGCAACCGCGATCTTCCCGGGCCGTATAAGTTTGCCACCTTGTGGTCGGGGCAGGAAGGCTCGCTGCTTTTCTGGTCGCTGCTGCTGAGCGGATATGGGTTCGTTCTGCGGCTGCGCTACAAGACCGATCCGCGGCTGTTTGCGTATGCGTCGGTGGTGCTGGCGGGTGTGCAGATATTTTTTCTGCTGGTGGTGAATTTTGCGGCGAACCCCTTCGGGCTGCTGGAGGGTCCACTGCGGGCCGATGGGAGCGGGTTGAATCCGCTGCTGCAATATCCCGAGATGGTGATTCATCCGCCGATGCTCTATCTGGGATACGTGGGCTTCACTGTGCCGTTTGCGTTTGCGCTGGGCGCGCTGATCATGCGGTATCCGGGCGAGAAGTGGATTCACATCACGCGCCGCTGGACGATGGTCACGTGGGGATTGCTGACCTGCGGAATTTTTCTTGGCGCGCACTGGGCGTACTCCGTACTGGGGTGGGGCGGATATTGGGGATGGGATCCGGTGGAGAACGCTTCGCTGATGCCGTGGCTGGTGGGCACGGCGTTTCTGCATTCGGTGATGATGCAGGA
>DATBZH010000019.1:0-6761 GCA_036513255.1 Candidatus Sulfotelmatobacter sp. | reverse complement strand
CGCGAATAAGACCGCGCTCCGGAATATCCGCCCGCATAAGAGTGTCCGCTGAAACCGCTGGAGGCGTGGCCGCCGCCCGAGAACCCCGAGTGGCCCCCGCCAGAAAATCCGGCGTGACCACCACCGCCGCCGTGACCTCCGCCATGTTGTGCCCAGACGGGGACGGTCAGCAAAAGGAGGAACGCCGCGATGGAGATGAGGCGACGCATACGAGTTTGATTATACGCCCATAATGCAAGTGGGACGCGGCTTTCAGGCTGCCGGCAAACCTTCATTCTTTTCGCCACACATTGGGAACGGAGCCATGCACGTTTCTTGCATCCGCGATTCGCAACATGCCCATGCCGCGATCCGCTGCTAGCGCATCGCCAGTTCGCCGTTGAACTGCCGGATGATCCCATAACATTCGCACGACGAACCTTCCAGCTTTTTTCTATTAAGAATCTTCACGGCTCCATGGGTGTATTCGATGATTCGTTTTCTCTGCAGCCCGCCGGCCGCAAGGCTGACACTGGGGCGGTCGGTGCCGAGCATGGTCGCGAGAAAATCATGGGTGATGCGGAGAAGCCCGCTTCCCACCCGATCCTGCGTAAGCAACAACCAGCGCGAGAGCCTCTGCTCAAGGTCGTGGAGACGATTGCAGCCTGCGGTCTGCGCCACCTGCAAGCCATGAATCGCGGCGTAGCGGGTCAGGGACTTTTCCAACACGGGCGACGAAGGCAGCAACTTCATCAAGGAAGACGCCGGTATCCGAAATCCTTCACCTGTAATCTGCATGATGGCCAGATGCGGATTGCGCCTCAGTCCGGCGACGATTTGCAAGGGCGTAAAACCTTCACTTCCAACCACTCCGACTTCAACGCTCTGCTGCTTGCTGCTGGTAATGACCAGCGAAATCATTCCTGAATTCAGAAAATACGCGTACTCGAGTTTGCGGTTCGGCTCATGCAGCCGCTTGCCCTGAGGCAAATCGAGAAATTGCAGGTGCGGACGAATGGCGCCAAACTCTCCGTCGGGGATGGATAACAGAATTGTGTTCGAGAGCGGCTTGCCCGCAGCATTTGTGCGCTCTCCCGGCCGTAAGGGTTGAATAGGGTAATCAGACTCAGACTCCACCGTGGCAACTTTTATGGTGCGTGGGCTCACGATTGTTCTCCGTGCGTCAGCCAGATTTTTAAGGAACCAAATTCAGATGCAACAAAAAGTCTTTACGTCTATGTACGCCTTATCTCCGACGCAATTTACAAGAATTGACAAAAAGTTACCGAGCGTTGTTGGTTGTAGATTCGCAAATAAATACGGGCTTCGCTGTATTTCATCACGCATATAAATCAATTATCTGTAGGGCATCAAACAGTGCGGGCTGAACGTTCCCCGTCTCCGCTTGGCAGCAGTTCTTCCGGCAATTCGAATGGCGAGTCGAATCCTCATTGCAGACGACAATGCTCTGGTGCGGCTTGCCCTAGGCCAGGCACTGGAAAAAGCCGGGCGTTGGGAAATTGTCGAAGCGGAAAACGGTGAAGAAGCCGTCACCAAAGCCCGCGCCACCAAACCAAAACTGGTAATACTGGATTTGGCCATGCCCGTCATGGACGGCATGCGTGCCGCGCGCGCTATCACGATCGCTTTACCCGGCATTCCCATCATTCTTCATACCCTGCACTGGTCGCCTCGCGTCGAGATCGAAGCACTCAAAGCTGGAGCTTGTAAAGTCGTAGCCAAGACAGATAGCGCGACGATTATTGCCGCGGTTCGCGACTTGATCGCTCCGGAGCCCCTCGGCTACACCGCAACCATCGAGGAACCTTCGCGTCCTATCGCCAATGGCGCCGACATTACCGTGATTCGTCCGGCGCCGGTCCCGCCAGTTTCCCTCCCTGCAGCCGGTGCCGCGAAGAAGCGGACGAACGCTGCGGCTCAACGTCGGAGTGATGAGAGCGGTCCAGCAGATCGATAAGCTGCTGCATCAGAGTTGAGAATCTGCTGCTATCAGTCTCTACGGCAATTTGCGCGCACAACCCTTCCATACGCTTGCGATCGTCTGGATTCATCATGCTTGCTTAGAGTGAATTGGGGAGTGCCGGAGGGGTCCGCTAGAAGACGTAGGCTTCCACGGGAATTTCCTGAGTCGCAGGATTGGCGCAGGCTGAGTTAGCCAATGGAATCACCTGATTTGTGGAAAAGAAATCCGCGCGTGTGATTTCTACAGACTTATTAACCTTTTTACTTGGATTCGCAACCGCCCGCCGCTGTTTACCGCTTTTTACTTTTCTTTTTTGCGGGCTTCGGTGCTGGCTTCGCGGGCGCGGCTTTTTTGGCCGGCTTCGGCGCGGGATGGTGTGCTGGCTTGGAAACTGCCGGCGTTGGTTTCGATGCAGGCTTCGATTTCTCCGGAGCCTTGGGCGCTGCTTTCGCTTGTGCTTCTGGCTTAGCCGGCGCGGGCGCAGAGGGAGGCGCTCCGGCCACTGCCGCTTTTCCCTTCTTTCCTTTTCCGACTGGCTTTGCCGCAGCAGCCGCGGCAGCAGCTTCCGCAGCGGCCTTCGCTGCGCGTCCACGGCGCGGTGCTGGAGGCGGCGGAGGCGGTGGCGGCGCAAACGGCTTCAAATATTTCAGCGTCTCCGTCCGCGAGCGTAATTTGCCGTCGAGTAACAGCATGAACACATCGTGTGCCAGCTTGGGATAAATCGGCAGCTGCGGCGTGATCAGCAGCTCTGTCATC
This sequence comes from Candidatus Sulfotelmatobacter sp., assembly GCA_036513255.1. Taxonomy (GTDB): domain Bacteria; phylum Acidobacteriota; class Terriglobia; order Terriglobales; family Acidobacteriaceae; genus Sulfotelmatobacter. The sequence continues at coordinate 4,042 of DATBZH010000019.1, read as the reverse complement.
TCAGGCAACGGCAGCTTCTGCTGAACTTGTCGCCACTTCGTCAGATAGTTCTTGATTTTCTGATCAACGGATTGTTGCTTGGCCGTCACCGCGAGAAATAGCACCATCTCCGGCCGCGCGGAAGAGAGCAGCGCCCACGTGCGCGAAGGCGTCGCGGCTTCCTTACCCATTAACCGCTTGGCTAATTCCTTCGCGTGATCTTCAATATCGCGCCACGCTTCCACCAAATCCTTGCGCGGAATGAGCCGCTGCAGATCGGAAATTTCTTTCTCCGACAGTCGGTCGGTCAGGAAATACATGACTGCCGGTCCGGCATCGGGAGCGTAGCCGAGGTCGACCATCTGCTGGCGCGTTCTCATCAACGCAGTAATGCCGTTGGTATCGACCTTCGCGCTGTTCCAGTGCGGATGCAGCACTTCGAGCCAGCCTTCCTTCTCCAGCATCTTAACGACGTGCAGCGGATCGTCTTCGTGCGCCAGCGCCGCGATCTCGTGGCCAATCGACGTCTTCAGAATATGATCGATGTACTTGCCTTCTTTAGCGGCGTCGTAGCGTGCCTGCGTGCGCTCTTCGAGCGGCCAGTGAAAACGGGCGGCAAAGCGCGTCGCGCGAATCAGGCGCGAGGGATCTTCCAGGAACGAATAGTTCTGCAGAATTCGTATCAGTTTCGCTTCAATATCCGCAGTGCCGTTGAAGGGGTCGAGTAATAGTCCGCGCGAGCCTTCGTTAAGCGAGAGCGCCATGGCGTTGACCGTGAAGTCGCGGCGGCGCAGATCTTCGTGAATGGTGGCAGGCGTCACCACCGGAGGCTTACCCGTCTTCTCGAAAACTTCGGTGCGCGCCATGCTGATTTCGGCGCGGGCATTGCCCGGCAAAGAGATGAAGATCGTGCGCGCGTCTTCGTCGACCGCGGTGATCTTCGCGCCGGCCTTTTCCAGTTCTTTTTGCAGTTTGAGCGGGTTGCCCTGGATTGTGAAGTCCAGATCGCGGATGCTGAACCCGCTGATGATGTCGCGAATCGCTCCGCCGGTAAGGTAGAGGTTCACTCCCGCAGCGCGGGTAACGTCCTGAACGAGGGAGACGCCTTTGAGTTGGTCCGGCGAGAGCCGGAGTTCCATCGTGTAGATGTAATCAGCCATTCGCTGTCTTTTTGGTCAGCCTCTTGGCTGACGCACATCGGGCCGTCCGTCCACTTTCCACAGCTTTTCCACAGACAAAGCCCAATCCTTAACCGGACCGGTGGTCACTCGAATGCAAGTGACTTAATTCACAGTACTTAGATGAAGCACAACTTGTGCGGCAAGTAAAAGAAAATAACACAACGTTTATATTTTGGCTACTGCATAGGAGGATTCCCGCAGAAATTGTAGGAAAGATGCGAGAATCAAGGCCAGTTGCGACAAGTATCGGGACGAAAGACGATTCCTCGGCATCTGGCTTTTGCTCGGTACCAGATACTTGGAACTAGCTACTCTCATGCCCTCGACCCACAAAAAAGTCATCGTCCGCAAGATGGACCGCGATTCAGTTTCCGGATACGTGTCCCCCGCGGCGTTCGTCAACGAAGGCAAGCTGGAGTTGCTCAATACCTCCGGAACGGTGATTGCGATCGACCTGCGCGAAATCAAGGGCGTTTACTTCGTGCGCGAGTTTGGCGACTCGGAATCCCTGACCCGCAAGACCTTCACCTCGCGCCCGCGATCGGAGGGCTTGTGGGTACGCCTACGCTTTAAAGATAGCGAAGTGTTGGAAGGCCTGATGCCCGCCGATCTGGCGCACACCATGCCCGAAGGATTTCTAGTCAGCCCTCCGGATCAGCGCTCGAACACGCAACGAATTTTCGTCCCCCGCACGGCGCTGGAGTCGCTGACTGTCCTGGCGGTAATCGGAGCGTCGCGCCGCGGAAAGCGCCCCGAGGATCAGCGCCAGGTCACATTGTTCGAAGGGTAACTGTCCCCCCGCTCAATTCGTCGGCGTCAGCAGGAATGCGTGATTCTTGCCGTTCTTCGTTCCATAGCCGGTAATCTGCCCCACATTGTTGATCGCGTTGGCATTGACCAGCACCCATCCGGAATTCGCCGGAATCAGCGCATTCAAGTCTTCCATCCCCTCCGATTGCGTCCAGAGGATGGCGTGAGCAGCGTTGGTCAGCGTATTGGCGTAACCGACAATGGTGCCGAGATTGTTGATCCCAAACGCGATGCTGTAAGTGCCACGCGAGAGGAGTCCGAGATCATGAATGACGTGACCGGTATCCCACCTGACCGCGTGCCAATTCCCTCCCGTGTTGCTGCCGTTGGATTGCCCGGCGATGCCGCCATTGATGTTGATGGAATTCGCGATGCTGCTGGTACCGCCGGAAAGCGTGCCCAGATCTTTCATCGTAGATCCGTTCCAGACGAAGGCATGCGAAGTCAGAGGCGGTCCATAGCTGAAAACAGACTCCCCGACGACATGGCCGGCTTCGTTGATATCGAGACCGGCCGTGAAGATCGCTCCGGGCAGCGCGCCCAGGCTCTTGATTTTGCTGCTGGTCCAGCTGGTAGCATCGACAATTCCGCTGCTCATGAAAGAGTCTCCTGCAATCTCGCCGGCGGAATTGATCTCAAACGCCGCGCTCGAGGACCCTCCCGACAGGGTGCCGAGATTTGTGATCGCTCCCGATGCCGACCATTGCACGGCTACAAAATTGGTAGCGGGCTTGCCTTTGACGTTGGAATATCCAACCACGACTCCGGCACTGTTAATGCCAATGGCGCCGCTGATCGTCGCGCCCGAGAGCGTGCCCAGGTCTTTCATGCCGCCGGATTTTGTCCACATAAATGCGTGCTGGCCCGCGACCGTGCCCGTGCAGGGATAGCCCTCGGAAGTTTCCGTATCGGAGCAGCCGACGACCGTGCCCGAATCGTTGATCCAGAAGCCACTGGATTCGTTATCACTCTTGAGCACTCCGAGATCGGTGACGGTGTAGCTCTGCGCGGCCAGCATCGATGAAAGCAATACAAACAGGAATCCGGAAATAGCGGTTTTCACGGGATACTCCTAACTTGGGGGATGTACGGAAAAGAGACTCCTAAAGTATGCCATCCGACAATTCGCCGCGCATACTCGGTAGGGCAATCTGAGTAGGACAAATCCTACTAATTAGGGCACGACGCCACACGAAGGAAAAGCCACCAACTAAGTCCTTCGTCTAACTTACCGTGCTTCGTGGTTTAGGCTCTCTGGGTCGTCATTCCAAACTGCACCGCTACCAACTATCGAAATGCGTTGAAATATAAATTGTCTTGATGTAACTTTCCCTGTCCAAGCAGGCGTTGCAAGCACGAGACCTGCAAAGCCGATCTGCGCGAGAATGACTGGGTTCCCAACCTTCCTCCCATCCAGTTGGCCTCGGCGGGGCATTGTTTCTGATCGTCATTTTCTTGCTTGGGGATAGGTGCGCGCCAATGCCAGGATTCGTCACCCGGTTTTCTTCGTCTGCTCGTCTTCTCTCCGCCATTCTCGCCGCAATGCTTTGCTGTGTCATGGCGCCAAACGGTTTGCTGGCCCAAACCACATCGGCGACCGCATCGCCGAGCACGGTTGCCCAACGCGGCCTCATCACTCAAGCTGTCGATGAGGCGCAGCTCACAACGCTGAAAGGCAACACGCATCCGCTGGCGCGGCCAGAGTTCGATCTGGGCACCGCACCGGCGACGTTGTCGATGGCCCGCATGCTGCTGGTACTGAAGCGAAGCGCCGCGCAAGAGGCCGCGCTGCGAACACTGCTCGATAACCAACAGGATAAGCACTCGCCCAGCTATCACAAGTGGCTCTCGCCGGAGCAATACGGTGCGCAGTTCGGGCCCACTGACAGCGATATGGCGACGATCAAAGCCTGGCTCCAGTCGCATGGGTTTCAAGTGGAGTCGACAAAAGGCCGAACCGTGTGGGAATTCTCCGGATCGGCCAGCCAGGTCCAGGAAGCCTTCCACACCACGATTCACAAATACATGGTGAATGGCGAGCAACATTGGGCCAACGCAAGCGATCCGCAAAT
>DATBZH010000018.1:0-4221 GCA_036513255.1 Candidatus Sulfotelmatobacter sp. | reverse complement strand
CGAAGTAGATATCGAGACGTCATGGCGGAACACACCCCTAACAAGCGCAGACTTGGATGAAACATCGTGCTGTGCGGTTGGTTTCCGGCCTTAGGGGGAAGCACGTACTTACCGCGGGGATGAGCAGGTAGGGCCGTTGAGCGGGCTGCCGCGAGGCAGCAATGGACTTTCCGCCATCTTGCCGCGGCTGATTGCCGGTCCAGTCATTGGACCGGAGCATGGGTCACGGCCGCAGTTTATTGCGCTTGCTGTGCCACTTAGTCGGCCTTAGCAAGCCCACTGGCGATTTCCAACGTTTTCGTCCTGAGGTGGTGCATCCCGTCGCACCAGGATAAGAACCTTCCAGCCCCAACGCAATAATCTGGCCCACGGCGTTCAACTTCTGTGCCAGAAATAAAGTGACTGACGCAGAGAACGACATCCACCAAAGTAGAAAACGAGACTTCATGGCGCGCCACTCCGGACCAGCGCGATCTTGGATGAAGTTTTGCCCGCTTCGGTTGTTCGGGTGCTAGAACATACCCTCGTACTTGGCATTCCTGTTGCTTACCGGATCCAGCGTCTTTGCCGCCACGTTGCGCTGTTGATCATTCACTTTCTCAAACGCCACTTGGCAATTGGAAGTCCACACAGGCTGTCCGCCTAAGCCGCACCATCAGCCATACCGAAGCCGCGAGCAGAAACGGCGCAGAATAAAAACCCGGGGCGGGACGCGGAAATGTTACGGACGAAACCGTGTGCCCCAGGATCGTAAACAGCGTGTGCCCCAGGCCGTTTAGAAACATGAGGGCAGCATAAACCCACGCGAGCGGCCGGAGTCCGGGCATACCGCGCGTCGCTATCGGGGTCAAACAGAACAACAGTCCACAAGCCACAATCAGCATCAACAGCCATTCCCGGAAGTCGAGATTGGGCATCGGAAACCAACCCCAGCTTTCGCGCAGAGCAGTCACGGTTGGGTTATATACGGCAAGAAATCCGGTAGTGGCTTCGTCGAGGATGTGCAATGCGAAGGCCACGCACAGTGCAAACCACGCACTGCCAAAACCCGAAGCTGATAATGCTGGCGGTGTGGGCCTCAAGGAATCGCCTGTCGCGTTAATTCTTAATTGTCAGCAGGTAATTAGCAATCAAAATCCCAGGAACGTTCCGGAAAAGCGCAACGGGCAGCTTATCGTAAAACTTCGCTCATCAGCGCCAACAAATTGTCTTCTGAATCGCGAAAGAACGTCATCCACAAATCGTGCGTCGGCGTACTCGCAATCACGTGTGGCTCGTCTTCAAAACGCACTCCCCTGTCCTTCATCTTTCCGTAGGCTGCCCTGATGTCGGGCACGGCAAAGTATAGAACCGAGCTGAGATGATCGAATTCCGGTTTCTCAGCCCGGTCCAACATCAGCCGCACCCCGCCGCAATCAAAAAATGCCAAACCCGGGGGCACCTTGAAGAGTAGCATGAGCCCCAGCACATCCTGGTAGAAAGCGGTGGCGCGCTCTACATCCTTTGCGTTGATGGCAATCTGGCCGAGCCGGGTGATTCCAATAGCCGCTGCAATTTCGCTCACCTCTTGACCTCCTTAAGCTAAATCAGTTAGCATAGCTAACTATATTCGATGGCAAAAGTCAAGTCGAAAAGTATCGCTCCGCGGCACGAAACCATTGCGGCCGCGGATCGCCTTCATTCCGCTGCAATCCACCTGCTGCGCCGGTTGCGCAAGCAGGACGCAGCCTCCGGAGTGGGCCCAGCTCAACTGTCTGCCCTGTCGGTCCTGGTCTTCGCCGGTCCCAAGACTCTCGGTGAACTCGCCGCAGCTGAGCAGGTCAAACCCCCCACCATGAGTCGCGTGGTCGCCGGACTTAAGCGCAGCCACCTTATAGAAATCACTCGCGATTCCGGCGACGCTCGCCGTATGCATATCCTCGCTACAGCCAAGGGCGCGCTCCTTCTTCAACAGGGACGCCAACGCCGCGTCGAGTACCTCGCGCAGCATCTCGGCAACCTAACCACGAGCGAACTGACCCAACTCAGTGCCGTTGCCGGCATCCTGGAAAGATTGCTGCGCAACTGGTCCTAATGCTTCGCAACCCGTCACTGCGGACCGCTTCTTCTTAGCCCAGATCATCCACTCTGCCTGCTTTCCGATTCCGATTTAAAATGTCAGCCCGTGGCAAAGTCAAAATGCAACTGAGAAACAACACTCGCAAATTGGGGATTCTCTTTGCTGCCTGTGTGCTAGCCGGCGGCTTGGTCAGCGCCCAGGACCAGGATTTCAGCAAAGTTCACCGGAAGGTCACGAAAGTGGCTGGCAACATTTACACGCTGGAAGGCGGCGGTGCGGGAAACATTGGAGCGTCCGTCGGCGACGACGGCATCGTCATCGTCATCGATCAGTACACCCGGTTAGCCGAGAAGATGCATTGAAAACTATCACTGATAGGCCCGTCCGTTTCATCATCAATACGCACTTCCACGGCGATCACACCGGCGGCAACGATATCCGCGCTCTCTACTTCCCTGCCGGACATACTGACGGCGACTCCATCATTTGCTTTCCGCACTCAAACGTGGCGCACATGGGCGACGATTTCGTCGCCTACGGTTTCCCATTCCTCGACGTGGAGAGCGGCGGCAGCATCAATGGCATGATCGATGCCGTGCAGCAAGTCGTATCGCAATTACCACCGGATGATAAGGTGATCCCAGGGCAGGGCCCGGTCTCGAACCTCGACGATGTGCGAGCCTGTCTTGGAATGCTGGAGGAAACGCGCGATGCGGTGCAGAAGGCGTTGAAAGAGGGCAAGACTCTCGACCAGATGAAGCAGGCTAAGCTACTCGCCCCTTGGAAGAAATATTCTGGAGACTTCGTGAATGAAGATACGTTTCTCGAAACGCTGTACAACTCCCTGACCGGACAGACGACCGGGAAGTTCATCAAGCACAATTGATCGACCACGCCGTATCATTCATTGAGGAGCCTCATTCCCCTTGCGCCTGACCCGCCGTGAATTTGCGCGTTCTGCTCTTGCCGCAAGCGTGGCAGCCGCGCTCCCGGCCGGGTTGTTTTCCGCGTGCAGTGTGTCGTCCAATGCCGCGCACACGGCGGGCGTTCGGCCGCTGGCAAGCCCGCGTAACCAGTTCGACAACTCCTCGGAAATAAAATTCCCCAAAAATTTTTTTTGGGGCACGGCCACCGCCGCATACCAGATCGAAGGTGCGTGGAACGAAGATGGCAAAGGCGAATCGATCTGGGACCGCTTCGCGCACACTCCTGGCAAAATCAACAATGGCGACACGGGAGACGTAGCCTGCGATTCCTATCATCGCTGGCGGGATGATATCCGTCTGATGCGGGCGATGAATTTAAACAGCCACCGCTTTTCGATTTCCTGGCCGCGAGTTCAGCCTTCAGGATCTGGCCCCGCGAATTCCAAGGGGATCGATTATTACAGCCGCCTGGTTGATGCTTTACTGGAAGCCCGCATCCGGCCGATGATTACGCTCTACCACTGGGACCTTCCGCAAGCTTTGGAAGATGCTGGAGGCTGGCCCAATCGCGACACCGCACCCCGCTTTGCAGATTACGTAGAACTCGTAGCCCAAGCGCTGGGCGACCGCGTTTCCGACTGGATGCTGTTCAACGAACCATGCGCATTTGTCGATTTGGGGCATCTGGAAGGCACCCACGCTCCCGGACACAAGAGCCTCGTCGACTTCCTGCGCGCATCACATACCGTGAACCTGGCTCAGGGCAGCAGTTTTCGGGCGTTGAAAGCCACGCGTCCATCCGCGCGAGTTGGAACTGCATTGAGTATGATAGCGTGCGAGCCGGCAACCACCTCCGAAGAGGACAAACTGGCGGCCGAGCGCGCTCATGCCATGACCAATTTGTGGTTCCTGGAACCTGCGCTCAACGGACGCTATCCAGAGGCTCTGGCGTTTCTTCCTGAAACAGTAATGAGGATCGAGTCAGGCGATCTGGACAAAATGCGAGCACCGCTCGATTTCATCGGGATCAATCTCTACTACCGCACCATTGTGTCCGCGCCCAGCACGCTGGAACGGCTGTCTCACACCCAGGAATGGCTATTTCCCGTTAAGATGGCGGGGGGCGAGCAAGGTCCTAAAACCGACTTCGGATGGGAGATTTGGCCGCAGGCGTTATATGACATGGTTACGCGCATCACTCGCGATTTCAATCGTCCGGTGATAGAGATTACGGAG
>DATBZH010000017.1:0-4314 GCA_036513255.1 Candidatus Sulfotelmatobacter sp. | reverse complement strand
ATAGCCGTCTATCGCGTCACAACAAGATTCCTACTCCGCAGTCGATTGCTGATGAACTCAACCGCGTCTGCCACCGCGTCGTGAATTGTGTGCAGTTGCGCTGGGCTGATCGCATAGGGCGGCAGGATGTAAATCACATTTCCGAGAGGACGAAGCAGGATATCTCTTTCGAGGAAAAACTGGTACAGGAGGGAGCGCATTTCGGAGAAGTACCCGGCATCGTCCGCTTTGATCTCCACCGCCCCCACCGTGCCGACGTGGCGGATATCGCCAACCTGTGGATGCCCCCTCAACAATGCCAGCCTTTCCGTGTGGACGCTCGCAATCTGTGCGATGCGTTCAAAGACGGCCTCCGATTGAAAAATCTTGAGGCTGGCTACGGCTGCAGCCGCACACAGTGGGTTCCCGGTGTAGGAGTGCCCATGGAAAAACGTGCGGCTGAGATCCTTGCCGACGAAGGCTTCGTGCACAAAACCGGCGCTGGCGGTCGCACCCATGGGCAAGAATCCACCTGTCAAACCTTTCGAAAGACACATCAGGTCTGGAGCGACAGAAGCCAATTCACAGGCGAACATCTTTCCGCACCGTCCGAACCCCGTAAGAACTTCATCTGCAATGAGGAGCACGCGGTATTCCGTGCAAAGCTGGCGGACGCGCTGCAGGAACTCGACGGGATGAACAATCATTCCTCCCGCCCCCTGCAGAAGAGGTTCAACAATCACGGTCGCGATTTCAGAGTGTTTTTCTTGCAGCAGCCGTTCAAGTTTGTCAGCGCAGTTTATAGTGCAAGTGGCGCGCTGCTTGCCGACTGGGCAACGATAGCAATAGGCGGAATGCACGCGATGTACGGGAAAACGAAGACTCGCGAATGCAGCAGTGAATCCGGAGTCCGCGCTGACCGACATGGCTCCGACGGTATCCCCGTGGTAGCCGTGCTCGAGCGCGACGATCTCTTGTTTGTTGGGATGTCCAGTGTTTTGCCAGTACTGGACAGCCATTTTCAAGGCAACTTCGACGGCTGTCGATCCATTGTCGGAAAAGAATACGTATTCCAGATTTCCTGGGAGCACTTTGCGGAGTTCCACAGAGAGTTCGGCGATGGAATCGTGAGTAAATCCGGCGAGCAGAACGTGGTCGAGGCGAGCCGCCTGCTCGGCAATTGCTGCAACGACTGCGGGATGGCAGTGTCCGTGGATGTTTACCCACCAGGACGAGATCCCATCGAGCAGCCGCCGGCCGTCGCTGGTGTGCAGATACACACCGGCGGCGTGGTCAATGCAGATTGGAAGCGGGTCAAGAGCTGGCTGGGTAAACGGATGCCATATTTTTAGAGAATCACTCATGTGTGAAAGACCTGCGGGTCGAATTTAGTACGGTAGACCTCCAGCAGAGAATCCCGATTCAACGTTTTCAAGGGAGGGATGATGCCGATCACCGGCACGTCACCGTAGTTCTCGATGGCGCGCCGATTGTCATTGTTCTCCGGGCCAAGCATGACAACTCCACCAACAGGAGTGCCTGCCTGCCGCAGTGCGGCCAGAGACAACAGCGTGTGATTAATCGTTCCCAGCGTACTGCGAGAGGCCAGGAGTACAGGCAATTCGAGCCGGCGGATCAGGTCGGTCATCAGTTCGCTCGCATTGATCGGTACCATAACGCCTCCAGCGCCCTCGACGATAAGAGCGCCCGCTTCAGGAATGCGCGGCGGATAGATCTTCGCGAGATCGATTTCCTGGCCGGCCTGTAGTGCTGCCAGATGAGGCGATACAGGCGGATCGAACAAATAAGTTTCTGGCAGAGATTTGTTCTCAGGAATCTGCGCCAGCAGCGTTACCGTCTGGCGATCCGTTCCTTCACAAGCGCCGGTCTGGATTGGCTTCCAATAGAATGCGTCCAAGGCAGCACAAAGCAGCGCCGAGAGAACGGTCTTCCCGACGTTAGTGTCGGTTCCGGTCACAAAAAAACGTCTAGGCATGGCCTGCAAGAATAGGAGATCGGCGTATTGCTCCCACCAACTCCAGAATCGAATCGACCAGGTAGGAGGCCTGAGCCGTGGTGATCTTACTGGTTAGTGACAAGCGCAGCCGTGACGTGCCCTGCGGTACCGTTGGCGGGCGAATCGCCCGAACTGCGAATCCGCGGGACTGCAATTGCCTCGCAATGTGCAAAGCGGCTTCGTTGCTGCCCACGACTACGGGAATAATCTGGGAACTGCTGGGTCCGAGATTCAGACCGCCGTCTCGCAGCTTGGCTCGAATTAGCTCTTGTATGGCTTGCAAGTGGCTACGTTCGGGATCCGCCGCCGAGACCAGATGCATGGCCGCGCGTATCTGATGTGCCATATAAGGTGGGGCAGCGGTGCTGAAGATGAAAGTGCGGGCACGGTTCACCAAATATTGCTTAAGTATCTGGCTTGAGCAGACAAAGCCTCCCAAGCTTGCCAGAGCCTTGCCGCAGGGGTGAACAATAGCCAGCACTTGATCTTCAATTCCGACTTCCGCCGCAAGGCCACGGCCATGGCGACCGAATACTCCCGTCGCGTGGGCTTCGTCGACAATCAGCTCCGCGTCATATTCCTCTGCCAGTTCCAGCAATCCGGATAACGGCGCCTGATCTCCGTCCATGCTGAAAACGCTCTCCGTAACGATGATGCGCGCTCCCGGCCCGCTCCGGTGTTGTTCCAATTTGTCCCGCAAAGCATGAAGATCGCAATGCTCGTAGATGACTTTGCCGACGCTAGAAAGACGAATGCCGTCGATGATGCTGGCGTGATTGAGGCTGTCGGAAAACACGATGTCGGAAGGCTGCAGCAGCGAACTTAACAGCCCTACGATTGCGGCATAGCCGGAGGTGAAGTACAGGGCCGCCTCCGTGCCGGCAAATTCCGCGAAATCGGTCTCCAATTCTTCCCAGTCCCGCGAGTTTCCGGAGAGAAGACGCGAGCCTGTGGAGGCGACTGCCGCCGCGCTCCCGACCGCATTCTCAAGCGCCTGTCTCAGGCGCGGATCGTTGGAAAGTCCCAAATAGTCGTTGGAGCACAAGTTGATGCCTTCGAGCGTAGCGAGCGCGCGCAACTGAGCCCGCTTCTCTAGTTCGTTCAACTCATGGTGAAGGCGCTGCCGTACATTTTCAGCCACGGCTCATCGCCTTCAATCCCAGATCCCGTAACAGGTCCGCATCCTCATCTGCTCCAGGATTGGGAGTCGTGAGCAAGCGGTCGCCGGTGAAAATTGAATTGGCGCCCGCCAGGAAACACAGTGTTACCGCCTCGCGGGACATGTGCTTGCGTCCAGCAGCGATCCGGACCATGGAAGCAGGCATCAGGATGCGCGCGGTAGCGATAGTCCGCACCATGATGAGAGGATCGAGATCCGCCGCGTTTGCAAGGGGTGTGCCTTCGGCGCGCATCAACATGTTGATGGGAACACTTTCGGGGTGGGGATCGAGACTCGAAAGCTGTTTGAGCAGTTCAATGCGATCCTCTTCAGACTCGCCCATGCCCAAGATACCGCCGCAGCAGACTGTGATGCCTGCGTGGCGCACGTTGGCGATGGTCCGTAAACGCTCCTCGTAAACACGCGTCGTAATAATGCTTCCGTACAACTCCGGCGAGGTATCCAGGTTGTGGTTGTAGGCGGTGAGCCCAGCTTGCTTGAGCTGGAGGGCCTGCTTGCTGGTGAGCATGCCGAGCGTACAGCAGACTTCCAACCCTAGACCATCGACCAGACGAACCATGTCGAGCACAGTCTCGAATTCTTTTCCTTCCGGAACTTGCCGCCAAGCTGCGCCCATGCAGAAGCGCGTGGCGCCTTCCTGTTTCGCTTGCTGCGCTGCCCGCAAGACATCCTCAGTCCGCATTAAGTCCTGGCGGCCAACACCGGTCTGATAGTGTGCGCTCTGCGGACAGTAGGCACAGTCTTCCGGACATCCGCCGGTCTTAATGGAGAGGAGTTTGCAGAGCTGTACCTCACCGGGCCGGTGGTGCTGGCGATGGACCTGCTGCGCTTCAAAGATCAGTTCAAGGAAAGGCTGCTGATAGATTTCACGGATCTCTTCCCTGGTCCTGTGGCGATGGATTTCTAAGATTGCGGCTTCTGGTTCACAGTGCATACATTTCCGAAATGAAACAACGTCGCTAAGAATAGCAGACGAACCACGCAGTACGTTTCCGCCCTTAGAGGCTGTGACTAAATTCAGTTTTCGTTTTCCAACGGGCCGAGGGCCGGGTTTCTTGGGCCGACGGGTCGCGGCGCGCACATCGATCGTTGGCGGCGGGGATCATGGCGAGGGCACCAAGAACCCGACTCCTTGGTC